>DASSEX010000030.1:0-155671 GCA_035695045.1 Mycobacteriales bacterium | reverse complement strand
CGCTTTCCCGAGGCGACGACACACGGTTGAGCGGGCGTCAGCGCGCGATCACCGCCGGCACTTCCTGTCGTGAAGTGACATATGAGCCTTCCGGGCGTAACGTCCGGTTGCGCTCAGCAGCGAGCTCGGCTACAGCAAGCGCGCTGCGCCCCTCGGGACCGGTGCCCTATCTCAGGAGCTCCCTTGCCCGAGCCCTTCGTCCCTCGTCGCATCGACGTCCTGCTGGTCGACCTCGTCCAGCAGCTCGACCTCGACTTTCCGGAGGTGCACTACGGGCTGATCGCGCGCTGCGTCGACGTCGCTAGACGCAGTGCCGACCACTGGCTGGCGCCGATTGAGGAGGCCGAGCCGACGGAGGTCGTCGCGATCATCGAAGAGGCTGCGCGCGCCGATCTCGAGCAGATCTCTTCGACGGTTCCGGCCGAGTCCGTCTGACGCAGACGCTCAGGCCGCCGGCTCGATCCGACGGCCCCACGTCGCCACGGCGACGAGCAGCAGCAGGAGCAGCACGGGCGCGACGTCGGTGCGCATTCCCCAGGTGACGTCGTGCAGGCCCCGGCCGAGGACGGCCGCCGCCCGGCCGGGCAGGTACGAGAGCGACAGCACGGTCGTGTGGGCAAGGAGGACCCAGTCGCGCCACGACGCCGCGGCCAACGGGACCAGCGCCCACGGCAGGACGTCGTACCACGGCAGGGCGTACGGCGCCGCGAGGACGTAGGCCACCGTGAGCAGCGCGGCGACGGCAGCCGTGCTCTGCGGTCGCGCCCCGCGACGGGACAGCGCAGCAACGAGCAGGACGAACAGCACGAACGCCAGGACACCCACCAGTCGGCGTGGCGGATGTGCCGAGTCGACGACCAGTCGCCACGGCGTCGCGAGTGACACGAGCCGTGACGCACGGCTCAGCTGGTGGAACGCGGCGGTGCCAGCGACCGCGTACCCCGGGACGGCGACGAGTGCAGCACCCGCGAGCAGCGCGAGGACGTCGCGGCGCGAACGCCGTCGGACCCAGAGCAACGCGAGCAGTACGAGCCCGGCGGGTGCCTTCACCGACAACGCCGCTCCCGCGAGTACGCCGGAGCCGAGCCGCGACCGGCCGACCACGGCCAGAGCGCCGACCGCAGGCAGTGCGGCCAGCACGTCGAGATGAGCACCCGAGCCGACGGCGAGCCACAGCAGCGGGTTGGCACTCCACAGTGCTGCGAACCGGCGACGGGCGGACTCGCCCGCCGCCAGGCGCAGGCCGAGGAACGCAACCCCGGCGAAGGCAAGGGCGTTGACCAGGCCGAGCAGCCAGACGGTCAGCGCCACGTCATGGCCGGCGATCGCGGACGCAGCGGCTTGCTCAGCGGTCGCGATCGGCCCGTAGACCGACGACGTGTGCTGCCAGGGCACCTCGACCGCCGCCGCGACCGGGTCACCGGTGCGAGCGAGACCCGCAGGCGTCGTCGAGTAGGGATCGTGTCCGGTCGCCGCCATCCGGCCGTAGGCCGCGTAGGACAGAGAGTCCGCCGAGCCGATCGGCGGCAGCATCGCGAGGACCCCGACGACGAGAGCGCCGGCGACGGTGAGCCGGCCGGCCGTCGGTCGCCAACGGCCGGTTAGCGCGAGGCCGACCGTGACCGCGCCGACGACGACGGCAACTGCCGGCAGCAGCACGACCAGCCAGTCCGGCGGCGCGGTCGCCAGATGCCAGGGAGGAGTCGCGCCGCTGTCGCTCCGTCCCAGTCGTGACTCCGTCGCGCTCGGTCCGAGCAGCTGGGTGATCGCGAGGCAGGCGCCGGCGAAGGCAAGAAGCGCGGCGGCGAGGCCGCCGGCCCGGCGCGGGCGATCGCTGTCGGGAATCGCGACCTCCGGTCGCCGGGCCACGGTCCGCAACTGGCGGAGGATGCGAGATTCGAACTCGCGAGGGGTTGCCCCCAACACGCTTTCCAAGCGTGCGCCCTAGGCCAACTAGGCGAATCCTCCGCGGGGGAGTCTAGCCAGGCGACGGAGCGGTGGATGGCGCCGTACGACGTCCCTTCCCCTGGCTAGAGTGGGCGTCGACCCCCCGGGCGGCGTTACCCCGCCCAACCCCCCCAGGGCCGGAAGGCAGCAAGGGTAAGCGGGCTCTGGCGGGTGCTCGGGGGGTCACGGTCGGCGGCCTCCGGCCGCCTCCCCGGCGCGTTGGGCCCACGTGCGGACCGTAGGTGGTTCCGTCAGAGAGGTTGCGTGTTGAGTCTCGCCCTCTACCGGAAGTACCGGCCCGGGACTTTTGCGGAGGTCGTGGGGCAGGAGCACGTCACCGAGCCGCTGCAGCAGGCGTTGCGCTCAGGCCGCATCCATCACGCTTACCTGTTCAGCGGTCCTCGCGGCTGCGGCAAGACCTCGAGCGCTCGGATCCTCGCGCGGTCGCTCAACTGCGAGAAGGGCCCGACGCCGGAGCCGTGCGGCGAGTGCGACTCGTGTGTGGCTCTGGCGCCCAACGGGCCGGGCAGCCTCGACGTGATCGAGATCGACGCCGCCTCGCACGGACTGGTCGACGACGCGCGTGACCTCCGCGAGCGGGCCTACTTCGCGCCGGTGTCCTCCCGCTTCAAGATCTACGTGATCGACGAGGCGCACATGGTGACCGCCCAGGCCTTCAACGCCCTGCTCAAGGTCGTCGAAGAGCCGCCGCCGCACGTGAAGTTCATCTTCGCCACGACCGAGCCGGAGAAGGTGCTGTCGACGATCAAGTCGCGCACCTTCCACTATCGGTTCCGATTGATCCCGCCGACGATCCTGCGCGAGTTCCTCGCCGATCTGTGCGAGCGGGAGGGCATCAAGGTCGACCCGCTCGTCCTGCCGCTGGTGGTGCGGGCCGGAGCCGGCTCGGCGCGAGACGCGCTCTCGGTTCTCGACCAGCTCGCTGCGGGCGCGGGTGAAGACGGCGTCAGCTACGAGCGCGCCGTGGGCATCCTCGGCTACACCGGGGCCGCCCTGCTCGACGAGACCGTCGACGCGTTCGCCGCCGCTGACGGCGCTGCCGTCTTCCGTGCCGTCGACCGGGTGATCGAGGCCGGTCTCGACCCGCGGCGGTTCGCCCAGGACCTGCTCGAGCGCTTCCGCGACCTCGTCGTGCTCGACGCGGTCTCCGACGCCGGCGAGACCGGTCTGATCGACCTGCCGGCTGACGAGCTGGACCGGATGCGCGGCCAGGCGGCCCGCTTCGGTCGGCCCGGGCTGTCCCGGGCGGCCGACGTGATGGCGACGGCGCTCGTGGACATGCGGGGCACGACGTCTCCGCGGCTCGTTCTCGAGCTCGCGTGCGCGCGGGTGCTGCTTCCCGGCGCCGCGAGTGACACCTCAGCTCTGCTCGCGCGGCTCGACCGGCTCGAGAAGCGTCTTTCGGTCGCGCCGGGTTCGCCTCCGGCCGCCGCCGTCCCCGCCACCGCGGCTGCGGTAGCGGCGCCGTCGCCGGTGACGGCGCCGGCACCCGAAGCTCCGGCCACGCCGCCGAGGGCCCCCGAGGCGTCCGCGGAGCCGACCACCGAGGCGAGCACGCCGGCGACCTCTGTTGCGGCAGAGCAACCTGCTGCCGACGCGCCCGCCGCCGAGTCCGGGGCTGCGGCGGCTGCAACGCCGGCGGATGCGCCCGCAGCGGCCGTCGCCGTCGCGCCGGGCACCGTGGACGTGACGGCGTTGCGCCGGCTGTGGGACGACGTCCTCGACGCGGTCAAGCAACGCAACCGGTCAGCGCACGCGATGCTCAAGGAGTACGCACAGGTCGCCGCCGTCGACGCCCGGTCGGTGACGCTCGCGTTCAACAACGCCGCCATCGGTCGCAACTTCGAGTCGAAGTCGGAGTTCTTCCGGGAGGCGTTGCGGGAGGTCGCCGGCATCGACCTGATGGTCAAGACGACGACCCAGGCCGTGGAGCCGGCGGCGGCCGCGCCCGCGAGCGTCGCTGCACCGAGCACTGCCGGCGACCCGCCACCGCCGGCTCCCGAGGTCACGCCCGCGGCCGCTGACGTCGTCGACCTCGACGCTGACGAGCCGCTCGACACCGACGGCGCGGACGCCGACGCCGTGTCGCTGCTCCAGCGCGACCTCGGCGCGCAGGTCATCGGCGAGATCGACGCGGTCTGAGCAGTCCCGGCACGTAGGCTGACCGCATGCCAGCGCAGCCGAACATGCAACAGCTCATGAAGCAGGCACAGCAGATGCAGCAGCAGCTGCTGGCTGCGCAGCAGGAGCTGACCACCCTGGAGGTCGAGGGCACCGCGGGCGGCGGCCTGGTCCGCGCCACCATGACCGGCGGCGGCGAGATGACGTCGCTGACGATCGACCCCAAGGCGGTCGACCCGGACGACATCGAGACCTTGCAGGACCTCGTCGTCGCCGCGGTGCGCGACGCGGCGCGGGCCGCGGCCGACCTCCAGCAGGAGAAGATGGGTCCGCTGACCGGTGGAATCGGCGGCATGGGTCTCCCGGGCTTCTGACGCATGTACGAAGGCGCGGTCCAGGACCTCATCGACGAGCTCGGGCGGCTGCCCGGCGTCGGTCCCAAGAGCGCGCAGCGCATCGCGTTCCACCTGCTGGCAGCCGACCCGGTCGACGTACGGCGTCTGGTTGCCGCGTTGACCGAGGTGAAGGACAAGGTCCGGTTCTGCACGATCTGTGGCAACGTCGCCGAAGAGGAGCAGTGCCGGATCTGCCGCGACCCGCGGCGTGACGTCGCGGTCATCTGCGTCGTCGAGGAACCGAAGGACGTCGTCGCGATCGAGCGCACGCGCGAGTTCCGCGGCCGCTACCACGTGCTCGGCGGCGCGATCTCCCCGATCGAAGGCGTCGGCCCGGACGACCTGCGAGTGCGTGAGCTCATGGCGCGGCTGGCGGACGGCACGGTGACCGAGCTGATCCTCGCAACCGACCCCAACCTCGAGGGCGAGGCGACCGCCACCTACCTCGCCCGGCTGGTCAAGCCGATGGACCTGCGGGTGACGCGGCTGGCGAGCGGCCTGCCGGTCGGAGGAGACCTCGAGTACGCCGACGAGGTCACCCTCGGTCGTGCCTTCGAGGGTCGCCGGCTCCTCGACGTCTAGCTCTGCTGCGTTCTCCGGTCAGGGAATGGGCGTAGGGCTCGAGTAGGGGCGGAAGACCGAAGCGGGCTGCGGCGCCATCCGCGACGACACGAGCCGCACGGTGCTCCCGGTGGGGAACCGGATCGCGGTCAGCAAGCCCGACGGTGCGAAGCAGTAGACGCCGGTCGTCACCTGCGGTTTCGGCGCCGACGATGTCGCGCGGATGCTGAAGCAGCTGTCTCCGGCGCGCCCGCCGGCCGCTGACGATGCGACGGCAGCGACGTCGTACGACCCGGCGTGCTCGGCCAGGCTCTTCAGGTCCGAGGTGAACAGTGCCTGCGGCGCGTGGTTGAAGGGTGCGGGCACAGGACGCCCCGGCTTGGCGACGAGGAAGCATGCCCGCCGGTGACCGGAGCGGGCGCAGGAGAACGCGCCCTTCGGCCCGACGATCAGGGTCGCTGTCTGATCGTGGGTCACTACGTCGATGCGGAGCGCGGCGGGCGTGTGCGCGACCCGCCAGTCGGCCCGATGTCCCTTCCTGTCCTGACGGACGAGGTAGGTCGCGCGGTAGCTGGCCCGGAGCCCTGCCTGCGCCAGTGCCTGGAGCTGCTCACCCGCCGGAGTGGTCGCGGTCGAGGTCGGTGTCACCGTCGGAGTGGGGCGCTTGACGGTCGCCGGCTCGCTGCCGCTGCACGCGGAAAGCGCGCTCGCGAAGGCAAGCGCGATCACGGCGTTCCGCCCCCAGGACACGCGGAAAGTGAAGCACGGAAAGGCCGATCCGTAGACTTGGACGCGATTCCCCGGCTGGAGAGGTCGTCCGATGTCGCTCGTCGTGCAGAAGTACGGCGGCTCGTCGGTGGCCGACGCCGAGAAGATCAAGCGCGTCGCGCAGCGCATCGTCGACGCTCGCCGCGGCGGCTTCGACGTCGTGGTGGTCGTCTCCGCGATGGGGGACACGACGGACGAGCTGCTCGATCTCGCGCAGCAGGTCTCGCCGTTGCCGCCGCCGCGTGAGCTCGACATGCTGCTCACCTCTGGTGAGCGCATCTCGATGGCTCTGCTCGCGATGGCCATCGCCAACCTCGGCGCGTCGGCGCGGTCGTTCACGGGCTCGCAGGCCGGCGTCATCACCGACAGCTCGCACGGTCGGGCGCGGATCATCGACGTCACACCGGGACGGATCAGCGAAGCGCTCGCCGCCGGGCACATCGCGATCGTCGCGGGTTTCCAGGGCGTCTCGCAGGACACCAAGGACATCACGACGCTGGGCCGCGGCGGTTCCGACACGACGGCGGTCGCGCTGGCGGCAGCGCTCGGCGCCGACGTCTGCGAGATCTACACCGACGTCGACGGCGTCTTCACCGCCGACCCGCGCATCGTTCCGACGGCATCGCGCATCCCGCGGATCTCCTACGAGGAGATGCTCGAGATGGCGGCCTGTGGCGCGAAGGTGTTGCACCTGCGCGCCGTCGAGTACGCACGGCGTCACACGTTGCCGGTCCACGTCCGGTCGTCGTTCTCGCAGCGAGAGGGCACGTTCGTCGTGAACGTCCCCGAGGAGGAACAGGTGGAGCAGGCGATCATCTCGGGCGTTGCGCACGATCGCAGCGAGGCGAAGGTCACCGTGGTCGGCGTACCGGACAAGCCCGGTGAAGCCGCCGGGATCTTCGCGGCGCTCGCAGACGCCGAGATCAACATCGACATGATCGTGCAGAACGTGTCCGGTTCGAGCGGGCGCACCGACATCTCCTTCACACTGCCCAAGTCGGACGGGCAGACGGCGATGAACGCGCTCGAGAAGGTCAAGCCGCAGATCGGCTTCGAGTCGATGCTGTACGACGACCACATCGGCAAGGTGTCCCTCGTCGGCGCCGGCATGAAGTCGCACCCGGGTGTGTCGAAGACGTTCTTCGAGGCGCTTGCGCAGTGCAGCGTCAACGTCGAGATCATCTCGACGTCAGAGATCCGCATCTCCGTTCTCGTTCGCGACACCGATGTCGATGTCGCCGTACGCGCCTTGCATGACGCGTTCGAGCTCGGTGGCGCGGAAGAAGCCGTCGTCTACGCAGGCACCGGCCGATGACCGGCGTCCGCCTCGGCATCGTCGGAGCAACCGGCCAGGTCGGCACTGTCATGCGACAGCTCCTTCTCGACCGCGGGTTCCCTGTCACCTCGATGCGGTTCTTCGCCTCGGCGCGGTCCGCTGGATCGACGATTCGCTGGCAGGACCAGGACGTCGTCGTCGAGGACGCCGCCACGGCCGACCCGAGCGGTCTCGACATCGCGCTGTTCTCGATCGGTGGCAGCGCATCGAAGCAGATCGCACCCCGGTTCGCCGCAGCGGGCGCAGTCGTCATCGACAACTCTTCCGCGTGGCGGATGGACCCTGACGTGCCGCTCGTCGTGAGCGAGGTCAACGGCGCACGCATCGCGGACGCGAAGAAGGGCATCATCGCCAACCCCAACTGCACGACGATGGCGGCGATGCCGGTGCTGAAGCCGTTGCACGACGAGGCCCAGCTGGTCCGTCTCGTCGTCAGCACCTACCAGGCCGTGTCGGGCACCGGACCTGCCGGAGTCGACGCCCTCGACAAGGAGACGCGTGAGACCGTCGACCGGGCGCGTGACCTCGTGCACGACGGTGACGCGGTCGCCTTCCCGCCGTCGGACTGCTACGTGAAGCCGATCGCCTTCAACGTCCTGCCGCTCGCCGGGTCGTTGCTCGACGACGAGTCCGGAGAGACCAACGAGGAGCGCAAGCTGCGCGACGAGACCCGCAAGATCCTCGAGATCCCGGAGCTGCCGGTCTCCGGCACGTGTGTGCGAGTCCCGGTATTCACCGGACACTCGTTGTCGATCAACGCGGAGTTCGCGCGGCCGCTGAAAGTGCAGCGCGCGCTGGAGATTCTCCGCGCCGCCGAGGGCGTCGAGGTCGCCGACGTCCCGACGCCGCTCGACGCGGCCGGGCGTGACCCGTCCTACGTCGGCAGGTTGCGCACCGACCCGGGCGTTCCCGACGACCGTGGCCTCGCGTTGTTCGTCAGCAACGACAACCTGCGCAAGGGCGCAGCGCTCAACGCGGTGCAGATCGCGGAGCTCGTCGCCGCTTCTCGTTAGGCACCTGGAGGGACGGCAGCCGGAAGAGCGCCGGCGGCCGCGACCTCCGCGCCGCCGACCGCATCGAAACCGACGCCTTCGCTGGGGCTCGCCTTCGCCGGCATCGCGCGCAGCAGCACGGGCAAGGTGAGGCTCAGCGCCGTACCCACGACCGCGGCCGTCACGAAAGGCACCCAACGGGCGACGCCGAACATCGCGCCACTCGCGGCTGCGGCGACGGCGACCGCAGCGGTCTGGGCCGTCGTGAACGCTCCTTGCGCGCGTCCGAGCGCTTCCGGCACGGCCGTCTGCGACAACATCGACTGGGCCGCCGGATAGGCGATGGCCACGCCGACTGCTTCGATCGTGCCGAGGGCCATCAGCAACCAGACGTGCGGCAGGAACGGGTACGTCGCCGCGAACCCGCAGGTGACGATCAGCGACACCATCGCGAGGGCGCGACGATCGAGGCGGTCGACGAGCCGGCCGGCGAGCGGCGAGAACGCCGCGAACGGAAGCGCGAACAGCGTCCACGAGAGGCCGATCTGCCACGCAGCTGCCCCGCGAGAGTTCATGAGCAGGCTCCAGCAGCTCTCGTAGACACCGACGATGAGGCCGCTGGTGACCGCGATGAGCAACAGGCCGGTGAGGGCACGTGTGACCGTCAAGGGGGCCGCGCGCTGGTCCTCGGCACCGACGAGCACGCGCGGGGTCCCGACGGTGACGGGAATCGCCGCGGACAGGCAGACGGCGGCCGTGACGATGAACAGCCAGCGAAGGTTGTCGACGCCTGCGGCGCTACCGGCGAGCGGGCCGATCGCCATTCCGGCGAGCTGTGCCGCGAAGACGACCGCGAACGCGCGACCGCGCCCGGAAGACGGCACGACGACACCGACGAGGGCCAGACCGGCCACCTGCACGGCTCCGGCGCCGACTCCTTGCAGCGCGCGCAGAGCGATGTACCCGCCCGCACCGACCGGGAGCGCGAAACCGACGCTTGCGACGGCGTACGTCACCAGCCCGCCGACGATGACGCCGCGATGCCCCGTGCGGTCGGCCAGGTGACCGGCGCCGTACTGCGTGAAGACGCCTGCGACGAAGTACGCGCCCATGACGGTGCCGACAACCGCGACCGAGGTGCCGCGATGCCGGAGATAGAGGGGAAGGAGCGGCAGCACCGCGCTCGCGCCCAGGCCTTGCAGGAACTCTGCGACCACCAGCGCCTGCACGATGCGGACGGCGCTCTGTGGCGTCTCCGCCGAGAGTCCGAGCCGTGCCCACCGGTGCATTCGCTCAGTCTGCCGTCGACGTCGGTGAGAACCCAACGGTTAAGGGACGGGCGCACCGCCTGCTCAGGCGCGAACCACCGCCGCGAACCACGCCTGCACCTCGGTCCGTCCTTCGATCGGGTTCACGGACATGGTGCTCGGCGCAAGGTCCATCCGCCATCCGTTCGCGAACGCGTCGTACAGCTCCGTCGCCGAGACCCTGCGCGGTCCCCAGTCGCCGGGTTCGCGATCGCTGAAGCACATCAAGTAGAGCGTTCCTCCTGGTCGGATCAGCGCGCGCAGAGTGTTGACGTAGGTCGCACGGTCGGTGTCGTCGAACACGTGGAACACCCCACAGTCGAGCACGACGTCGAACGGCTCGGGGGCACGGAAGGTCAGGGCGTTCGCGACCTCGAACCGTGCTGGGAGGCCCCGAGACTGCGCCTTCGCCCGCGCCTGGCTGACCGCCCGTTCGGACAAGTCGATGCCCAGCGCGTCGGCGCCCTCTGCCGACACGAGCAGAGCGTGCTCTCCGGTGCCGCAGCCGCAGTCGAGGATTCGGCCGCGGAACGCACCCGCGCGCGCCAGCACCTCGAAGCGGGGCTGCGGCCGCCCGATGTCCCACGGCGGGGGCGCCGTGCCGGAATACGCGGCGTCCCAGTCGCGTGCGTCAGTTGTCGATGAATTCTCCGGCACGCTGCCAGAATGCCTCGTATGCGCGTTCTCTTCTCGTGCATACCTCAGACGGGGCACCTGTTCCCGCTGCTGCCGCTCGCGGAAGCTTTGGCGGCGCAGGGCGACGAGGTGCTCGTCGCGAGCGGCGCTGATGCCGCGGCGGCTGTGACTGCCCGCGGGCTGCGCTTTCGCGAGACCGGCCCGCCGTTCGGTGAGTGGTTCGGCGCGCTCCGCGCCCGGACGAGGGGGCTTCCCGGCGACGGACTCCCCCCTGACCGCGTCGAACGCTACTTCCTGCCCCGGCTGTTCGGTGAAGTCGGCACCGCCCTGGTGGTCGACGACCTGATGGCGGCGGCGAGCGAGTTCGAGCCCGAGCTGCTGGTGTTCGATCCGGTGATGTTCGCGGCACCATTGGTCGCGGCGCGCCTCGACATCCGGCCGGTGCAGCACACCGTCGGGCCGTTGTACGACTCGGACACCCTCGAGCTCGCCAGGGACGCGCTGAGTCCGATCTGGCGCGAGTTCGGACTCTCGGTGCCGCCGCTGGCGGGAATGTTCGAAGGTACGACGCTCGCGATCTGCCCTCCTTCCCTCGATCCTGTCGACTCGGAACGCCAACGCGTGCTGCCGCTGCGACCGGTCGACCTCCCGAAGGCGGCGCCGGCCGTGTTGCCCTGCACGTTCCGCGAACACGGCCTCCCGCTCGTCTACGTGACGCTCGGCACGTTCTCCAACAACAACGTCGACCTCTTCCGCCTCGTGCTCGACGCGCTGGCGGATGAACCGGTGAACGTTGTCGTCACCGTCGGACCCGACAACGACCCCGCATCGTTGCCGGCGCCGCCGAACGCCTTTGTCGCGCAGTTCCTGCCACAGGCGGACGTGCTTCCGCACTGCGCCGCGGTGATCCACCATGCCGGGGCCGGCACGACCTTCGGCGTCCTCGCACACGGGCTTCCCTCGGTTGCGCTGCCGCAGAGTGCGGACAACTTCACCATCGCCGACCGATTGGCCGCAGCGGGCGCGGCGCAGGCGCTGTCTCCGGCAGAGGTGACCGCGGACGGCGTACGGACGGCGTTGCGGACCGTTCTCGAGACCGGGTCCTACCGGGCGGCCGCCCGGGGACTGGCAGCCGAGATCGCTGCGATGCCCTCTCCTGCCGAGACCGCGGCGCTTCTCACCGAGGATTCCTGACTGAAGCGGCCGGTGTCCCTGCAAGCAGAGACACCGGCCGCCCGGTGGTCGGGATGGCGGGATTCGAACCCACGACCTCCTCGTCCCGAACGAGGCGCGCTACCAAGCTGCGCCACATCCCGAGTGCGCCGACGAGTCTAGCGGGCGCGCGCGGTCTCACGCCGGGGCAGCGACCAAGGTGAGCAGCGTCGCCTCGGGCGGGCAGCTGAACCGCACCGGCGCATAAGGCGAGGTGCCGACGCCCGCCGACACGTGCAACCAGGTCCGGCCGCTCCACCGCCAGAGTCCGCGGGCGCGCCGCCGGTCGAGGCCGCAGTTCGTCACGAGCGCGCCGTACCAAGGCACTCGCAGCTGACCGCCGTGTGTGTGGCCGGACAACACGAGCCGGAAGCCGTCCGCCGCGAATGCGTCGACGACCCACGGCTCGGGTGTGTGCGACAGCCCGATGGCGAGATCGATGTCGCCGCCGACGGCGCCTGCGATCCGCTCGTAGTGCGCCGCGTCGTGATGCGCGTCGCTGACGCCGGCGAGCTCGACGGTCATTCCACGCAGCTGGATCCTCGTCCGCGCGTGGGTGAGATCGAACCAGCCCGCATCGGTGAACGCATTGCGCAGCTCACCCCACGGCAGCACCCGGCCATGCACGCGTCTGCCGCTGTCGGGGAGCAGATACCGCACCGGGTTCTTCGGCACGGCCGCAAACCAGTCATTGGACCCCGGGACGAATGCGCCGGGCTTGCTCAGCAACGGCGCGAGCGCCTCTTGCACCGCAGGCACGCCGCCGGCGGACCCGAGGTTGTCACCGGTGTCGATGACGAGGTCGGGGTCGAGCCGGGCGAGTCCCTGCAACCACTTCACCTTCCACGGCTGACCCGCTGTGGCGTGGATGTCGGAGACGTGCAGGACGCGCAGCGACGGCGAACCGGGCGGCAGCACCGGGACGTCGTACCGACGGAGACGAAAGGCCTTCCGCTCGTAACCCCAGGCATAACCGACGAGCCCGGCACCCGCCAGCGCAGCCGCGACGGGGATCGAGACGGCGGCGCGCATGCCGTCAACCCTATGGTGACGTGATGGCGTTGAAGGAGCAGCTGCAGTCCGACCTCACCTCCGCGATGAAGGCGCGCGACGAGCTACGAGCCTCGACCTTGCGCATGGCCCTGACGGCGATCACCACGGAAGAGGTCGCCGGCAAGCAGGCCCGCCGGCTGAGTGACGACGAGGTGCTCAAGGTCCTGATGCGGGAGGCGAAGAAGCGGCGCGAGGCGGCCGAAGCGTTCAGCGGAGCAGGGCGTGACGAGCTCGCGCATCGAGAGCGGGCTGAGGGCGAGGTGCTCGCCGGCTATCTCCCTGCCCAGCTCGACGATGACGAGCTCGCCGCGCTGGTACGGGCCGCGATCGAGGAGTCGGGCGCCGGCGGACCGCAGGCCATGGGCCAGGTCATGAAGGTCGTGCAGCCGCGCGTTGCCGGCCGCGCCGAAGGCGGCCGCATCGCCGCGGAGGTACGTCGCCAGCTCGGCGCGTAGTCCTCAGCAGTGTTTCGGACCGTGCGGCTTCGGCGTGCACGACGTGCTCGTCGAGGGTGTCGGTGAGGGCGACAGGCCCTTCGGCGGCTTGGACTTCCCCGATGGTGTGGGGGTCGGCGACGGCTTCGGCGCGGTGCCGTTGCTGAGGTAGATCGTGATGACGCTGCCCGGAGGGGCTTTGCCGCCCCCTGGCGGCGACGTGTAGGCAACGGTGCCCTTCGGGAACAGCGACGGCACGCTGGTCGCCGAGACGGTGCCGCGGAAGCCCGCCGCCTTCAACACGTCGAGCGCGTCCTTCGGCAGCAGGCCGCTGACGTCCGGGACCGCCTTGGTCAGGCCGTTGACGAAGCGTGGGTCCGGCGGTGGCAGCTGCTCGACCGGCACTCCCTTGAGCGCAGCCTCCATGGTGTCGCGCCAGATCGGTCCCGCGATCGTCGCGCCGAAGACCTGCCCGTAGTAGCGCCCACCGATGTTGAGGCCGTTGAGGGAACGCGTCGTCGACCGCTTGGGGTCACCGACCCAGACGGCGGCGGCCATCTGCGGCACGTAACCGGCGAAGTCGGACGCGGTGCTGTTCTCCGCCGTACCCGTCTTCGCAGCCGCTGGTCGTCCCGGCTCACCGACGTTGTACGCCGTCGCTCCCGGCTTCGTCAGCACGCCGTGCAGGATGTTGGTGACCGTGTCGGCGAGTCCGGGGTCGACGGCTTGCGAGCACTGCTGCTGCTGCGCCTTGAAGGTGTGGCCGCTGCGGTCGGTCACCCTCGTGATGGCGATCGGCGCGCAGTACTCACCGTGTGCGGCCATGGTGGCGTACGCGCCGGCGATGTCGAGCGCGCTGTAGCCGTAGGGGTTCGCGCCGAGGGTGAACGACGGGTAAGGCACCGGCGCGTCGCCGTTCTCCTGCCGGACGCCCATGGCCTCCGCGAGCTTCACCGGCGCGCACAGCCCGGTGCGCTGCTCCAGCTGCGCGAAGAACGTGTTGACGGAGTACCACGTGCCGTTGTTGAGGTCGAAGGTTCCGGCCTCGCTGTCACCGGCGTTGTGGACGTCCCACGTGCCGGCGTCGTTGCCGTTGCAGTCGGTGAAGCCGCTGAGATGGATCGACTGCGGCGCGTTGATCCGCGTCGCCAGCGGGATGCCTTGCTTCATTGCTGCCGCGAGCACGAAGAGCTTGAAGGTCGAACCACCAGGGAAACCGGTCGCTCCGCCGCCGAATGCGCGGTCCACTGCGTAGTTCAGGGTGTTCTGCCCGCGCTTCGCATCCTGGCCGTACGGTCGGCTCACCGACAGCGCGAGCACCTTTCCCGTGCCGGGCTCGACGACTGCTTCCGCGCCTGCGACACCGGAAGGGTCGCGGGGGAAGACGTACTTGTGCATCGCGGAGTCCGCGGCGTGCTGCACCTTGGGCTGAAGTGTCGTGCGGATCGTGAGCCCGCCGCGAAGCAGCAGCTTGATGCGCTCACTGCGGGTCCGCCCGAACGCAGGCGAGCGTTCGATGACGTGCTGGACGTAGTCGCAGAAGTACGGTGCCGACGACGTTTCGCAGCCGTTGCCCTGCTGATGCAGGTGCAGCTTGACGGGCTGCGCAACCGCAGCGTCGTAGTCGGCGCCGCTGATGAAGTGGTACTTCAGCATCTGGCTGAGGACGGTGTCACGCCTGTCACGCGCCGCCTGGGGATGCTGCGCCGGGTCATAGGCCTCGGGCGACTGCACGAGCCCTGCGAGCATCGCCGCCTGCGGGAGGCTGAGACGCTGCACCGGCACGTTGAAGTAGTGCCGGGCAGCCGTGCCCACGCCGTATGCGCCGTCACCGAAGTACGCGATGTTGAGGTAACCCTCGAGGATCTGCGCCTTGGTGTACTTCTTCTCCAGTGCAAGCGCGTAGCGCGCCTCTTTCAGCTTGCGGCTGACGGTGTCCGCATGTGCAGCGGCGAGGGCCTTGGCGTCGTTGTTCTGCTGCGCGTCCTCGATGAGGACGTTCTTGACGTACTGCTGCGTCAGCGTGCTGCCACCCTGTCGGACGGTGCCGGCGGAGCCGTTGTGGATCAGGGCCCGCAGCGCACCCTTGAAGTCAACGCCGTGGTGCTCGTAGAAGCGCACGTCCTCGACGGCGATGATGGCCTTCTGCATGATCGCCGGTACGGCGCTGAGCGGCACCTCGATGCGGTTCTGAAAGTAGAACGTCGCGATCGTCGACCCGTCGGCGGCGAGGATGCGCGAGACCTGCGGCGGGGCGCCGATGTCGAGCTCGGCGGGCAGGCTCTCGAACTGGTTCGCACCGGTGCGTGCCAGCAGCCCGACACCGCCCACGATCGGCAGCAGCATGCCCGCCAGCAGGAGTCCGGCGACCGCGCTGATGGCGACCAGCAGAAAGAGCCGTTGCGGAGCTGCGGCGGCGGCAGAGGATGGCACGCAAGCCAGCGTACGGACCGGTCACGCCTGGCACGAGGGCTGACCTCGGACGAACGGTTGAGGGCATCCTCCGAAAGGACTATCCGAGAATGAGACGAACGGGGACTGTCGTCCCTTGCGTCCGGTTCGTACGGTCGTAGCAGTCGGTGGTGCGGGGGCGTGCCACCAATGACGCGAGACCCACTAAGGACGCCAGCCAATGCCCTGGACCCCGGACTGGACGACCCGCGCAGCGTGCCGCAACGGTGCGCCGGACACCCTCTTCGTGCAAGGCGCCGCCCAGAACCGGGCGAAGAGTGTCTGCCTGGGCTGTCCCGTCCGCACCGAGTGCCTGGCCGACGCGCTGGACAACCGGGTCGAGTTCGGTGTCTGGGGCGGCATGACCGAGCGGGAGCGCCGCGCGCTGCTTCGCCGTCGCCCGAACGTCACCTCCTGGCGACGCCTGCTCGAGGCCGCGATGGTCGACTTCGAGGCGACGCGCGAGCCGGTCGGTGCTGCGCCTGCCGTCGCCAGCTGACAGCTAGCCCGCTCGCTTCTTTCGGGTCGCGCTGACCGGAGGAGATGCGTCCGGCCCGTTGGCGAGCTCGTCGACGATCAGCCGCAGCCCGTCGAGGTCATGGACGTCGTTGGGCTGGGCGGCGACCTGCACGACCGGTACACCGGGATGCGCCGCGACGAAGCGTTCGGCGAGATGCCCGTCGCGAGCGGAGGTCTTCAGCCGCTCGGCGTGGATCCGCAGCACGGCGGCCGTCAACGGTGACTCGCCGCTGTCGTCGAGCGCCTCGGCGGCGGCGAGGGAACGTTCGACGGACAGCTGCGGTGCCCCGCTCGTGTGCACCCGGTTGAGCGCGAGCATCGCCAACGGCATCTGCTCGTCTGCCAGTCGCTCCACGAAGTACGCCGCCTCGCGCAGGGCATCCCTCTCGGGCACTGCGACGACGACGAACGCCGTGCCCGGCTCCTTCAGCAGCCGGTAGGTCTGCTCGGCGCGCTCACGGAAGCCGCCGAACATCGTTTCCAGCGACGTCACGAACAGGCTGAGGTCCTTCAACGCCTGCGCGCCGATGATGCGCGTGAGCACGTTGGTGAACATCGACAGCCCGGCCGTGAACACCTTCATCATTCCGCGACCGCCGGCCTTGGCCGGCGCGAGCAGCAGCCGGATCATGCGACCGTCGAGGAACCGCCCGAGCCGCTGCGGCGCGTCGAGGAAGTCGAGCGCGGAGCGACTTGGCGGGGTGTCGACGACGATCAGCTCCCAGGTGCCGTCGCGCTTGAGCTGGCCGAGCTTCTCCATCGCCATGTACTCCTGCGTGCCGGCGAAGCTCGAGGACAGCGAGACGTAGAACGGGTTGCTCAGGATCTGCTGCGCGCGCTGCGGGTCCGCGTGCGCGAGGACGATGTCGTCGAACGTCCTCTTCATGTCCAGCATCATCGCGTCGAGCGAACCACCGTTGGACACGTCGACTCCCGCGACCGCGCGTGGTGTGTTGTCGAGCTCGGTGAGGCCCATGGACTGTGCAAGCCTTCGCGCCGGGTCGATCGTCAGCACACAGACACGGCGCCCGCGTTCCGCGGCCCGCAGCGCCAGCGCGGCAGACGTCGTCGTCTTGCCGACACCGCCGGCGCCGCAGCACACGAGGATGGATGCGCTGTCGAGCAGTGCATCGAGTTCGAACGGTCGCGTGCTCATACGAGTCCCTGGGCTGCGAGCTGGTCGCCGAGGTCATAAAGGCATGCCAGGTCGACGGTGTCGGCCAGCATCGGCAGTTCGTAAGTCGGACGTTCGAGCTCAGCGAGCTCCGATCGTTCGCGTTCTTCGAGCTGGACGCGCCCGGCATGATCCGCGCTCTCACCGACGAGCGCGGCGACCAGCTCGTCGTTGCTCTCGAGTCCGGCGGACTTGAGTCCGCGCGACAGCTCGGCTCTGTCCAGGCGCCCGGCAGCCGCGTCATCGATGCGGTCGAACGGGAGCAACGGTTCGCGCACCATGTTGACGACCACGCCACCGACGGGCAGGCCGACACGGTCGAGCTCGGCGACTCCGTCGATCGTCTCCTGCACGGGCATCTCTTCGAGCACCGTCACCAGGTGCACGGCGGTCTTCCGTGAGCGCAGCAGGGTCATGACGCTGTCTGCCTGTTGCCGCACCGGGCCCATCCGCGCGAGGCCGGCGACCTCACTGTTGACGTTGAGGAAGCGCGCGATGCGCCCCGTCGGCGGCGCGTCGAGCACCACGGCGTCGTACAGGCGTCCACCTCCCCGCCGCTCGCGGGTGGCGGCCTCCATCACCTTGCCGGTGAGGAGCACGTCGCGCAGACCGGGCGCGATCGTCGTCGCGAAGTCGATCGCGCCGAGCCGCTTGAGAGCGCTGCCGGCGCGCTTGAGGTTGTAGAACATCTCGAGGTACTCGAGCAGAGCGGCTTCCGGGTCGATCGCGAGCGCGTAGACCTCGCCGCCACCACGCGCGACCGCGACCTTGCGTTCCTCGTACGGCAGCGGCGGGGCATCGAAGAGCTGGGCGATGCCCTGCCGCCCCTCCACCTCGGTGAGCAGCACCTGGCGCCCCCCGGCTGCGAGCGCGAGAGCGAGCGACGCGGCCACCGTGGTCTTCCCGGTGCCGCCCTTACCCGTGACCACGTGCAGCTTCACGGAGGGGAAATCGCTCACGGGACCCGAGGGTAGTGGTGTCCGATTCCGCCGAAACTCGGTGAGCAGGCTCGGCAGGAGCGGCCGGGAGGACGCCGAATAACCCCTCCCAACCGCACGGCACGATTCCCGGAGGCCAGCCGCATGTACGACGACACCACGTGGCGAGCCGCTGCGGAGTGCCGCGGGGAGAACGCCGTCTACTTCTTCGCGCCGAGCCATTTCGAGCGCAAGCCGGAGAAGGACTTCCGCGAGGGCATGGCGCGCGCGCTCTGCCGCCGATGCAAGGTCCGGCAGGAGTGCCTCGACTACTCCATCGCCGTCGAGGAGTCCCACGGCATCTGGGGCGGTCTGAACGAGCTCGAGCGCAAGCGTCTCCTGCGCAAGAGGCGCGCCGCCACCGCGTAGTGGACCGCGTCTGTCGGCTCAGTACGCTCGGCGCGTGCAGAAGTGGGAGTACGTCACCGTCCCGCTGCTCGTCCACGCGACGAAGCAGATCCTGGACAACTGGGGCGACGACGGCTGGGAGCTCGTCCAGGTCATTCCCGGCCCCGGCGGCGGCGACCAGCTCGTCGCGTACCTGAAGCGACCGAAGCAGTGAGCGCGGCGCAGCAGGGACGGGTGACGGCCAGACTCGCCGAGCTCGGTCTGACCCTGCCGGCAGTCGCTGCTCCCGTCGCCGCCTACGTGCCCGCGGTTCGCTCCGGCGACCTCGTGTGGACGTCGGGCCAGCTTCCGTTCGTCGACGGAAAGCTGACGACGACCGGCAAGGTCGGCGGCGACGTCGATCCGGACACTGCGCACGACCTGGCGAAGA
The DNA here is from genome assembly GCA_035695045.1 of Mycobacteriales bacterium. Lineage (GTDB taxonomy): Bacteria > Actinomycetota > Actinomycetes > JAFAQI01 > JAFAQI01 > DASSKP01. The sequence goes on along the minus strand of DASSEX010000030.1, from coordinate 136,989 downwards.
TCTGCGCACTGAACGCGATCGCGGCCGTCGCGGCAGAGATCGGCGATCTCGACCGCGTGCGCCGCGTCGTCAAGGTCGTGGGGTTCGTGGCGAGCGCCCCGGAGTTCACCGGACAACCGGGTGTCGTCAACGGCGCGAGCGGCCTGATCGGAGACGTCTTCGGAGATGCCGGTCGTCACGCGCGAAGCGCCGTCGGCGTCGCCGTCCTCCCGCTCGACGCGCCGGTCGAGGTCGAGGTCGTCGTCGAGGTCTCCTGATGTCACCTGAGTCGCTCGGACGGCTGCCGCGCGAGATGGCCGATCACGCCCGGGCGATTTCGCAAGGCACGGTGACGGCCGCCGAACCACGGCACGCAGCCACAGTCGTGCTGCTGCGCGACGGAGCGGACGGTGTCGAGGCGTACCTGCTTCGGCGGCAGAAGACGATGGCGTTCGCCGCAGGCATGTACGTGTTCCCCGGCGGTTCCGTCGACCCGCGCGACGAGTCGCTCCCGGACAGCGCCTGGATCGGTCCGCGGCCTGCCGAATGGGCGCCCATCCTCACCGCCGACGATGCGCTGGCCAAGGCGCTCGTGTGCGCTGCGGTGCGTGAGACGTTCGAGGAGTCGGGCGTCGTGCTCGCCGGAAGTGGCTCCGACGACGTCGTCGCGGACACGACCGCCGACGACTGGGAGACCGACCGGCTCGCGCTGCTCGACCGCTCGCTGTCGCTCGCCGCCATGCTCGACAGGCGCGGGCTCGTCCTGCGAGCCGACCTGCTGCGCCCCTGGGCGCACTGGATCACCCCGGAGGTCGAGCCGCGGCGGTTCGACACCCGGTTCTTCGTGGCTGCCCTGCCGACGGGACAGCGCACCCGGGACGTGGGCGGGGAGGCCGACCGGGTGACCTGGGCACGACCCGCTGATGCACTCTCGGCCTTCGAGCGTGGCGAGCTCGGCATGCTGCCGCCTACCGCGTTCACTTTGGGCGAGCTGGCGGCGTACGACTCCGTGGCCGACGTGCTGGCCGCCGGAGACGCGCGCGACGTGAAGCCCGTGCTGCCCAAGATCCTCGTCACGGACGACGACGAGGCGCAGCTGCTGTTGCCGCACGACGAGGGTTATCCGGCGTGAGCCGGCGCCCATGAGCACTCTCGAGCAGGCGACCACGCGCGCGACGCGACTGCTGGCGCCGAACCCCGGGCCGATGACGCTCGAGGGCACGAACACGTGGGTGCTGCGTGAGCCGGCCGGAGACGCTTGCGTCGTCGTCGACCCCGGGCCGCTCGACGAGGGTCACCTCAACCGCGTCGCCGAGCACGGCCCGATCGACCTGATCGTGCTGACGCACGGCCACTCCGACCATGCCGAAGGCGCCGGCCGGTTGCGCGAGCTGACCGGCGCACCGATCGTTGCGCGCGACCCATCGCTGTGCGTCGACGCGCAACCGCTCGGCGGTGGAGCTGCCCAGCACGCCGCCGGCGTCGAGTGGCTGACCATCGTCACGCCCGGACACAGCAGCGACTCCGTCTGTCTCGTGGTGCCCGCGGACCGTGCGCTGCTGACCGGCGACACGATCCTGGGTCGTGGGACGACGGTGGTCGCCCATCCGGACGGTCGTCTCGGTGACTACCTCGACTCACTGCGCCGGCTGCGCGATCTCGCGGAGTCCGACGTCGACGTGCTCCTGCCCGGTCATGGGCCGGTCCTGGACGCTCCGCTCGAGACGCTCGACTACTACCTGCAGCATCGGGAAGAGCGACTGGAGCAGGTGCGCGCAGCCATGGCGGATGGCGCTGCCGACGCCGCCGACGTCGTACGCCGGGTCTACGCCGATGTCGACCCCGGCCTGTGGCCGGCCGCCGAGCTGTCAGTCCGCGCGCAGTTGGAGTACCTGGGAGGGCAGGCCGGGCCGTGACCGAGACCCTCGGACCATTGGTCTGCCAGGTCTGCGGAACGCCTCCGGTGCCGGGCGCCCGGTTCTGCCACGGCTGCGGCGCGCTCCTCGACGTGTCGGGCGGCATCGAGGACCCCGTCGCGGAGCGCCGCGTCGTCACCGTGCTCTTCGGTGACCTCTCGGACTTCACGGCGTGGGCGGAGGACCTCGACCCGGAACGCGTCGGGACCGTCACGGATCGGGTGCTCGCGACTCTCAGCCGCACCGTCACCGAGATGGGTGGTCGCGTCGACAAGCTCACCGGCGACGGCATCATGGCTGTGTTCGGCGCACCCACGTCCCACGAGGACGACGCCGAGCGCGCGGTCCGGGCGGCCGCTGCCATGCAGACCGAGGTCCGTCGCCTCATGGCCGAACAGGCCGGCGGCGGACGGCGCATGGGTTTGCGCGTCGGGCTCAACACCGGCGAGGTCCTCGCGGGCGTGCAGGCACACCTCGCCTACACGGTCGTCGGCGACGCGGTGAACACGGCGTCGCGGTTGTCCGATGCGGCAGGAGTCGGTGCCGTGTTCGCGGGTCGCGACACTGCGCTCGCGACGATGTCCATCGCGTCGTGGCGGGCCCTGCCGCCGCTTCGCCTGAAGGGAAAGCGCGAGCCGGTCCCCGCTTACGAGCTGGTCGGCCTGCGGCCACCCGGAGCGGCCCGGCTCGGGCTGGGGGACGAGGCGCCGTTCGTCGGTCGCGACGCGGAGTTCGGTCGCCTGGTCGGAAAGCTCCTCGACGTCGTGGAGAGCAAGCGGCCGGCGAGCATCGTCGTCGCCGGTGAGGCCGGGGTCGGCAAGACCCGCCTCGGCATCGAGCTGTCACGGTTCGCGACGGAGCTCCCCGGTGCGCGCGTGCTGTGGGGCCGGTGCACGCCGTACGGCGAAGGCCGAGACCTCGCGCCGGTGGCGGAGTGGGTGCGCACAGCCGCCGGCATCGTCGACATCGACGACCCGACGACAGCCGAAGCCCAGCTCCGCCGCACTGCGGCGCGGTTGTCGCGGGCGAACGCCGACCGCGCGCTGTCGGCGTCCGTCGTCGACCGGTTGCTCGCGTTGGTCGGCTTGTCTCCTGCAGCTCCACTCGGCCCGCGCGACACCGTCGCGCCAGGTCTCGTCGGTGTGCCGCGCGACCCGATGGTCGACGCGGCCGTCGCTCTTCTCGACGCCCTCGCCGCCGAGGGCCCGCTCATCCTCGTCGTGGACGACACGCAGTGGGCGGCGCCATCGTTGCTTGCTGCCTTCGGGCAGATCGCGGCGCACGTCGGCGGTCCCGTTCTGCACGTGAGCCTCGGTCGCTCCGACGTCATCGGTCATGAATGGTGGGACCGGCTGCCGGAGCCGGAGCTGCTGCCGCTGGCGCCGCTCGACGAGCTGGCGAGCGAACGCCTGCTGCGCGCATATGTCGGGGGCGCCGACCTCGACGAGACCGCGCGGCACGTGCTCCTCGGACGAGCTCAAGGCAACCCGTTCTTCTTGAGTGAGCTGCTGCACCTTCTCGTCGACCGCGGCGTGCTGCGGCGCATCGGCGACGGATGGCGGCTCGAGGGTGAGCTGCCCCGCGACGTCCTGCCGGCAGGCGTGCAGGCGGTGCTCGCCGCGCGCATCGACGGACTCGACCCGCCGGCCCGCTCGTTACTCCGCGACGCGTCCGTCATCGGCAGTCCGTTCCACACCGAGATGCTCCGTGCACTCGAGCCGCGACTCGACGACGAGGCGTTCAGCGCGGCGCTCAACGAGCTCGTCATCCGCGGCATCCTGCGGGCTGTCGGCGACGTCACCGGACACGCGACGTCGTACGTGTTCGCGCACGAGCTTGCCAGGGACGTCGCCTATGCCGGCATCCCGAAGGCGGAGCGCGCCCGTCGCCATGCGCACGTGGCGGTCTGGGCGGCGCGCGACCATCGGTGGCCCGGCGGCGAGGTCGATGCGCTCGTCGCGACGCAGGCCGAGCAAGCGCTCGCGCTCGCGGGCGAGATGCAGCTTCCCGCACGCGACATTGCGTGGACGGTCCGGCCGGTCGCCGTCACCGCTCTCGCCCGGCTGGGTGACGCCGCGCTCTCGCGTGACGACGCGCCGCGGGCGGAGCGGTTGCTCACCCGAGCGCTCGAGATCGCCGACGAGGACGCGCCCCGCGAGCTGCTCGACGACATCTGCACCGGCCGCGCCGCTGCGCGGGTGCAGCTTCATCGCCTGGACGATGCCGAGGCGGATCTCGTCGAGGCACAACGCTCGTCGGACCTGCGCCGCCGCTCCGCGGCACTCGTGGTGCTCGGAGACATCCGTCGGCGGCGCGGTGACCCCAAGGGTGCGATCCCGGTGCTGGTCACGGCGCTCGCGGCCGCCAGCGACGCGGGGCTGGACCGCGTTGCCGGCGAGGCGCTGCGGCAGCTGGGGCTGATCGACTACCTGATCGGACGGCTCAGCGCCGCCGAGACGAGGTTCCGCGATGCGCTTGCGCTCGCCGAACGGGTGGGGGATCGGCGTGGCGCCGGCTGGGCGCTGCAGCACCTCGCGTGGAGCGCGACGACACGTGGCGACTACGCGCTCGCGGAGCGCATGCTCACCCGCGCAGCCGACGTGTTCGCCGCGCTCGACGACAACGGCGGTCTGTCGTGGTGCGCCGGCACCGAGGCGTTCGTGCGGCTGCTGCAAGGCCGCTTGCACGAGAGCCGGCGACTTGCGCAGGGCCTCCTGCCGATCGGTCATGCCCTCGGTGACCGGTGGGGTGCGGCCGCGTGCCTGACGATCGACGGTTTCGCCGCGGCAGAGCTCGGTGAGCTGCGTACGGCGATGGAGGAGACGAGTCGTGCCCTCGCCGTGTTCCGCGAGATGGGCGACACCTGGGGTCAGGCCATGGCGTGCGTTGCACAGGGTGCGGCCCTGCGCGGCTACGGCCGCTACGACGAAGCCACCGCGACGCTGTCGGAAGCCGTCCGGCTCAGCGAGGAAGCACAGCATCCGGTCATCGGTGCGCTTGCGCTCGGGGTCCTGGGCTACTGCCGCCTCGACCTCGGTGATGTCGACGGAGCGCAGACCGCGGCGGAGCGCGCGCTCCGTGCTCTCGCCGGCATGGACCTCGAACCCGCCGCACTCGTCGGTCTGCGCGTTCTGCTCGCGCAGGCGCTGCGCGCCCGGGGGCGCTTGCCCGACGCCCTGACGTTGTTGCACGAGGCCGAAGCCTGCCGCGACGCGTCGCTGGTGTTCCCGCGTCGGCAGGCACTCGCCCACCTTGCCGGCACTCTGCGGGAGGCCGGTGAGCTCCGCGAGGCGCTCGCCGTGGCCAACAACGCGATGCATGTCCCGGCCGAAGACGTGCGGTCGCGCGTCGTCGCGCTACGCGCGCTGGCCCAGTGCCTCGCGCTGAGCGGCGACACTCCCGCTGCGCAGGTCGCCGTACGGTCAGCCGTCGCGTTGGCCTCGTCGACGGAGATGCGCAGTGAGCTGCCGAGCAGCGAACGTGCCTTGGCGGCGTTGAGCGCGTCCGGGTGAGGTCAGCGCGCGCGGCGGGCGAGCCGCGACGCGTCGATGATGAGAACAGTGCGCCCTTCGAGGCGGATCCAGCCCCGACCGGCGAAGTCCGACAGTGCCTTGTTCACCGTCTCGCGGCTGGCCCCGACGAGCTGTGCGAGCTCTTCTTGTGTCAGATCGTGCTGCACCCGGATGCCGTCGCTGTCCTCGACGCCGAACTTCTCGCTGAGCCCCAGCAGCGCGTTGGCGACGCGGCCCGGGACGTCCGAGAAGACGAGGTCTGCCATCGCCTCGTTGGTGCGACGCAGCCGTTGTGCGAGGGCCTGCAGAAGATGGACCGAGACCTCGGGGCGTTCGAGCAGGACCGGCCGAAGGTCGTCGTGGTCGAGTGAGGCCAGCCGACTGTGCGTCACAGCGGTGGCGGTCGCCGTTCGGGGTCCGGGGTCGAAGAGCGAGAGCTCTCCGAACATCTCGCCGGGACCGAGCACGGTCAGCAGGTTCTCGCGGCCGTCCGACGCGGTGCGCGAGATCTTCACCTTCCCGTCGAGGACGACGAACAGCCGGTCACCCGCGTCGCCCTCGCTGAACACGGTGTGCCCGCGCTCGACGTCACGCGTGGTCATCACGCCCGTCAGCGCGGCGGTTGCCTCCGGGTCGAGAGCGGCGAACAGCGGAACCTCGGCGAGGACGCCGTCCATGTCACCTCCACGTCGACGCGTTGCGTCTTCGAGGACGGCCCAGGCCTGACCGTCCATCGCGTGGAGTCTCCCGCACTCAGCTCCGGGCGGCGAGTCGGCGGGCCGCAAGGCGGCTGCGCAGACCGCGGCGACGCCAGTAGCGGTCGAGCGCGTTGGCGAGCCCCTGGCTGACGAACGTCTCCACCTCGTCGGGCCGCGCAGAGTCGAGGAACTCGACCAGCTGCTCGCCGACGGCCTCGTCGCGCAGCGGCGCCTCGACGCGCTCCATCGCGAGCATCAGCGCGAGAAGCACGCCGGGGAACCCAAGCGCGAGCAAGGCGATCATCGTCAACTCATCGTGCCCTGCGCGTCTCGCCGTTACACCCGCGGGGGTGCCTCAGCCGTTGACGACGCGGGCGACCTGACGCTGCGTCGGCAGCGCCGACAGGCAGAGCGCAGGCTGCTCGCGGTAGCGCGCGATGAGCTCGCCGGTCGCAGAGGCGAGCCGCTTGTGCAGTGCGGTGCGGTACGCCGACAGCTGCGCCTCCGCCTTCGCGAGGTCGCGTGCGAGCGCGTGCGTCGCCTCGAGGTCACCCGGCTGCGGCGAGCGCGCCCACAGGTCGACGAGGTCGGGCAGCGGGGGCATGTCGTCGATCGGCACGACGGTCAGCAGCGCCTTGCGCCCGGAGTCGACGCGGGCCTCGGCGAAGACACCGCGCAGGTTCTGCGACGTGGCGACCGTCCCGCTCTCGGCGGCACGGACGAGGTCGAGGCGCGCCTGGATGATGCGGCGCCAGTAGGACACCCGGCCTTCCTCGGTGTTGAGGGCACGGCGGTAGGCGCGCAGCCCGTCCAGCGACAGGTGCGCGAAGTCGGGGCTGCGCTCTGGCACTGCACGGAAGCGTCCGGCGTCCGTGGTTGGTCGGTTGCTCATCATCACTCTCCGTAACCGTCAGGAGAGGGATCGGCGGGGACGGCGAGGGCTTGAGGGGCGAATCGGACCATCACCCGCTCGGCGTAGGAACCGCGTTCGGCCCGGCTTCTGACCGCCGCTTACGCTTGCGAACGTGCCGGCCGCAGCGGAGGAGTCGCGCACCGCGCTGGTGCGGCGGGCTCGGCGAATCGGCCGAGCGCTCGCCGAGGCCTACCCGGACGCCCACTGCGAGCTGGACTTCGGCACCCCGCTGCAGCTGCTCGTCGCGACAGTTCTGTCGGCGCAGACGACCGACAAACGGGTCAACGAGGTCACCCCGGTGCTGTTCGCCCGTTTTCGCAGCGCTGCTGACTACGCGGGAGCGGACCGTGCCGAGGTCGAGGAGATCATCAAGTCGACCGGATTCTTCCGGGCCAAGACCGACAGCCTGATCAAGCTCGGTGCCGCTCTCGTCGAACGGTTCGACGGCGAGGTGCCCCGCCGGCTCGACGACCTCGTGACGCTCCCCGGCGTCGGCCGCAAGACCGCGAACGTCGTGCTCGGCAACGCCTTCGACGTTCCTGGGATCACCGTCGACACCCACTTCGGGCGGCTGTCGCGCCGGTTCGGTTGGACCTCGGAGGACGACCCCGTCAAGGTCGAGCACGAGGTCGGAGCGTTGTTCCCGAAGAAGGAATGGACGGTGCTCTCGCATCGTCTGATCTGGCACGGTCGTCGCATCTGCCACTCGCGCCGACCGGCCTGCGGCGCGTGCCCGGTGGCCAGGTGGTGCCCGTCGTACGGGATCGGCCCGGTCGACGAGAAGGAAGCGCGCAAGCTGGTGAAGTCCCCGGCCGAGGTCGAGGGTTCCCTTTGATGCGCACGACGGCGCTCGTCGCGGGAGCACTCGTGCTGCTCGCCGGATGTACGTCGTCCGGTCGCTCTGCTGCTGGTCCGCAGTACCCGAAGAACCCCGACCACACCCAGCTCGTGGCTGCGGCAGCGCTCGAGCCCTGTCCTGGCAGCGCGGCCTCCCCGGTCAGTGGCGGCCTGCCTGATGTCACCCTGCCGTGCCTGGGGGACGGCCCGGCCGTGCACCTGGCCGCGCTGCGCGGCAGGCCGATGCTCGTCAACCTCTGGGGCTCGTGGTGTGGTCCGTGCCAGAAGGAGACCCCGTTCCTCGCCGCGGCGCACGCGCGGCTGGGTGAGCGTGTGCGGTTCCTCGGCGTCGACACCGAGGATCAGAGCGACAGTGCGCTCGACTTCGCGGCACATGTCCGGCCGCGGATGCGCTATCCGTCCGTGGTCGATGACAACAAGGCGGTGTTGCTGGCCGTACACGGTCCGAGTGCCGTACCGATGACGATCTTCGTCGATGCGAGCGGGCGCATCGTGCACCTGTCGCCGCAGCCCTACGGCAGCGTGGCTGCCGTGCTCGCCGACGTCGAGCGTTACCTCGGGGTGCGTGCATGAGCGCTCCCGGCTGGCTCGAGCCACTGCTGGACGCCGTTCGGGTGCCCGAGAAGGCGAGCCTGTTTCCGCCTCCGGCCGGAGTCCTGCCCGGCCTGCGGCAATCCGCCGTGCTCGTCCTGTTCGGTGAAGGCCCGCAGGGTCCGGACGTCCTGCTCATCGAGCGGAGCGCGCATCTGCGGAGCCATGCCGGTCAGCCGGCTTTCCCCGGCGGCGGGATCGACCCGGGCGACGACGGGCCGGTGGGCGCCGCTCTGCGTGAGGCTCAGGAGGAGACGGGCCTCGACCCCGCCGGGGTCGACGTGCTGGCGACGTTGCCGGAGCTGTGGGTGCCGCCGAGCGGCAACGTCGTCACGCCGGTCCTTGCCTGGTGGCGTGAGCCTTCGGACGTGATGCCGGCGGACGCGCGCGAGGTGGCGGCCGTCGCGCGGGTGCCACTCGCGGACCTCGCGGACCCTGCCAACCGGCTGACGATCTCCCATCCCAGCGGACGTATGGGGCCTGCCTTCGAGGTCGCCGACATGCTGGTCTGGGGTTTCACGGCCGGCGTCCTCGACCGCCTGCTCGCGCTCGCCGGATGGGAGCGGCCGTGGGACCGTGACCGGGTGGCCGAGCTGCCCGCGGAAGCGCTTCGTCTCGCGATGCGGCAGCGGACGTATCCCGCTCGCACGGCGCCGTCGGCGCCCGACGTCGACACAGGCCGCTGATGGACTTCCTCGACCTCGTCCTCATCGCGGTCTGCATCGGATTCGCGATCAGCGGCTACCGGCAGGGCTTCCTGATCGGCGTGCTGTCGTTCGTGGGCTTTCTCGGTGGCGGCGTGCTCGGCGCGAAGTACGCGCCGGCGCTGCACCAGGCCATCAGTGGACCGGACGCGCGGTCGTCGCCGCTGTTCGGTCTGCTGGTGGTCTTCGTCGCAGCGACCGTGGGTCAACTGGCTGCGACCGCCGTCGGCATCGCCCTGCGTCGGCGGATCACCTGGGACCCGGCGCGGCGGGTGGACGCCGTCGGCGGCGCTGTCGTGAGCGTCGTCTCCGTGCTGCTCGTCGCGTGGCTGGTGGGCAGCGCACTGGCGCACAGCGCCATCAACTCGGTGGCCCGTCAGGTGCGCCACTCGGCACTGCTGACCGGGATCGACTCGATCATGCCGGACAGCATCCCGACCTGGTTCGCGGCGTTCCGGCGGTTGATCGACGAGAACGGGTTCCCGCAGGTCTTCGGTGCGATCGGACCGGAGCGGATCGTGAAGGTGCCGCCGCCGGATCCTCGGGTCGCCAACAGCCGCGCGGTGCGCCTCGCGGCGCCGGACATCGTCAAGATCACCGGAGTGGCGCCGTCGTGCCGGCGCCAGCTGGAGGGCAGCGGGTTCCTCTTCGCGCCGCACCACGTCATGACCAACGCGCACGTGGTCGCCGGCGTGCATGGTCCGACCGTCAACGCCCCGGACGGTCACGCCTACCCGGCGCAGGTCGTGCTCTACGACCCGAAGCGCGACGTCGCCGTGCTGTATGTGCCGGGCTTCTCCGCCAACCCGCTCTCCTTTGCCGGTACGGCGCAACGCGGGCAGAGCGCGGTCGTCGCCGGCTACCCGGAGAACGGCCCGTTCCGGCCGGTCGCTGCGCGTATCCGTGGCACCGAGTCCGCCCGCGGCCCGGACATCTACCAGTCCAGCCAGGTGACCCGCGAGATCTACTCGGTCTATGCCGTCGTACGGCCGGGCAACTCCGGCGGCCCCCTGCTCGCGCCGGACGGCCGGGTCTACGGCGTCGTCTTCGCGGCTGCGGTCGAAGACCGTCACACCGGTTACGCGCTCACCGCGGGGGAGGTCGCCTCGGACGCTCGTGCGGGGGCGAACGCGCGACAGCCGGTCTCGACGCGCGGCTGCGACTAGGCGGGCCGTGACCCTGGTCACACCACGCTGCGGTCGACGCCTGGGCGGAACTGTGCTTCCGTGGAGAGTGCTTACTCCTGCAAGCACCGGGAAGCAGCCCCGAGTGTGACGCGTCGTCACCCCTGGAGGTGCCCCATGACCCAGGCTCACATCACCCGACAGTTCGCCGCCGACCCCGCCGGTGTCGCGCTCCTTCTGTCCGGCCCCGTCGCCGACGCGTTGTGGCCGGCCACGGATCGCGCGGACGTCGACGCAGCTGCGCCGACGCTGCGGGTCGGCTCACCGATGCGCGCGGGGGTGGGATTCGTCGTCGACCTCACGATCGCCGATCCCGATCTCGGCAGCGCGCGGGGCCGGCTCGCGCTGCTGCCGGAGACGGCGGAGCTCCCGATCGTCGGCACGAACGCACGGCTGGTGCTGACGGCGACGCGCGGCACTGCCGGTGCGCTGCGTGCCCGTGGCGAGCAGTTCCTCGACGCGCTCGGCTCGCTGGCTGTCGCGCGCTCGTCCGCCGCCTAGCCCACGAGCCGGGGCGCGGCCGGAGTCTCGTCTTCTTCCGCCGCCTGCGCTGCCCAATCGGCGAGCAGGGCTGGATCCACGCCGTAGCGGGCCGGCGCTTCCGCCAAGGTCTCGGCCGCACGGCGCAGCAGCGCGCGACCGCCGGTGCGGTTACCCCGCTGGAAGTGGGTCAGGCCGACGCACAGCTGGGCGAGCCCGCGCCACAGCGCGCGCTCCGCCCCCTCGGTGGTCTTCCACACAGCCTCGAGGACCTCATGCGCGGCGAAGGCGTGACCTGAGCTGAGCAGCTGCTGAGCCTGCGCCAATGCGTCGGTGGGCGGCAGCGCGGGGGCGTCCACTGGGGCAGCGCCGCCGGCCCGGCGGCCGAGAGGCCGCCCGAGGGCGTCGCGGGGACGGGCGTTGCGTGGCCGCCCTGCCTCGTCGCGGTCGCGGTTCACGCCTCCTTGCACCACCGCACCAGCTCTCCACTGACGGCCGCCGGTGCCTCTTCCGGCGCGAAGTGGCCGACGCCGTCCAGCAGGCGCCACTCGTACTCCGCGGCGACGTAGCGCCCGGAGCCGGAGGCGGTGCTGGGCAGGGCACACCGGTCGAGGGAGCCGTGCAGCTGAAGCGTCGGCGCGTCGATCGGGCGGCGCACCACCCGGCGGAAGCGGCGCCCATCCGCCCGCGGCAGCGAACGGACCGCCCACCGGTAGGGCTCCAGAGCGCAGTGCGGGGCGGCGAGGATCTGCATCGCCGTGCGGTAGGTGCGCTCCGCCTCGGGGTCCGGGAATCCGGGGCCGCCCCAGGACCGCAGCAGGAGTCCGACGTTGCGCGCGTCGTCCGCCACCAGCCAGCGCTCGGGGTGCCACGGCAGCTGGAACCGCAGCAGCGGCCCGGCTGCCCGGTGCTGGCCGGTGCCGCGCAACGCTGCGGCCCATCGCAGCGGGTGCGGAGAGCTGACCACCGCGAGTCGCCGGACGAGCGTCGGGTGGGCCGCTGCCAGCGTCCAGGCGACGTGACCGCCCCACCCGTGGCCGACGACCACCGCATCGCGCTCGCCGAGCGCGCGGATGAGCCCCGCGACGTCCGCCGCCTGGGTCAACGCGTCGTACCCGCGGGGTGGCTTGTCGCTGGCGGCGTACCCGCGCAGGTCCGGCGCCGCCACGCGCAGGCCGGCGGCGGCGAGGTCGACGAGCTGGTGCCGCCAGGCCCACCAGAACTGCGGGAACCCGTGCAACAACACGACGAGCGGGCCGGTGCCGATCTCGGCGACGTGCAGGCGGACCCCGTTGGCGCTGACATCGTGGTGCCGCCACGGACCGTCAAGAAGGGTTGCCGACTCCTCGACCAGCCGGCGACCCGTCATCCGGGCAGCCTGGCACAGCCGTCGTGCGGGCGGGGCTCACTCGCGGTGGCTGGCCCGCAGATCCTCCAGCTCGGGATCCGGTGCGACGGTCGGGTGCTTGGCCCACGCGATGTCGTCCTTGACCGTCCGGATGGTGCGCTGCGGCGGCTTGACCTTCGTGACCTTGGACAGCCCGAGCAGCGCGAGCAGCCCGGCGAGCAAGCCGTACGCCGCACCGACGATGAGGAACCCGGCCCAGGCTCCGATGCCCGCACCGGTCGAGATGCCCAGGGCTGCGGCCACGGACAGGAACAGCAACGTGAAGACGCCGATGAAGCCGGCGCCGCCGAGGAACCCCGCGCCGATGCCGGCGCGCTTGACCTCCGCCGCGATCTCCGTCTTGGCGAGCTCGACCTCTTTGTGCACGAGCAAGGACAGGTCGCGCGTCGCCGTCGCGACCAGCTCGCCGAGCGACTGGTCCTGGTCAACACCGGCGCTCACGGCACCCTCCCTCGTCACGCGGATCGTCTCGCACGCGAGTCCTGCCCGCGAACGGCGGGGCACATGCGAACGGCGCCTCGCGAGGCGCCGTTCACTGGCACGTCCTCCGGGTGACCAAGCGCCGGCTTCCCTTGCCGGCCGGGGACGAGCCCCGGTCTCGACTGCCTCCTGTGGCTGACGCCCGCGTGGGTGCCCGGACTTCGTGTGCGGTCCGAGAGCGGGAGGGACGTCGCCACTCGCCGTTCGCCGGGCCGTACCCTCGTTCTACTCCGCGCGCCGGGCCGTGCATAGCCCCGAAAAAAAGTTTGCGGCCCGGGTTTCGGCTTCCGACGCGGGGGAAGGTCTCCGCTACCCCGCGAGCTTCGCGCTCGCGTCCCTGATCGGGTCCGGCTCGTCCCCCCCGGAGTCGGATCTCGCGACGGCCCCCGCTACCCCCCCGGCGGGGGCCGTCCCATGTCCGGCCGGAATTCGCTCGACGAGGACCCTGCGGTCCACAGACGGGGCTGCCGCGGCTGACCGTCCACAGCGAAGACGACGTCGCGCATCCGCGTGCACCCCTCGGCGATCCTCGGCGCGGACCGAGGAGCGCGATGACCGTGAGCAGTGTCGCCGTCTGCTGCGACGACCTGGGCCTGATGAGCGAGGCCCGCCGTCTGTGCGCCGCTGCCGGTCTGGACGCCGAGGTCACCGCCGCGCACGACGCCACTCGTTGGTGGTCGAGCGCGGTCGCCGTGCTGCTCGACACCGTGGCCGCGCGTCGAGTGTTGAGCCAGGGCGTGGACAGACGCGCCCGGGTCGCGCTGCTGTCGAGGCGCGCGGAGCCGGACGACTGGCGCATCGCCGTGGAGATCGGGGCCGAGCAGGTCGCCGTGCTGCCGACAGACGAGCGGTCCCTCCTCGAGCACGGCGTCCTGGCGGGTGCGGATCGGTCAGGGGCAGGCCGGGTCGTGGCGTGCGTCGCGGCCAGTGGCGGTGCAGGAGCGTCGACGGTGGCCGTCGGAGTCGCGCTCGCCGCCGCCAGGCAGGGCCGGTCGACGCTGCTGGTCGACGCCGATCCGGCCGGCGGCGGCCTGGACCTCGTGTTCGGGCTCGAGCGGTCTGTGGGGGTCCGGTGGCCCGACCTCACCGGCGAGGCGGCATCGTGGCCTCCGGAGACGCTCCCCGCTGGGCTCCTCCACCCGGCTCCGGGGTTGGCTCTGCTCTCCTGGGATCGGCCGGCTGAGCCGCGGCCGGAGCCGGCCGTCGGCTGGCCGGCGCTGATGTCGACCGCGCGGGCCACTCACGACCTCCTCGTCGTCGACGTGTCGCGCCCGCCCGATCTCCGCGAGCTCGCGACCGCCGACGTCGTCCTGCTGGTGGTCCGCGCCGGAGTCCGGTCGACGGTCGCTGCCGCTCAGCTGGCGCGCCGTCTCCTGCCGGTCTGCGGCGACCTGCGGGTCGTGGCCCGCGGCACGGGCCGAGGCGCACTCAGCCGGACTGACATCGAGGGAGCCCTGCGGCTGCCCGTCACCGTGGAGCTTCCGGAAGACCCGCGGATCGCCTCCGCCGCGGACGACGGCCAGCTGGCCCGGGCGCTCGCGCGGTTGCCGTTCGATGCCACGGCTTCGGGACTCTGCGAGACACGGGGCGCGACCCGGGGCGCGACGCGGGGTGCGACACGGGGAAGGCCGGAGTGACACCGATCGACGTGGACGCGGGCCCGCTGACGCCGTACTTGCGCGATCCCGCGGTGACCGACGTTCTCGTCAACGGACCGGGCCCGGTGTGGGTCGACCGCGGCGACGGCGTACGCCGCACGTCCCTGGTGATCGGTGACGAGCGAACGCTGAGGCGACTGGCGCAGCGGCTGGTGTCCGCCTGCGGCCGTCGCCTCGATGACGCCATGCCGCACGCGGACGCCCGGCTTCCTGACGGCACCCGTCTGCATGCCGTGCTCCCGCCCGTCTCGCCCCAGGGGACCTGCCTGTCTCTGCGCATACCGCCGCGTCGCGCGTTCTCCCTCGACGACCTGGTGGCGAAGGGCAGCGTCCCCTCCGCCGGCGCCGACCTTCTGCGCCGGGTGATCGACGCGCGGCTTCCCTTTCTCGTGACCGGCGGCACCGGCACCGGCAAGACCACCGTGCTCTCCACGTTGCTGTCGCTGGTGCCGTCCGACGAGCGAATCGTTCTGGTGGAGGACGCGGCCGAGCTGCGTCCGGCGCATCCGCATGTCGTCCGCCTCGAGGCTCGCGTGCCCAACGCGGAAGGTGCCGGGGGCGTCGACCTTGCAACCCTGGTGCGGCAGGCCCTCCGCATGCGGCCCGACCGGCTGGTCGTCGGGGAGGTGCGCGGGGCTGAGGTGCGGGAGCTGCTCGGAGCGCTCAACACCGGACATGAAGGCGGCTGCGGCACCGTCCACGCCAACCGGGCCGAGCATCTCCCCGCTCGGATCGAAGCACTCGGTGCCGTTGCCGGGCTGCCGCGGGATGCGGCACACAGTCAGCTTGCCGCGGCAGTCGACGTCGTCGTGCACCTGGCGCGTCGGCGGGACGGCCGTCGTCGGGTGGCGGCAGTTGCGCTGATCTGCCGATCGCCGGACGGCACCGTGACCGCGGTGCCGGCGGCGACGTTCACCTCCGTGGGAGTGCGCGGTGGTCCCGCTGCGGACGAGCTCGAAGGACGTCTTCGAGAGGCCGGATGACCGGGCTCGTCGCCGCCCTTGCTGCTGCAGCCGGCGTCGCCACCTGGCCATCGGCCCGCCGTCACCGGCTGCGCGTCGTGTGCTCCGGTGCGCCGACTCTGCGGTCGCGGGACGGTCTCCTCGTCGTCGCACTCGTCCAGCTGGCCGCGCTGATGCTGGGGGTCCCAGGGCTGGTGACTGGTGCGCTCGTCGGTGCAGCGGTTGTCTCCGCGGTGCTCCGTCGCCGCGCCGACGGCCGCCTGCGCGCGCGACGGCAGGACGCTGTCGTGGACGTCGTCTTCGCCCTTGCTGCGGAGCTGCGCGCGGGGCGGACTCCGGCGCAGGCGCTGGCCGGTGCCGCAGAGTCGACGGACGTGCTCCGAGCGCATCTGTCCGATGCGGCGAGAGCAGTGCGGTCCGGCACACCCGCAGCCGAACCGCTGCGCGCGCTCAGCCAACTCCGCGGGTGCGAGGTCTTCGCCTCTGTCGGTGCGGCCTGGCAGGTGACCGAGCAGGCAGGCGGCGCGGTCGCGGAAGTCCTCGACCGGCTGGGCGCAACACTCGATGCCGACGCAGCCGACCGGCGCGCGTTCGACGCGGCGCTGGCCGGTCCGCGCGCCTCGATGACGCTCCTTGCCGGCCTCCCCGTCCTCGGCCTGCTCATGGGGCAGTCGGTAGGCGCTCATCCTTTGCGGCTGCTGCTGCACCAGCCAGTGGGCTGGGCGTTGCTGACCGGAGCAGGCCTGCTCGAGGCAGTCGGCGTGCTGTGGTCACGCCGGTTGGTCCGCGCTGTGAGGCCACAGTGATCGGACTCCTGGCGGCGCTCACAGCCGCGCTCGCCGTCGGCACCGTGATGCCGCCGCGTCGTGCCCGCTACCGGCTGGCGCGGCTCGGCTCGAGGTCATCGCCTCCGGAACGGCAGGCCGCACCGACCACCCGCTCCATGGTGGTCGTCGCCGCGCTCGTCGCTGTGCTCGCCGCCGGCCTGATCGGTCCTCGGGCCGGTGCCTGCGCGGGTGCCGCCGCCGCCGTGCTCCTCGCTCGTCGCAGGCAGGCCCCCGAGCCCGACTTGGACGTGCCATTGGTCGCCGACCTGATCGCCGCGTGCCTCGCCGCCGGGGCGACCGTGGGTGACGCCCTCGCGGCGGCCGGCGACTCGTCTCCCGCCGCCGCCGACGCATGCCGACCCGTCGCTGACCGGTTGGCCCGCGGGGCGATGCCGCGGGAGGCATGGGCGGAATGGCTCGCCCGGCCTGAGCTCGCGACGATCGCCCGCGCCTGCGTCCGGGCAGCCGACAGCGGCGCGGCGACGACTCAGGAGCTCCGGCGGGCCGGTGACCGCGCGCGGTCGCGTCGCCGGGCTGAGCTCGCTCGCCGCGCCCACCGGGCCGGGGTGTGGTCGGTGCTCCCTCTGGGGCTCTGCTTCCTGCCCGCATTCGCGCTCGTCGGCATCGTGCCTTTCGCGTTGGGCCTGCTGGGCCGCTGACAGATCTCCACAGCCGGACTGCGACCTGCCCTGTCCACACCTCCACCGAGGACCGGCGATCGGCGGTGGTTCCTGTCCGAGTCTGAGCCCGGCCGAGGACGGTCTTCGGCGACGCCGGATCTTCCGGCAAGGAAAGGAGACGGCATGCGAGTCCTGACCTGGCTCCGCCGCCACGGTGAGCACGGCATGACGACGGCGGAGTACGCCGTCGGGACGGTGGCGGCCTGCGGCTTCGGCGCCGTGCTCTACAAGGTCCTGACCAGTGACACGGTGCTGCACCTGATCGAAGACCTCATCAGCAACGCGCTGCACTTCCTTCCGTGAGGACCCGTCGATGACGGCGCGGCCCGGTTGTGGCGACGTCGGCATGACCGGGCCGACCGCCGAGGACGGCATGGTGACGGCCGAGCTTGCCGTCACTCTGCCGACGGTGGTCGCGGTCCTCGCAGCCGCGGTCACCGTCCTGCTGGCTGTCGCGACCCAGCTCCGATGCACGGACGCCGCCTCGACTGCCGCGCGCCTGGCCGCCCGCGGCGAGGGGGTCGCGACCGTCCGATCCGCCGCGCGGGCCATCGCCGGTGACAGCGCCTCGGTCGAGGTCTCGACGGGACGGGGGACCGTCGAGGTCGACGTACGGGCGCCCGCGCGGCTGCCCCTGCTGCGCAGCCTGGTGAGTCTTCCGACTGTGTCGGCGAGGTTCGTCGAGCCGCTCGAGCCGGGCGTGGCGCCGTGACCAACCGCCGTGACGACGGGTCGGCCACGGTCCTGGCCCTGGCCGTGTGCGCCGTCCTCGGGCTGGTCACCGCCGTGCTGGCGGGCATCGGCCTGGCCACTGTCACACGGCACCGGGCCGCGCTCGCGAGCGACGCGGCTGCCCTGGCCGCGGCTGCGCACACTCCCGAGGGCGTGGCCGCCGCTTGCGATGCGGCGCAGCACGCCTTGGCGCTCAACGGCGCGCAGCTGGTCCACTGCGCCGTCAACGGGCCGTACGCCGTCATCCGGGGCCGCATCGACGCGCCGAGGTGGATCAGCTGGGCCGGTTCCGCGGTCGGCGAGGCCAAGGCCGGACCCGACGCAGATGCGGAGAAAAGCGGAGGAGTTGCGCGCGCGTCGTAACCTTGCTCCAGCGGCGTCGTTGAGCGGTTACGCAGCGTGTTCGACGCCGTGGGGAGGAGGCGCTGCCATGCAGGACCCGACGACCGGTTCGGCGGCCCCGTCCTTCCTTCCTGTCGCCTCCGGGCAGACGCGGTCGTTCGGCTCGCTCCTCGGGATGAGCCTGCGCCGACCGGGTGGGCGGCGCGCGGTCTCGGCCCTGACGGTCGTCCTCCTCGTCTCCGGCGTCTCCATGTTCGCCTTCCCGGCCTTCACCGACCTGTTCCAGCGGTTCCAGCAGCGCCACGTCAAGCTCAACACCGCGGATCCCGGCCTCAAGACCGAGTACCTCGAGCACAAGATCAAGGTCGGACAGGGGCTGACCCGTCTCGTCATCAACAACGACCGCATGAAGGTCAACGTCGTCGTCGTCGAGGGGACGACTCCCGCGGCACTCAACGCCGGCGCCGGCCACTACGTCAACACGCCATTTCCCTGCGAGCAGGGCAATGTCGGCATCGCCGGGCACCGGACGACCTATGGACGTCCGTTCAACAAGATCGACGAGATGCACGCCGGTGACACCGTCGAGCTCATCACTCCCCTCGGCCGCTGCACCTACGAAGTCGTCAAGCCCTTCGGCGGTCACTCAAATCCGTGGGTCGTCCTGCCGAATGCCTACTACGTCGTCAGCCAGCAAGGTGCGCTCGGACGGGGTCACTGGCTGACCCTGACCAGCTGTCATCCGCTGGGCAGCGACAGCCACCGCATCGTGTTGCGACTGCGACTCGTGAAGTCGACCGGGAAGGCATGAGCATGAGCGCGCTCAGCTTGCTGCGCATCTCCGCCCGAGTCGCGCTTCCGCTCGGCATCGCCTCTTCTGCTGTGGCGATCGCCGCCGCGCCCGCCCTCGCCGCCAGCAGCGTCAGCGTGACCGGGGACAGCTCCGGTGTGGTCGACCACCAGACGACCCTGTCGATCGTGGGCCACTACGACAACAGCGGGAGCCTCAGCAGCAAGACGGTGAAGCTCATCGTCACCGACCCCGGCGGCACCGACCACACGCTGTGGACGGGCACGGCCGGGCCGGCGTCGACCGGCAACACGTCGGCGGTGTCCTTCAGCACCGACTGCGACCCCTGGACCTCGCCCTGCGCCGAGGCGGTCAACGGCTCGTACGCCTTCCGCGTGGATGTCGGCTCGACCCAGTCCTCGGCGACCACGATCCGCTTCAACGTGCCCCCTGCCCAGGTGCAGGGCTTCGGTGGCAGCGCCGACGGCACGGTCGCGACCTTCAGCTGGAAGCCGAACACCGAACCCGACCTCGTCGACTACGACCTGCAGAGCGGCGGATCCGACGTCACGCCCGGCGGTCTCGACCCGTCCTCGGTGTGCGACAGCTCCGGCTGTTCGGTCAGCGTGCAGTTCGGGTCCGGCGTGAGCGGCACCCAGCAGCAGTACGTCATGGTCGCCCGACGTCGTAGCGCGAGTGGCGGACTCCTCGACTCGCCCGACGCGACCACCACCGTCACCTTCCCGGCGGCGCCGAGCCCGGCCCCGTCCGGTCAGCCCGGCAGCACCGGCGGTGGCGGGGGAACGTCCGGCGGAGGCACCGGCACCGGCGGAGGCTCGACCTCTGGTGGTGGCGCCGGCGGCACGACGAAGGGCGGGCACACCCTCGGCAAGCACCCCGCTGCCGACCTGCGCAGCTACCTCCCGACGGTGACAGCGGGCAACGCCCCGGATCTGCCGTCGGTCATCACCGAGGTGAAGCCGCTGCCGATGGGCACCTACAAGCCGCTCGTCTACCCCGACCAGGTCAAGCGGGAAGCCGTCCGCAACGGACGCAACGGGGTCGCTGCCGCGGTCGTCGGTGACCTGGCCAACGTCGTGGACTCAGGGCCGCTGTGGCGGGCGCTTGCCGGCGCCGCTGTGTTGATGCTGGTCGCGGCGCACCTGCGCGCGTGGGTCGAGCGCACCGACGTCGCCGACTGACGACGACATCGGTGCGCCGAACCTCGAAGATCTGAGCTGACTTCTCAGACGCGGTGACGGGCGCCGTTGTCGTCGACCGTGTTCGTGGTGTGCGTCGTCGCCGGCTCGTTCGGGTAGACGTTGTCCTGCGTGGCGAGCTGCTGCTCGAGCGAGGCATTGCGCTCGCGCAACGCCTCGGCCTCGGCCGTGTGGTTGCGAAGTGCACGGCGCTCGCGCCGGGCCCGCATGCCCCGGCTGAAGCCGCCGAGCAGCATCGCGAGACCGAGAGCGAACAGAAGCCCGACGACGCAGCCCGTCACGAACGAGGCGCCGAGCGAGATGCCGAAGTGGTGGTTGAACAGCACAGCGTCGGTGAGCTGCGTGTTCTGGATGACCGCGTCCGTCGCGACGGCGGCGGCTCCGAGCATCAGGAGCAGTCCGAGCACAGCCATGGGGACACACCTCGCTTCGTCTGATGACCCACGACGTATCTGCGAGACCTCTTACCCCGATGAGCCCGCCTCATCCTCGAAGCCGGTCGATCACCTCCGAGAGCAGCCGCACCGCGCCCGCCTTGTCGAGCGGATCGTTGCCGTTTCCGCACTTCGGCGACTGGACGCAGGAGGGGCAACCCGCGTCGCACTCGCACGCGGCCACGGCGTCACGGGTCGCAGTCAGCCACTCTGCCGCACGACGATGCCCCCGGTCCGCGAAGCCGGCGCCGCCGGGATGCCCGTCGTAGACGAAGACGGTCAGCATGCCGGTGTCGGGATGCAAGGCGGTCGAGACACCACCAATGTCCCACCGGTCGCACGTGGCGAACAACGGCAGCAGGCCGATCGCCGCATGCTCGGCAGCATGTGCCGCGCCGGGTACGTCGGCCACGTCGAGGCCGGCGCTGTGCAGCACGGCGTCCGTCGCGGTCCACCACACCGCCCTGGTCCGGAGCAGACGCGGAGGCAGGTCGAGCGGCTCCTCGCCGAGGATTTCTCCCGAGCCCAGGCGGCGCAGAAGGTAGGAGACGACCTGCGTGGTCACGTCGACGGTGCCGAAGTGCAGGCGGACGTCACCACGGTCCAGGGTGCGCGACGTCTCGACGATGGCGATGTCGGTGAGCTCTCGGGCGGACGTCGACCAGCCCGGATCCTCGGCGCGTACGAGTGCCACTCCCTCGTCGAGGTCGAACGAGCCGACGACGTAGGTCTCGCCCTGGTGGAGATAGACGGCTCCGCAGTGAACGGTCGTGTGGGATGCGGCCGCATCGACCGTGCCGAGCAGCCGCCCGGTGCCCTCCTCGACCACGCGAACCGGTGGGCCGCCCGTCCCGCGGAGGTCGGCCAGGTCCGTGGCTCGGTCGCGCTTCGTCCAGTACCAGCCGGCCGGCCGGCGACGCAGCAGGCCGCGGCGTACCAGGTCGTCGACGACGCCGCGGGCGGCCGGTCCGAAGAGGGCGAGGTCGTCGTCGGTGAGCGGCAGCTCCGCCGCCGCGGCGCACAGATGAGGCCCCAGCACGTGTGGGTTGTCGGGGTCGAGGACCGCAGCTTCGACCGGCTTGCCGAACACCGACTCGGGGTGATGGACGACGTACGTGTCGAGTGGGTCGTCGCGAGCGACGAGGACCGCCACGGCGTCCTGAGCGGCCCGTCCGGCCCGGCCGGCCTGCTGCCACAGGGACGCCCGGGTGCCCGGCCACCCGGTGATGAGCACGGCGTCGAGCCCGCTCACATCGACGCCGAGCTCGAGCGCGTTGGTGCTCGCCAGCCCGAGCAGACGACCGTCGTGCAGGTCGCGTTCGAGCGCGCGCCGCTCCTCGGCGAGGTAGCCGGCCCGGTACGCCGCCACCCGTGAGGTCAGCTCCGGAGCGGCTTCGGCCAGTGCCCGCCGGGCGGACAGAGCAACGACCTCGGCGCCACGCCGCGACCGCACGAAGGCCACCGTGCGCACCTTCTCGATGACGAGGTCGGCGAGCAGATCGGCGGCCTCGGCAGTCGCGCTACGGCGGACGGGGGCGCCGTGCTCGCCCTTCAGCTCCGAAAGTGGCGGCTCCCACAGCGCGAAGGCGAGAGCGCCACGAGGCGAGCCATCGTCGGTCACCTCTTCGACGTCTGTGGCAGTCAGCCGCTGCGCGGTCACACCGGGCTCTGCCACGGTGGCGGACGCGAGCACGGGCACGGGGCTTGCGCCGTAGTGAGCAGCCACGCGAAGCAGCCGCCGCAGGACCTGCGCCACGTGCGAGCCGAAGACCCCGCGGTAGCCATGGCACTCGTCGATGACGACAAAGCGCAGCTTGCGGAACAGCCGCGCCCACCGCTGATGGCTCGGCAGCAGCCCGAAGTGCAGCATGTCGGGGTTGGTCAGGACGAGGTTGGCGTGCGAGCGCACCCAATCACGTTCGGCCGGCGGGGTGTCGCCGTCGTAGGTCGCGGCTCGCACCTGGGTGAGCGAGAGGGAGCGGACGGCCCGCAGCTGGTCGGCGGCGAGCGCCTTGGTCGGCGAGAGGTAGAGCGCGGTCGCGTCGCTGTCGAGCAAGGCGGAGAGCACCGGGAGCTGGTAGCCCAGGGACTTGCCCGACGCCGTACCTGTGGCGAGCACCACCGGATGGCCGTGCCAGGCGAGGTCGGCTGCGGCCGCCTGGTGCGACCAGGGACGCTCGACACCGCGGACGCGGAGCCGGTCGATGAGCAGCGGCGGCGCCCAGGAGGGCCATTCGGCCGTGCGGGCCGGCCGGGGCGGGACGTGCTCGACGTGGAGCACCCGCTCGGCTCGACCGGCGGGCGCGAGGACGCGGTCGAGGATCGAACCGTGCTCGAACCAGGTCGTCGCCATGCCCTTTCAGTGTGCCAGTGCCACTGACTGTTTACGCCCCGTGAGCGGCGTAGCGGTCTGTTCGTGGTTGAATGCCTCGCTGGCGGTAGCGCCGAGGACCGCATCCCGACCCTGCTGGAGGACCGCGTGGACCTGTCACTGTCGACGAGGACAGAGGGCGACCGGACCGTCGTAACCGTCGGCGGTGAGATCGACGTCTACACGGCGCCGAAGCTGCGTGAGCAGCTGATCGACCTGGTGTCCGGTGGCAAGTACCACCTGGTCGTCGACATGGAGGGCGTCGACTTCCTGGACTCGACCGGGCTCGGCGTGCTCGTCGGTGGCCTCAAGCGCGTGCGCGCGCACGAGGGCTCGCTGCGGCTCGTGTGCACGCAGGAGCGCATCCTCAAGATCTTCCGGATCACGGGCCTGACGAAGGTGTTCCCGATCCACTCGTCGGTCGACGAAGCTCTCTCCGCCACCGACTGAGTCTGCGCGATGCCGACGGTCGAGGTCAGCTTCACGGCGTTGCCTGCGCACGTGCGCACGGCACGTCTGGTCGCTCTCGCCGTGGCGCGCCGCGCAGGCGTCGACGACCAGCTGCTCGACGAGGTCCGCCTCGCCGTCGGCGAAGCGTGCTCGCGTGCCGTGGGCGTGCACCAGAGCAAGGTGCCGGACCAGCCCGTCGTGATGCGGCTGACCGACGAGCAGGACCGTTTCGTCGTCGAGGTCGTCGACGGTGGCCCGCTCGAGCACGAGGTCGGCGAGTCGGATCTCGCCGCTCTCGACCCCGAGGAGCTCTCGGCGCCGGCCGAGGACCCCTCGGTCGACCAGTTGCCGGACCTGCTGCCGCCGGGCTTCGGGCTGGCTGTCATCAGCGGACTCGTCGAGGACGTCAACGTCGTCTCGGACGCGGACGGGACGCACGTGCGGATGACCTGGCCGGCTCCCGACGTGATGGCGCCGGACGCCGGCTGACCTGCCGCACGACCCTCCGGGTCGTCTTGGCTAAACTCTCGCGCGGCCGGGCTGCGCCCTTGCGGCGACGTGTGCCTGCCCAGACTTCCGAGACTTGCCGACCTGGAGGACGCTGATGTCCCCGATGCTCCACGCCGCTGTACTCGCAGAGGCGCACAAGGCCAGCGTGTCCGGCGGTGACAAGGGGATCCTCGTCGTCGTTGCCGTCGTGGCCGTGTTCGCCCTTCTCGTCGCCGGCTACTTCGCGCGCGAGGTGCTCGCGGCAGACCAAGGCACGCCGCGGATGCAGGACATCTCGCGAGCGGTGCAGGAGGGCGCCGCGGCGTACCTTCGCCGGCAGTTCACGACGCTGGCGCCGTTCGCCGTCATCATCTTCGCGCTGCTGTTCATCCTGCCGGCGGACACGACCGGGTCACGGGTCGGTCGATCCTTCTTCTTCTTGATCGGCGCGGCCTTCTCCGCGTTCGTCGGCTGGGCCGGTATGACGCTGGCCACGCGCGCCAACGTGCGGATGGCAGCCGCCGCGAACACCGCCGGGTCCAAGCCCGCCATGCGCGTCGCCTTCCGATCCGGTGGCGTCGTCGGCATGCTTACGGTCGGTCTGGGTCTGCTGGGCGCGAGCGTCGTCACGCTCATCTTCAACGAGCACGCGCCGCAGGTGCTCGAGGGCTTCGGGTTCGGCGCCGCTCTGCTCGCGATGTTCATGCGTGTTGGCGGCGGCATCTTCACGAAGGCCGCCGACGTCGGCGCCGACCTCGTCGGCAAGGTCGAGCAGGGCATCCCGGAGGACGACCCGCGCAACGCTGCGACGATCGCCGACAACGTCGGTGACAACGTCGGTGACTGCGCGGGCATGGCCGCCGACCTCTTCGAGTCCTACGCCGTCACCCTCGTCGCCTCGCTGATCCTCGGCCAGGTCGCCTTCGGTCAGCAGGGCCTCGTCTTCCCGCTGATCATCCCCGCGATCGGCGTCATCACGGCGATCCTCGGCATCCTCGTCACCGCGCCGCGCGACGGCGACCGTACGGGTCTCACTGCGATCAACCGCGGCTTCTTCATCTCCGCGGTCGTGTCTGCGGTGCTCGTGCTGATCGCCGCCTTCGCCTACCTGCCCTCGTCGTTCAAGGACCTCACCGGCGCGCGTGCCGACGTCGCTCACCTGTCGGGCAACCCGCGGGTGACGGCGTTCCTCGCCGTCCTCATCGGTCTGGTCCTCGCAAGCGCCATCCAGGTGCTGACCGGCTACTTCACCGAGACCGAGCGCCGGCCCGTGCAGGACATCGGGCGTCAGTCACTCACCGGTGCTGCCACCGTCATCCTCGGCGGGTTCTCCGTCGGTCTCGAGTCCGCCGTTTACTCCGCGGTGCTCATCGGTGGAGCGGTCTACATCGCCTTCCTGCTCGGCCACGGTGTCGTCATCCTCGCGTTGTTCGCGGTCGCCCTCGCCGGCACCGGGCTGCTCACCACCGTCGGCGTCATCGTCGCGATGGACACGTTCGGGCCGATCTCCGACAACGCGCAGGGCATCGCCGAGATGTCCGGCGAGGTCGACGCCAATGGCGCCCTGGTGCTCACGGGCCTCGACGCAGTCGGCAACACGACCAAGGCGATCACGAAGGGCATCGCGATCGCGACGGCCGTGCTCGCCGCCACTGCACTGTTCGGCTCGTTCGCAACCGCGGTCACCGGCGGCGAGGGGCAGATCAACCTCGACGTCTCCAAGCCGAACGTGCTCTTCGGCCTCATCCTCGGCGCCTCGGTGGTGTTCCTCTTCTCGGGTCTTGCCATCAACGCGGTCGCACGGGCGGCGGGACGGGTCGTGCTCGAAGTGCGTGACCAGTTCCGCAACAACCCCGGCATCATGGACGGCAGCGTGCGACCCGACTACGCGCGCGTCGTCGACATCTGCACGAAGGACTCGCTGCGCGAGCTCGCGACGCCGGGACTGCTCGCGGTGCTGGCTCCCATCGCCACCGGGTTCTGGCTCGGTTGGGAACCGCTGGGCGCCTACCTCGCCGGTGCCATCGCCGCGGGTGTCCTCATGGCCATCATGCTCGCGAACTCCGGTGGCGCCTGGGACAACGCGAAGAAGCTCGTAGAGGACGGCAACTACGGCGGCAAGGGCTCCGAGGCGCATGCCGCCACCGTCATCGGTGACACCGTCGGCGACCCGTTCAAGGACACGGCCGGTCCCGCCCTCAACCCGCTCATCAAGGTCATGAACCTCGTCGCGCTGCTCGTCGTCCCGACGGTGGTGAAGTACGGCGTCCACGGACCGCACCAGAACAACGCGGTGCGCGTGATCGTCGGCATCCTCGCGCTCGGGCTCATCGTCGGCGCCGTGGTCGTCAGCAAGCGCCGCAAGATGGACATGGGTCCGTCGGCGGGCGTGCCGGCCGTCGAGACGGCTTCGACTCCCTGACACAGGGCCTGCTCTCCGACGAGGCGGCGCAGCGCGTTTCCGACGCGCTGCGCCGTTCGTCGTACACGGTCGACGGCGTTGCCGAGCTCCTCGGCGCGGAGGCGGTGGCCGAGCTGGCCCGCGGCCGCCGTCCATCTGCGCGCGAGAGGCTCGCCGACGACAGATCCCCGCGAGCCACCGTCGCGCGGCTGTTCCTGCTGGGTGACGACGTCGCGCTCGACGACGTTGCGGACGTGGTGGCGCTGGACGACGTCGCACCGCTGCTGTCGACGCAGAGCGGTGTCGCGCGTGCGGCGTACGACGTCTCTCCGTATGCGGACGACACGCATGACTGGTGGGTGGTCTCCGACCGCACGGCGGCCTCGGGCCGTCCGGCGAGGGCGGACCACGTGCTGGGTGTCGGCCGAGCGTCGACGACGCTCGCGCAGCTGACGGTTCGCCGACCGGTGCGTTCGGCGCTCGACGTCGGCACCGGTTGCGGAGTGCAGTCACTGCACCTGAGCACCCATGCGGACCGAGTCACCGCGACCGATGTCGTCGACCGCGCGGTCCAGCTGGCAGCGACCTCCTTTGCCCTGTCGGGGGTCGATGTCGAGCTGCTCACGGGCGATCTGGTCGGCCCGGTGCGCGACCGCGCGTTCGACCTCGTCGTCTGCAACCCGCCGTTCGTCGTGGGGCCCGACGCCCGGTTCGCCTATCGCGACGCGGACTGGTCGTCGTCGCCGGAGCAGGAGGCGGACGCTCTGTCGCGTCGGGCGGTGCGTGCCGCGGCGGAGGTGCTGGGGGACGGCGGCGTCGCGCAGCTTCTGGTCAACTGGCTGCACGTGCGTGGTGAGGACTGGCGGGAGCGCGTCGCGGGCTGGGTCGGCGACCTCGGCGTCGACGCGTTGCTGCTGGAACGCGATACGCAGGATCCGGCCGGCTACGTCGACACGTGGCTGGCCGATGCGGGCGAGAGCGATGACGAGGAGCGCGCCGAGCAGTGGCGCCGCTGGCTCGTCGCCCGCGGCGTCGAGGCGGTCGGCTTCGGCTGGGTCGTGCTGCGCCGCGGACCGGGTCCGCACCGGGTGGCGGTCGAACGGGTCGTGCAGGAGGTCGAGCAGCCGCTGGGAGAGCAGATCGGCCGTTGGCTGGACCGGCTGTCGTGGCTGCGCGACACGGCCGACCCCGAGCTCCTCGATGCTCGGTTGCGGGTCGCGGACGGCGTACGGCTGGAGAGCTGGTCGCGGCCGGGCACGGACGGGTGGGACACCGAGCTGCAGCGTCTCGTCGGGGGTGGCGGGTTCCACTGGTCGGTGGAGTGCGACGAGGCCGTCGCGGCACTCGTCGCCGGGTGCGACGGCAGCCGGCCGGTCGCTGAGCTGGTGGCGGTGCTGTCGGCGGCGACGGCGATGCCGTCGGCGGAGCTGGCGGCGGCGGTCTGCGGCGCGCTTCGCCCTCTCGTCGAGCGCGGCATTCTGGAGCCCGCCGCCCGGCAAACGTGATCGTCTTCGGCCCGGAAACCGGACACGAGACGACTCCCGCCACGCAGATGATCACGTTTGCTAGGGGGTGGACCGGCCGGTCCGCGTAGCCTCAGCCGCGATGAGCCAGCTGTCGTTGTTCTCCGCCGCCGCGCGGGAGCCTCAGGTCGCCGACCTCGAGGGACTGCTGGCCGGGTCGGGCCAGGTGGTCAGGCGGGGCGACGCCGCCCGGATCAGCATCGTCGTCCCGTCCGGGTGGCGCAGCGACGCGCTGCTCGCGGAGATGGCGGCGCTCGCCATGTCGGCCGAGGTGGACCGCTCCGAGCCGGGCGGTGTCGCGGTCCGGACGCCCTGGCTCCCTGAGCTGCGCCGGATCGCCGACGCCTGGACGCACGGGGCGGTCAAGGTGCCGCCGCCGGGCTGGTCCCTCGACGGTGCCCGGCTGCGGTGGTGGTGCCTCGCCGAGGGTCACGCCGGAGGGCCGCCGACGGCGCCCATGTATACATTGGCGCTCGGCCCGAACGACGAACCGGCGTGGCTGGCGGTCGGATCCGCGCTCGCTGCCGCGGGGATCGCCGGGGTGCTGGTCGGTCCGCGGGCCGACGGGCCGGCGTACCGGATCGTGGGACAGCGCCGCCTGGCTCGGCTCCGCGAGCTCGTGGGGGACCCGCCCGACGGAGTGCCGGACGAAGGATGGCCCCCGGTCCCGGCGCGTGGCTGACCGAAGCAATCCGGCACCATCCGACACAGCGAGATCAACGCCGACAGCGCAGGACAGGGAGACGAGTGGCCAGGACCGGCGAGGCGAGCACCGACGGCGGACGCCGCCGGCTCGTCATCGTGGAGTCACCGGCAAAGGCGCGCACCATTGCCGGCTATCTCGGCCCGGATTACGTCGTCGAGTCCTCGATCGGGCACATCCGTGACCTCCCGAAGAGCAGCGCGGAGATCCCCGCGGACAAGAAGAAGGAGCCGTGGGCGCGGCTGGGCGTCGACGTCGACCACGAGTTCGAGCCGTTGTACGTCGTCAACCCGGACAAGAAGCAGCAGGTCGCCAAACTGAAGGCGGCGCTCAAGGAGGTCGACGAGCTCCTGCTCGCGACCGATGAGGATCGCGAGGGCGAAGCGATCGCGTGGCACCTGCTCGAGGTGCTGAATCCGAAGGTGCCGGTCCGGCGGATGGTGTTCCACGAGATCACGCCGCAGGCGATCCGTGACGCGGTGGAGAGCCCGCGCGAGATCAACCGGGCACTCGTGGACGCGCAGGAGACGCGCCGGGTGCTCGACCGGCTGTACGGCTATGAGGTCTCGCCGGTGTTGTGGAAGAAGGTCATGCCGCGGCTGTCGGCGGGCCGGGTGCAGTCGGTCGCTACTCGGCTGCTCGTCGAACGTGAGCGCGCCCGCATGCGGTTCCGCAGCGCGGAGTACTGGGATCTCGAGGCGACGTTCGACGTCGGTCCCGATGCCGAGGTCGCCGAAGGCGAGCCGCGCGCGTTCGCCGCGACGCTCGTCTCGCTCGACGGCAAGCGCATCGCGACCGGCCGGGACTTCGGTGAGACCGGCCAGCTCTCGAATGACGTCGTACACCTCGACGGTTCCGCAGCGGGTGCGCTTGCCGGTCGGCTGGCCGACAGCAGCTTCTCGGTCAGCAGTGTCGAGCAGCGTCCGTATCGCCGGTCGCCCTACGCACCGTTCATCACCAGCACGCTGCAACAGGAGGGCAGTCGCAAGCTTCGGCTCTCGGCGCAGGTCACGATGCGGCTGGCGCAGCGGCTGTACGAGAACGGCTACATCACCTACATGCGGACCGACTCGACGACGTTGTCGGAGACGGCGCTCACCGCCGCCCGGGACCAGGCGCGCGAGCTGTACGGCGCCGAGTACGTGCCGGACCAGCCGCGTCGCTATGAGCGCAAGGTGAAGAACGCGCAAGAGGCACATGAGGCGATCCGGCCGGCAGGCGATCGTTTCCGGACGCCACGCGACGTGCGCGGCGAGCTGGGCACGGACGAATACCGCCTGTACGAGCTGATCTGGCAGCGGACGGTCGCCTCGCAGATGGCGGACGCGACCGGACACTCGGTCAGCGTTCGGGTGTCCGGCAGCAGCAGCACGGGGGAAGTGGCGGAGTTCGGGGCGAGCGGAAAGGTCATCAGCTTCCCCGGCTTCCTGCGCGCCTACGTGGAAGAGACCGACGACGAGCAGTCCGACCGTGACGACCGCGAGCGACGACTGCCGCAGGTGCGCGAAGGCCAGAGCCTCGACGCGGCCGGCATCGAGCCGCAGTCGCACGCCACCAACCCACCGGCGCGGTACACCGAGGCGAGCCTGGTGAAGGCTCTCGAGGAGCTCGGCATCGGCAGGCCGTCGACCTACGCGTCGATTCTCGGCACGATCCAGGACCGCGGTTACGTGTTCAAGCGCGGCACTGCGCTGGTGCCGTCGTTCACGGCGTTCGCGGTGATCGGTCTCCTCGAACAGCACTTCGGTCGCCTCGTGGACTACCGCTTCACCGCCGAGATGGAGGACGACCTCGACGGCATCGCCGCCGGTCAGCGAGATCGGGTGTCGTGGCTGACCAACTTCTACTTCGGCGACGCCGGAAGCGGCGGCGAGCCGACGCCGGACGGCGAGGGCCTGCGCGACCTCGTGCATCACCGCCTCGGTGAGATCGATGCCCGCGAGGTCAACTCGATCCCGATCGGCTCGGCCGAGGACGGCCAGCCGATCGTCGTGCGCGTCGGTCGCTACGGGCCGTACGTGCAGAAGGGGCCGGACGGCGGTGAGTCATCGCGCGCCAGCGTCCCCGACGACCTGCCGCCTGACGAGCTGACCGTCGAGAAGGCGGTCGCCCTGCTGGAGAAGCAGAGCGACGAGCGCTTGCTCGGTCAGCATCCGGAGACCGGCGAGCCGATCGTCGCGCGGGGCGGCCGCTACGGCCCGTACGTCACGACGCAACCGCTCGACGGCGGAGACGCGCGCACGGCTTCGCTGTTCAAGACGATGGAGCTCGACACCGTCTCGCTCGACGACGCGGTTCGGCTGCTGTCGCTGCCCCGCGTGCTCGGGGTGGACCCGGCCAACGGCGAGGAGATCACCGCGCAGAACGGCCGCTACGGGCCCTACGTCAAGCGCGGCACCGAGTCGCGGTCGCTCGAGAACGAAGAGCAGCTGTTCACCGTGTCTCTCGACGAGGCCTTGGCTTTGCTGGCGCAGCCGAAGACCCGGGGTCGTCGTACGGCGGCAGCGGCGCCTTTGCGTGAGCTGGGCAACGATCCCGCGACGAACAAGCCGGTCGTCGTCAAGGAAGGCCGGTTCGGCCCGTACGTCACCGACGGCGAGACCAACGCGAGCCTTCGCAAGGGCGACAGCATCGAGGAGATCACGATCGACCGGGCGAGCGAGCTGCTCGCCGAGCGCCGCGCGAAAGGTCCCGCCGCTCCGCGGAAGAAGGCGGCCCCGCGGAAGAAGACCGCTGCCAAGAAGACGACTGCCAGGAAGTCGACGACGCGCCCCCGGAAGAGCTGACAGACCGCTCTCCACGGGCTGCCGAGAGCGGACGTTTCTCGTGCTGCTGCTCGATACAGTGGCGGGGGCAGGAGCCCGGCCAGCCGAGACGGGAGCCGACGATTCCGCGTTACCGCCGAGCGCACTCGCCGGGGGCACATGTTCGCGGCCTCTCGGACGTCGCGCACACACCTCCGGACGAGCACGAGGTCCGCAACGTCCTCGGCTTCCGTTCGTTCCGGCGGTTGTGGATCGCGCTGTCCCTGTCGAGCCTGGGCGACTGGCTCGGTTTCGTCGCCACGACCAAGCTGGCGACCGATCTGGAAACCGGCTACTCGTCCGGCCTGTACGCGGTCGCCAGTGTCATCGCGGTTCGGCTGGCTCCTGCGCTGGTGATCGGCCCGTTCGCGGGCGCCTGGGGTGACCGTTTCAACCGCCGCTACACGATGGTCGTGGCCGACGTGCTGCGGTTCGCCCTCTACGCATCGATCCCGATCGCGCACTCGCTGTGGTGGCTGCTCATCGCCTCCTTCCTCATCGAGTCGCTCTCGCTGTTCTGGATCCCGGCGAAGGAGGCAAGCGTCCCCAACCTCGTGCCGGCGACGCACCTCGAGTCGGCGAACCGGCTGAGCCTCATCACCACATACGGCTCGGCAGCCGTCGCCGGGACGCTGTTCGCCCTGCTGGCAGAGGTCAGCCATGCACTGGGTGCCGCGATCCCGCACTTCCGCAGCAACCAGATCGACCTCGCTCTCTACTTCGACGCGGCGACCTTCCTCTTCTCCGCCGTGACGGTGTTCACGCTGCGCGAGATCTCCAGCGCCCGGCCGTCGACCGGTGCCGCGGGGGAGCGCATCAGCACGTGGCAGACGATCGTCGACGGCTGGAAGTTCATCGGCTCCTCGAAGTGGTTGCGCGGACTCGTGATCGGCATCCTCGGGGCGGTCGCCGCCGGCGCCGCGGCGATCGGGTTGTCCCCGCGCTTCGTCGTCGATCTGAACGGCGGCGGCGCCGGCTACGGCATCCTCTTTGCGACCATCTTCATCGGCTTGGCCTCCGGCATGCTCGCCGGTCCGCTGCTGACCCGCGTCGTCTCACGGCGCCGGGTCATGGGCCTCGCGATCATGGCTGCGGGTGTGTCGTTGTCACTGGACGCCCTCATGCCCAACCTGCTGCTGGCGATCGTCTGGACCTGGCTCATGGGCGCGTTCGCCGGTGTGGTCTGGGTCACCGGCATCACGCTCATCGGCCTCGAGGTCAGCGATGACATGCGCGCCCGGACGTTCGCCTTCATCTACAACCTGATGCGACTGATGCTGCTCGCCGTTGTCGTCGCGGCGCCTTTCATCGCCGGTCTGATCGGCCAGCACTCCGTCGGCCTCGGCGCGACCGACCTGCGACTCGACGGCGTGACCATCACGATGTTCACCGGTGGCCTGATCGCGCTCGTCGTCGGACGGGTCTGTCTGCGGATGATGGACGACCGGCCGGACGTGCCTCTCCGTGCGGACCTGCTCGCCGCGCTCCGCCGGACTCCGCCCGAGACCGGCCGCGGGACCGACGCCGGACGGTTCATCGTGTTGGAGGGAGGCGAGGGCGCCGGGAAGTCGACACAGGCGCGCCGCCTCGCCGAGGCGATCGAGAGCCGTGGTTACGAGGTCGTGCTCACCTTCGAGCCGGGCGCGACGACCATCGGACAGGGTCTGCGCCAGGTGTTGCTCGACCGCGGCAACACGCATCTCGATGCGCGCACCGAGGCGCTGCTGTACGCCGCCGACCGCGCCCAGCACGTCGCGGAGATCGTGCGACCGGCACTGCAACGCGGTGCTGTCGTCATCAGCGACCGCTATATCGACTCCTCCGTTGCCTACCAGGCCGGTGGCCGCGGGCTCCCGGAGCACGAGATCCGGCGGTTGTCGCGCTGGGCGACGTCGGGACTGGTTGCCGATCTCACGATCCTGCTGGACGTGGACCCTGCCGACGGTTTGGCGCGCGCGACCGGCCCCGGCGACCGGCTCGAGGCCGAGACGCTGGCGTTCCATCGGCGCGTCCGCGCGACTTTCCTGGACCGTGCGCGTCGCAACAGCAGCCGCTATCTCGTGGTCGATGCCTCGGAAGGTCCCGAGCAGGTCTACGCCGAGATTCTCGACGAGGTGTTGCGGCGGCTCCCCGACCTTCCGGCGTCGCGCGCGATGACCATGCCGTTGGCCGAGGCACCACGATGACGGTCTTCGACGCTCTCATCGGACAGCCGGAGGTCGTCGCGCTGCTGACCGAAGCGTCGCGGGCTGCGGCGTCGGTCGTCGAGGGTGATGCCGGCGCCGGCATGACGCACGCGTGGTTGTTCACCGGCCCCCCCGGTTCGGGCCGGTCGGTTGCGGCGCGCGCGTTCGCGGCTGCACTGCAGTGCCGCACCGGAGGCTGCGGCGGGTGTCACGAATGCCACACCGCGCTGTCGGGTGCACACGCGGACGTCGAGATCGTCACGCCGGCGGGCCTGTCCTACGGCGTGGCCGAGACCCGGCAGCTGGTGACGCGCTCGGCGCTCGCGCCGACGCAGGGCCGCTGGCAGGTGACGATCGTGGAAGACGCCGATCGTTTCACCGAGCAGGCGCTTAACGCGCTGTTGAAGGCGATCGAGGAGCCGCCCCCGCGAGCGGTCTGGCTGCTGTGCGCGCCGTCGTCGGAGGACCTGCTCCCGACCATCCGGTCGCGATGCCGGCTGGTCTCGCTGCGCATTCCGCCGTACGACGACGTCGCCGACTACCTCGAGCGTGAAGGTGTCGAGCGCTCGGTTGCCGCGTTCGCCGCCCGAGCGGCGCAGGCGCACGTCGGACGAGCGCGGCGGCTGGCCGTCGACGAGGACGCGCGTCGGCGCCGCCGCGATGTGCTGGAGCTGCCCGGTCAGGTGACCACCGTCGCCGCGTGCTTCACGGCCGCCGCCAACCTCGTCGACGCCGCCCGCGAAGAGGCGGGCGCCATCACGGAGTCGCTCGACGCGTCCGAGACGACCGCGCTGAAGGAGGCGCTCGGGGACGTCGGCGGTCGTGGGAAGACGCGGCCGCGGGGGGTCGCCGGAGCGCTCTCGGATCTCGAGAAGCGGCAACGCTCGCGCGCCACCCGCACCCAGCGCGACGCGCTCGACCGGGCACTGCTCGATCTCGCCGCGTTCTACCGCGATGTGCTCATGCTGCAGCTGGGCGCCGACGTCGAGCTGCTCAACGGCGATCTGCAACGTGCGCTGCACCGGCTGGCGGAGTCATCGACGCCGGAGTCGACGCTGCGGCGGATCGAGGCCATCCTCGCGTGCCGGGAGGCCATCGACACCAACGTCGCGCCGTTGCTGGCCGTCGAGTCGATGGCGGTCGCGCTGCATCAGGGCTGACGTCCGGATCCTTCTGAGGCGCTGGACGCCGTACGCTTCCGGCGTGGGCATGGTCATGGCCGTGAGCTTCGAGCGATACGGCCGGCTCTACTACCTCGACCCCGGCGCGCACTCTCCGCGGGTCGGGGACAAGGTGCTGATCCCGACCGACGACGGCACCGAGGTCGCGGAATGTGTGTGGGCTCCCGCTTTCACCGACGATGACATCGGCGGCCTGCCTCAACTGGCAGGCATCGCCACGCCGCAGGACCTCGAGCGCGATGAGCGCAACCGGAGACGGCGCGCGGAGGCAAGGGTCGCGGCGAAACGGCTGATCCGGCAACACGACCTTCCGATGAAGGTTGTCGGTGTCGACTACCTCGACCGCGGCGAGCCGCGCCGGATCATCGTCTACTTCTCGGCGCCGCACCGCGTCGACTTCCGGGATCTCGTCCGGGACATGTCGCGCACTCTCGACGTGAAGGTGGAGCTTCGGCAGCTTGCTGCGCGGGACGAGGCGCGGGTGCAGGGCGGGATCGGCCCGTGCGGTCGGGACCTGTGCTGCGCGACGTTCCTCAAGGATTTCGAACCGGTCAGTGTCCGGATGGCCAAGGACCAGGATCTTCCCGTCAACCCCTTGAAGATCTCCGGAGCGTGCGGGCGGTTGCTCTGCTGTCTGAAGTACGAGCACCCGCTCTACCAGGAGTTCAAGGCCGACGCGCCGAGGGTTGGCAGCACGGTCGAGACGCCCGAGGGAGAGGGCCGGGTGATCGGTCACAACGTCCCGAGCGACTCGGTGGTCGTCCGGCTCGCGGCGAGCGGTCAGACGTGTCGATGCTCGAAGGCGGCAGTCTGCTCGCCTCGCAAGTCCTATGACGACGCCGTAGCCAGTGGCGCCCGTCCCACCGCCGAGGAGGCTGCGCCATCCGACGGTTAGCTCTCGTTGCGGCCACGATCGTCATGGTCGCCGGATGTACGTCCAGTGGTTCGCAGCGCGCGACCGGCACACCGAGTCCCCGGTCTTCGGCATCGTCTTCCTCCGCGACGCCGGTCTCGTCCACGCCTGCGCCGCCCGGCTCACCGGCGGCCGCGAGCGCGCTGCGCCGCTTCTACGCGCAACGCCTCAGCTGGTCGTCGTGCGGCGGTGGCTTCAGCTGCGCCAAGCTCCTCGTGCCCGTCGACTACTCGCAGCCGACCGGCGCGACCATGCGGATCGCGGTCATCCGCAAGCCCGCGCTCGGGAGCCGCAAGGGTGCGCTGATCATCAACCCGGGAGGCCCCGGGGCTTCCGGCATCGGCTACGAGCGTGGTGCGGCGGACTCGTTCTCCGGCGTGACGACGCACTTCGACCTGGTTTCCTTCGACCCGCGCGGCGTCGGCGCCTCACGGCCCATTCGCTGCGTGACGTCGGCGCAGCTCGACGCGTTCATCCACGTTGACCCGACGCCCGACAATCCCGGGGAGCACGCTGCACTCGTCGCAGCCAGCCGGCGGTTCGCTGATGACTGCTTCGCGCGCAACCACGACTACCTCTCCCACGTCGGCACGATCGACGCCGCTCGCGACATGGATGTTCTGCGGGCCGCACTCGGTGACGCGAAGCTGACCTACTACGGCGCGTCGTACGGCACCTATCTCGGTGCGAAGTATGCGCAGCTCTTCCCGCACCGCATCCGCGCGATGGTGCTCGACGGTGCACTGGACCCGAGCCAGCCGACCGTCGCGGAGAACCGCGTGCAAGCGATCGGCTTCGAGACCGACCTGCGCGACTTCCTCACGCACTGTGCCGACTCGGGGTCGTGCCCCCTCGGCTCATCGCTGTCTGCCGCCGAGAAGGGGCTGGACGACCTGTCCGCGCGCATCGACCAGCACCCGCTGCCGGTCGGGAGCCGCTCGCTCGGACCGGGAGAGTTCTTCGAAGGTCTTGCGCTCGGTCTCTACTCGCCGTCGTACTGGTCGCCGTTGGAGTCGGCGCTTCGGCAGGCGAAGAACGGCAGTGGCGCCTATCTCCTGCAGTTCTCCGACGCGCTGACCGACCGCAACGCCGACGGCAGCTACGACAACCTCGTCGAGAGCAACCTCGCGATCAACTGCATCGACCGCCCGTCGCCGCGAAGTGTGGCGGCCTTCGACGCCGCTGCGCGGTCGTTCGCCAAGGTGGCGCCGCACTTCGGGACGGCGATCGCCTACGGCTCGCTTCCCTGCGCCTTCTGGCGCGTGCCGCCGGTGGAGCAGGCGCACGCCGTGACGGCTCCGGGGGCTCCGCCGATCGTGGTGATCGGCACCACCCGCGATCCCGCGACTCCCTACGTGTGGGCCCAGGCACTCGCCCGGCAGCTGTCCAGCGGCGTCCTCGTGACCTACAACGGCGACGGGCACACCGCCTATGCGCGGGGCAACGCCTGCATCGGCACTGCGGTCAACCGCTACCTGAACGACGCGGTCGCGCCGCGTGACGGGCTGCGCTGCGGCTGACCTCGCGCGTGCAGGTCCGCTAGCATTGCCCGCGGACGCGCCGCCCGTCCGCCCGCGGGCTCGGGTGGCGCGAACGCCGCCTTAGCTCAGTCGGCAGAGCGATTCACTCGTAATGAATAGGTCGTCGGTTCGATTCCGACAGGCGGCTCCATCTCCCCGCGATCCCACCCGCATGACTAGGCCTTTCGGACTAGGAGACCTGGTCCCCAGTGGGCGGTTCGGGTACAAGTGGTGGCCATTCTTGGCCCTGCCGTGAAGTCCACCGGATAGCCCGCCGATGCTGTGGTGACGGTAGTTAACCGCAAGCGGACGAAGGTGACATCGTGGACGTGCTCGAGCTGCTCGTGAGCGAAGCTGCGGGGGACGAGGGGTCGGTCACAGAGGTCATTCGACCCGCCGCGATCATCCAGGAAGAGGCCGCGCGACTCATCCTGCAGGAGCTCGCCCTGCACGACGCCCGCGCCGGGGGATGCTGGCTCGCCGAGCCGACCGTCTGGCGCCGCTTCGACCGACCGCTCGACTCCGCGGAGCCGGCGAACCTGATCGGCTCGCTCCAGGTTGCCTATGGCACGCCCACTCGCTACGACATCACCGTCTACCGCGTGACGGTCACGGGCTTCGGAACCCAGGCGGGGTGGACGGTCGCGTCGCTGTGCAACGAGGCCTTTCAGTACGGCGGCCTGACCCTCGACGACTGCCCGCGCGCCGAGCTCGGGGCTCCGCCCAAGCCGTTCCGCTTCACGTCCAGCTGAGGTCGCCGGGCGGACCTCCGTTGTCGGGAGGCCGCCGCCCGCATAGCGTCGGCGCATGCGTGTCCGAAAGATCACATTTGCGCTGCTCGCAACCGGGCTCGCGGGCCTGACCGTCGGTGCCGTCGGCGCCTCGTCAGCCACTGCCGCGAGTGCTCCGGGCTTCACCACGGTGAAGCTGCCGAAGTCGTACGGCACCGCCGAGCCCCGTGCCGTCGTCGCTCCTGACGGCACGAGCTACGTCGTCACCAACGGCGGCGCGCAGAACGATCTCGGCTTCGGCATGGAGACGGTCTACCGCAGTGCAGACGGCGTGCACTGGTCGATGACGAAGGGTCAGCCCGCCGACCAGACCGAGGCCACGACCGACGTCGACATCGTCGCGACGCACACCAACCGGATCATCACGAGTGAGCTCGACTACGGCGGCATCAACTTCCGGACCGACTACTCCGACGACGGCGGCAAGACGTGGACGTCGTCGGCAGGGACGACGTACGCCGACACCGACCGTCAGTGGTACGCCGTCGGCCCGGACGACCCGACCACGCATCAGCCTCGCGTCTACCTGCTCTTCCACAACCTGCTGAGCGGCGTCGTGCAGCACAACATGTTCGTCGCGACGAGCACCGACGGCGGTGCGACCTTCGGGCCGCCGGTCCCCGTCGCGACGCCGCCCCAGCAGGACTACCTCGACCTGCAGTGCGCCGACTCCGGCGGGCCTTCGAACATCACCGTCGACCAGCACAGCGGGCGGGTCTATGTGGTGTTCGGCACCCGCAGCTCGCCGGTGGGCGGCGGCGCGGCCCAGCCGACAGAGGTCAACGTCGTCGCGGCGAACCGCGTGTGGGTGGTGAGCGCCGATGCCGCGGACACACAGACTCCGGGCGCGTGGACGCCGCACCTCGCCGTCAACGACACCGGGGTGAACGGTGGCGCCTCACACATCGTGGGCATGCAGCTCGCGCCCGGGGCTGTCGACACGAAGGGCAACGTCTACGTCGCCTACCCGGAGTCGGTGAAGGACTACCCGGACTACGACGGCGCTGC
This sequence comes from Mycobacteriales bacterium, assembly GCA_035695045.1. Lineage (GTDB taxonomy): Bacteria > Actinomycetota > Actinomycetes > JAFAQI01 > JAFAQI01 > DASSKP01. The sequence goes on along the minus strand of DASSEX010000030.1, from coordinate 98,281 downwards.
CATCAAGGTCGTGCACGCGGCGCCGAACGCGCTGGACAAGTGGTCGAAGCCGAGTGTCGTCGCGCCCAGCGGCGGAGTGGGAAACGTGCTGCCCCACATCGTGGCTGGCGGTCCCGGCAAGATCGACCTGGCGTGGTACCACGGCACGAAGGTCGACGGAAAGATCCGGTGGTACTCCTACGCCGCGCAGAGCCTCGACGCCCTCACGGCCTCGCCGCACTACACGTGGGTGCGACTGTCGCCAGTCATCGCGGAGCCGAACCAGACGGCGAGCGAGCTGATGGGTGCATGCATGCAGGGCCAGCAGGCAACGTTGAACGGCTTCGCGTGCGGCCGCTCGACCGACGTCAACGGCATCGCTCTGGACAAGTGCGGTCGGCTGCTCGTCGCCTGGCCGGCGCAGGCCAACCTTTCCACCGACGCGACCTACGTGTCGCAGCAGACGAGCGGTCCCACCGTCCTGCCCTGCAAGACCGCTCCGCGGTCGACGGGTGGCGTCACCGTCAGCCAGCCCGCGACGCAAGGGGGCGGGGCGGGCGGAGGCGGCATCGGTCTTGCCTCGACGGGCATGAGCCGCTGGCCGGCGGTGGGCGCGGCGCTGCTCCTCGTCGTTGCGGGTGGGCTGGCGCTTGCGCGCCGTCGCCTCGGCTCCTGACCACCTCGTCGCCGTGCGGCGCCAGGCGACGCGCAGCCAGGACGTGTCGACGGCCACGACGTGATGTCAGCGTCGGGGCTCCATCGGCTCGAGCCTGGTTAGCCTGGCCTCGATGAAGGGCGACTCACGGCTGGACCTCGCGCGGCGCGCGGAGGCATGGCGCGCGCTGGACGGCGGCACGGTCGACGTGCTGGTCGTCGGTGGCGGGGTCACCGGTGCCGGCGTCGCGCTCGATGCCGCCACCCGCGGGTTGAGCACCGCGCTGGTCGAAGGCCGTGACTTCGCCAGCGGCACGTCCTCGCGCTCGAGCAAGCTCCTGCACGGCGGCCTTCGTTACCTGGAGCAGCTGGACTTCCGACTCGTTCGCGAGGCGCTGCGTGAGCGAGACCTGATCCTGACGCGGCTCGCTCCGCATCTGGCCCGCCCGGTGTCGTTCCTGTACCCGCTCACCCGGCACGGCTGGGAGCGCATCTACGTCGGGGCGGGACTCACGCTCTACGACACGATGGGCGGGGCGCGCTCGCTTCCCCGTCATCGCCATCACACGCGCACAGGTGCACGAGCGCTGGCGCCGGCGCTTCGGCGCGACGCGCTGGTCGGCGGAGTCCGCTACTACGACGCGCAGTGCGACGACGCGCGCCACACGTTGACCTTGGTGCGCACCGCGGCGGCGTACGGCGCCATCGTGCGCAGCTCGACCGAAGTGGTCGGCTTCCTGCGCGAAGGCGGTCGGATTGTCGGTGCCGACCTGCGCGACACCGAGACCGGTGAGCGATGCACCGTGCGCTCGGGTGTCGTCGTCAACGCGACCGGCGTCTGGACCGACGACGTGCAACGTCTCGCCGACACTCGCGGCGAGTTCAAGGTGCGTGCATCCAAGGGCATCCACCTCGTTGTTCCACGCGACCGGATCAGCAGCGAAACCGGACTCATCCTTCGCACCGAACGCTCCGTGCTGTTCGTCATTCCGTGGGGCGACCACTGGATCGTCGGCACGACCGACGACGACTGGCACTACCCGAAGGCGCATCCGGCGGCCAGTCGCACCGACATCGACTACGTCCTCGACCACGTCAACCGCGTGCTCGCCGTGCCGCTGACCCGCAACGACATCTCCGGGGTCTACGCGGGGCTTCGACCGTTGCTCTCTGGCGAGCACGAGGAGACGTCGCAGCTGTCGCGCGAACATGCGATCAGCCGCACGCCGCGCGGGATGGTGTCGGTCGCCGGCGGCAAGTACACGACCTATCGGGTGATGGCGAAGGATGCGGTGGACGCGGCCGTCGCCGACCTGGGTCGGCACGCGCCGCCGTGCGTGACCGATCGCATTCCGTTGCTCGGCGCCGATGGTTACCACGGACTCGCGAACCAGTCGGACTCACTGGCCGAGGAGCTCGGCCTGCCGCGGTGGCGCGTGGACCACCTGCTGGGCAGATACGGCGCGCTCCTCCGCGAGGTCGTCGAGCCGGCGGAGAGCGACAGGCGCTGGCTCGACCCGGTCCCCGGCGCGGGCGGCTACCTGCTCGCCGAGGTCCGTTACGCGGCGACGCACGAAGGAGCGCTGCACCTCGACGACGTCCTCGCTCGCCGAACGCGCGTCTCCATCGAGACGCCACATCGCGGCGTCGAGTCGATGAAGACCGTCGCGGGCGTTCTCGCCGAGGTACTCGGCTGGGACGACGAGCAGCTCACCCGCGAGGTTGCCGCTTACGACGCGCGCGTCGCCGCGGAGCGCGCGTCGCAGGAGCAGACGGACGACGAGAACGCGATCGCCCACCGCCTAGTTGCCCCGGACAACCGTCAGACCCTCGTCGACACCCAGCGGTAGCCACGTTCGGTCACCTGACCGCGGCAGCTCCCGAGGATGTCGAGACCGTCGTCACGCAGTCGGCGTCAGCTGCGCTGTTAGTGCGACGCCGTGCTCTTCCGCGAACCTGATGATGTTCGGCATCACCACCGCGGTCTGCTCTCTGGCATCTTTGGTCGGGGTGAAGGCCAGGTATTCACCGCCGGCGAACGCGAGCGGCGTGTGCCCGGGTTCGATGACGAACGCGTCACCGGCCTCGAAGACCTCTTCGACTCCGTCGGCTCTCCGAACGCCGAACTTTCCCTTCAGGACGTAGCCGAGGTGGGTCGCCTGGCAGCGGTCATCCGGAGCGCCCTTGAAGAAGGGCGCTTCGTCCATGTCGACGAAGTTCTTCTCGATGCTGACGGTCCAGTCGCCGATCGCTTCCTCATAGTTCTCCACGTAGCCGGGGAAGACCTGATGAGACGAAGCCGTGGCTTTCGACACTTTCGGCATGTTCTTCTCCTCTCACCCGCCGAAAAGGCGAGGCAGCCGACGCAGGAGGACGAGCCGGCGTCGTCGATGCTGCGCAGCTCTGCCCGGCGCTGCCAGAGCCAAAGGTCCTCGACGTCGTGGCCTGATCCGCGCGTTGCGGGGACGGCGACGTTGGCCCCGCTGGCGGGCGCCGCTACTTGCGCTTGTTGAGGGCCCAGCGGACGCCCTTGTAGGCGGCGTAACCGACACCCGTCGAGGCGGCGGCGCCGACGGTCAGGAACGCGACCGACAACGCCGGCCGGGCGCCACTCACCGCGCCGCGCGCGGGCACGGCAGCGCGTTCGCGGATGCCGCGACCGTGCGCGCGAGCGAGCAGGTCGTCGAGCAGGCCTGCGGGCGGCTCCGGTGGCGCCGTCCGCATCGATGCGAAGGCGTCGCCGAGCTGTTCCTGTCGCGCGAGCTCGGCGCTGCACTCCGTGCAGCGCTTGACGTGGGAGCGCACCACGCGCGCCGGCCAGCCGGTCAGCTCACCACTGACGAGAAACGGCAGCTGTGCCTGCGCCTCCCGGCAGAACCGCGGCAGCTTCTGGTCGTCGTCCATACGCTTCCTCATCCGCCGGCCCCACCTTGCGCGGCTGTGTCGCCGAGGATCAACGTCCGCAGTCGGGCATGGGCGCGATGCAGCCGCACCTTCACGACGTTCTCGGTCACGCCGAGCAGGTCGGCCACCTCCTTCGTCGAGAGTCCCTCGATGTCGCGCAACACGACGACCGCTCGTGCATCTTCCGGCAGCGTCGCCAGCGCCGCTTCCGACCGTGCCGCCAGGTCGGCCGTCACCGCGAGGTCGTCGGGGGCGCCGCCGTCGTACGGGAGCGCGGTCTCCTCACCGGGCAGGGCGAACGGCGAGCCGCCCGCGACCATGCCCGCTGCCCGCGCCTTCGACCGCTTGCGCAGCGCAGTGAGGCAGACGTTGACGGTGACGCGGTGCAGCCACGTGCCGAACGCCGACTCGCCGCGGAAGCCCAGGACCGAACGCATCACGCGCAGGTACACCTCCTGGGTCGCGTCGGCGGCCTCGTCGGGATCGGCGAGCATCCTTCGGCACAGCGCATAGACGTCGGCATAGGTCGCGCGGATCAACGTGTCCAGCGCGCCTTGCTCACCGCGCTGACACGCCTTGACGAGCGCCGGGTCGACGTCCATCCGAGAGGTCCGACCTCCCTCCGGAAAAAAAGTTACGACGGCCTGTAACCAAGCGTCCCAACCGAGGTCGAACAGGGGTGAGCGGCGCGCCGTGTGCCGCGAAGGAGGAACCACAGATGTACGCGTTCGTCGTGTTCGTTGGTCTCGCCCTGGCGCTCGCTGTCGTCGGCGGCGTGCTCGACGAGGTGCTCCCCATCAAGGCTCCGCGGGCGCTGTCGACGACGATGACCGTCGTCGTGGCGATCCTCGTCGCCTGGGCGCTCGACTACTCGGTGTTCCGCGCGTTCGGCCAGACGCTCCGCGCTGACTGGATGAACCCCGTAGCCACGGGTGTCGTCCTCGTCGGTGCCGGCGAGTTCCTTCGGGCCATCGCCGCGAACTTCGGTCTGTCGATCCAGCTCGGTGGCAGCCGGGACCGCACCAAGGCCGCGTAACTCCGCGCCCTGAACACTGCCGCCGCTTCGGGTCATCCGCCCGGGGCGGCGGCAGTTCTTTGTCCGGCCATGTTGAGTGTGACGTTCTCCCCCTTCAGGAGCCAGTAGTTAGGGGGATTACGTCGCACTCAACCGTGGGCGCCGGGGTTGTCGGCGAGGCGCTTGCGCGACGCCTCGATCTCGGCCTCGGCCTCCTGCCGACCGGTCCAGTGCGCGCCTTCGACGCTCTTGCCGGGCTCGAGCGTCTTGTAGACCTCGAAGAAGTGCTCGATCTCGAGCCGGTCGAACTCCGGCAGGTGCCGGATGTCCTGCAGATGCTCCTGGCGCGGGTCGTTGGCCGGCACGCAGAGCACCTTGTCGTCGCCGCCCTTCTCGTCCTGCATGCGGTACATGCCGATCGCGCGGCAGCGGATCAGGCAGCCCGGGAACGTCGGTTCCTGGAGAAGGACGAGTGCGTCGAGCGGGTCGCCGTCCTCACCGAGGGTCTCCTCGATGAAGCCGTAGTCCGCCGGGTACTGCGTAGCCGTGAAGAGAGTCCGGTCCAGCCGGATGCGCCCAGTGACGTGGTCGAGCTCGTACTTGTTGCGTCCGCCCTTGGGGATCTCGATGGTGACGTCGAAGTCCACGCCGTTAGTGTCCCGCGTCGGGTGTCGAGCCGGACGAGGAGGTCGGTCGCGCGATGCGTTGGCGGCTGGCGGCCCTCGCGGTTGCGGTCGCCGTCGTGGCGGCGGTCGGCGGTTTCTACGTCGTCACGCACACGAGCTCGACCCGCGGAGCCGGGCCGCGCGCGACCTCGTCGCCGGGCCGCTCGGCGTCGTCCGCCCCCCGCATCGCGGATGCACTGGGAGCGCTCAGCGCGAACGCGCCGCTTCCGACGAGGGCCGGGATCTCCCGGGCGTTGCGACGGGCCGCAGCGGCGCCCGAGCTCGGCGGGGGCCTGAGCGGGCTCGTCGTCGACGCCGCGACCGGCACGCCGCTGTTCGTACGCCGTCCGGACGTGTCCGAGCCTCCCGCTTCGACGACCAAGCTGCTGACGGCCGTGGCCGCGCTGCAGACGCTCGGCCCGGACACCCGGCTGAGGACGGACGTCGTACGGGCGGGTCACACGCTCTATCTCGTCGGTGGCGGGGACGTCACGCTCGCGGCCTCTTCCCGGCCGGGGTATCCGACCCCCGCGACGTTGACCGACCTCGCGGCGCGCACGGCGTCGGCGGTTGCCGGAACCCGGTTCGTGCTGCGGTACGACGCCAGCCTGTGGCAAGGGCCGTCGCAGGCGTCGGGCTGGCAGTCCGGTTACGTCAGAGAGGGCGATGTCGCGCCGGTGTCGGCGCTCGAGGTCGACGAAGGGCGGCTGACGGGCTTTACGTCGATCCATCCGCAGCCACGCGCCAGTGATCCCGCGGCCGCGGCCGCGGCGCTCTTCGCGAAAGCGCTCACCGCCGCCGGCGTGCGCGTCGGCGGCACACCGCGACCGGCGGCGGCTCCGCACAGCGCGCCGATCGCCACGGTCGAGTCACCGCCGGTCAGCGCGCTGGTGCAGCGCATGCTGACCGACAGCGACAACGATCTCGCCGAGGCACTTGCCCGGACGGTCGCCGTGCACGTCGGCGCCCCGCACACGTTCACCGGGGCAGCGCAAGCGATCGTGACCGCGCTCCGCGAGGACGCACTGCCGGTGGCGCAGCTGAAGCTGTACGACGGCAGCGGTTTGTCCAGACTCGACCGCGCCAGTGCGCGGTTGCTGGTGGCGCTGTTGCGTCTGGTCACGACGCGGCCGGACCTCCGTCCGATCAACGAAGGCCTGCCGGTCGCCGGTTTCACCGGCACGCTCGGCGAGCGGTACCGGCAGCGAACCAGCCGACCGGGCGCCGGCGTCGTACGAGCGAAGACCGGGACGCTCGCCGGGGTCAACACACTCGCAGGCACGGTCGTCGATGCCGACGGCCGGCTGCTGGTCTTTGCCTTTCTCACCGATCGCGCAGCGGACCCGGAGTCGACTGAGGACGCACTCGACCGGGTGGCCGCGGGGCTGGCGACCTGCGGGTGCCGATGACGAAGGCTGCGTCGGCCGAGCTCCGGCGACGTAGCGTGGGCTGATGCAGCTCGTCGACTGGCGCGTCGCCACCACCACCGCAACGGCTCTCGTTCCTCCGGGCCCGCGGTTGCCGCTGGAGCAGGCCGTGGCGACGGTCGAGGACCTGCGGGCGCTCGCCGCTGAGGCGGACCGGCACGTTCGTGGCTACACGGGTCTCGATCCGGCAGGAGAAGTGGCGGTCGTGACGGTCGTCGACCGGCCGGGCTGGATCCGCTCGAACGTCGAGGGCTTCCGCACCCTGCTCGACCCGATGCTCGACAGCCTCGCCGCCCGCCGCAAGGTGAACGCGCTCGGTCCGGTCGTCGGCACGATCGGCCCGCGCGCGACCGGTGCCGAAGTCGGCGCCCTGCTCGCCTACCTGGCGACTCGCGTGCTCGGCCAGTTCGAGCTGCTCGGACCGGCGCCGGACGAGAGCGGTGAGGCGGGTCGGCTGACGCTGGTCGCGCCGAACATCGTCGCGACCGAGCAGGCGCTCGGTGTCGATCCCCACGACTTCCGGCTGTGGGTCTGCCTGCACGAGGTCACGCATCGCACGCAGTTCGGCGCCGCACCGTGGCTGCAGCCGCACGTCCGTGAGCTCCTGCAGTCCTACCTCGCGGCCTCCGACCTCGACCCCGCTGCGCTGGTGGCGCGCCTTCGCGGGGCGCTCGGCTCGGTCGGTGACGTCGTACGGGGCCGGTCGGACCTGAGCCTGCTCGAGCTGGTGCAGACGCCGGAGCAGCGCGCCGTGCTGGACCGCGTGACCGGCCTGATGAGCCTCCTCGAAGGTCATGCCGACGTCGTCATGGATGGTGTCGGGCCGGACGTCGTCCCGTCGGTGGCGGCGATCCGCGAGCGGTTCGAGGGTCGTCGCCGCAGCGGCAACCCGCTCGAGCGCCTGCTGCGCCGGCTGTTCGGGATCGAGATGAAGCTGAAGCAGTACGCCGAGGGTGCTGCGTTCGTCCGCGCCGTGGTCGACGAGATCGGCATGGCCGGGCTCAACCGCGTGTGGACGAGCGCGGAGATGCTGCCCACCGGCGAGGAGATTCGCGACCCGCAGGCATGGCTGGCCCGGACCGCGACCCAACCGCCGGCCGCCACGGCCTGAGCCGGCCTCACCGTGATCGAGCGGCCGCCGTCGAAGGATCCCGCCGTCGCGGCGACGCGGCGGGCGGTACGCCGGTTGCTGGAGACGCATCTCGCCGCTGGTGAGCTCGGCCCGGGTGCCCTGGTCCTCGCCGCGGTGTCGGGCGGCGCCGACTCGCTGGCGCTCGCGGCGGCGCTCGCCTGGGTCGGACCGAAGCTCGACCTGCGCGTCGGTGCTCTCACCGTCGACCACGGACTGCAGGAACAGTCCGCAGAGCGCGCGGAGGCCGCGGCGAAACAGTGCGCGGCGCTCGGCCTCATGCCTGTCTCGACCGTCAGCACGACCGTCGTCGACCGCGGCGAGGGCCCCGAGGCAGCTGCCAGGCGGGCGAGGTACGACGCCCTCGATGCCGTTGCCCGCCGGGACGAGGCCGCGGCGATTCTCACCGGACACACGCTCGACGACCAGGCCGAGACGGTCCTGCTCGGTCTGGCCAGGGGGTCGGGTGCCCGGTCACTCGCGGGAATGCCGCCGAGCGCGGAGCTCTCCGGAGCCCTTCTGCTGCGGCCGTTCCTCGAGCTGCGGCGGGCCACGACGCGCGCTGCCTGCATGGCGCTGGGCGTCGAGGCGTGGGACGACCCGCACAACGTCGACCCACGGTTCGCTCGTCCTCGCGTCCGGCACGACCTGCTTCCGGTGCTGGAGGATGCGCTCGGTCCCGGCATCGCCGAGGCGCTCGCGCGAACGGCACGACTCCTGCGTGACGACGCCGACGCTCTCGACGGCTGGGCAACGGCCTGCCTCGCCGAGGCCGGCGCCGCCGGCCTGTCCGTGGAGTCCCTCGAGGTGTTGCCGGCCGCCGTGCGCACCCGGGTGCTGCGCCGGGCGGCGCTGGCCGCCGGCGCGCCGGCGGGCTCGCTCAGCGCGGGTCACGTGGAGCAGGTGGACCGGCTCGTCGTCGACTGGCAGGGCCAGGGAGCCGTCAGCCTGCCCGGGGGGTTGGTCGCCGAAAGGCGTTGTGACAGGCTCTCGTTCCGATGAAGCCCTTGCTCCGCTCGGCGCCACCGCGATGAACCTGAGGCCTCGCTCGTGACCGCTCCACTGCTGCCGATGCACACGACGGCTGAGCAGCCCAGTGACCTGCACCCCGACGTCGAGGGCGTGCTCGTCTCGAGCCAGCAGATCTCGGCCAAGATCGCCGAGCTCGCTGCTCGGATCGATGCCGACTACGCCGGGCGTGAGGTCATGCTCGTCGGGGTCCTCAAGGGCGCCGTGATGGTCATGGCCGACCTGGCCCGCGCGATCACGATCCCCATCTCGATGGAGTTTATGGCCGTGTCGTCGTACGGCTCGGGGACGTCCACGAGCGGCGTGGTCAGGATCCTGAAGGACCTCGACCGGGACATCGCGGGCAAAGACGTCCTGGTCGTCGAGGACATCATCGACTCCGGCCTCACGCTGTCCTGGCTGCTCCGCAACCTGCGCTCGCGCCAGCCCGCGTCGGTCGAGGTGCTGGCGCTGCTCCGCAAGCCGGAGGCAGCGCAGGTCCAGGTCCCGGTCAAGTACATGGGCTTCGACATCCCGAGCGTCTTCGTCGTGGGCTACGGCCTGGACTACGCCGAGCGCTACCGCGAGCTGCCCTACGTCGGCACGTTGCGGCCCGAGGTCTACGCCAACTAGGGCCGCTGGCAGACGATCGCCCCGAGCGTGAGCGAGGGGTACCCTCAAGGCACGCAAACCCGCCCACGATCAGGAGGGACGGGCCTCTAACCGGCCCGCGCCGATGAATCTCAGACGAACCTTTCGGGGCCCGATCACCTGGCTGATCGTGGCGGTCGTGCTCGTGCTCGCCCTCCTGACGATCACGTCGACGAGCGGGGGCTACAAGAGCGTCTCCCTGTCCGAGATCGAGAAGGCCATCGGCAACCAGCAGGTTGCCTCGGCCACGCTCAAGGACAAAGAGCAGCAGATCCAGGTCACGATGAAGTCGGGCCAGCAGATCGAGAAGTCGAGCAAGGCGCAGTCGTCGTACACGATCCACTACGACCAGCAGCTGCTCCAGGAGCTCCAGCAGTCGCAGACGCCCTACAAGGTCAGCGTCTCGCACGAGAACCCGTTCCTGTCGATCATCTTCAACCTGATCCCGTTCGCGCTGATCCTGCTGATCATGTTCTTCTTCCTGAACCAGATGCAGGGCGGCGGCGGCCGGGTCATGCAGTTCGGCAAGGCACGCGCCAAGCTCGTCAGCAAGGACACACCGAAGACGACGTTCGCGGACGTCGCCGGCGCGGACGAGGCGATCGAGGAGCTCCAGGAGATCAAGGAGTTCCTCGAGAACCCCGCCAAGTTCCAGGCCATCGGCGCGAAGATCCCGAAGGGCGTGCTGCTCTACGGCCCGCCCGGCACCGGCAAGACGCTGCTCGCGCGTGCGGTCGCGGGTGAAGCGGGCGTGCCGTTCTACTCGATCTCCGGCTCCGACTTCGTCGAGATGTTCGTCGGTGTCGGTGCGTCACGAGTGCGCGACCTGTTCGAGCAGGCCAAGGCCAACGCGCCGGCCATCATCTTCGTCGACGAGATCGACGCGGTCGGCCGTCATCGTGGCGCCGGTCTCGGCGGTGGTCACGACGAGCGCGAGCAGACCCTCAACCAGCTGCTCGTCGAGATGGACGGGTTCGACGTCAACCGCGGCGTCATCCTGATCGCGGCGACCAACCGCCCGGACATCCTCGACCCGGCGCTGCTGCGCCCGGGCCGCTTCGACCGGCAGATCGTCGTCGACCGCCCTGACCTCGAGGGCCGCAAGGCGATCCTTCGCGTGCATGCGAAGGGCAAGCCGTTCTCGCCCGACGTCGACCTCGACGTCATCGCGCGTCGCACGCCCGGCTTCACCGGTGCGGACCTCGCCAACGTCATCAACGAGGCGGCGCTGCTCACCGCGCGCACGGACGCCAAGCTCATCACCACGTCGATGCTCGAGGAGTCGATCGACCGTGTGATGGCCGGGCCGATGCGCAAGACGCGGGTCATGAGCGACAAGGAGAAGAAGGTCACCGCCTACCACGAGGGCGGTCACGCGCTCGTCGCCTATGCGTTGCCCAACACCGACCCCGTCCACAAGGTGACGATCATCAGCCGCGGCCGCGCACTCGGCTACACGATGGTGCTGCCGACAGAGGACAAGTACACCCAGACCCGCAGCGAGATGGTGGACATGCTCGCCTATGCACTCGGTGGCCGCGCCGCCGAGGAGCTGGTGTTCCACGAGCCGACCACGGGTGCGGCGAACGACATCGAGAAGGCGACCGGCATCGCTCGCGCGATGGTCATGCAGTACGGCATGAGCGAGAAGCTCGGCGCGCTGAAGTTCGGGCGGCACGAAGGCGATGTCTTCCTCGGTCGCGACCTCGGTCACGAGCGCGACTTCTCCGAGGAGATCGCGGCGCAGATCGACGACGAGGTGCGCATGCTCATCGAGCGGGCGCACGACGAGGCGTGGGAGATCCTCGTCGAGTACCGCGACGTGCTCGACAACCTCGTGCTGCGGCTGCTCGACAAGGAGACGGTCGGCAAGGACGAGCTCGCCGAGATCTTCGCCGCCGTCCAGAAGCGTCCGGCGCGTGTCTTCGAGAGCTCGCGGCGCCGTCCGAAGAAGGACATCCCGCCGGTCCTGACGCCCAACGAGCTCGCGCTGCTCGGCCCGGACGACGTTCGTGGTCTGCCGCAGACGGCCAACGGCAACGGCAACGGCCGGCCGCGCACCCGCGCCAACGGCGCGACCAAGAAGACGACGGCACCTCGCCGCGGCACCACGAAGCGGTCCGGCGCCTGAGATCGCGCACGTGGTCGACCAGCAGCGCATCGCCGCAGCGGTCCGCGAGATCCTGCTCGCGGTCGGTGAGGATCCTGACCGCGACGGGCTGAAGGCGACGCCGGACCGGGTCGCGAGGATGTACGCCGAGATCTTCTCCGGCATCCACGCACATCCCGACAGCGTCCTGACGACGGTGTTCGAAGCCGACCACGACGAGATGGTCCTCGTGAAGGACATCGAGGTCGCGAGCACCTGTGAGCACCACCTGGTGCCCTGGATCGGCACTGCTCACGTCGGCTACATCCCGAACGACGACGGGCGCATCACCGGCTTGTCGAAGATCGCCCGGCTCGTCGATCTCTACGCACGCCGCCCGCAGGTGCAGGAGCGGCTCACGACGCAGGTCGCCGACGCACTGGAGCAGGGCCTGAAGCCGCGCGGGGTCATCGTGGTCGTCGAGGCCGAGCACCTGTGCATGACGATCCGCGGAGTGCGCAAGCCGGGAGCGCGAACGGTCACGTCAGCGGTACGGGGCCTCTTCCGCGACAGCGTCTCGACGAGGGGCGAGGCGATGAGCCTCATCCTCGGCCGGTGACGGTCCCCTCGTTGCCGGGGTTGCCGGCCCTCGGCCGGTGCCTGGTCATGGGTGTCCTCAACGTCACGCCGGACTCCTTCAGTGACGGAGGCGCGTTCGCCGACACCGAGACGGCGATCGAGCACGGTTTCGCGCTGGCGGCCGCGGGCGCCGACATCGTCGACGTGGGCGGGGAGTCGACGCGACCGGGAGCCGAGCGCGTCTCGGCCGACGAGGAGCGACGCCGGATCGAGCCGGTCGTCGCGGCGTTGGCGTCTGCGGGCATTGCGGTCAGCATCGACACGATGCGCGCCTCGACCGCCGCCGCGGCGCTCGAGGCGGGAGCGCGCGTCGTCAACGACGTCTCCGGCGGCCGGGCCGATCCGCAGCTGCCGGTCGTGGTCGCATCAGCCGGTGTGCCGTACGTCGTCATGCACTGGCGTGGCCCGAGCGCTCACATGCAGCAGCAGGCCACCTACGACGACGTCGTGCGCGACGTCTGTGACGAGCTGCGCCAACGGGTCGACGACGTCGTTGCCGCCGGCGTGTCGCCGGACTGCGTCATCGTCGATCCGGGCATCGGCTTCGCGAAGACGGCCGAGCACAACTGGACCCTGCTCGCGCATCTTGACGCCCTTCTCGGTCTCGGCCACCCGCTGCTCGTCGGGGTGAGTCGCAAGTCCTTTCTCGGCGCGCTGCTCGCGGACGACACCGGACCGCGACCGACTGCGGGTCGGGACGACGCGACGGCGGCGGTCACGGTCGTCGCCGCGACGGCGGGAGCTTGGGGCGTGCGGGTCCACGACGTGCAGGCCAGTGCGGACGCCGTACGTGTCGTGGCCAGGTTGCGAGTCGAAGCTGCGGCGGCCCTGTCGTGACCGCTGACGTCGACGCCGTCACCGAGGCCAACGCCGAGCTGTACGCCGCGTTCGAGGCCGGCGACGTCGACCGGATGGAAGCCGTCTGGGACGAGAGCGACGACGTGCGCTGTGTGCACCCGGGTTGGCCGATGTTGCGTGGCCGCTCGCGGGTGTTGCGTTCGTGGTCGGTCATCATGGCCAACACCAACTACATCCAGTTCTTCCTGACCGGAGTCGAGGCACATGTCGACGGCGACCTCGCAGTGGTGACGTGCGAGGAGAACATCCTCACGGCGGTTGCCGATCCGGACGGATCGTTGAGCCAGAGCGCGACGGTGGTGACGACCAACATCTTCCGCAAGCGTGACGGACGCTGGCGGTTGTGGGCGCATCACGGTTCGCCCGTCATCACCCCGAGCGACAGCGAATGAGCGACCGGATCGAGCTCGTCGGTCTTCGCGCGCGCGGATTCCACGGTGTGCTGGAGCACGAACGTCGTGATGGCCAGGACTTCGTCGTCGACGTCGCTCTCGAGGTCGACACGCAGCCGGCTGCGGCGACCGACGACCTCCGCGAGACGGTCGACTACGGCGTGCTGGCACAGTCGATCGCCGCTGCCGTCAGCGGTGAACCCGTCGACCTGATCGAGACGTTGGCACAACGCATCGCCGACATCTGCCTGAGCGACCGACGCGTGCTCGCCGTCGACGTTGCGGTGCACAAGCCGAGCGCGCCGGTCACGGTCCCGGTCGAGGACATCGTGGTCCGCATCCGCCGGACCGCCACGTGAGCGCGGTGCTGTCGTTGGGTTCGAACGTCGGCGACCGTCTGGGGCACCTTCGTGCCGGCGTCGAGCTGGTGCGCCAGGTGCTTGCGGTCTCCGTCGTCTCACCCGTCTACGAGACGGATCCGGTCGGCGTGACCGGTCAGCAGCCGTACCTCAACTGCGTCGCCGTCGTCGACTGCGACGATGCCGAGACGGTGTTCGGCGCCGCCAGGCGGGCCGAGGATCTGCGCGGCCGCGTCCGGACGTCGCGATGGGCTTCACGCACACTGGACGTGGACGTCATCGCGGTGGATGACGTCGTACAAGATGACCCGCGGCTCACGCTTCCGCATCCGCGAGCCGCCGACCGCGCGTTCGTGCTCGTGCCCTGGTGCGACGTCCAGCCGGACGCCGAGCTTCCCGGCCGCGGCTCCGTGCGGGCTCTCGTCCGTCGGCTCGACGTCTCCGGTGTCCGGCGGTGGAGCGAGTGAGGCCGACCCGGCTCTGGGTGCTCGCGCTGCTCGTGGCGGTTGCCGGCGCCGTGGCCTACATCCTTTCCCGTGCGTTCTACGCCGACGTCCCCTCGCCGCCGACCTTCGCCCCTCTCTGGCTTCTTCTGCTCGCCCTGGCCGAGGGCTACACGGCGCAGCTGACCCGCGGCCGGCTTGCCGGACGGCACGGCACGAAGCCGATCCACCCGCTCGTCGTCGCGCGGTTGGCGGCGCTGGCGAAGGCGACGTCCCCCGTCGGTGCCCTCGCGACGGGTGCCTACGCGGGGTTTCTCGCCAAGGTGGCGATGACCGACGGTCCGGCTGCGCACAACGACACCCGGACGGCGATCGCGGGCGTCGCCTGCAGTCTCCTGCTCACGCTGGCAGCTCTGCTGTTGGAGCGGGTCTGCCGGGTGGCACCGCCGCGGGACGAGCCGCCCGCCGACGGTCACTAGGCTGCCGGGACATGAGCGAGATCCCGACCGTCGAGGAGCTGGACCGGCTATCGACCGAAGAGCTGCGGCAGCGGGCGTTCGACCGGGCCGAGGCCAAGCACGACGTCAGCTTCTTCTGGGATCTGCTCCGCCATCTCCCACCGGCCGAGAACGTCGCCGCCGAGGATGCATCTTCGGGGCACATCACCGGCGGCATCGCCGAAGCGGTCGAGGCGGTTCGTGAGATGTTCGGGCATGATCTCGGCGAGGTCGAGCCACTCGTCCGAGCACGCTTCATCGACTACCTCCGCGAGCCGAACTGACGCTCGCGTGAGCCTCACGCTGCTCGACTGGCGCCGACGGGTCGCGTCGATCTACGCGCGGGTCCGCGCGCAGCCCGACCCGATGTCGGCTCATGCCTTATGGGTCGACGCGCGTCGGGAGCTGTTCGCCGAACATCCCGACTCCGCGGGTCGCGACGTCGAGCTTCGACACGCGCCGTACGACGCCGCGCTGCGCTTCGTGGTCGACGTCGACGTCGACGTCGAGCCGATGCGACTCGAGATCCCGACGGCGACTGACGGTGTGGTGCCGTTCGAGCGCGTCGGACGGGTGCAGCTGGAGGGGCTGGGCAGCCTCGACGTGTGGTGGCTGGCGTCGTACGGCGGCGGCATCTGGCTGCCGATGCGCGACGCGAACCCCGACACTTATGGCGGTGGCCGGTACGTGCTCGACACCGTCAAGGGTGCGGATCTCGGCGGCGACGTCGACCGGCGGACCGGACGCGGAACGCTCGTCGTGGACCTGAACTTCGCCTACAACCCGTCGTGCGCCTACGACGAGCGCTGGGCCTGCCCGCTCGCGCCCGCGGGCAACGTCATCGAGGGATCGATCGAGGCAGGTGAGCTCGTCCCGGCAAGGTGACGCCGACCGGGCGTGAGTGCGCCCTCCAGCCACCCCAAGGCGATCTCCACCACGACGGCGAGCAGGCCCACAAGGAGGGCGCCGCCGACGAGCTGGCCGTAGTCGTTGGTCTGGAAGCCGTCGACGACGAAACGGCCGAGGCCACCGCTCCCGACCAGCGCGGCGATCGTGGCCGTCGCGACGACCTGCACCGTCGCCGTGCGCACTCCGGCCGCGATGAGCGGGATCGCGAGCGGGACCTCGATCCGGCGAACGGACTGCCATGCGGACAGTCCCGTACCGCGGGCGGCGTCCTTGATCTCCGCGTCCACGCCGCTCATCCCGAGGTAGGAGTTGGTGAGCATCGGCGGTGCCGCGAAGAGGGCGAGCGCGTAGATCACCGGTGCGTTGCCGAGGCCGAGCGCGAGCACCAGCAGGACGAGCACGGCGAGTGTGGGGATCGCGCGCCCGACATTGGCGATGTTGACGGCGAGGACGCCGCCGCGGCCGAAGTGGCCGAGCGCGATCCCGACGGGAAGCGCGACCACGGCCGCGAGCAGGACGGCTTCCGCGGTGAGCTCGAGATGTTGGGCCACCCGGCCGGTGACGCCGTCGCTGCCCGTCCAGTGCGACGCGGTCGTGAGCCACGTCCACGTCTGGTCCCAGATGCTCACCCGCGCCGCCACGGGGTCGCGAGCCTCTGCACGCCGAGGAGAAAGAGATCGGCGACGACGGCGAGACCCACGCACAGCACGCTCGCCCCGAACGCCTCCGCCTTGTAGTCGTTCTGGAAGCCCTCGAGGATCAGCCGGCCGAGACCGCCGTAGGACACCTCGGCGCCGATCGTCACGAGCGCAATCGTCGAGACGGTCGCGATCCGGATCCCGCCGAAGACCGCCGGCAGCGCCAGCGGCAGCTCCACGCGAAGCAGCAGCCCGAGTCCGCCGTACCCCATCCCCCGTGCAGCCTCGACGACGTCGGCGGGGACGTTGGCCAGACCGGTGAGGCAGTTGCGCACGAGGATGAGCAACGTGTAGCCGACCAACCCGATCTCGACGGTCGTCTTGCTCAGCCCGGTGAAGGGGACCAGCAGGGCAAAGAGCGCAAGCGAGGGGATCGTGTAGACGACGCCGCTGACTGCCAGGACCGGTGCGCGCCACCTCGGGCGCCGATGAGCCAGCACCGCGAGCGGAAGAGAAAGTGCCAGCCCGATGCCGACGGCGATTACGGTAAGCAGGACGTGCTGGCGCGTGGCGGCCAGGATCTGATCGCTCCGGCTGGTGAACCAGTCGGCCGACCACCAGGGGTTCACGCGTTGGACGCTACCGCCGATCCGATGATCCGACTCGATCGCGTCGCGAAGCGCTATCCGGACGGAACGGTCGCGGTCGAGGAGCTGTCGCTGGACGTTCCGGCCGGTGCGATCGCCGTCCTCGTCGGGCCGTCGGGATGCGGCAAGACCACGACGATGCGCATGGTCAACCGTCTCGTCGAGCCGACCTCGGGCCGCATCCTCGTCGGCGGTGAGGACGTCACCGCCGCCGATCCCGTGCGGCTGCGTCGCAGCATCGGCTACGTCATCCAGCAGGTGGGGTTGTTCCCGCATCAGACCGTGGCTGCCAACGTGGCGACCGTTCCGCGACTGCTGCGCTGGGATCGCCGACGTACCCGCGCACGCATCGACGAGCTGCTCGACCTCGTCGGCCTCGATCCGGCCGTGCATCGCGATCGCTACCCGCATCAGCTCAGCGGTGGCCAGCGCCAGCGGGTCGGTGTCGCGCGCGCCCTCGCGGCCGACCCGCCGGTGCTGCTCATGGACGAGCCGTTCGGCGCCGTCGACCCGGTCGCCCGGGACCGGCTCCAGGCGGAGTTCCTGCGGTTGCAGGAACAGGTGCGCAAGACGGTCGTCTTCGTCACGCACGACATCGACGAGGCGATCCGGCTCGGAGACCGGATCGCGGTGATGCGAGATGGCGGCCGACTGGAGCAGTACGCCGACCCGGCCACGCTGCTGTCCGCGCCCGCGACGGACTTCGTCGCCGACTTCGTCGGCGCCGATCGGACGCTACGACGGCTCTCGGTGCTCGATGTCGACGTGACGAAGGTGACCGCCTGGCCGGTTGTCGACGCCGACCGGACGGCGGGCGAGGCACTGGCCGCCATGGACGCCGCCGAGGCCGACTGGGCAGTGGTGCGGGCAACCGGCGACGAGCCGCCGCGGTGGCTGGCGCGGACGGTTGCGTCAGCCGAGGGTGCGGCCGGCCGGCCGGTTGCCGGCCTTTCTGTCCCCGCGGCCGTCACCCGTACGGGGGAGACGGTCGAGCGGGCGCTCGCCGCGCTGCTCGCTCATGACGGTCCGGGGGTGGTCCTCCTCGACGGAGATCGCGGTATCGGCGGCGTACTGACCGTGGGAGCGCTGCTGTCCGGTGCCCGCCGCGTGCCGTCGGGGGCTCGGCCGGCTCAGAGCCCATAGGCCTCGAGCAGCCGCAACCAGACCTCGCTGACGGTCGGGAACGACGGCACGGCATGCCAGAGCGTCGCGAGATCGACCGCGCCGGCGATGGCGATGGTCGCCGAATGCAGCAGCTCGGCAACCTGCGGTCCCGTGAAGGTCGCGCCGACGATGACGTCACGGTCGGAGTCGACGACGAGAAACGACGTCCCGGTGATGCCGTCGCCCTCCGTCGAAGCACCGGCGACGTCACCGGTGCCGTAGCGGACGGTGCGCACGTGCGCATAGCGCTCACGAGCCTGCGCTTCGGTGAGGCCGACCGCACAGACCTGCGGGTCGGTGAAGGTGACGCGGGGAATGACGTCGCGGCTCGCCCGGTCCCGCACGTCCTTGCCCGCGATGACGTCTCCGGCGATCCGCGCCTGGTACTTCCCCATGTGCGTGAGCAGTGCGCGTCCGTTCACGTCACCGACGGCGAAGAGCCAGTCACCGGATACGCCCGTGGCGCGTAGCTGGTCGTCGACGTCGATCGGCCTGCCCGGTTCGAGACCGATGGTGTCGAGGCCGAGGTCTGAGGTGCGAGACCGCCTGCCGACCGCGACGAGCAGCTCGTCGGCCTCGATCGCCGAGCCGTCGCCGAGCACCCCCACCACCGTCGCCGGCGACGTCGTCCGGCGTACCTCGGCCAACGTGCTGCCGGTGCGCACGTCGATGCCCTCCGCCTCGAATGCTCGGCGCACCTCGTCGCCCGCGAACGGCTCCTCTCGGGCGAGCAGTCGGTCCGCGCCTTCGACGACGGTGACCGCTTCGCTGCCGAGGCGGCGGAAGGCCTGCGCCATCTCCGCGCCGATCGCGCCACCCCCGAGCACGAGAAGTCGCCGGGGAACCTCCTTGGCGCCGGTCGCGCTGCGGTTGTCCCAGGGGTTCGCTTCGACGAGGCCCGGAACGGGCGGGACGAACGGCACCGTGCCGGTTGCGACGACGACGGCCTTACCGGCGGTCAGTCGTCGTACGTCGCCCTGACCGTTGCTGACCTCGACGATGCGCTCGCCCACGAGTCGGCCATGCCCGCGGACGAGGTCGATGTCGTTGTCGGCCAGCCACGGGAGCTGACCGCTGTCGTCGTAGTCCGACACCATCCAGTCGCGTCGTGACAGCGCCGCGGCGACGTCGATCGTGCCGGTGACCGCTGCCGCCGCTCCGGGCACTCTGCGCGCCGCGGCGATGACGTCGCCGGGGCGCAGCAGCGTCTTCGACGGCATGCATCCCCAGTAGGAGCACTCGCCGCCCACCAGCTCGCGTTCGACGATGGCGACCGAGAGGCCGTGGCCGGCGACTCGACCGGCCGCGTTCTCGCCGGCCGGGCCCGCACCGAGGACGATGACGTCGTAGTCGTCCATGACTCTCCCTACGGTCGACGGAGGCGGTCACTCCCGAAAAGGGGCCGTCGGGAGCCCTGCTGCGACCCAGGACTCCATCCCGCCGACGACGTCGGTGGCCCCGGCGACACCGAGGCGCTGCAGCGAGGCGGCTGCGAGGCTCGACGAGTAGCCCTGCTGGCAGAGCACGATGACGCGTGACTCGCCGGTCGCCTGCGGAAGCCGGTGCGGGCTGCGCGGGTCTAACCGCCACTCCAGCACGTTGCGGTCGACCACGAGCGAGCCCGGTACCTCCCCCAGCTGCCGGCGCTGCTCGACGGGACGCGTGTCGACCAGCATCGCACCGCTCTCGAGCGCCTCCCAGGCCTCTTCGGGTGTCATCCGGTTCAGGCCCGATCGCGCTTCGGCGAGCAGCTCCTCGACCGAGATGCCGGCGCCGTTCATAACGATTGCCTATCACTCCAGCGGCAGGCGCGCGCTCGTGCGTTCGTGCGCCGCCGCAGGCGTTGCCAATGCCGAGCGATCTGTAAAGACTGTTCGCACCGAGCGGCGTCACAGCGCGCGCCGCCAGACACGCGTGGTCGAAGACCACGGGACACAGAAGGCGGTGCCATGAAGTCTCTACGCGCGCTCGCGGGGCTCGTTGTGATCGCGGCTGCGGCCGGTTGCGGGAGTGGCAGCTCCGGAGGAACGTCGTCAGGCAGTGCGACGGTGAAGACGGACAACCACCTCGTCGTGCTCAACGACGACAAGCACCTTCAGCTGTCGGACAACATCGTTGCCGTCGTGCGCAAGGCGGTGGACAAGCCCGCGCTCGAGACAGCGCTCAACAAGGTCGACACGACCCTGACCCAGAGCGATCTCGTCGCGATGAACGCCCGCGCCTCCGAGAAGCACGACGCGCCGGACGCGATCGCGAAGGACTACATCAGCCAGAAGGGCCTGGCGAACGGGCTGTCCGGCGGATCCGGCTCGATCAACGTCGGTGCGGCCAACTTCAGCGAGAACCAGATCCTGGCCAACCTCTACGCGCAGGTCCTCGACGCCGCGGGCTTCAAGGCGACGGTGAAGGACGTCCAGAGCCGAGAGGTCTACGAACCCGCACTCGAGCACGGACAGCTCGACGTCATGCCGGAGTACGCCGCGACGTTGACCGAGTTCCTCAACACGAAGGACAACGGCGCCAACGCCAAGCCGCTGGCGACGACCGACATCGCCAAGACGCTGGCCGCACTCAAGACGATCGGTGCGAAGCACGGCCTGGTGCCGCTGCAGGCTTCCACGGCGACGGACCAGAACGCCTTCGCCGTCCGCAAGGACTTTGCCGAGAAGTGGGGGCTGACCAACCTGTCCGACCTGACGAAGGTGAAGGGCAGCCTCGTCCTCGGTGGGCCGCCGGAGTGCCCGCAGCGTCCGTTCTGCGAGCCGGGGCTCGAGAAGACCTACGGAATCCACTTCACCGGGTTCAAGTCCCTGGACGCCGGCGGGCCGTTGACCCGCGCCGCCATCCAGCAGGGCAAGGTCCAGATCGGTCTCGTCTTCAGCAGCGACCCCGCGCTCGCGGCCGGCTGAGTCGCGAGCCGTTGCCCACCGACGACGACGGGTTCACGGGAGCGGTCGAGGGGGAGCTCCGCCTCCTCGACCCGCTGACCCGCGCGGACCCGGAGCTTGCCCGCGCGCTGCTTCATCCGGACTTCACGGAGTTCGGGGCGAGCGGGCGGATCTGGGATCGCGAGTCGGTCGTCGCCGCCATGGCCGCCGATCCCGGTGAGCCGACGACGGCGGAGGAGATGCGCGGCTTCCGGCTCGCGCCGGAGGTCGTGCTGCTGACCTATCGCGTCCACCGGCGCGACCGCGCGTCACTGCGCAGCTCGATCTGGATGTGGCACGAGACGGGCTGGGTGATGGTCTTCCATCAAGGAACACCGGTGCCGATCTGACGGTGACGTGACGAGGCCTACTTGTCGACGTCACCCACGACGAAGAACATCGAGCCGAGGATCGACACCATGTCGGCGACGAGAGTGCCCGGCAAGATGCGCGACAGAACCTGCACGTTGTTGAACGACGCCGTGCGCAGCTTCATCCGCCACGGCGTCTTCTCCCCACGTGACACGAGGTAGTAGCCGTTGATGCCGAGCGGGTTCTCCGTCCAGGCGTAGGTGGCGCCCTCCGGCGCCTTGACGACCTTCGGCAGCCGCACGTTGATCGGCCCGACCGGCAGCCCGTCCAGGACGTCGAGGCAGTGCTCCGCGATGTCGAGCGACACGTAGACCTGGTCGAGCAGGCACTCGAAGCGGGCGAGCGAGTCGCCGTCGGTGCGGGTGACGACGCGCAACACGTCTGCGGGGAGCTCGCCGTAGGCGAGGTAGGGGTCGTCGCGTCGCAGGTCCATGTCGACGCCCGACGCCCGCGCGATCGGTCCGGAGACGCCGTACTCCTCGACGAGCCCGGGGTCGAGCACGCCGACGCCCTTGGTCCGTGCGCGGAAGATCTCGTTGCCCCGGACAAGGGTGTCGATGTCGCGACGGACCCGGTCGCGAACGAGTTGTACGGCGCCACGGGCCCGCTCCGGCCAGCCGGCGGGGATGTCTTCGCGCAGCCCGCCCACCTGGTTGAACATGTAGTGCATCCGGCCGCCGGTGAGCTCCTCCATCACCGCCTGCAGGACTTCCCGCTCGCGAAACGCGTAGAAGATCGGCGTGATCGCACCCAGCTCGATCGGGTAGCTGCCGAGGAACATCAGGTGGTTGAGCACCCGGTTGAGCTCGGCGAGCAAGGTCCGCGCCCAGACGGCGCGGATCGGCACCTCCATACCGAGCATCCGCTCGACCGCGAGCACGACGCCCAGCTCGTTGCTGAACGACGACAGCCAGTCGTGACGGTTGGCGAGCACGAGGATCTGCCGGTAGTCGCGCGCCTCGAACAGCGTCTCCGCACAGCGGTGCATGTAGCCGATGACCGGGTCGGCCCGCACGATGCGCTCGCCGTCGAGGGTCAGGGCCAGCCGCAGCACACCGTGAGTCGCCGGGTGCTGCGGCCCGATGTTGAGGACCATGTCGCTGGTCGCGAGGTTGCCCGTCGAGACGGTCAGCTCGCGCGGCTCCGCGGTGGTCACGGCGGCGAGTTTGTCATGCATCGGTGTCACGCGTTCCGGCGCCGGATCGCAGCGGCAGGGGGCAGTCCCTGGCCAGCACGAGCCAGACGAAGCCGCCCAGACCGTGCGCGTCCAGGAGCTCGGCGGCCTCGCCGGCCTGTGACAACGCCGCGACGAACGCCTGCGGATCACCGTCGTACGCCGGCCGTCGTCCGTCGACGCCAAGATCGCGCAGGGCCTCGCGCTGGGTCGTCATGAGGATGTCGACGTCGCCGACCGCAGCCGCGCAGGACTCCATCAGGACGTGCGCCGTGATGTCGCAGGTCCCGTCGGGGACGGGCGCGACCTGCCGTCCGTCCCGATACCCGGTCAGCGTCCCCGCGACGTCGCGCGCAGGGTCAGCGGCATAGTCGATCGCAACCGCGACGCCGCGGGCGAGCGAACGTTCCACGAGCTTCCGCCACGCCTCGTCACGCGTCCTTCCGATCTCGGCCCGGTCGCCGACGTCCGCCGGCGGCCACCAACGCCGCAGCCAGTCGACGTCGGTCGCGTCGGGTGAATCGCCGAGGCGTTCCTCGCCGTCGTCGGTCACCTCGACGAGACGCAGCCGGCCATCATCGGCCAGCTCCACGACGTCGACCGGGACGACGTCGAGCCACTCGTTGGCGATGACGAGGCCGGTGATGCCGGCCGGGGCCTCGGCCGTCCATGCGACACGTTCGGGCAACCCGTCCGGTCGCGCGGCGTGGTCGACCCCCACCAGCGACCAACGCGGAGGGACGGTGCCGGCGAGTGCCGCGAGCAGCTCGCCGCCGCCGCTGCCCATGTCGACGAGGCAGAAGCTCTCCGGCTGACCCAGTGCAGCGTCGACCCGGCCGGCGAGCTCGGCGATCGCCCCCGCCCACAACGGGGAGGTGTGCGCCGCTGTCCGGAAGTGCGCGGCCGGTGCTCCGCTGCGGCGGTAGAAGCCGTCGGCGCCGTACAGCGCCTCGTCCATCGCGGTGCGCCACCGTTGCCAGCGCCGCCGGTCCTGCACGACCCAACCCTCGCATGCAGCACCGGGAGCGGCTCCGAAGAGTCACGACAAAAGACGCGCGTCCCGACGGCCTCGGCAGCGACAGTGGACGCTGGCCGGTGGCATGAGCGCTACCGGTACCCTCGTCGCGTCCGGTACCCAGCCGAGGACTGGAACGAGACCTTCGATGACCACGCTGCCGCCGCGCGAACGGCCGGCCCGCCTCGCGGTCGGCGCCATCGGCGCCGGTCGGGTCGGGGCGGTGCTGGCGGCGGCGCTGGACCGCGCCGGTCACCCGGCCGTCGCGATCGCAGCGGTGTCGCAGGCCAGTCGCCGACGCGCCGAGTCGCTCGTGCCCAACGCCGACGTCCTTCCGCCGGACGAGGTCGCGGCGCGGGCCGACCTCCTGGTCCTGGCGGTTCCGGACGACGTGCTGCCCGCGCTCGTCAACGGGCTGGCGGCTGCCGGTGCGGTGCGGCCCGGCACGCTCGTCGCCCACACCAGCGGTGCGCACGGTTTTCGCGTGCTCGACCCGCTGACGTCGATCGGGGCGCTGCCGATGGCCTTGCATCCGGTCATGACGTTCACCGGGACGGAAGTCGACCTGCAGCGCCTCGCCGGTGCGTGCTTCGGCGTCACCTCGCCGGAGCAGCTGCGGCTGGGTGCCGAGGCGCTCGTCATCGAGATGGGCGCCGAGCCCGTGTGGATCGAGGAGTCCGACCGCGCGGCCTATCACGCAGCACTGGCCTTCGGCGCCAACAACCTGGTGACGCTCGTCGCGCAGTCGGCAGACCTGTTGCGTGATGTCGGCGTCGAGAGCCCGATGCGGATGCTCGGTCCGCTGCTCGGTGCGGCGCTCGACAACGCGCTGCGGCGAGGCGATGCCGCCCTCACCGGACCGGTCGCGCGTGGGGATGCAGGCACGGTCCGGGCGCATCTGTCCGCACTCACCGCGCCGCAGGTCCGGACGGCGTACGTCGCCATGTCCCGCCTCACCGCCGACCGAGCGCTCGCCGCGGGGCTGCTCGCGGCCGAGGACGCGGAGTCCCTGCTGGACGTACTCGCGGCGGAAGGCTGAGCCGCATGACCGTGACTCCCGCGGTGGCACACACCCGTTCGGAGCTCGCCGAGCTCCGCGAGGCGCTCCAGGGTGAGGTCGCCGTCGTGATGACGATGGGCGCGCTGCACGAGGGCCACGGGCAGCTGATCCGCGCCGCCCGGGCACGCGGTGACTCGGTGATCGTCACGATCTTCCTCAACCCGCTGCAGTTCGCGCCGGGCGAGGACCTCGACCGCTACCCGCGGACGTTCGACTCCGACTACGCGTTGTGCACCCGCGAGCAGGTGGACGTCATCTTCGCGCCGACGCCGGACGTCGTCTATCCGGACGGTGAGCCGGACGTCCGCGTCTCCGCCGGCCCGCTCGGCGACCGCCTGGAGGGCGAGTCGCGTCCCGGTCACTTCGACGGCGTGCTCACCGTGGTCGGCAAGCTGCTGCACCTGACCCGGCCGGACGTCGCGTTCTTCGGCGAGAAGGACGCCCAGCAGCTCGCGCTGATCCGACAGATGGTGCGCGACCTCGACTTCCCGGTCGAGGTCGTGGGCTGGCCCACCGTCCGGGAGGCGGACGGACTGGCTCTGTCCAGCCGCAACACCTACTTGTCCGAGCGTGACCGGGCCGCGGCTCTGTCGTTGAACCAGGCGTTGCAGGCGGGTGCGGCAGCGGGTCAGGACGGCCCGCGGGCGGTGCTCGACGCAGCCGGCGAGGTGCTCGCAGCCGAACCCGACGTCCGGGTCGACTACGTCGCTCTCGTCGACGAGCGGACCTGGGCGGAGGCCGATGCTGACACCACGGAGGCGCGTCTCCTGGTGGCCGCGCGCGTGGGCACGACCCGGTTGATCGACAATGTCTCCGTCGACCTCGGCACCCTCGCGGGCTGAAGGCAGGAAGGACAGGCAACGGCGATGTACCGCACCATGCTCAAGAGCAAGATCCACCGAGCCACCGTCACGCAGGCCGATCTGCACTACGTGGGGTCGGTGACGATCGACGAGGACCTCATGGACGCCGCCGATCTGCTCGCCGGCGAGCAGGTCGCCATCGTCGACATCGACAACGGCGCCCGGCTCGAGACCTACGTCATCGCCGGCCCGCGCGGCAGCGGTGTCATCGGCATCAACGGAGCGGCTGCCCGGCTCGTGCACGAGGGCGACCTCGTCATCCTCATCAGCTACTGCACGGTGACCGACGCGGAAGCGCGCACCCTGCGCCCGAAGGTCGTTTTCGTCGACGCGGACAACCGCATCGTCGGCACCGGTGCCGACCCGGCCGAGGCGTTGCCGGACAAGGACTCACTGCGCGGCGACCTGGTCTACCCGTCGTGACCGGAAGCCGGGGGGTCTGAACAGTGCTGCTCGCGATCGACGTCGGCAACACCAACACGGTTCTCGGCTGCTTCGAGGGCGACAAGCTCGTCGAGTCATGGCGGATCAAGACCGACAGCCGGGCGACGGCGGACGAGATCGCGCTGCTGCTGCGCGGCCTGCTCATCGACGAGCCGCGGCCGGCGGGCATCGTCGCCTGCTCCACGGTTCCGGCGGTTCTGCACGAGCTGCGCGGCGTCTTCGACCGCTACTACAGCGATGTTCCGGCGGTCATTGTCGAGCCGGGGGTGCGCACCGGCGTACCGATCCTCTACGACAACCCGCGCGAGGTCGGAGCCGACCGCATCGTCAACGCGCTGGCGGCGTACACGCTCTACGGCGGTCCGGCGATCGTGGTCGACTTCGGTACGTCGACCAACTTCGACGTCGTCAGTGAGAAGGGCGAGTTCCTCGGCGGCGCTCTGGCGCCCGGTATCGAGATCTCCGTCGACGCGCTCGCCGCTCGCGCGGCCAGGTTGCTGAAGGTCGAGCTGGTCCGCCCGCGCTCGGTCATCGGGAAGTCGACGGTCGAGGCCCTGCAGTCCGGGATCATCTTCGGCTTCGCGGGCCAGATCGACGGCATCGTCCGGCGGATCGCCGACGAGCTCGGCGCAGAGCCCGACGTCATCGCGACCGGCGGGCTCGCTCCTCTGGTGCTGGCCGAGAGCCAGACCATCACCGAGCACGAGCCCGATCTGACGCTTATCGGGCTTCGTCTGGTCTTCGAGCGCAACGGCGGGTAACGTCCGGGCTTACCGAACGAGGTTCTGCCAGGAGGCTGTCGTGAAGACGCGCGCTGCGGTGATGTGGGAGGCCGGCAAGGACTGGGACGTGATCGAGCTCGAGCTCGACCCGCCCAAGGACGGCGAGGTGCTGATCAAGTTCGCCGCGTCCGGCATGTGTCATTCCGACGACCACCTGCGCACGGGCGACCTCCCGTCGCGCTACCCGATCGTCGGCGGTCACGAGGGCGCCGGCATCGTCGAGGAGGTCGGGCCGGGCGTCTACGACATCGCCCCGGGCGACCACGTCGTCTGCTCGTTCCTTCCGACGTGCGGCCGGTGCCGCTGGTGCGCAACGGGACACCAGAACCTCTGTGACCTCGGCGCCATGCTGCTCGACGGCTGCCTGCCGGACGGCACCTACCGGCGGCACGCCGACGGACACGACATCGGCGGCATGTGCATGCTCGGCACGTTCAGCGAGCGTGGGGTCGTGTCCCGCAACTCGGTGGTGAAGATCGACGACCACCTTCCGCTGGACAAGGCTGCGCTCGTCGGCTGCGGCGTTCCCACCGGCTGGGGCTCGGCGGTCTACAGCGCCGACGTCAAGCCGGGCGAGACCGTCGTCGTCTTCGGCATCGGCGGCGTCGGCATCAACGCCGTTCAGGGCGCGAAGCACGCCGGCGCGAAGAACATCATCGCGGTCGACCCGGTGGAGCTGAAGCGGAAGAAGGCCGTCGAGTTCGGCGCCACCGAAGCGGTCGCCACCGGTGAGGACGCGATTCTCCGCGCCTACGAGGTGACGCTCGGTGTAGGAGCCGACTCCGCGATCGTCACAGTCGGCGTCGTCGACTCGAAGGTCATCGAAGACGCGTTCAACGCGACCCGAAAAGCCGGCACCGTCGTGCTCACCGGTCTGGGCAACATGATGGAGAACACCGTCCAGATCAACGGCGACATCCTGACGCTCTACCAAAAGACGCTGAAGGGCTCGCTGTTCGGTGAGAGCAACCCGATGTACGACATCAAGAACATCCTGTCGCTCTACGACGCCGGTCAGATCAAGCTCGACGAGCTGGTCACCCAGACCTACAAGCTCGAGGACATCAACCGCGGCTACGACGACATGATGAGCGGCCAGAACCTCCGCGGCGTAATCCTTTTCGACTGACCACATAACCTGTCGGGGTGGCCGACGACGACCTGCCGGAGCAGATGCGTGTCCGGCGGGAGAAGCTCGATCGGCTGCGTGCGCGCGGAGTCGACCCCTACCCGCTCGGCGTACCTCGTACGGCGACTCTGGGTGAGGTTCGCGACCGGCATCCGGAGCTCGCTCCGGACGTGCAGACCGGCGACGTCGTCTCCGTCGTCGGGCGCATCGCGCTGAAGCGGGACGGCGGCAAGCTCTGCTTCGCGACGTTGCGTGACGGCACGGCCGAGCTGCAGGTGATGTTGTCCCTCGACCGCCTCGGCGAGGAGTCGCTCGAGCTGTGGAAGCGCGACATCGACCTCGGCGACCACGTCTCGGTGACCGGCGAGGTCATCTCCAGCCGTCGGGGAGAGCTGTCCGTGCTTGCGGACAGCTGGGTGCTGGCGGGCAAGGCGCTGCGCCCGTTGCCGAAGTGGCACGGCTTGGACGCCGAAGCGAGGGTCCGGCAGCGCTACGCGGAGCTCGCGGTCAACCCTGACGCACGCAAGCTCGTGCGGGCCAAGGCGGTCGTGCTGCGCAGCCTTCGCGAGACCCTCGACCGGCGCGGCTACACCGAGGTGGAGACGGGGGTGCTCCAACCGACCAACGGGGGTGCCGCCGCCCGGCCGTTCATGACGCATCTCAATGCGTTCGACGTCGACATGTACCTCCGCATCGCCCTCGAGCTGCCGCTGAAGCGGATGGTCGTCGGTGGCATCGACCGCGTCTACGAGATGGGGCGGACGTTCCGCAACGAGGGCATCGACACGACGCACAACCCCGAGTTCACGATGCTCGAGGCCTACGAGGCCTACGGCGACTACGACACGATGGCCGACCTGACCCGCGATCTCGTGCTGGACGCGGCGCGGGCGGTCGGATCGACCGTCGTTCCCGGCACCGAGATCGACCTCGAGAAGCCTTGGCGGTCGGTGACGATCCACGACGCGGTCGCAGAAGCGACCGGCCGTGACATCGACCCGGGGACGTCGGCGGACGAGCTTCGCTCGGTCGCCGCGGCGCACGACGTCGTGCTGCGTCCTGAGTGGGGCGCCGCTGAGATCGTGCTCGAGCTGTTCGAGCAGCTGGTCGAGCACACCCTGCTGGAGCCGACCTTCGTCCGGGACTACCCGACCGAGGTGCGTCCGCTCGCGCGCACGCACCGCAGCGACCCACGGCTGACCGAGGCCTGGGACCTGATCATCAACGGCGTGGAGCTTGCGCCCGCCTACTCCGAGCTCGTCGACCCGGTAGAGCAGCGCCGTCGGCTGACCGAGCAGTCGCTGAAGGCGGCCGGTGGCGACCCGGAGGCGATGCAGCTCGACGAGGACTTCCTGCGCGCGCTGGAGTACGGCGCCCCACCGATGGGCGGCATGGGTCTGGGTGTCGACCGGCTCGTCATGCTGCTGACCGGGGCGAATATCCGCGAGGTAATTGCTTTTCCGCTCGTCCGCCCTGAGTGAATTCCTGTGTTGAGTGCGACGTAATCCCCCTAATGCGGTGCCCAGTTAGGGGGATTACGTCGCACTCAACATAGGATTTGGATATGGCTCAGCGAATTCAGGTACTTCTGGTCTGCGATTTGCATGACGACGAAACTCCCGGCACCGAGACGATCACCTTCGGGCTCGACGGCGCGTCGTACGAGATCGACCTCTGCGAGCAGCACGCCCGCGAGCTGCGTGACCGCATCGCGGGCTATGTCGGCGCGGGACGTCGTACCGGCGGCCGCGGCGAGCTGTCGCCCGGTCGCAGCCGTCGCCGGCGCAGCCGCGGCGGCTCCGGCGAGGCAGCACGGATCCGCGAGTGGGCCCGCTCGCAAGGCCTTGCGGTGCCCGAGCGCGGGCGCATTCCCGCCGAGCTCGCCGAGCGGTACGCCGCCGCGAACCCGAGCTAGTTCTGCTCTCAGCACAACAGCGGAATCTGCCGAGGACCTCGGCATGTTGCACCGCTAGGCACCGCGCCCGAATTGTCGGATGGCTGCGAGGAACTCCGAGTGGGTACCTCGGACCCACCTGACGGTTCGCCGCTCGGGGCTAGCATGCGGGGAAGGGAGCAGCCGGCTCCCCGAACCGCTTCCGCTGAGGAGCGAGCATGTTCGAACGGTTCACCGATCGCGCGAGGCGCGTCGTCGTCCTGGCCCAGGAAGAAGCCAGGATGCTCAACCACAACTACATCGGCACCGAGCACATCCTGCTCGGCTTGATTCATGAAGGCGAAGGCGTCGCTGCGAAGGCGCTCGAGTCCTTGGGCATCTCTCTCGAAGGTGTGCGCCAGCAGGTCGAGGAGATCATCGGCCAGGGTCAGCAGGCACCGAGCGGTCACATCCCGTTCACGCCGCGCGCCAAGAAGGTCCTCGAGCTGTCGCTGCGCGAGGCGCTGCAGCTCGGCCACAACTACATCGGCACCGAGCACATCCTGCTCGGCCTGATCCGCGAAGGCGAAGGCGTCGCGGCGCAGGTTCTCGTCAAGCTGGGCGCAGACCTCAACCGCGTGCGCCAGCAGGTCATCCAGCTGCTCTCCGGCTACCAGGGCAAGGAGCCTGCGGCTGCGGGCGCCGGCGGCGAAGGTACGCCGTCGACATCGCTGGTGCTCGACCAGTTCGGGCGCAACCTCACGCAGGCCGCACGCGAGTCGAAGCTCGACCCGGTCATCGGGCGCGAGAAAGAGATCGAGCGCGTGATGCAGGTCCTTTCTCGTCGTACGAAGAACAACCCCGTTCTCATCGGCGAGCCCGGTGTCGGCAAGACCGCTGTGGTCGAAGGCCTCGCGCAGGCGATCGTCAAGGGCGAGGTGCCGGAGAACCTCAAGGACAAGCAGCTCTACACCCTCGACCTGGGCGCGCTCGTCGCCGGCAGCCGTTACCGCGGTGACTTCGAGGAACGCTTGAAGAAGGTTCTGAAGGAGATCCGCACCCGCGGCGACATCATCCTGTTCATCGACGAGATCCACACGCTGGTCGGTGCCGGTGCCGCGGAAGGCGCCATCGACGCGGCGTCGATCCTCAAGCCGATGCTCGCGCGCGGTGAGCTGCAGACGATCGGCGCGACGACTCTCGACGAGTACCGCAAGCATCTCGAGAAGGACGCCGCTCTCGAGCGGCGCTTCCAGCCGATCCAGGTGGGCGAGCCGTCGCTCGCGCACACGATCGAGATCCTCAAGGGTCTGCGCGACCGCTACGAAGCGCACCACCGGGTGTCCATCACCGACAGTGCGCTGGTCGCGGCCGCGACGTTGGCCGACCGCTACATCTCCGACCGCTACCTGCCGGACAAGGCGATCGACCTCATCGACGAAGCCGGCTCGCGCATGCGCATCCGTCGCATGACCGCGCCGCCGGACCTTCGTGAGTTCGACGAGAAGATCGCGGCAGTCCGTCGCGACAAGGAGAGCGCGATCGACGCGCAGGACTTCGAGAAGGCGGCGTCACTCCGCGACAAGGAGAAGACGCTGCTCGCCGAGAAGGCCACGCGCGAGAAGGAGTGGAAGGCCGGCGACATGGACGTCGTCGCCGAGGTCACCGACGAGGAGATCGCCGAGGTCCTCGCGACGTGGACCGGCATCCCGGTCTTCAAGCTGACCGAGGAGGAGACCGCGCGTCTGCTCCGCATGGAGGACGAGCTCCACAAGCGGATCATCGGCCAGGAGCAGGCGGTCAAGGCGGTCTCGCAGGCCATCCGCCGCACCCGCGCCGGGCTGAAGGACCCGAAGCGCCCCGGTGGTTCGTTCATCTTCGCCGGCCCGTCCGGTGTCGGTAAGACCGAGCTTTCCAAGACGCTTGCCGAGTTCCTGTTCGGTGACGAGGACGCGCTCATTCAGCTCGACATGAGCGAGTTCATGGAGAAGCACACGGTGTCGCGGCTGGTCGGCTCACCGCCCGGCTACGTCGGGTACGAGGAGGGTGGCCAGCTCACCGAGAGGGTGCGGCGCAAGCCGTTCTCGGTCGTGCTCTTCGACGAGATCGAGAAGGCTCACCCAGACGTCTTCAACACGCTGCTCCAGGTGCTCGAGGACGGCCGGCTCACCGACGCGCAGGGCCGCACGGTCGACTTCAAGAACACCGTCATCATCATGACGACCAACCTTGGCACCCGTGACATCGCGAAGGGCCTCAACCTCGGCTTCGCCGGTGGCGACACCGAGACGTCCAACTACGAGCGGATGAAGGGCAAGGTCGCGGAGGAGCTCAAGCAGCACTTCCGGCCGGAGTTCCTCAACCGTGTCGACGACGTCATCGTGTTCCACCAGTTGTCCGAGGACAACATCATCGAGATCGTCGACCTGATGATCGCCCGTGTCGACGTACAGATGAAGAACCGCGACATGGCGATCGAGCTCACGCACGACGCCAAGCGGTTGCTCGCGAAGAAGGGCTACGACCCGGTCCTCGGCGCTCGTCCGCTCCGCCGGACGATCCAGCGCGACATCGAGGACATCCTCTCGGAGAAGATCCTGTACGGCGAGCTGCAGGCTGGTCAGATCGTGGTTGTCGACGTCGAGAACGTCGATGGCGAGGACCGGTTCACCTTCCGCGGCGAGATCAAGCCGATCGCTCCGGATGCTCCCCCGGTCGCGGCGGCAGGCGCCGGTGGCGAGGCAGAGGCCGAAGCGACGTCGTAGAAGAAGCGCTCAACGAATGTGGGCCCTCCGACCTGGCTTCGGGGGGCCCACAGTCGTGTCAGCTGACGGTGAGCACGAAGCCGGCCTGGCGCACGGATGCGCCGGCGGTGGCCCACGTCACGACGGCATCCGCGTCCACGTTCGCGGGGAAGTGCCCAGGCCAGTAGAAGTTCGCGGATCCCAGCCACGACGTGACCCCGGGTCTCCCGTCGTGAACGGTTATCCAGCTCACGTCGGCCGGTTGCGTCTGGCAGATGCCGGGCTGCGGCACAAGGCACTGATCGGAGTACGTCGCCACTGCTTCCGCGCCGGTGAAGTCCTGAAAAGCAGCAACGATTCCGAACGTCGAGGGGCCGACGGCGATGTTCGGCTGGACGGTCGTGAGCTGTGCATCTGGAGGCGGAGGTATCGCGAGCGGCTGGAAGCTCACGTGGCGAAGCGACTGCGTAGCCCGAAACGACCGGGTCGTCGTGTTGTGGACCTCGAAGCTGATCATTCCGGGTCGGTCCGAAAGATAGGTGACGAGGTACCGCTGGTGAGGCTGCAGCACGACGGGGCGGGCGGAATCCAGGTCCCACCACAGACGCATCGGACCTGGCACGGTCATCCGGGTGTCCCAGATGTCACCGTCGAGAACGACGTCGTCGCTCGCGCGCTGAATGAGGTAGCCGGCGTAGTTCGCCCCTGGTGCTGTCACCAGCGGGAAGTAGCGGCCGTACCGACTGCGGTCGACCAGCAGAGTCGGCCTGGCGACGGTGAAGGTGGCGCTGAGCCCCGGCCGGCCCGTCAAGGTCCAGAAGGCGAAACTCGGATCGGCTTGTGCCGATGGCGCGACGACGGCCGCCACAACCGCTGCCGCAGCAGCCAGCACTGCCGTCAGTCGTCGCATGACTGAGGTTTCGCCGTGCCGTCGCCAGATCCTGCGCGTCCGCCGAGCGTTGGTCAGTCGGTCTTACCGACGAGCAGCGGCACGTGGTCGCTGAAGACGCCGTCGACACCGAGACGCGAGCATCGCTCGATCGACCGTGGCCGCTGGGCGTCATAGGCGAAGCAGAGCAACCCGTCCTCGTGCAGGCGCGCGACGAGCTTTCGTGTCCACCACATCCAGCGCATGTTGATCGCCTCCGCGCCTGATCGGTGCGCCATGTGGATCAGTCCCCGCCACCTGTCGACGGCGCGGAGGGTGACGGCCAGGCGCACCTCGTCGCTCAGCGGTCGCCAGCGCACGAGGTCGACGTGCTGCTCGGCGACGAGCCAGAGCCGGTCCAGTGCGGCGTGGCGGCGGGCCACCTCGATCACCCGGTCACCGACGAACGGCAGCCGGACGTCGATCGCGAGGTCGAAGTCGTTGCCGCACTGTTCGTAGAGGTCGTCGAGCGTCGGGATGTGGTCGGGCAGGTCGGCCCGCAGCACCTCGGCCATCGGGCGGTGCCGGCGCTCCGCGGCACGATGCACGCCGTCGTGGTCGAGGACGACGGCGCCGTCGGCCGTCACCCATGCGTCGGTCTCGAGGCCACGAGCGCCCTGCTGCAACGCGAGAGCGAACGTCTCGAGAGTGTTGTCAGGACCGTGGGCCCGACCGCCCCGGTGCGCGAACGCGTAGTGCGGGTGCCGGTGAACGGACTGGGCTCTCACGCCGGTAGCCGGTAGCCGCCGTTGCCGTTCGGCTCGACCAAACCGTCCGTGATGAGCCCGTGCAACGCCCGCCGCCGCTGTGCGTCGTCCGGCCACGCTGCATCGATCGACTCCTGCGGCACCGCATCCGGCGAGTCCCGGAGCACAGCGAGGAGGCGACCTCGCGCCTGCCGATCGGTCCCTTCGTAGCGTTGCTCGGGACGTACGACGTCCGCCGCCGGCCGGCCGGCCGCCAGCCAGCGACAGTCGCGCCGGACCGGGCAGTCGTCGCAACGGGGCGCTCGCGCGGTGCACACGGTTGCGCCCAGCTCCATGACGGCGACGCTGTAGCCGGCGGGGTCGCTCGAGGGCAGCCGCGCGGCTGCGGCTTGTCGCTCGCCGACCGTCGGGCTCGCGCTCCTGGGGGCGGCCGCTCCGTCGAACAGCCGCGCGTAGACGCGGCGAACGTTCGTGTCGAGCACCGCGACCGCGGCGCCGTGGGCGAACGCGGCCACCGCCGCCGCGGTGTAGTCACCGATGCCCGGCAGCGCGCGCAGGTCGTCGTACGACGGGGGAACGGCTCCCGCGTGGTCATCGCGGATGGCGACCGCGCAGGCGTGCAGCCGCAGTGCGCGGCGCGGATAGCCGAGCCTGCCCCAGGCCCGTACGGCGTCACCGGCGGCCGCTCCAGCCAGAGCGGCCGGCGTCGGCCACCGGTCCATCCACGCCCGCCACACCGGCAGCACGCGGGCGACCGGAGTCTGCTGCAGCATCATCTCGCTGACCAGCACGCCCCACGGCGTGCGGTCAGGCGCCCGCCACGGCAGGTCGCGCGCAGCCTCCGCGTACCAGCTCGAGATCGCATCAGCGGTCGCGAAGCCGGTCATCGCCGCGAATCCTCGCACGCGCCGCACCGTCGCGCCCTAGCATCCGGACGTGGACTCCCGTGCCGTGCTGCAGCCGGTCGGTCCACGACCGCCGTACGTCTACTGGGTGCGCCGGATCGTCCTTCTGGCGATCGTCACCGTCGTCCTCGTGCTCGCCGCCCACGCATGCTCCGGCGGCGGCTCTCGCGCTCGTGATGCGTCGTTGCGGCAGCGTGCCGACCAGCAGCCGGCGGCGGGGACCTCGGCGCTCCCGACGCCATCCGCGTCATCCGCAGCGGCCCGCACACCCGCCTGTCGCGCGCGTGACCTTGCGCTCAGCGTCAGCACGGACAGCAGCTCCTACCGCCCCGGGGTGGAGCCGCGCTTCACCGCGGTGGTTCGCAACAACGGGCCGACCTGCCGCTTCCCGACCGCGCTCGCCAGTCGGACCTGGCGCATCCTCTCCGGCTCCTACCAGGTGTGGTCGACGGCGGACTGTCCTCGTTCCCCGGCCGGGCGACGAGTCGCGCTGAAGGCCGGTGCCCAGGTCAGCTACGTCCTCACCTGGGACCGGTTCGGTTCCGTCCCCGGCTGCGCCGCCGCCGGTCCGCGGGCACAACCCGGGACATATCGGCTCTACGTGACCATCGCCGGAGCGAGCGCGCCCGCAGCGGTGTTCGTCCTCGCCCGCTGACCTCAAGCAACGGCCCAAACAGGACGACATTCGCACAGGGCCGCCGCCCGCAACCGGCCGCAGCCCCCGCCTGCGACCCCGCCCAAGTCGACCTGCCCGTGAGGTGCACTCGTGAGCGCTGCTCCGCCTCCCGGCAACGCCGGTTCCGGTGGGAGCGCACCCGTCCGTGTCGTGATCGTCGACGACTCCGCCGTGCAGCGGAGGTTCGCCCGCTCGGCGCTCGAGGCCGACGGCCAGATGACGGTGGTCGGGGAGGCGCGCAACGGCCGCGACGCCGTTGCCATGGTCGACCGGCTGCAGCCCGAAGCCGTGCTGATGGACCTGCACCTGCCGGTCATGAACGGCATCGAGGCGATCGAGCGGATCATGGCGACCCGCCCGACGCCGATCCTCGTCTACTCGGCGTTCGTCGATGGTGAGGACCGAGACAACGCCGCCGCGGCGCTCGCCGCCGGCGCCGTCGACGTCATGGCGAAGCCGGGTCCCCGGGACAGCGGTCACCTGGACGAGTACGCCGAAGCGCTCCGCAAGCGGCTGCGTGTCGCGGGCCGTGCCAAGGTCATCACCCATCCGCGCGGCCGGCTCGGCGGGGCGAACGTCACCCTCTCCACCCGTCGGCTCGGTGGCGGCTCAGCGGCACCGCAGATTCCACCCCCTCCGCCGCAGTCGGAGGTCCTCGACGGGCTGCGGCGACGCAAGGTCCGCGTCATCGGCATCGGTGCGTCGACCGGCGGACCGCAGGCTCTCGCGACCGTTCTCGGTGAGCTGCCCGAGGACCTCGAAGCGGCAGTGGTCGTCGTACAGCACATGGCGGACGGCTTCATCGAAGGGCTCGCGCACTGGCTGGACGGCCTCTGCGCGCTGCCGGTGTCGGTCGCCTCGGCGGGCCGTCGGCTCGCGCCGGGCACCGTGTCCATCGCGCCGAGCGGTGTGAATCTGATCGTGCACGACTCGCTGCGCGTCACCGCTGCAGAGCCGCCGACGACGCAGTACCACGTACCGGGCATCGACGAGACGCTGTCCTCGATCGCCTCCGCCGTCGGTCAGTACGCCGTGGGCGTTCTGCTGACGGGAATGGGTCGCGACGGCGCACTCGGCCTGAAGCGGATGCGCGAGCGCGGGGCGCTGACCATCGCGCAGGACGAGGCAACGTCCGCGGTCTACGGAATGCCGGCTGCAGCGGTCGCCATCGGCGCCGCCGAGCTCCAGCTGCCGATCGGCGAGATCGGACCCGCATTGCGACAGGTTGCCGCCTCGGTGCGCGAGGCGACGCCGTGAAGCGCCCGCCGCTGAGCGACGCGGAGTTCGGCGAGATCGCCGGTCTGCTCCATCGCACCGCGGGTCTCGCGTTCGACGACAGCCGGCGAGACTCACTCGCCTACAGCGTCAACGAGCGCATGCGAGCGTCCGGCTGCCCGAGCGTCGCCGAATACCTGCGGCTGCTCGCTCATCCCACGGGCGCGGCCGAGCGGCAGGCGCTGCTGGACGAAGTGACGATTCCCGAGACGCACTTCTTCCGCAATCCTCCGCAGATCCGGGCGCTGCGCCAGCACGTGCTGCCGGAGCTGATGCGGCAAGCCGCGGGGCGGCGACGGCTGCGGATCTGGAGCGCCGGCTGCTCGACGGGCGAGGAGCCGTACACGATCGCGATGCTGGTACGTGAGCTGATCCCCGCCAATGCCGGCTGGGACGTGAAGATCGTCGCCACCGACATCTCGACCCGTGCGCTGTCGGCAGCGAGGACCGGTCGTTACCGCGAGCGGTCGTTCGTCATGACCGACCCGATCGACCGGCAGCGCTTCTTCGTGCTCGATGCGGACTCGCGCGCGTACGCCGTCCGCGCCGAGGTCAGCGATCTGGTCGAGTTCCGCCACCACAACCTGGTCGCCGACCCGCCGCCGTTCGAGCCGGGCGAGGCCGACCTCATCCTCTGCCGCAACGTCACCATCTACTTCGACCGCGAGACGACGAAGCGGCTGATGATGCGGATGCACACGACGCTGCGCGACGGCGGCTACCTCTTCCTCGGGCATGCCGAGACGTTGTGGCAGATCAGCACCGACTTCTCGCTCGTGTCGTTGGGCGACGCGTTCCTCTACCGTCGCCAGTCGACGGACGGCGAACGCCGGCAGGTCCTGCCCGACCGGCGCACCGAGGACGAGCTTCGTCCGACGAAGGCCGACCGCCGCCGCGGACCGGTCGACCGGCGGCGGCTGTTGCTCCCGCGCCGCAAGTCGGAGTCGCTGGAAGGCGAGTCGCCTGTCGCGGGTCCTGTCGCGCCGGCCGCGCGATCGACCGACGACCGTGACCCGCTCGTCGCCGTACGGTCTGCTGTCGCCGAGGGCCGCTACGGCGACGCGGCGGATCTCGCGGCGGAGGTCGTCGAGGCGTCGCCGTTGCGCAGCGAGGCGCACTATCTGCACGGGCTCGCGCTCGCCACCCTCGGTCGTGACGCCGAAGCGCTCGTGGTGCTGCGCAAGGCCGTGTATCTCGACCCGAGCGACGGGTTCGCGCACTTCCTGCTCGGCGGCGCGCTGGAGCGGCTCGGCGAGCACGTGGCGGCGTCGCGCTCTTACCGGGCTGCGGCTGCAACACTGGGCGAGCGGCCCGGAGACGCGGTCGCACCGGAGCTCGGGGGCCGGTCCGTGGCCGAGCTCGCGTCGGTGTGCGAGCAGCTCGCGGCCCGGGCGGAGACGCGCGCGCAAGGGGGTAAGTGATGAACGGCTACGTGCTGTTCCGGTTGGGTGACCGCCGGTTCGTCACCAAGCTCGACGAGGTGCGCGAGATCGTCCGCCTCTCCGGACTCGAGACGCTGCCGGGCATGCGACCGCCGCTCGCCGGCGTCGTCGTCCTTCGTGGCGCGCCGCTACCCGTGCTCGACGTGCGCGCTCCCGAGAACGTCGGCACCGACGGTGGCGACGTACTGGTCATGGACGTCGACGGGGACGCGGTCGGCATCGCGGTCGACCAGGTGCTCGCAGTTCTCGGCGCGGATGAGCTGCAGACGGCAGAACCGCCGGCCAAGGCGCTGCCGGAGTACGTCGTCGGAGTACGCCGCGACGGCAACGGACCGTTGCTGCTCGTCGACCTTCACCTGCTGCTCGACGTGACGACGTCCGGCTGGCGTGATGCGCTCGCCGAACAGGTGAGCATCGAGGCCTGACCGT
Organism: Mycobacteriales bacterium; assembly: GCA_035695045.1. Lineage (GTDB taxonomy): Bacteria > Actinomycetota > Actinomycetes > JAFAQI01 > JAFAQI01 > DASSKP01. The sequence continues at coordinate 59,469 of DASSEX010000030.1, read as the reverse complement.
CCGAATGCTGCCCGTCCGGCTGCGGAGGTCAGACGTAGCGTTCGAGGATCGACGACTCGGCGAGTCGGGACAGGCCCTCGCGCACGGAGCGGGCGCGCGTCTCGCCGACACCCTCCACCGCTTGTAGGTCGTCGATCGAGGCGGCCAGCAGCTTCTGCAGCGAGCCGAAGTGGTCGACGAGCCGGTCGACGACAGTGCCGGGGAGCCGAGGCACCCGGGCAAGCAGCCGGAAGCCGCGCGGCGAGACCGCCGCGTCGAGAACATCCGCCGCGGACCCGAAGCCGCACACGCGCGCGATCGCGGCGAGGTCGAGCAGATCCGTCGCGGAAAGCCCGTCGAGATCGGCGAGAACATCGCCGAACTTGCGGGCCCGACGCCCGGACGGCGGCGGCATGTAGTCGCGCACGATGAGCTCGCGTTCCTGCTCGACGCCGGCCATCAGCTCGTCGAGCTGAAGCGCCAGCAGCCGCCCGTCGGTGCCGAGCTCGACGACGTAGCCCTCGATCTCCGAGGCGATGCGCCGGACCATCTCCAACCGCTGGCTGACCGCGACCGCGTCGCGAACGGTGACCAGATCCTCGATCTCCAACGCCGACAGCGTGCCGCTCACCTCGTCGAGACGCAGCTTGTAGCGCTCGAGGGTCGCAAGGGCCTGGTTGGCGCGGGAAAGGATCGCGGCCGAGTCGTCGAGCACATAGCGGCGCCCGTCGACGTACAGCGCGATGATGCGCATCGACTGGCTGACGCTGATGACGGGGTAGCCGGTCTGCTTGGCGACCCGCTCCGCCGTGCGGTGCCGGGTGCCCGACTCCTCGGTCGGAATCGACGGGTCGGGCACGAGATGCGTCGCTGCGCGCAGGATGCGGGTGTAGGTGTCGTCGAGGACGATCGCGCCGTCCATCTTCGCGAGCTCACGCAGCCTGGTGGCCGAGAACTCGACGTCGAGGGGGAAGCCGCCGGTGCACAGCGACTCCACGGTCTTGTCGTGGCCGAGCACGACGAGCCCGCCCGTGTTGCCGCGCAGGATGCGCTCCAGACCGTCACGCAACGCCGTGCCTGGCGCGACCGCTGCGAGTGTCGCGCGCATGAGGTCGCCTTCGGGACGGTCGGTGGGGGACACCGGACTCCTCGTCGCGCGGTGGGTGCGATCCTGTCGCGGAGTCTAACGGTCAGCGCACGACGTCGAGGTGCACGACGTTGTCAGGGCGGCGCGTCGAGACCGAATCGTTGAGAACGCGGAGTGCGGACTGTACGTCGCCGACGCCGATGCAGGCGATGCCGTCGACCTTCACCTCGGCCCCCGCAGGCACCAGCGCTCGGCGGAAGCCGAGTCGTGCCGCCTCCTGCAGACGGGGGGCCAGCGCGCCGATGGGCCTGACCTCACCGGCCAGGCCGACCTCGCCGATCGCGACCAGGTCGCCCGGCAGGGCGTGGTCGCGAGCCGCACCGGCGATGGCGAGCGCGACGGCGAGGTCTGCGGCCGGCTCCGCGAGTCGCACGCCACCGACCGTCGCGGCGTAGACGTCATGGGTCGCCAGGGACAACCGGCCGCGCCGGTCGAGGACGGCGAGCACCATCGCGATGCGTGCGGCGTCGAGCCCGCTGGTCGCTCGACGGGGTGCGGGCAGCGCCGACTTCGCCACCAGCGCCTGCACTTCGCTGACGAGGGCCCGGCGCCCTTCCATGGCGACGGTGATGCACGTGCCTGGGACGGGGTCACTGATGCGCGACAGGAAAAGACCGGAGGGGTCGGCAAGTCCGATGATGCCGTTGTCCGTGAGGTCGAAGCAGCCGACCTCGTCGGCAGGGCCGAAGCGGTTCTTCACGGTGCGCACGAGTCGCAGTCGTGAGTGCCGGTCGCCTTCGAAGTGCAGCACCACGTCGACGAGGTGCTCGAGCACGCGCGGCCCGGCGATGGCGCCGTCCTTGGTGACGTGACCGACGAGCACCGTGGAGATGCCGCGTGACTTCGCCACGCGGGTCAGCGCGCCGGCGACCTCGCGCACCTGAGCGACGCCACCGGACGTGCCGTCGACGTCGGCCGAGCCGATCGTCTGCACCGAGTCCACGACCAGGACGTCGGGCTGCACCGCGTCGACGTGACCGAGCACCGCGGACAGCTCGGTCTCGGCGGCGAGATAGAGGTCGTCGGCGAGAGCCCCGATCCGGCCCGCCCGCAGTCGCACCTGTGCCGCGGACTCCTCGCCGGTGACGACCAGGCAGCGCCGGCCGGACTCGGCGATGCGGGCGGCAGCGGCGATGAGAAGCGTCGACTTGCCGACGCCCGGCTCACCGGCGAGCAGGACGACGGAGCCGGGCACCAGCCCCCCGCCGAGAACTCGGTCGAGCTCGTCGATGCCCGTCGGCCGGTGGACAGCACCTTGCGCCGGAACGGCGCTGATCGGCTGGGCCGGTGCGCTCACCGGCCCAGCGGTGACGTGACCGCCGGGTCGGGCGCCGACCTCGGCCAGCGTGCCCCAGGCCTGGCACTCAGGGCACCGACCGACCCAGCGGGCAGCCTCGAGGCCGCACTCGCTGCAGCGGAAGCCGGGTCGTTCGCGGGTTGCTGTCCTGGCCATGTCCGCGACGGTAGAGCCGCGAGCCGACAGTTCCGGGTCAGGCGCGCGGTGGCGAGGCCGGGTGCGGAGCGATCGGCCGGCTCGCGAGCGCCTGCTCGCAGATCTGCACGAGCTCGTCGTAGGCGGGCTTGCCCATCAGCTCGGTCAGCTCGGGGCCGTAGGTGATGTAGAGCGGGTCGGCGGCGACGTGCGCCTCGGTGTTGCCGCTGCAGTACCACTGGAAGTCGTGGCCGCCCGGCCCCCACCCGCGCCGGTCGTACTCCGTGATGGTGGTGACCAGCACCTTGGTGTCGTCCGGGCGCTTCACCCAGTCATAGGTGCGCCGGATCGGCAGCTGCCAGCAGACGTCGGGCTTGGTCTCCAGCGGGTGCAGCCCGGTGTTGAGGGCGTGCAGGTGCAGAGCACAGCCCTGTCCGGCCGGGAAGCCCGGGCGGTTGAGGAAGATGCAGGCGCCGTTGATCCGGCGGGTCCGTCGCTTGCCGTCCTCGACCTCGCTGATGCCGCCCTTCAGCCCCTGCTTGCGGAACTGCCACTCGTCCTCGGACAGCGCGCGGGCGAACTTCTCGGTCTTCTTCTCGTCGGCCTTCTCCGAGTAGTAGGCACCGTGAGAGCAGCAGCCGTCGTCCGGGCGCTTCTTGACGATTCCCTTGCATCCGCTGCCGAAGATGCACGTCCAGCTGGAAAGCAGCCAGGTCAGATCGCAGCGGAACAGCTCGTCGTCGTCCTCCGGGTTGACGAACTCGATCCACTGACGGGGGAAGTCGAGGGGCACCTCAGGCACGCGCACACTCTATGCATCATCGGGAAACTCCCGGCACTGCGACAGACTGTCTGCGTGACGGTTCTCCAGGTTCCCGAGGCGAAGGTCGCCCTGTCGACCGCCTCGGTCTACCCGGAGTCGACCGCCGCCGCGTTCGAGATCGCCGCCCGGCTCGGCTACGACGGTGTCGAGGTCATGGTCTGGACCGACCCGGTCAGCCAGGATCCGGACGCCTTGAAGCGCTTGGCCGACTACCACGGCATCGCCATCCTCGCGATCCATGCGCCGTGCCTGATCATCACGCAGCGGGTCTGGGGCACGGAGCCGTGGGCGAAGCTCGTCCGTGCCCGCAACGCCGCGGAAACGGTCGGTGCGAAGACGGTCGTCGTCCATCCGCCGTTCCGGTGGCAGCGTGAGTACGCCCGTGACTTCATTGCCGGGATCCAGCGGATGGCCGACGAGACCGACATCCAGTTCGCGGTGGAGAACATGTTTCCCCTGCGGGCGCGCGGCCGCGCGGTGACGCCGTACAGCCCGGACTGGGACCCGAGCGACGAGGCGTTCCGGCACTTCACCCTCGACCTCTCGCATACCTCGGTCTCCCAGGCCGACGCGATGGACATGGCGGGGCGCATGGGCGACCGGCTAGCTCACATCCACATCGCGGACGGCATCGGCACCGCGCGCGACGAGCACCTCGTACCGGGTCGCGGCACGCAGCCGTGCGCCGACCTGCTCGAACGCCTGGCCCGACAGCGCTTCGCCGGGACGGTCGTCGTCGAGGTGAGCACCCGGCGTGCCGACAACCGCGCCGACCGCGAAGCCGACCTGGCCGAGGCGCTCGCCTTCACGCGGCTCAACCTCGCCGCGCGGCTTGACGAGGACACGACGGCGTGGCGCCGGATCGCGCCGTGATGAGCCGCCGATGAGCCTGGGGACGAGGTTCGGCCAGGTCGCGGACCTCTACGACGAGGTGCGGCCGGACTATCCCGACCGCCTGTACGACGTCCTGGCGGCGCACACGGGTCCGCTGTCGACCCTGACCACGCTGGATCTCGCGGCGGGCACCGGCTTGGCGACCCGCGCCCTGCACCGCCGCGGCGCGAGCGTCGTGGCGATGGACATCGCCGGCGACATGCTCGCCACGCTGCGGCGCCGTACGCCGTCCGTTCCGGCAGTCGTCGCGCGAGCAGAACGCCTGCCGTTTCGACCGGACATGTTCGACCTCGTCGTCTGCGCGACCGCTTGGCACTGGGTCGAGCCGGAGCCGGCGGTGCGCGAGATCCGCACGGTCCTGCGCCCCGGCGGGCACCTCGCACTGTGGTGGGCCAACCACCTGTGGGATGAGGGCGTCGACTGGGAGCAGGCGCAGAGCGCGGTCTACCAGCACTGGGCTCAGCTGCACGGGAGCCGCCCTCCGAACCGCACCGGCGTCGGGCCGCGCGATGCAGCGGACGACCTGCGCGCCCGGGGGTTCGAGGTCGTCGTCGACACCGAGCTGACCTGGGAGCGCGAGGTGACCCGCGAGGAGCATCTCGCGGTGTTGCGGACGCATTCGGACAACCTGGCTCTGGGTGATCGGCGCGAGGAGTTCCTGTCGCAGGTCGCGGACGCCCTGCAGCCGTGGCCGCTGGTCACCGAACGGCTCTGGGGGCCGTTGGTCGTCGCGAGGGTGCCGTAACCTCGCGCCCGAGGAGGTGGATGTGGTCCTGCGAGCCGCGCTGCTGACGGCGTCGCGCAACACCCGCGTCCGTCGCTTGGTCGAGACCGCTCCGGTTTCCAGGGACGTGGTGCGGCGCTTCGTTGCCGGTACGACCGTCGACGACGCCGTGCGGGTGGCGTCGACACTGGCCGGGTCCGGGCTGACCGTGACTCTCGACCACCTCGGCGAGGACACGACCGAGGTCGGGCACGCCGAGGCCACCACGAAGGCCTACCTGCTGCTCCTGCGGCGGCTCGGTGACCTCGGCCTCGCCGCCCGCGCGGAGGTCTCCGTCAAGCTCTCGGCCGTCGGGCAGGCTCTCGACCACGCGCTGGCACTCGACAACGCCCGCGCGATCTGCGAGGCAGCGTCTGCGGCGAGCACGACGGTCACCATCGACATGGAGGACCACACCACGACGGACGCGACGTTGGCCACGGTCCGCGAGCTGCGCCGCGACTTCCCGTGGGTGGGGGCGGTGCTCCAGTCCTACCTGCGCCGGACCGAGGGCGACTGCCGCGACCTTGCCACTCCCGGGTCGCGGGTCCGGCTCTGCAAGGGCGCCTACAAGGAGCCGGAGAGTGTCGCCTTCCAGTCACGGGGTGAGGTCGACCGCTCCTACGTCCGCTGCCTTCGCACCTTGGTCGAGGGCGGCGGCTACCCGATGTTCGCCACCCATGACCCTCGACTGGTCGCGATCGCGACCACCCTGGTGCGGCGCGCCGGCCGTGCTCGGGGCAGCTATGAGTTCCAGATGCTCTACGGGATCCGGCCGCATGAGCAGCTCAGGCTGGCGGAGGCGGGGGAAACGGTCCGGATCTACGTTCCGTACGGCGACGAGTGGTACGGCTACCTGATGCGCCGGCTCGCCGAGCGCCCGGCCAATGTGGGGTTCTTCCTCCGGGCGCTGGCAACGAAGGGCTGACCGGGGTCAAGTCGGGCTTGTCAAATGCCGAGTTGACTAAATGTGACTGCCGTTCTCGCCGGGGAGACCCTGTTCGGCCGCCCCGGCATCCGTGGCGCCGTACGCCGCGAAGAGCTGGTCCTGCACTACCAGCCGATCGTCGAGCTGCGCTCGCGCCGGCCTGTCGCGGCCGAGGCGCTGCTGCGCTGGCGGCTTCCCGACGGCCTGGTCGCGCCGGGTGCGTTCTGGCAGGACACGGACGCCTCCTGCGCGCGCGAGATCGGCCAGTTCGTCCTCGAAACCGCGTGTCGGCAGGTCGCGGCGTGGCGCGCGGACGGCCTCTGTGGCGAGGTGTCCGTCAACACCGACCCACGCGAGCTCAGCCCGGGCTGGGTGGCGTCGGTCTACGACGCGCTGGCTCGCCACGACCTGCCGCCGTCCGCGCTGAACGTCGAGCTCACCGAGACCTCGCGGATCGACCCGGTCACCGGCTCGGAGGTGGCGGCCGCCCTGATCCGCCATGGGGTGGGCGTCGCTCTCGACGACGCGGGGACCGGCTTCAACGCGCTGGCAGCGGTCAACGAGCTGCCGCTGACCGAGCTGAAGATCGACCGCAGCTTCGTCAGCCATCTCGGCGACGGTCGCGCGGACGCGCTCGTCCGTGGCCTGGTCGCCATCAGCGCCGAGCTCGGGATGCGGACGGTGGCCGAGGGGGTCGAGACGGAGCAACAGGCGCAGATCCTCGAGCGTTACGGCGTGCACCGGGCCCAGGGCTACCTCTTCAGCCGGCCCGTCGCCCCGGCGGGACTGGCCGAGTACTGGCGCGCCAACGCACAGGACGCTGCCGCGCTGAAGCTGATCCGTGAGATGGCTGCCGTCGGGGCGTCGCCGGCGACGATCGCCGCCCTGCTGAACCGCCGCGGTGTGGAGGGCCCGAACGGCCGCAGCTGGCGGCCGGCGTCCGTCTCGCGGGCGATGCTGGCCGACCCGTCGGGCATCCCGGCCGCGAGGCGAGCGTGACCGCAGGCAAGGAAAATCGCGTGTCTAGTCACATGTCGCGGCAGATGGCGGCAGACTCTCTGCCCATGGAGCCTTCTGCGTCGCATCCGGTCCCGGATCCGCTCGCCCTCGGCCGGAGGGTCCGTGAGCTGCGGCAGCGCCGCGGACTCAAGCAGGCCGAGCTCGCGCAGGGCCGGCTGTCGACGGCGTACGTCTCCCGGATCGAGTCCGGACAGCGCCGACCCGAGCGGGACGTGGTGGAGTACCTCGCCGAGCGCCTCGGCACCACGGCCGACTTCCTCCTCACCGGCATCGGCCGCGACGAGATGGCCGACGCGCGCCTGAGGTTGCGCTACGCCGAGCTCGCCCTGCACTCCGGCGAGGCGGTCGATGCGGTGCGTGAGCTGCGCTCGTTGCTGGACGAGACGCCGGACGTGCTGTCGACCTTCCGCCGCGAGGCGGAGGTGCTGCTAGCGAGCGCACTCGAGGCTTCCGGGGCCCTGGACGAGGCGATTCACGTGCTCGAGCGGCTACGGGAGAGCGACAGTGCCCCCAACCCGCTGCAGTTGTCGATCAACCTCTCGCGGCTTTACCGCGAAAGCGGCGACTTCGCTCGTGGCATCGACGTGGCCGAGGCAGCCGTGAAGCTCGCGGATGAGCTCGGCCTGTCGGGCTGCGACGACGCAGTACGGCTGACGGTGACCCTCGCCGCGGCGTACTTCGAGCGTGGCGACACCGCGCACGCTTATCACCTGTGTCAGTCCGCCATCGAGCGGTCGGAGGCGATGGCCTCTCCGCAGGCCCGCGCGGCGGCGTACTGGAACGCCAGCATTGTCGCCTCGCGCCGAGGCCAGGCGGTGGCCGGCGTGGGGTTGGCCGAGCGCGCGCTTGCCCTGCTCGGTGAATCGAGCGGGGGCCGCAATCTCGCGCGTCTGCATGCCGAGCTCGGCGACATGTTGCTCAAGGTGGAACCGCCGGATGTCGCTACAGCGGAGCGTGTGGTGGCCCGGGCGCGTAAGGCGCTTGCGGGCGAGGCGGGCACCGTTGTCGACGTCGCTCGGTGCGACGCGACGCTGGCCGAGGCGCGGCTGCACGTAGGCGACCTTGAGGAAGCCGAGCGCATCGCCGCGGAGGCTCGCGCCGCAGTCGGCGACTCGGCGCCTTTGCTCACCGCCCGGCTCGAGATGCTTCTGGGCCGGGTGTCCGCAGGGCACCACGACCCGGAACGCGCACGGGAGTTCTACCGAAGCGCAGCCAACACCCTCAGCGCGCACGCGACCGACCGCGGGACGGCGGACGTTTGGTACGAGCTCGGTGCGCTGCTCGACGGTGCCGGTGAGGTGGAGGCCGCCCGGGATGCCTACCGCAGCGCGGCAGCTTCGCTCGGTCTCTCCACCGTACGGCCGGCGCAGGTGCCCATCAGACTCTGACTCAGCAGCACCAGTGGTTGTCGGCCACGACGCGCTGCGGCGCACTGCTGTGCGCGGTCGAGGCCACGGCCCCGGCACCGAATGCGCTGGCCAGAGCGGCGGCGACGACGGCGACGGCGATGCGGCGGACGCGTGTGGTCATGGTTTCTGCTCCTCTGCGTGGCGGGGTTGCCACGCAGAGTCAAACGCAGGCAAATCAATGAGTCAAAAGCCACAACGTACCGGCTGGTAGGACTCAGAATGGGAGTTTTCCGACCGCACGCGACGGAGCGCCCGACGGCGGACGTGCGACGATGCCCAGCGTGAGCGAACGCGTCGCGATCCTCGGCGCCGGGAAGATGGGCGAGGCCCTGCTTTCCGGTCTGCTTCGCGCCGGGCGCCCGGCGGGCGACCTGCTGTTCACGGAGCGGCACGACGAGCGCACGAAGATGCTCGAGGAGCGCTACGGCGTCACCGGCGTCACCACCGCCGAGGCGGCGGAGCGCGCCGACACGCTGCTGGTGGCCGTGAAGCCGCAGGAGATGTCCACGTTGCTCGACGAGCTCGCGCAGTCGGTCAGCGCTCGCAACCTCGTCATCACTATTGCGGCCGGCATCCCGACGGCGTTCCTGGAGAAGCGGCTCGCCGATGGCGTGCCGGTGGTTCGCGTGATGAGCAACACGCCGGTGTTCGTCGACCAGGCGATGAGCGCCATATCCGCCGGAGCACATGCCAACGAGGAGCACCTGGCCCGCACCGAGGAGCTGCTCCGCCCGGTGGGCAAGGTCATCCGCGTCCCGGAGTCGCAGCTGGATGCGGTCACTGCATTGTCGGGCAGCGGGCCGGCGTACTTCTTCTACTTGGTCGAGGCGATGATCGACGCCGGCATCCTGCTCGGTCTCCCGCGGGCGGTCGCTGCCGAGCTCATCGTGCAGACCGCGATCGGATCCGCGGTCATGCTCCGTGACTCCGGTGAGCACCCCGTCCAGCTGCGCGAAGCCGTGACGAGCCCCGGCGGCACGACGATCGCCGCGATCCGCGAGCTGGAGAACCACGGCGTGCGTGCTGCGCTGCTCGCAGCGCTCGAGGCCGCTCGCGACCGTTCCCGGGCACTCGCCGAGGGGCAAGCCTGACCTCGTGAGCACGTCGCTGGGAGTGCCGTGGAACGAGGCACTCATCGGTTACGACTTCGGTCCGGGCCATCCGCTCGCGCCGGTCCGTGTCGAGCTGACGGTCGAGCTCGCTAGGGCGTACGGCGTCCTCGGACGGCCGAACGTGCAGATGATGGATGCGGTCGCGGCGGATGACGACCTGCTCACACTCGTGCACTCACCCCAGTACATCGATGCGGTGCGTGCCGCGAGCGCGACGCTGCGGCCCGACGTCGACCACGGCCTCGGCACTGACGACGACCCGGTGTTCGCCGGTATGCACGAGGCGGCATCGCTGGTCGCGGGGGCAACGGTTGCTGCCGCCCGGTCGGTCCATGACGGCACGCATCAGCACGCTGCGAACATCGCCGGTGGGTTGCATCACGCGATGGCGTCCAACGCCTCCGGGTTCTGCATCTACAACGACCCTGCCATCGCGATCGCCTGGTTGCTGAAGCAAGGTGTGCAACGCATCGCGTACGTCGACATCGACGTGCATCACGGTGACGGCGTACAGGCGGCGTTCTGGGACGACCCGCGGGTGCTGACCATCAGCCTGCACGAGTCCGGTCGCACGCTCTTCCCCGGCACGGGGTTCGCGTACGAAATCGGCGGCCCCGAGGCGCGCGGCACGGCGGTCAACGTGGCACTTCCCGCAGGCACCGGCGACTCGGGATGGCTGCGTGCGTTCCATGCCGTGGTCCCGCCGCTGGTCCGTCGGTTCGCGCCACAGATCCTCGTGTCGCAGCACGGGTGCGACACCCACGCACTCGATCCGCTCGCCAACCTGCTCGTGTCCGTCGACGGTCAGCGAACGGCGCACGCGGCCTTGCATGCACTGGCGCACGAGGTCTGCGACGGACGCTGGTTGTTCACCGGTGGTGGTGGCTACGAACTGGTGCGCGTCGTCCCGCGGACATGGACCCATCTGCTGGCCGAGGCGTCGGGCTCACCGATCGATCCGGACATCGAGACACCGGCGGACTGGCGGGAGTTCGTGCTCGGCCGCACCGGAACGCATGCACCGCTGCGGATGACGGACGGACGATCGCCGGAGTTCGACCCCTGGGCAGGCGGCTCGTTGCCGCCGGCCGACCGGGTCGATGCCGCGATCCGCGCGACCCGTGATGCCGTGTTCCCGCTGCACTCCCTCGACCCTTCGGAGCCGGCGTGAACACGGAGCGTTCGGTCACCCGCGGTGAGCTGCTCGGCCATCTCGTCGCGCACCGCATCGCCGGCGACGTCGCCACGTCGCGGGCGAGCAACCTCGCGAACATCGAGAAGATGCTCGCGCGCGAGCCGGAGTACTGGTTCGGTCTCGAGCTGGACCGGCCGTGGTCGTTCGACGACGTGCTGAAGGTGCTCGTCTCCCGGGTGGGCATCGACGCGGACGGCGCGCGCACCAAGGGCGTCGATCGCATCGACCCGGAGCTGTGTCTGGATGCGCTGGACGACGCCGCGTCGGTCATTGCGCGCGTTGCGCGCGGCCGCGGTCGGGTGATGCTGGGCACCGGACATCCCACCGGCACGCTGACGCTGCACCTCCCGATCGCACGAGCGCTGAGGGCGGCCGGCTGCGACGTGCTGACGGCGGGCGACGGCGACTGGGTCGAGGTCATCGGCGAGCGGCGCCGCATTCGCTATGTCGAGGGCGTGGCCACGGTCGGGACCGGCGGCGATCTCATGCACACGCACTCGCCGGAGCCGATGCAGCACGTGCTCACGCGGCTGCCGGTCCCGCCGGACCTCGTGATCGCCGATCACGGGTGGGCCGGTGCGGCTGCGCAAGCCGGCGTGCCGACAGTGGGGTTCGCCGACACCAACGATCCGGCGTTGTTCGTCGGTGCCGAGGAGGGCAAGGTCGCGGTCGCCGTACCGCTCGACGACAACGTCCTGCCGGCCGCTTACGGGCCGGTGGCGACGTACCTGCTGTCGGGCGTCGGCTAGCCCATTCGGGCGACCACAGGTTCGTCCCAACTGCCTCGTGACGCGCAGCAGTCACACCGCTACCCTTTGTTCAGGTGCACGCGCGGATCGGCGCGCCGGTGGGGAAGCCGGCGCCAGCGCGGGCAGAGGCGGTGTCGGCATGCCCTCAGGCCCTTCGGCCGGTGACGGTCAGCGTCCGCTGGCCGAGCTCCGGTTTCTGACCGTCGCCGAGGTGGCGACGCTCATGCGCGTGTCGAAGATGACGGTCTACCGTCTCGTCCACGGCGGCACCCTGCCCGCGGTCCGGGTGGGCCGCTCGTTCCGGGTCCCGGAGCAGGCCGTCAACGAGTACCTCAAGGACAGCTTCATCGAGGCGGGCTGACGGCTCCCTCGCACCGCGCTCCGCTCGGGTAGCCTTGCCGGAGTCTTCGGCTCGTCTCTGAGAGGCTCCGCGTGGGTTCGGTCATCAAGAAGCGTCGCAAGCGCATGGCAAAGAAGAAGCATCGCAAGCTGCTGAAGAAGACGCGCGTCCAGCGCCGCAACAAGAAGTAGCGCTGCCGTGGCGCGGAGCGAGCAGGGTTACGACTGGGTCACCTTCCTCTCCGACTACGGGCACGACGACGTGTTCGTCGGGGTCTGCAAAGGCGTCATCGCCGGCCTGGCTCCGCATGTCCGCATCCTCGACATCTGCCACCTCGTGGCGCCGCAGGACGTCGAGCAAGGCGCGACCGCGCTGGCGACCGCCATCCCCTTCATGCCCGTCGGCGTCCACCTCGCCCTCGTCGACCCGATGCAGGAGAAGGCGGCCCGCGGGGTCGCTGTCGCGACCACCGACGGCTCGGTGCTGATCGGGCCCGACAACGGATTGCTGTCCCTGGCATGGGAGGCACGCGGCGGCATCAAGCGCGTCGTCGAGATCACCAACGAGCAGCTGTTCCGCGACACCGTCCACAAGACCTTCCGTGGCCGTGACGTGTTCGCGCCGGTGACCGCGCACCTCGCCAACGGCGGCCCGCTCGACGAGCTGGGCGCTCCGGTCCGGAGCTCCTCGCTCAAGACACTGGCGGTCCGTGAAGCAGTCGTGGACGACGACCATGTGCATGCCGAGATCCGGTCCGTCGACCACTTCGGCAACGTCTCGCTCAACATCGCGCGCTCGGACCTCGAGGCTGCCGGCATCGCCCTCGGGGACACCGTGGAGCTGCGGTGCAACGGACGCACGATGTCGGTGCCCTTCACACTGACGTACGGCGACGTGGCCGCGGGCCGGCTCGCGCTGTGCGAGGACTCCTTCCGAGCTGTTCAGCTCGCGATCAATGCGGGACACGCGAGCCGGCGGCTGCGCGTCTCGCGCGGCGATCCGGTCGTCATCGCCCGCGTTCCGCAGACGCCAGGCTCGCGACCGGCAGGCATTCGATGAGCGGTCGGGTCGTCCTCGTCACCGGCGTCTCGCGCTACCTCGGCGGTCGTCTCGCCGCGCTGCTCCAGGCGGACCCGACCGTCGACCGCGTGATCGGCGTCGACGTCGTACCTCCCCGGCAGGACGTCGGGCGGACCGAGTTCGTGCGCGCCGACATCCGCAACCCGATCATCGCGAAGGTCATCGCGTCCGCGCAGGTCGACACCGTCGTGCACATGAGTGTCATCGCGACGCCGTTCGGTGCCGGCGGGCGCACGGCGATGAAGGAGATCAACGTCATCGGCACGATGCAGCTGCTCGCCGCCTGCCAGAAGGCACCGTCGCTGCAGAAGCTGGTCGTGCGTTCGACGACGTCGGTCTACGGCTCGTCGTCGCGGGACCCGGCCCTGTTCACCGAAGGCATGGAGCCCCGCGCGCAGTTCCGGACGGGCTACGGCAAGGACTCGACGGAGGTCGAGGGTTACGTGCGCGGCCTCGGCCGGCGCCGGCCGGACGTCGACGTGACGTTGCTGCGCTTCGCGAACTTCATCGGCCCGCGCATAGACACCCCGCTGACGCGCTACTTCTCGCTTCCGGTCGTCCCGCGGATGTTCGGCTTCGATCCGCGCATCCAGTTCATCCACGAGGACGACGGTGTCGAGGTGCTTCGCCGATCCGTCGTCGAGGATCACCGAGGCACCTACAACGTCGCCGGCGACGGCGTACTCCTGGTCTCCCAGGCCATCAGGCGTGCAGGACGTCCGGCCGTCCAGGTGCCGCCGCCGGCCGTCTCGCTCGTGAGCTCGCTGTTCCGCCGCGCCGGTCTCGTCGACTTCTCGCCGGAGCAGGTGCAGTTCCTCGAGTTCGGCAGAGGCGTGGACACGGCCCGGCTGAAGAACGACTTCGGTTACGTGCCGGCGTACTCCACGCGCGACGCGTTCGACGACTTCGTGCGCGGACGCAACCTGCGCCGCTACATCGATCCCGACCGGGTCGCGGGGCTGGAGCGCTCGGTGCTGGAGTCGATCGACCGTCGCCGGGCCGGAGCGGGAGCGGTTCATGCCTGAGGCACGGGTCATTCCGATCGACGGCTCCGAAGCCCCGGCCCGGCGGGAGGCGCGGCGCACCGAGCGGTGCAGCGCCGTCGATGCGACCGGACAGCAGTGCTCGGCGAAGGCCGTCGCGGACGGGCTGTGCGGCACCCACCTCGCCGAACGCGAACGCGACGAGGCCGTCGCTGCCGCGCCGGAGTGGGAGCGGAAGCTTGCCGGTGCGCTGGCGTTCCTGCGCCGTCGGGTGACCGGCGACTACCCCGTCGACGAGTTCGGCTTCGATCCCGACCTCACCGACAGCGTCTTGATGAGCGCCCTTCGGCCCTTGTACGACAAGTACTTCCGGGTCGAGACGCGCGGGCTCGAGAACATCCCCGAGACGGGTGGCGCGCTGGTCGTCGCCAACCATTCGGGCACGGTTCCGATCGACGCGATGATGACGCAGGTGGCGATCTTCGATCACCATCCGGCGCATCGTCACCTGCGCATGCTCGGCGCCGATCTGGTCTTCCGCACGCCGCTCGTCGCACCGATGGCGCGCAAGACCGGGTCGACGCTCGCATGCAACGAGGACGCCGAACGGCTCCTGACGGGTGGTGAGCTCGCCGGCGTCTGGCCGGAAGGCTTCAAGGGCATCGGCAAGCCGTTCAGCGAGCGCTACAATCTGCAGCGCTTCGGCCGCGGTGGTTTCGTCTCGGCGGCGCTACGGGCTGGCGTGCCGATCATCCCGTGCTCGATCGTGGGGGCGGAGGAGATCTACCCGATCGTCGGCAACGTCAAGGTGCTGGCTCGCCTGCTCGGGTTCCCCTACGTCCCGGTGACGCCGACCTTTCCGTGGCTCGGTCCGCTCGGGCTGGTGCCGCTGCCGTCGAAGTGGATCATCGAGTTCGGTGAGCCGATCGCGACCGACGAGCTGGGTCCGAGCGCCGCGGACGACCCGATGCTCGTCTTCAACCTCACCGACCAGGTCCGCGAAGTCATCCAGCAGACGCTCTACAAGCTGCTTCTCCAGCGCCGCAGCGTCTTCTTCTGACTCGGTTGAGTGCGACGCAATCCCCCTTGAGAGGGCCTGTCCAAGGGGGATTGCGTCGCACTCAACGGGAAAGTCAGTGGCGGCGGAGGCGTTCGAACGTCGAACGCGAGGCATGCGGTGCTGACCGGGCGAGCTCGAGCGCTCGCTCCAACGTGTCTCTGTCCTGGTAGCGGCGACGCACTGCCAGACCGACGGCGACGCCGCCGGCGACGGCACCCATCCCCGCCGCTGCCGGTACGCCGACGCGGGCTGCCTTGCGCCCGGTGCGGAAGTCGCGGATCTTCCAGCCGTTCTCTCGCGCTACCCGCTTGAGCTGGGCGTCGGGGTTGACCGCGACCGGGTCGCCGACGATCGACAGCATGGGGATGTCGTTGGCCGAGTCGCTGTAGGCGGAGCAGCGCGACAGGTCGAGGCCTTCACGCTCGGCGAGGGCGCGGATGGCTTCGGCCTTCGCTGGTCCGTGCAGCGGCTCACCGACGAGTCGCCCGGTGTAGACGCCGTCCTCGTTCTCGGCGACGGTGCCGAGCGCTCCGGTCAGTCCCAACCGTCGGGCGATGAGTGACGCGAGCTCCGCGGGGGCTGCGGTGACGAGCCAGACGCGCTGCCCGGCGTCGAGGTGCAGCTGCGCGAGTGCTCGGGTGCCGGACCAGATGCGGTCGGCCATCAGCTCGTCGTAGATCTCCTCGCCGAGTGCGACGACCTCGTCGACCTTGTGCCCGGCGACGAAGGCGAGCGCAGCCTCCTTCGCCTCTTCCATGTGTGCGGGGTCCTCGACGCCCTTGATGCGGAACGAGATCTGCTTCATCGCGAAGTGCGCGAGATCTCGCCAGGTGAAGAAGTCGCGCGCCGCCAGTCCACGGGCGAAGTGGTAGATCGACGCGCCTTGCATCATCGTGTTGTCGACGTCGAAGAATGCTGCGGCGCTCGGATCGGGCGGGACGACCAGGCTGGCCTCGACCTCCGCCACCGCCGCCGATGCGGCACCCGCGAGCGCGGCGTTGTCGGTGTCCCTGCTTCGTCGTCGCATAGCAACCCGAGGGTAACCATCGGCACGAAGAACGAGGCCCCGGACGCCAGTGGCGTCCGGGGCCTCGTCGAGGTGGTACAGGGTCAGGCGACCCGGCGGCGCAGGATCGCCGCACCGGCGAGCAGCGCGATCGCGATGCCACCGATCAGCGGCAGGTTGGCACCCGTGTGCGGGAGCGCGCCCTGCTGCGGGTTGCGCAGCTCGATGTGCTTCGGAGCCTGCTGCGCGGACACCGAGGCCGTCGTGCCGTGGCCCAGGCCGATCTCGGCAAGAGCACCGTCACCCGGGACCGGGCTGTCGATCACGATGTCGTACTCGGGGCCGGTGGCGGCGGCGTAACGGCCGGCGCTGTCGACCTTGTCGACGTGACCCGGGACGTAGTTGAGGTGCACGCCGAGGGTGCCGAGCAGGGTGTTGAGCGCGCTCTGCACCTGAGCCAGCGCGTCGTTGATCTGCGACGGCAGGCCCGCGCCCGTGAGGTTGATGCCGGTCTCGTCGAGCGTTGCGGTCAGCACCGGAGTGCCGACGGCGACGATCGGGGCGTGGCCGGAGAACGACGCGTGCGCGCCACCTGGCTTGCCGTTGGCGACAGCGGTGGCCTGGCTGACAAAGCCCTTGACGGTCAGCAGACCGTTGAGGACGTTGAGGTTCGCCAGGTTGACACCGGCGGCCGACTGCGCCGCACCGGCTGCCGGCGCGATGGACTGCGTCGCGTCGAGGGTGTTGACCGAGAGCACCGCGGTCGAGCCGACGTTGGCGAGGATGTTCTTCACGGTCGACTGGATGGTCTGCAACGTCGACTGAACCTGGCTGAGGACCTGGGCGGTCGAGGAGCCGGCCGGCGTCTGGTTGAGGACGCTCTGAACCTGGTTGAGAGCGCTGTTGATCTGGTCGTTGATCGCGGGAGTGACCTGGTCGACCTGGTTCTGGAGCGTGTTGATCAGGGTCTGGGCTGCACCGGCCTGCTTGAGGTCGAGCAGCTGCCCGAGCTGCGCAACCTTGCCGCTGGTGAGCAGCGAGTGCGACGAGTTGACGCTCGAGAGCGCGGTCGACGCGAGTGGCGCGACCGAGAGGTCGACGAGCGGTGCGGCCGGGACGTGGATGCCCTGGTCGGTGAGCTTCTGGCCGAGGTGGGCGGTCAGGACCTTGCCCAGGCCCAGCTGCGACGGCAGCGCCCTGACCAGCGAGCCGCTGGCCACCGACGACACCGCGGTCGACGACGTCGGAGCGCCCGTGCCGAGGGTGTTGTGGGTCGCGTTGCCGCTGACGCCGACGAGGTTGACCGCGAGGTCCTTGGGAATGCCAGGCAGCGCAGGAAGAGCTGACGGCAGGTGCAGCGCGACACTCAGCACGTTGGCGGAGGTCACACCCTGGTAGTACGCCGGCGCGTGGGTGCTGGAAGCACCTGCTGGCGCGGCCGTGCCGAATGCTGCCAACGACGTGCCGCTGGCGAGCGCGAACGCGGTGACGGCTACACCACGACGCCTCATGCTTGCTGCCATGTGCCCCCTACCTCCACAAAGACGGGCGAATCTGGGCGAACGCTACCGTATGTACTCGGTTCGCAACAGAGGGTTCTGAGCGTTTCCTAGTAGGTTCGGGCTATCAACGAGTAGTCCTGCGGAGAGTTACGGCTCCGTCACAACATGAATTCGGACACCCGGAACGAAAAAGGCATCCGCGTCACGCGGATGCCTTTTTTCTTCTGTACGGCGCCTGGTGTCGGTCAGCCCGTGGAGAGCAGCGATCCGACGTCGGGCAGCGGCGGCAGTGTCGTCGGAAGGTCGGTCGGAAGGGGTCCGACGGTGGGCACGGCGGGGATGGTCGGCACGCCGGTGCCTGGCTGGGTCTGCTTCGTGCCCGTCGAGCCGCCGGGGCTCGACGTGACCGTGGTCGGCGTGGGCGTCGGTGTCGACGTCGAGCTGTTCGGCGACTTCTTGTGCCTGCCGGTGGAGTGCGTGCCGCTGCTGCCCGGCTGTCCGCTGCTCGAACGGTGCGGCGCCAAGTCACGGGTGTCCGTGGCGACGATGCGCAACAGTGCGAGAGACCGCTTCGCGGGCGGCTGGAGGTCGGCCGGCAGCGCGGGGAGCAGGGCCATGAGGTCGGCGTACTGCTTGACCGTGAACTCGTTCAACGCCTGGAGCGGCTCGGTCGAGCCGGAGTGCTGGTAGGCGAGGAACAGGTCGGTGGCTCCGGCCCTCGTCTGCTCGTCCATCGCGCGCAGGGTGTCGGCGATCCGGCTGTCCCCGGACTGCGGAAGAGCGGCGGCGCCCGGCTGGCCCGGGACGAGAGCAGGAAGCGCGTCGCCGCGGGCGGCGAGAGCCTTCACCTCGGACAGCCGCGTCTGCGCGAACTCCAGGTGCTTCTTGCCCTTCGCCTCGTCGCCGCGGGCGAGCGCGAGCTGCACACCCTCGTCGGCGCGCTTGAGACCGTAGAAGGCGTCGCCTGGCAGCGCGCGGCTGGCACCGATCCCCACGCCGGCGACTGCTGTGACCGCGGCGGCGCCACCGGCGACGACGGCAAGTCGCCGCTGCACTCGCCACGCACTCGCTGACTCGCGGACCCGGGAGCCGACCGACCCGGTCTCTCCGACGCCTTGCACCGTCGCCACTGCGACGAGCCGCTGCCGCAGTGCGGTGCGGAACTCCGGCGCCGGCCCCTCGATCGCGGGCGTGGACTGAAGAGCCGCGCTGAGGGCGACCAGCGGCGCGAGCGTCGGGTCGTCCGTGCGGTCGTGCTGCTCGAGCAGATCGGCGAACTGCTCGGCGCGCCGCTTGGTCGGCGAGAGACTCATCGACCACACCTCCCGGACATCTGGACATTTCCGTCCATGACGACCAACGAGCGAGCCTGGCGAGAGGTGACGGGCCATTCGGCAAGATGGCCCAGAAGGACTATGCCGGACGTAGTAGCGCGGCCGGTCATCACACGAGGTCCTGGGGAAGCAGGCGAGACAGGGACTTCACTGCGCGGTACTGCAGCGCCTTGATGGCGCCTTCGTTCTTGCCCATGATCTGCGCGGTCTCCGCGACGGACATGCCTTGGAGGAACCGCAGGGCGATGCACTCCTGCTGCTCGGCGTTCAGCCGCTTGACCGCCTCGAGGAGCACGCCGTTGGTGATCCCGGCGAGGACCTCGTCCTCCGGACCGTCCTCGCTACGGTCGGCGCCGGCCTCGACGAGGTCCGAGGTGGCCAGCTCGAGGCGGTAGCGACCGGACTTGTAGTGGTCGGCGATGAGGTTGCGGGCGATTGTCACGAGCCAGGCGCCGAAGTCGCGCCCCTGCCAGGTGTACGACGTGATCCGCCGGAGCGCGCGCAGGAAGGTCTCGCTCGTCAGGTCCTCGGCGAGGGCCGAGTTCGCGACGCGGTACTGCACATAGCGGTAGACGACGTCGACGTAGCGGTCGTAGAGCTGGCCGAAGGCCTCCGCGTCGCCGGTCTGTGCTCGGGTGACGATCTCCATGACCGTCGCCAGCTCACCGGTCGGCTCGGACGGTGGGGTCGGGCTGGGGATCGCCGGTGCGCCGCTCGCGGGGAACCCGACGTCCGCGGAGGCGGCGACGGTCGCGGCGCCACGAGCGTTCGGCAGGGAGCGGAAGGCCAGCGACTCCGACAGCCTGCCCAGCACCGGGTCGCGGCTGATCGCGATCGCCAGGCGCAGCGCAGCCAGACCGTCCGGCTCGACGAGCCGGCCGTGTCGGGCGTGGGCGCGCACGGTCATCGTCTCCTGATCGGCCTAGTCCGGCCGGGGGTTGAGGGGCAGTCACGAAGCACGGGAGACTTCGTCCGCTCATATGACACACCGGGCAAACCGCACAGCGGTATGACGAATACAGATCATTTCCGAGTAGTCACGACATGGTCACCTCGGGCGGCGCGGCCGGCCACCTGCGTCTTACCCTCCCGTCATGACGCAGGTCGCTCCGCCGCCGCTGCCGACCCGGGTGGTCGCCGCCGTGGTGGAGCGCCGCAGCCGGAGTGCCCGGCGTCGTCGCCGCCGCCGGCACGTGGTCCTGTGGATGCTGCTGGCGATCGTCGTGGGAATCGGTTCCTTCGCCGGCGGGCTCCTCGCCGCGCCCATCGACTACGGCTTCGAGCCGCTCCCGCCGCAGGCCGTGCTCCTGCTCGACAGCTCGGGCCGGCTGTTCGCGACCATCCGGCCGCCGCAGGACCAGGAGCCGGTCCCGTCGGCGGACATCCCCCAGGTCCTGAAGGACGCCGTCGTCGCTGCGGAGGACGAGCGCTTCTTCGAGCATCGCGGCGTCGACCCGCTCGCCGTCGTACGGGCTTTGTGGCGTGACGTCAGCGGTGCGCACCTGCAGGGCGGTTCCACCATCACGCAGCAGTACGTGAAGAACGTCTACACCGGCAGCGAGCGAACCGCGCTGCGCAAGCTGCGCGAGGCGAGCCTCGCGATCCGGCTCGAGCAGCACCTCAGCAAGGACGCGATCCTCACCCGCTACCTGAACACGCTCTACCTGGGCAACGGTGCCGCAGGCGTTCAGGCCGCGAGCAAGTACTACTTCGGCGTACCGGTGCAGGAGCTCGATCTCGACCCGAAGACGGGGGCGCACGATCCGTCGCTCGCGCTCGCCCGCGCGGCGACGCTTGCCGGCTTCATCCCGGCGCCCTCGGTGTGGAACCCCGTCAACGACCCGAAGGAGTCCTACCGGCGCGAGTTCTACGTGCTCAACCAGATGATCAAGACCGGAAAGATCACGTCGCAGCAGGCGGCTGCGGCGGTGCGCAACGGGCTGCCCGCGATCGTCGCGAAGTCCAAGCCCGATGCGCCGACGGTTGCGCCGGAGTTCCGCGACTACGTCACCGACCAGCTGCGCGGAACGCTTGCGTTCAGCGACTCGAGCCTTTTCGACAGCGGGCAGGTGCGAGTACGAACGACCCTCGACCTCGACCTGCAGAAGGCGGCCGTCAACGCCATGCAGCAGGTGCTGCACTCGCCGGGCGACCCGGAGGCAGCACTGGTCGCGGTGGATCCGCGCACCGGCGACATCCGTGCGATGACGACGCGCCAGGACCACGGTTACCGCAAGGGCGGCTTCGACCTCGCGACCGGTGCATACCGATCCACGGGCTCGACCATCAAGCCGTTCACGCTCGCGGTCGCCCTCCAGAACGGCCATTCCCTCGACGAGCCGCACTCCGCGCCGCAATGCCTGACGGTGCCGTTCCACGTCTGCAACGCGGAGAGCGGTGGCAGCTATCAAACGCTGCGATCCGCCCTGGTGTCCTCCATCAACACCGTCTACGCGCCGCTCGCCGTGCAGCTCGGCTTGAACAAGGTCATCCGGTTCGCGCGAGCCGCCGGTCTGCAGACGAACTTCATCGACCACAGGTGCGGCGGGCTGTGTCCGGCCCAGAGCCTGGGCATCCCCGTGACGCCGCTGTCCGAGGCCACGGCGTACTCGACTCTCGTCAACGGCGGCGTGCACCACTCGCCGCGTTCGGTTCTGCGCGTGCACGGGGCGGGACTGGGCGACATGTTCACCGCCACGCCACATCCGCAGGGCAACCGCGTGCTGCCGGCGCGGATCGCCGGCGAGGTCAAGGGTGTGCTGCGGAGCGTGGTCGACTCCGGCACCGGCACGGCGGCGCGGCAACCGTTCCCCGTCTACGGCAAGACGGGCACGACCGACGACTTCACGAACGCGTGGTTCAGCGGTTGCACGGACACGCTCTGCGTCGCGGTATGGATGGGCTACGACAAGGAGTACGTCGACCACGGCCGGCTGCCGCACTCGATGAAGAACGTCGAGGGAGTGCCCGAGGTCTTCGGCGGCACGCTGCCCGCGCGCATCTTTGCGAAGACGTTCGACAACTACCGCCTGATCAAGGCGACTCATCACCTGCCGGGCGACGGCTCCTCGGCGTCGCCGACGCCGCTGCCGACGTTCCAGCCACGCAGCACCTCGACGCCACACGCGACGCCCAGGCCGCCGGCGACGCACAAGTCGTCGCCGCGGCCGGCCTCGCCACCGCCGACGCAGCAACCCAGCGACCAGCCGTCGCAGTCACCGACGCTCTTTCCGCCGCCGACGGGTGCGCCGCCGACCTAGCGACGGGTGAGAACGGTCAGCGGGTGAGCGTGGTGAGCGCGTTGACGTAGTCGAACGCCTGCGCCACTGGGTCGCTGGAAGCGTGGTGCGCGCGGCGATCGTGCCGCAGCTGGTGCAGCCGCTGCAGCAGGACTGCGCGAGGAGACGGAGCCGGGCGCGGTGCGACGTATGCGTGCGCCGGTGCCGGGGGTGCGGAGTACGAGCTGCTCGCCGGGTGCGTGTACGTGGTGTGCGTCGCGGGCGCACTCGAAGCGGAGCTCGTGCCGCCGCTCGACATCGGCTGCCGGAAGTCCTCCGTCACCCAGATGATGCCGTTCTTGTCGACAACGACGCCGACACCGACCTGGGTGAAGTCGTGGTCGAGGATGTTGGCCCGGTGCTCCGGGCTGTTCATGAACGCGGTGTGAATGTCGGAGACAGTCGGGCCCTCGCCGACGTTCTCGCCCACGGCCTGCCAGTTCTGCACCTGGGTCGTCAGGCTCGGGTTGTGGTACAGCGTCTGGGAGGACGCCATCTGCGCGGAGTGGTTACGCGCGATCGTCGTCAGGTCGTACGCGACGCTGTAGGGGGCCAGTCCGTTGGCCTGGCGCGCGGCGTTCATGTCGGCGACGAACTGCGCCTCGTATCCGGCCGTGCTGGCGAACGCGGAGACCGGCGTGAAGGCGGCGGCGGTAGCGCCGGCAGAGAGCGCGAGCGTGAGCGTCACCAGCAGACGGCACAGAGCCCGAACGGGCGTGCGCAGCGACACCTGGACCTCCGGCGTTGGGCCGGGGCGGTCGCCGCGACGGTGGTGCAGTCACGGACGCTCTGGGCGGCCTTCGACGTTCGGCGGGCCGGCTAACTGCGGTGGGCAGCAGTCCCGTGCCTTTGCGGCCCGTGCTCGCGCACGGTGTGCCTTGTCGTGTCGGCGGTCGCCCCGGAGTGGGGTTTCTCCTTGCCTAGGGAACATCGATCCGCGTCGGCGGATCTGAAGACGCCAGACGGGTGAACTTGCCGCTGCGGAGGGTGCTTGCAGATGTGAAACACTCGCGGCGATGGCTGCCGACGTACGCAACCTGGCCGACCTCGTCCGGCGCGCAGCCGAGGCATCGCCGGACAAAGCCGCGCTTGTCTGTGCAGACCGGACGCTGACGTGGGAGCACCTCGACCGCGAGGTGGATGCGCTCGCCGGCGCGCTGCGCGCACGGGGCCTGGTCGACGGCGACCGGGTGGGCATCCTTCTGCCCAACGGTGTCGAGTTCGCGACGGCCTACTTCGCCGTGCTCCGTGCCGGCCTTGTCGCGCTGCCGCTCAACACCGCTTACACCGAACCTGAGATCCGGTACCAGCTCACGGACTCAGGCGCTGCGCTGGTCGTGACCGACATCGCGCACCGGGAGCTCGTCGACATCGACGTTCTCGTCGTCGCGGGTGACGAGTGGGAGCGGGCGCTGACGCACGAGCCCGCGGCGCCGTCATCCGTCGGCAGCGAAGACCTCGCGGTGCTCCTCTACACGTCCGGGACGACCGGCCGGCCGAAGGGAGCGATGCTCAGCCACAGAGCGCTGCTCGCCAACCTCGACCAGCTGTCCCGCATCGAGCCGGAAGTGGTCGCCGGCGACGACGTCGTTCTCCTCGTCCTGCCGCTCTTCCACGTCTACGGGCTGAACGCCGGGCTCGGGATGACCGCGCGCGCCGGAGCGACCGGGGTGCTCGCCGAACGCTTCGACCCTGTCGAGACCCTCGAGCTCGTACGTCGCCATGCCGTGACCAACATCATCGGGGCGCCGCCGATGTTCGTCGCCTGGTCGATGTTGCCCGAGCTCAGCAATGCGATGTCGACGCTGCGTCTCGCGGTGTCCGGCGCCGCGCCGCTCCCTGGCGACGTACTCGCCGCGGTCCGCGAGGCGACCGGACGCGACGTCTTCGAGGGTTACGGACTCACCGAGACGGCGCCGGTTCTCACCACGACGTTGTGCAGCGAGAAGCCGAAGCCGGGCTCCATCGGCCGGCCGATACCAGGTGTGCAGCTACGACTGCTCGACGACAGTGGTGACGACGCCGAAGCCGACGACCCTGGCGAGATCACGGTGCGCGGAGCAAATGTCTTCTCCGGTTATTGGCCGGACGGTGCCGGTGGTGCCGACGCCGACGGATGGTTCCGCACCGGCGACGTCGCCTACGCCGACAGCGATGGTGACCTGTTCCTCGTCGACCGGTTGCGCGAGCTGATCCTGGTGAGCGGCTTCAACGTGTACCCGCGCGAGGTCGAGGACGCGTTGCTCACGCATCCCGACATCGCAGAGGTCGCGGTGCTCGGCACGCAACATCCCTATACAGGCGAGACCGTGAAGGCGCTCGTCGTCGCACGCGACGGGGCATCGCTGACGCCCTCCGACGTCATCGACTATGCAGCAGGTCGGCTCGCGCGGTTCAAGTGCCCGACATCGGTGGAGATCGTCGACGAGCTGCCGCACTCGGTCACCGGAAAGGTGGCGAAGGGCCGGCTGCGCGAACCCACCGTCTCCGACACGACATGACCCACCGGGTGGTCGTCCTGTCACGCCCCGGATGTCACCTGTGCGCCGACGCGTGTGCCGTCGTCGCGCGGGTCGCGGCAGCCGCGGGCGCCACGTGGGAGGAGCAGGACATCTCCGGCGACGCCGCCCTCACTGAGCAGTGGGGGGAGTACATCCCGGTCGTCATCGTGGATGACCAGGTGCACACCTGGTTCCGGGTCGACGAGGACCGGTTGCGCGCGGCCCTGGCGTGATCGTTCCGGTCAGGCTCCCGAACGTTCCGCCTGTGCGAGCCACTCGCGCTGCGTGCTGAGCGACTCTTCGGTCTCCTTCGCCAGTCGTTCGTCACCACTTGCCTGCGCACGCGCAAGACGTGACTCGAGCTTGCCGACCGACTCACGCAGCCGGACGACGAGTGGCGACTCCGTCACGGTCACCGGTCGCCGGCTGGACCCCGCCTCGCGCACCCGGTCCTCCACAGCTGCGAGTCGGCGCTCGAGCTCGCCCATCGCGTCCCGCGGGACATGACCGATGCGCTCCCACTTGTCGTGGATGGCGCGCAGCCGCTTGCGTGCGCCTTCGAGGTCGGTCGAGGGGTCGATCGTCTCCGCTTCGGCGAGCAGCGCCTGCTTCGCCTGCAGATTGCCGGCCATCTCGTCGTCGCGGGCCTTGAACGCCTCCGACCGGGCGCCGAAGAACGCGTCCTGCGCGGCCTTGAAACGGCCCCAGAGCTCGTCCTCGACCTCACGCCCGGCGCGACCGGCGGCCTTCCACTCGCTCATCAGCTCCTTGTAGCGGCGGGCCGTCGGACCCCACTCCGTGGAGCCGGTGAGCTTCTCGGCTTCTGCGACCAGCCGTTGCTTGTGCTCGGCCGACTCCTCACGCTGCCGGTCGAGATCGGCGAAGTGGGCACGGCGGCGATGGTCGAACTCGCGACGTGCCGCCGCGAGCTGCTCCCAGAGCTGCGAGTCGGTCTTGCGGTCGATGCGGATCGTCTTCCACTCTTCGACGATCGCGCGGTAGCGGTCGCCCGTGGCACGCCAGTCGGTGCTCTCCCGCAGCCGTTCGGCCTCGGCGACCAGGGCCTTCTTCGACTCGACCGCGGCGGCGGCCGCCTGGGCGCGCTGCTCGGCCACCTCGGCCGCGCGTGCTTCGACCCGCTCGAGTACGCCGTCGAGCCGCCGCTCCAGCTCGCCGAGGTCGCCGATGACGGCGGCCGTCGGTAGCGACTCCCGGAGCTTGCGCGCGGCCGCTGCGACCGTCCGGGGGTCCGCCGTCGTCGCGCCGATGCGGCCTTCGAGGACCGAGACCTCGGCGGCGAGGTCGTCGTACCGGCGGCGGTAGAACGCGAGGCCCTCCTCGACCGAACCCGCCTGCCAGGACCCGATCGCGCGCTCGCCGTCCGCGGCGCGGACGAAGACGGTGCCGTCGTCGGCGATCCGTCCCCACGCCTCACTGTCGGTCATCGTCGTCCTGTGATTCGGGTCATGAAGGGGCACCAGTGCACCGCATCCTCACATGTCACCGCGCACCAGGGGGCGCTTCACGAGTTCACGAGCGCTTTGTGCACCCGTTCACAAGCGGCGTAGACTCCCTTTCCGCACCCGAAGCTTGGAGCCCTCATGTCGCCCTCTGACGGCGCGCGCAGCGGCCGCCGCGGCGGGATTCCCGAGGCAACGGTCGCGCGGCTGCCCGTCTATCTCCGGGTGCTCGGTGCCCTGGCCGACGGCGGCGTGCCCACCATCTCCTCCGACGCGCTGGCAGCCGCAGCGGGGGTCGGCTCGGCGAAGCTTCGCAAGGACCTCTCGCATCTCGGCTCGTACGGCACCCGCGGCGTCGGCTACGACGTGGAGTACCTCGTCTACCAGATCTCCCGGGCGCTCGGTCTCACCCAGCACTACTGCGTCGCGATCATCGGCGTCGGCAACCTCGGTCATGCACTCGCCAACTACGCCGGGTTCGCGACCCGGGGCTTCGAGGTCGCTGCCCTGATCGACGCGGACACACGGCTGGTCGGGCAGCGCGTCGCCGGCATGGAGATCAGGCATCTCGACGACCTCGAGGAGATCGTCGCGACCCACGGCGTCTCGATCGGTGTCATCGCGACCCCGGCCGCGGCGGCGCAGGAGGTCTGCGACCGGCTGGTCGCCTGCGGCGTGACGAGCGTCCTCAACTTCGCGCCGACAGTCCTGTCGGTTCCGGACACGGTCGACGTCCGCAAGGTCGACCTCTCGATCGAGCTGCAGATCCTCGCGTTCCACGAGCAGCGCAAGGCGGCCGGCGGCGGCCGCACTCCCGGCGCCGCCGTACCCGACGACGTGCGTTCGGCTGCGGTGTCCGCATGAGTCTTCTCGTGGTGGGCCTGTCGCACCGGTCCGCATCGGTCGAGCTGCTCGAGCGGACGGCGGTTGCCGGCGACGACATCCCGAAGCTGCTGTCGTTGGCCACGTCGACCGAGCACGTCGACGAAGCGGTTGTCCTCGCGACGTGCAACCGCCTCGAGGTCTATGCCGACGTGCGCAAGTTCCACGGCGGTGTTCAGGAGCTGACCGACGCACTCGTCCAGCGGACGGGCGTTCCTCTCGAGCAGCTCGCCGACCACCTCTACGTGCACTACGAGGACCGCGCGGTCCAGCATCTGTTCGAGGTCGCGAGCGGGCTCGACTCGATGGTCGTCGGCGAGCAGCAGATCATCGGGCAGCTGCGCAGCGCTCTGCAGACCGCGCGCGAAGAAGCGACCGTGGGCCGCGCGCTCGGCCCGCTCATCGAACATGCGCTGCGTGCCGGCAAGCGTGCGCACGCGGAGACCGGCATCGACCGCGCGGGCCGATCGCTCGTCTCTGTCGCCCTCGACCTGGCCAACCGGTCTCTCAATGGCCTCGCGGACCGACCGGTCGCGCTCGTCGGTGCGGGTTCGATGAGCTCGCTGGCGGCTACGACTCTTCGCCGACGAGGCGTCGGCTCGCTCGTCGTCGTCAACCGGACTCCGGCCAACGCGCAACGGCTCGCCCAATCCGTCGATGCGACCGCATGGCCGTTCGACGCGCTGACCGAGGTGATCGCCGACGCCGACCTGCTGGTGTCGTGCACGGGCGCGGTCGGCACGGTCATCAGTGCGGAGACTTTGGCCGAGGCGATGCGCCGTCGACCTGGACGGCCCTTGTTCGTGATCGACCTCGCGCTGCCGCGCGACGTCGATCCGGCGGCGAAGTCGCTGCCCGGCGTGACGGTCGTCGATCTCGACTCGTTGCGGTCGGTGCTCGAGGACGCGGAGGTCGCACGCGACGTCGACGCCGCGCGGCAGATCGTCACCCAGGAGGTGGGCAGCCACCTCGCCGGGCAGCGTGCGGAGCGGGTCGCGCCGACCGTGGTCGCGTTGCGCGCGCGGGCCCAGCAGGTCGTCGACGCCGAGCTGGCCAGGATCGAGTCGCGGTTGCCCGCGCTCGACGAGCGGACCCGCCGCGAGATCACCACCGCGATCAACCGTGTCGTCGACAAGCTGCTCCACACCCCGACGGTGCGGGTGAAGGAGCTTGCCGAGGCGCCCGGTGGCGACTCCTATGCGGACGCGCTTCGCGAGCTGTTCGCGCTCGATCCCGCCGCGATGGCGGCGGTCGCGCGGGCGGATGTCGTCGTCGAGGACGAGCAGCCATGACCGTCGCGTCCCGCACGCTGCGGCTGGGCACTCGACGCTCCGCGCTGGCGCTCGCGCAGGCCGGGCGAGTCGCTGATGCCTTGCGCGGCAGCGGCCACGACGTCGCGCTCGTCGAGGTCGTGACCGAGGGAGACCGTTCGAGCGCGGCCCTCAGCCAGCTCGGCGGCACGGGTGTTTTCGTCACCGAGCTGCGTCGGCAGCTGGCCGAGGGTGCCATCGACCTCGCTGTGCACTCGCTCAAGGACCTGCCGACGGCGCCCGCCGATGGTCTGGTGATCGCCGCGGTTCCGGCCCGCGAGGACCCGCGCGATGCGCTCGTCAGCCGTGACCGCACGCAGCTCAACCAGCTCTCCGAGGGCGCGACCGTCGGCACCGGCTCACCGCGCAGAGCAGCGCAGCTGCGCGCGCTCGGTCTCGGGCTGGAGATCGTCGCGATCCGCGGCAATGTCGACACCCGCCTGCGCCGCGTGTCCGAGGGCGATCTCGACGCGGTCGTCGTCGCGGCAGCTGGGCTGGCCCGCCTCGACCGGCTGGCCGAGGCCGCGGAGCTGCTCGATCCGGGGCAGCTGCTGCCCGCCCCGGGTCAAGGCGCCCTGGCCGTCGAGTGCCGCGCCGACGACGAGTCGTTGGTGGACGTCGTACGACGTTCGCTCGACCATGCGCCGACCCGCGCAGCCGTCGTTGCGGAGCGCGCGCTGCTCGCCGCGCTCGAAGCCGGCTGCACCGCACCCGTCGGTGCGCTGGCGGACGTCGCCGTCGGTGATGACGGTGACGACGAGATCTACCTGCGCGGAGCCGTGACGGCTGTCGACGGTTCGCGCGCAGTCCGGTTGTCCATCACCGGGCCGCTCGCCGACGGCGAACGGCTCGGACGTCAGCTGGCCGCTGACCTGCTCGACGCGGGCGCGGCCGAATTGATCGGGGAGTCTTCGTGACCACCGCACGCAAGAAGAAGATGGGTTCCGTCACCTTTGTCGGCGGCGGTCCCGGCGACCCGTCGTTGCTCACGCTGCGCGGCGCCGAGGCCATCGCCGATGCCGACGTCGTCGTGATCGACGTCGCCGCTCTCGGCGAGCTGCTCAGCCATCGCCGCGAGGATGCCGAGGTCGTGGACTCTGGTCGGCTCGAGCCCGCCGACCGGACCAAGGCGATCGTCGCCGCGGTGCGGGACGGCCGGCAGGTGACCAGGGTCCTGCCCGGTGACCCCGCGCTGCTCGGTGGTCTCGCCGAAGAGGCCGAGGCGTGCGCCAAGGCGAAGGTGCCGTTCGAGTTCGTGCCGGGCGTCTCACCGGCGACGGCAGTGGCCTCCTACGCCGGCATCCCCGTCACGGACAAGAAGACGCACACGGTGCACGTGGTGGACGCGAGCCCGGAGGCGCCGGAGCCGGACTGGGCGGCGCTGGCGTCGTCGGCCGCGACCATCGTGCTGCTGAACTGCACGAAGTCGGTCGGCAAGATCGCCGCCGCCCTGGTGGAGCACGGCCGGAAGGCTGACTCGCTCGTTGCGGTGACGGCCGGGGGAACCACCCGGCAGCAGCACACGATCGTCTCGACTCTGGACACCGTCGAGCGCGACGCGGCTGCCATCGCGGTCCCGGCGACGGTCGTCGTCGGCGACGTCGTGCGGTTGCGCGACAAGCTCTCGTGGTGGGAGACCAAGCCGTTGTTCGGGTGGCGGGTGCTCGTGCCTCGCACGAAGGAGCAGTCCGCCGCACTGTCCGAGCAGCTCATCTCCTACGGCGCCGTACCCGTCGAGGTGCCCACGATCGCGGTCGAGCCTCCGCGGACGCCGCAGGCGATGGACCGAGCGATCCGCGGTCTGGTGAGCGGTCGCTACGCCTGGATCGGGTTCACGTCCGTCAACGCCGTCAAGGCGGTCAGGGAGAAGATCGAGGAGCTCGGGCTCGATGCGCGGGCGCTGGCAGGCGTCAAGGTGGCCTGCGTTGGTCAGCAGACAGCTGCGGCCGTGCTGTCGTGGGGCATCACTCCCGAGCTGGTGCCGACGGGCGAGCAGTCCAGTGAAGGCCTCCTGGCGGAGTGGCCCGCCTACGACAGCGTCTACGACGCCCTCGACCGGGTCTTCCTTCCACGCGCCGACATCGCGACCGACACGCTGCTCGCGGGTCTGGCCGACAAGGGCTGGCAGATCGACGACGTCACGGCGTACCGGACAGTGCGTGCCGCGCCGCCGCCGGCCGACATTCGTGAGGCCATCAAGACCGGTGGCTTCGATGCGGTCCTCTTCACCTCGTCGTCGACCGTGCGCAACCTCGTGGGCATCGCCGGAAAGCCACACACCTCCTCGATCATCGCCGTGATCGGCCCGCAGACCGCGAAGACCGCGGAGGAGCTCGGCCTGCGCGTCGACGTGACCGCGCCTACGCCGTCGGCGTCCTTGCTCGCGGAGGCGCTCGCCGAGTTCGGGCGGGAGCGCCGCGAGAACGACGACCCGTTGCCTCCGGGCAAGGCCAACCGGGCCAAGGCGGCGGCGAGGCTGAAGAAGGGCAAGTGACGTATCCGGCGGCCCGGCCGCGCCGGCTCCGGCGCACCCCCGCGGTGCGCCGGCTGACGGCGCAGGCCCGGTTGTCGCCGGCCGACCTGGTGCTGCCGATGTTCGTCAAGGAGGGCATCGACGAGCCGACACCGATCGTCTCGATGCCCGGCGTCGTGCAGCACACGCGTGAGTCGTTGCGCAAGGCGGCGTCGGACGCCGTCGAGGCGGGCGTGGGCGGACTGATCCTGTTCGGGATCCCGGCGGAGAAGGATGCCCGCGGGTCTGCCGCCGACGACCCGCACGGCATCGCTCAGGAGGCGCTGCGCGACGTCGTCGCGGAAGTCGGCGACGCGACCGTGGTCATGGCGGATCTCTGTCTCGACGAGTACACCGACCATGGCCACTGCGGCCTGCTCACCGCGAACGGTGATGTCGACAACGACGCGACCCTGGAGCGCTATGCCGCGATCGCCGTCGCGCAGGCATCGGCCGGCGCACATCTCGTCGCACCCAGCGGGATGATGGACGGGCAGGTCGCCGCGATCCGTTCTGCCTTGGACAGCAACGGTTTCCCCGAGGTCGGGATCCTCGCCTACTCCGCGAAGTACTCCTCGGCGTTCTACGGTCCGTTCCGGGACGCGGCCGAGTGCGCGCCGCAGCTCGGCGACCGCGCTGCCTACCAGCAGGACGTCGGACGATCCTCGGATGAGGCCGTCCGCGAGGCGCTCCTCGACGTCGGCGAAGGCGCCGACATGGTGATGGTCAAGCCGGCCGTCGGCTACCTCGACGTCGTCCGCCGCGTGCGTGACGCTGTCGACGTACCGGTCGCGGCGTACAACGTCTCGGGGGAGTACGCGATGGTCGAGGCTGCCGCTGCGAACGGCTGGATCGACCGTGATCGCGCCATCCTCGAGCTGCTCACGTCGATCAAGCGCGCGGGTGCGGACATCGTGCTGACCTACTGGGCCGCGGAAGTCGCTTCGCGTCTCTGACCCACGCCGTTCAGGCGGCGCGGGCCTGCTTCACGAACCCTTCAGGGTGTCGTTCCACTGTGGTGTGCAGCGCCCCGCGGTAAACCCCCCGTTGCCGTCGGGGCGCTCGCATGATCTGGAGCGCCGCCTCCCACGCGCGACCATGCGGTCTGTCGACGCGCAGCGTCGACCTGCGCTGAGGGCAGCAGCTTTGCTGTTCCACCCGGTCGCTGGGCGCTTGTCCGACCGGGCAGGACAGCAACGCTCGAGCACACGTGGTGTGTCGTGGCGCGCCGGACGTCCTCGTCAGTCGACGAGGGCCTGGTAGACCAGAGCACGCAGCTGCGGGCGGATCGGGTAGCTGCTGGACGGCATCACCTGCGTCATCCAGACCACGGTCAGGTCCTCGGCCGGGTCGACCCAGAAGGCTGTGCTGGCCATGCCACCCCAGTTGAACTCGCCGTCGCTCGCGATCACCTTTCCGGCAGCGGCGTCGGTCACCACTGCGAACCCCAGACCGAAGCCCACGCCGTCGAAGCGCGTTTCGGCGAACAGCGACCGGCCGACCGTCTGCAGGTCTGCGTTGCCCGGCAGGTGGTTTCGCGCCATGTACCGGACAGTCCGCGGCGACAGCAGGCGCGCTCCCTCCAGCTCGCCACCGCGCAGCAGCATCCACGTGAACCGCGTGTAGTCGCGCGTCGTCGACAACAGGCCGCCGCCGCCGGAGATCCATCTCGCCGGACGCTTGTAACGCTCGCCCAGGTCGTCGTAGCGGACCGGCTCGGTCAGCTCCGGAGCCAACGCATAGAGCGCCGCCAGGCGGTCGTGCTTCGGCGGTTCGACGTGGAAGGACGTGTCCCTCATGTCGAGTGGCGTGAAGATCTGCTGCGCGAAGAACTCGTCGAGTGCCTGGCCGGACACCACCTCGACGAGGCGGCCGAGAATGTCGGTCGCCACCGAGTAGTTCCACTCCGTGCCCGGTTGGAAGGCGAGCGGCAGGCTCGCGATCGCTCGTGAGAAGGCGGCAAGGTCGTTCGCCGGCATGGCGACGTCGAAACCCGCGAGACGGTAGATCTCATCGGTGACGTGCATCCGATGGAACCCGTAGGTCAGCCCTGCGGTGTGCGTGAGCAGGTGCCAGACCCGGATCGGCTCAGTGGCGGCGACGGTGACCGGCTTGGTGGCCTGGCCACCCACGTAGACGCGAGGCTCGGAGAACTCCGGCAACCATCGGCTGATGGGGTCGGTCAGCTCCATCAGGCCCTGCTCGACGAGCATCATCGCGGCGACCGACGTGACCGGCTTGGTCATCGAGTAGATGCGCCAGATGGTGTCCGGTGCGACCGGCCGCGCGGCCTCCTTGTCGGCGAGCCCGTACGACGACAGGTGCGCGACCCGTCCGCGGCGGCTGACCATCACTTGCCAGCCCGGGAGCCGCCCGTCGTCGACGTACCGACGGAAATGGCCGTCGATCCGCTGCAGCCTCCCCGCGTCGAGTCCGACCTCGCCGGGGTCGACGTCGATGCCGAAGTCGGAAATGTCTACAGCCCCCTCATTCGGACTCGGTGACGAGCTGGTCGATGGTCTCCGCCAAGGCGGTGTCCTTCTCGGTGATCCCGCCTTCCGAGTGCGTCGACAGCGCGAACCGCAACGTCCGCCAGCGGATGTCGATGTCGGGGTGATGGTCGCGCTCCTCCGCAACGTCCGCCACGCGTCGTACCAGCTCGATGGCCGCGGGAAAGGAGCTGCACTCCACGGAGCGCGTCAGCGTGCCGCCGTCACGCTCCCAGCCGGGATGCGCCTGCTGCCACTCGCCGATCCGGCCCTCGCTCATCAACGTCATCGCTCACCGCCCTGCGCGCCAGTGTGAACGATCGAGTTGCGAGGATGACGCCATGCCCCGCGTCGACGCCTCTGCGCAGCTGTTCGCGCGCGCGCTCGAGGTGACTCCCGGCGGGGTCAACTCGCCGGTGCGTGCGTTCGGTGGTGTGGGCGGAACGCCGCGGTTCATCGTCCGCGCTGCCGGGCCGTACCTCTACGACGTCGATGGAAACGAGTACGTCGACCTCGTCTGCTCGTGGGGACCGACCATCGTCGGCCACGCGCACCCCTATGTCGTCGACGCCGTACGGCACGCAGCCGAGCAGGGGTTGTCGTTCGGCGCGCCGGGACCCGGCGAGGTCGACCTGGCCGAGGAGATCGTCGCGCGGGTCGCACCGATCGAGCAGGTGCGCCTGGTCAACTCCGGCACCGAAGCGACCATGAGCGCGCTCCGGCTCGCGCGCGGAGTCACGGGCCGCAGCAAGGTCGTCAAGTTCGCCGGCTGCTATCACGGCCACGTCGACGCGTTGCTGGCGAGCGCAGGCAGTGGTGTCGCGACCTTCGCTCTGCCGGACTCCCCCGGCGTGACCGGCGCGACGGCCGCGGACACGATCGTGCTGCCTTACAACGACGTGGCCGCCGTCGAGGCGGCGTTCGAGGAGCACGGGGACGACATCGCGTGCGTCATCACCGAGGCGGCAGCCGCCAACATGGGTGTCGTCCCGCCGTTGCCCGGCTTCAACGCGCGGCTGCGCGACGTCACCCAGCGGTACGGCGCCTTGCTGATCCTGGACGAGGTGATGACGGGATTCCGGGTCAGCCGCAGCGGTTGGTACGGCCTGGAAGGGGTCGACGCCGACCTGTTCACCTTCGGCAAGGTCATGAGCGGGGGTCTGCCCGCCGCCGCCTTCGGCGGACGGGCCGAGACCATGCGTCAGCTCGCCCCTCTGGGGCCGGTCTACCAGGCGGGCACCCTGTCCGGTAACCCCGTGGCCGTGGCAGCCGGGCTTGCCCAGCTCGAGCTGTGCACCGAGGACGTCTATGCGCATCTCGACAAGGCCGCATTGCGTGTCGCCGGCGGTGTGAGCGACGCCTTGTCGGCGGCCGGGGTCGAGCACCGGGTCAACACCGCGGGCAACCTGTTCAGCGTCTTCTTCACCGGCGCCCAGGTCGTCGACTATGCGACGGCACGAACGCAGGACACCCGTCGCTACTCCGCGTTCTTCCACGCGATGCTCGAGCAGGGCGTGCATCTGCCACCGTCGGCGTACGAGGCGTGGTTCGTCGGAGCGACTCACGACGACGCCGTCATCGACCGCATCCTGACCGCGGCGGCCGTCGCGGCCCGTGCCGCGGCGGAGGTGCCCGCGTCGTGACCCGCACCGTCGTCAACCTCGTCCGGCACGGCGAGGTCGACAACCCGACCGGCGTGCTCTACGGGCGGTTGCCCGGGTTCCGGCTGTCGCCGGCGGGGGAGCACATGGCCACGCTTGCCGCGGACGCTCTCGCCGGACACGACGTGCGGGTCATCGTGTCGTCCCCGCTGGAACGCGCCGTCCAGACCGCGCAGGCGATCGCGGAGCGGTTCGGGCTCCCCGTCCGCACTGACGACCGCCTCATCGAGAGCGCGAACGCATTCGAGGGCATGAAGTTCGGGGTCGGCGACGGTGCGTTGCGCAGCCCGGCGAACTGGCGTCATCTCTACAACCCGTTCCGGCCGTCCTGGGGCGAGCCCTACACGGTCGTCGCGGCGCGCATGCTCGGTGCCTGTAGCGATGCACGGAAACAGGCCGAGGGCGGCGAGGCGGTCCTCGTCAGCCATCAGCTGCCGATCTGGGTCACCCGTCGTGCCGTCGAGGGGCGGCGCCTGTGGCACCGACCGGACCGCCGTGAGTGCGCACTCGCCTCGATCACGTCATTTGTGTACGAGGACGACGAGATCAGTGACGTCGACTATCAGGAGCCGGCGGGAGCGAGCGGGCGTTCCCGGGTGGGGGGAGCCTGAGGCCGCCGCCTGACGCGTTCAGGTGCCTCGGCGACAATGGTGGCAATGCCTTTTCGCCTTCGGCACGCTCCACGAGCGGCCGCGCTCGTCGTCGCGCTCACGGCGCTGTCGGCGTGCTCGGGCACGAACGCCGTCACCCAGAGCGTCGCGGGCAGCAGCGGTTTCCAGGCGGGTGACAACTCGCTGACCTGGCTGGCTCCGGGACATCGACCTCGCCCGGACGCGGTGTCCGGGAAGCTGCTCGACGGCACCCCGTTCGACCTGGCGAGCTGGCGCGGCCACGTCGTCGTCGTCAACTTCTGGGGCAGTTGGTGTGCGCCGTGCCGCGACGAGGCTGCCGCGCTCGAGCAGGTCTACCGCGACGACCGGGGCAAGGGAGTCGAGTTCCTCGGCATCGACACCCGCAACGACAACATTCCGAGTGCCGAGTCGTTCCTTCGGAACCACCACGTGACCTATCCCAGCCTGTTCGACCCGAGCAACGTCCTCGCGTTGCGGTTCCCCGGCGTTCCGCCCAGCGCGATCCCGACGACGTTGATCCTGGACCGGCAAGGGCGCATCGCTGCGCGCCACAGTGGCTCGATCCTCTACACCCAGCTCCGCGACGTCGTGGCCAGGGCGCTCGCGGAGAAGACCTGATGCACGTTCTCGCCGCCTCGACCTGCAGCAACCTCGCGGGCGGGACGCTCCTGCTCGCGATCCCCGTCGCGTTTGTCGCGGGCCTGATCTCGTTCCTGTCGCCGTGCGTGCTGCCGCTGGTCCCCGGCTACCTCTCCTACGTCACCGGCCTGTCCGGCGCCGATCTCGCGGGTGACGTCGCCGTCAGCCACGGTCCCGGTGCGGCGGTCGCACCGGCGGCCCAGCTGACCGGCCGGCACACCCATCGGGTCCTCCTCGGCTCGGTGCTCTTCGTGCTCGGGTTCTCGGTCGTGTTCGTCGGCGAGGGCACGCTGTTCGGCCATCTCGGCAACCTCGGCAGCCATTACCTCCTCACTCACGCGACGCTGGTCAACCGGGTCGGCGGAGTCCTGACCATCCTTCTCGGCGTCGTCTTCCTGGGTGTGCTTCCGCGGACCCAGCGCGAGTGGCGTTTCCACCGCCTGCCGCGTGCCGGCATCGCGGGTGCGCCGCTTCTCGGGGTGCTCTTCGCGGTCGGCTGGACGCCCTGCATCGGGCCGACCCTCGGGACTGTGCTGCAGCTCGCGTTCGACCAGCAGAGCCTGGCGACTGCGGGACGCGGGGCGCTGCTCACCGCTTTCTACTGCGCGGGACTCGGCATTCCGTTCGTGATCGCCGGCCTCGCGTTCCGCCGGGCGATCGGCGCGTTCGCGGTGGTCAAGCGGCACTACAGCGTCGTCGTCTCGATCGGTGGCGGGCTGCTCATTGCGGTCGGCATCCTGCTGCTGACGGGAGCCTGGACGTCGCTGTCCCAGGACCTGCGCAACCTCTTCCCCACGCCGAGCCTGCCGTGCTGACGCCATGACCGATCTCGCGGACACCCCTATCGCCTCGCCCGAGGACACCACGGCACTGTCCACGGCCCCGGCGCCGCCGCAGCAGCCGGCGCGCGGCGTTGCACGCACCCTGCGCTACGGCTGGCGCCGGCTCACCAGCATGCGCACGGCGCTGTTGCTGCTCTCACTGCTCGCGCTCGGCGCCATCCCGGGCACGCTGTTGCCGCAACGTGGCCTCAACCCCGTCAAGGTCGACGACTACATCGCCGCGCATCCGCATCTCGGTCCGCTGCTCGACAGGTTGTCGCTCTTCGACGTCTTCGCCGCGCCCTGGTTCGCCGCGATCTACCTGCTGCTGTTCATCTCGCTGATCGGCTGCCTGGTGCCGCGCATCAGGCTGCACGCACGTGCCCTGCGCCGTCGTCCGCCGCACGCGCCCCGCAACTTGCTGCGGCTGTCGACGTCGGCGCGCTGGACGGCTGCGGATGAGGCGGCGCGGATCGCCGCCGAATGCAGCCGCACGTTGCGGGCGGGTCGATGGCGGGTCGACGTCAGCGAGGAACCGGACGGTGCCGTCACCGTCGCCGCGGAGAAGGGGTACCTCCGCGAGACCGGCAACCTCCTCTTCCACGTGTCACTCGTCGTTCTGCTCGCCGGCATCGCTCTCGGCGGACTCTTC
The DNA here is from genome assembly GCA_035695045.1 of Mycobacteriales bacterium. Taxonomy (GTDB): domain Bacteria; phylum Actinomycetota; class Actinomycetes; order JAFAQI01; family JAFAQI01; genus DASSKP01. Next base: position 21,876 of record DASSEX010000030.1, on the reverse strand, counting down.
GGTTACAAGGGAACAGCCCTCGTCGTCCAGGGCCAGTCGTTCGCCAACGTGCGGTCGTCGTACGACGTCTTCCAGCCCTCGCGGCTCTACTCCGACTCGTCGCTGGCGCCGTTCAGCTTCACCCTGGACAGGTTCACCGCTGCCTACCAGCCGGACGGTACGCCGGAGAACTTCGACGCCAAGGTCAGCTACCAGCCGCGTCCTGATGGTCCGGTCACGACGAGCGACGTGCGGGTCAACCATCCGCTGCATGCGTCCGGCGCGAACGTCTACCTCGTCGGTCACGGCTACGCGTTGCGCATCCAGGTCCGCGACCCGCACGGTCGCCTGGTCTATGACAGTGCGACGCCGTTCCTGCCGGACACGTCCATGTTCGCGTCCCACGGCGTGGTCAAGGTGCCCGACGGCCTGCCGCACCAGCTCGGCCTGACCGGCTTCTTCTACCCCACGTACGTCGCCACGCCCGCCGGACCCGACTCGAGCTATCCCGCGCCGCGGGACCCCGTGCTGCTTCTCGCCGCATGGCGGGGAGACCTCGGCCTCGACAGATCCGCGCAGTCGGTCTACTCGCTGCCCGTGGCGTCGCTGCACCACATCGCGAACGCGCAGCTGTCGCCGGGGGAGTCGTGGCGGCTTCCGGACGGCACCCGGGTCACCTTCGTCGGCGTCGACCAGTGGGCGACGTTCCAGGTGGCGCACGACCCGGGCAAGAACGTCATGCTCGGGGCCGCGGTGCTCATCGTCACCGGACTGTTGCTGTCGCTCCGGGTCCGCCGACGGCGGTTCTGGCTGCGGGCGAGACCGGCACCCGCCGGTGACAGCTCGCGGCGTACCGTGGTCGAGGCGGCCGGCCTGGCGCGCACCGACAGCGAGCGGTTCGCGGTCGAGTTCTCGGATCTGGTGCAGCGCCTCGGCGCGCCCGCCGCCGTCACGACAGAGGAGGACTGACCGGCAGTGCCTGGCACGAGCATCAACCTCGGGTTGGCCCATGTCAGCGACCGGCTCCTGGTCTGGACCGTCGTCGCCTACGCGCTCGCGATGCTCGGATACGCCGCCGAGTTCGCCTTCGACCGTCGCGCGGAGCGGGCGAAGGATCCGCGCTCCCGCCGACAGGTCAGCAGCCGCGCGGGTCTGATCGCAGTCGGGCTGACGGTCCTCGGCTGGGCGTTGCACGTGGGCTCGGTGACGACGCGCGGGCTGTCCGTGCACCGGGTGCCGTGGGGAAACATGTACGAGTTCTCCTCGATGGTCTCGCTCGTCGCGGTCACCGTCTTCCTCGTGCTGCTGGCCCGCCAGCGGGTGCGCTTCCTGGGCCTGTTCGTGATGGCACCGGTCGTGCTCTACCTCGGCCTCGCCGGGACCGTGCTCTACGCCAACGCAGGCCCGCTCGTGCCCGCGCTGAACTCCTACTGGATCAAGATCCACGTCGTCGCCGCGATCACCGCGAGCGGCGCGTTCATGGTCTCCGGCGTCGTGACGGTGCTCTACCTGCTGAAGGAGCGCTGGGAGCGACGCACGGTCAGCCTCGGACCGGGTGCGGCCGCCGCCGTCGAGGTCGGCACGCCGCCGACCGAGTCCGTCCCCGAGGCCCGACGCGGCGGGCTGATGGCCTGGCTGCCCGACGCTGCGCGGCTCGACCGGCTCGCCTACGCCGTCGTCTCGTTCGCGTTCCCGATCTGGACCTTCGCCATCATCGCCGGCGCGATCTGGGCCGAGCAGGCCTGGAGCCGCGCCTGGGGCTGGGACCCCAAGGAGACCTGGTCGCTGATCACCTGGCTGGCGTACGCGGCGTACCTGCACGCGCGAGCGACCGCCGGGTGGCGTGGCCGACGCGCAGCCGTGCTGTCGCTGATCGGCTTCGGCTGCCTGATGGTCGACTACTACGTCGTCAACACCGTCATCACCGGCTTGCACAGCTACGCCGGTATCAGCTGACCTGGACTTCCCTCCCCCGTGTAGCCCGACGCTGCGGCTGGTCAGCTGTGTGTGGCGTGCTCGTCCTCGACCGACTGCCGTGGGGCGGGCGGGACGGCCGGCAGCTCGCCGCGCAGCAGCGCACGAACCTCCGACTCCCGGAACCGCCGGTGGCCCCCGGGGGTGCGGATACTGCTGATCCGGCCGGCAGCAGCCCACCGGGTGACCGTCTTCGGGTCGACCCGGAACAGGCTGGCGACCTCACCAGGCGTCAGCAGCCGCTCTCGTGCCTCCACGTGCTCCCCCTTGCGTCAGTGCGGTTAGCAAAGTGTGTACACGCAGAAAGCCCTCGCGTCAGCCGTTTCGCACAAAAGAACCGGCGTTTCGACGTCATGGGCGATTCTGCAGCACTCTCCATGATCGCGGAAATTCACCCGTGACTAGTTCGAACGTGCCATGGACGGATCGGCGCGGGCTACGGAACCTTTAGTCGCGCTGGCGCGCTTCGTCCGTGTTTCATGCTCTCGGGGGGTCCCTGTGCACGTATCCCGTTTCCTCACCCGTCGCTCTGTCGTCGCGGCGACATCGCTGGCCGCGATCGCCGCGGTCACGTTGCCCGCCTCGGCCGCGACGACGACGACGCCCTCCCACGGCGCTGCCACGTCCTCGCTGACCATCCTCCGCGTGACCGTGGCGGGCCAGACCGTGACCGCCGGCCGGATCGTCGCGGTCGCCGGCAACGCCTCGACTCCGCACGTCGCGAAGCTCGTCGTCACCCCCCTCGACTCCTCCGTCACCGGCCCGATCGGCCAGCAGACGGTCACCCCGTCGTCCTCGACGACGGTGCCCTCCACGCCGAAGACGACATCGTTGCCGGGTGGGCTCGGCAGCATCACGGGTCCGACCTTCGTGGCACAGGCGAAGGACAGTGCGACCTCGGTCCTCGCCAACGCGAGCCTCAAGGCGCTGGGCAGCGTGACGCTCGCGAGCATGCCGGTGAACCTCGGCGTCGCGTCCTTGAGCGACACCGCGAAGGTGGTATCGACCAATGCCACGGCTGAGAAGTCCTTCTCGCTCGGCAACCTCGCGCTGCCGTCGATCAACGACCTGCTCGCCGCGCTCGGCCTGGACATCTCCAAGCTCACCCAGGACCAGCTGACGCAGCTGGCCGGTGTGGTCGGGACCCTCAGCTCGGCGATCACGACGCTCAACACGCAGATCGACACGCTGCAGACGCAGGTGACCGGCGCGCCGGCGACCATCGCCGCGGGCCAGGCGGCGGTCACGGCCGCGACCACGGCGCTGCAGACGCAGCTCGACACCCTGAACACCGCACTGCAGGATCCGACGACCGGCGCCGCGACGACTGCGACGCTGACCGGTCTGCTCACCACCGCCGGGTTCACGATGCCGACGGTGCCGATCACCGCTGCCGCATGGCAGACGCTGCCTGCCGCCGAGCAGACGGTCATCTCGTCGTTCTCCGACTCGACCCTCAGCACGACGATCGCCACGGCCAGCACGGCGCTCGACCAGGCCCAGCAGCTGCTCGCCGACCTCGCCAGCCTGCTCACCCAGGTCACCGGCGTGCTCGACGGCAACCCGCTGGCGGCACTGGGCGGGGTCAAGCTGACGCTGAAGGCGGTCGCCGCCTCGACGCCGACGGCCGTCGCCTCGCTGTCCGTCGCCAACACCGAGGTCCTCGGTTCGGCGAGCCAGCTGTCGCAGGTCAACTCGGCGCTGTCGCAGGTCACCGGTGCGCTGGCCGGCGTTCTCAACGGCATCCCGGGCGTCCAGTTCTCGCCGCCGAGCATCACGATCGGTACGCCGACCAAGTCGACGCACCGTAGCGGCAGCACCCGCTACGCCAGCTCGTCGCTGCGTGCCGTCACGGTGAAGCTGCCGACCCTCTCGTTGAGTGGCGCTGCGTTGCCGCTCGCCCTGCCGGGCGCCCCGCAGAGCCTGTCCGGGTCGCTCGTGCTGGGACAGGTCACCGAGAGCGCGCTGTGGGCGCCCGCGGTCTCGCACACGACCTCGGGCTCGCCTGTCCCGGGCGGCACCGGAGGGCCGCAGCTGAGCGAGACCGGCGGCAAGGTTCTGCTGCCGATCCTCGCGACGATCGTCATCGGGCTGGCAGTGGGCGTCCGGCGCCGCTGGAGCGACGCCTAGCATTCTCTCGTGCCGTTCTCGCAGCTGCCCGACTCCCCGCACGGGGGTCGGGCAGCTGTCGTCTACACCGGCATGCGGTTCGCGTTGTTCCTCGGGTGTCTCGGGATCGTCGTCGCGATCGGCTTCCGCGGCTTCGCTGCGCTGCTTGTCGCGCTGGCCGCCTCGGGGCTGCTCAGCCTCTTCCTCCTGAGCCGTCAGCGCGCGGCCATGAGCGTGGCGGTCGATCGACGGGTCAACCAGCTGACCGAGCGGGCGCGGGCCCGCGCGGCGGCTGAGGATGCCTATGTCGACAGCCTCCACGGGGACCAGGCCGGGATCACCCCTGCAGACCGGTAGCAGCGGGCTACAGACGGGTACGACGCAGCCGCGCAGACTGGCCGTGTGACGATCACGGCGTCGTCGCCGAGGGAGGCCGCCGTCGTGAGACAACGACGCGAGCGTGTGCTCGTCGTCGACGACGCCGCCAACCTGCGCGAACTGCTGACGGTGCTCCTCGACGTCGAAGACGACTTCGAAGTCGTCGGCACCGCCGCAGACGGCGTACAGGCTCTCGAGCGCGCCGACGAGCTGGAGCCGGACATCGTCCTGCTCGACCTCGCGATGCCGGTGATGGACGGTCTGCAGGCGCTTCCCGCGCTGCGCGAGCGCCTGCCGCACGCGCGGATCGTCATCTTCTCCGGTTTCGAGCACGAGGCGCTCGCGCGCGAGGCGCTGGCTGCCGGTGCGGACGCCTACATCGAGAAGGGCACGAGCGTGATGCAGCTGGTCGCGCGACTGCGCCAGCTGCGTACGTCGGCCGGGGAGGACACGGCCTGATTCACGTCGCACGGCAGGATGGGGCCATGCCGCGCGCCACCCTGGACAAGCGTCCGGCCGACGTCGCCCGGATGTTCGACGCCGTCGCCGTGCGCTACGACGCGATGAACGCCGTGATGACCTTCGGTCAGGAGCGTCGCTGGCGTCGCGTCGTCGCTCGCGCGGTCGGTGCCGCACCAGGACAGCGGGTGCTGGACCTTGCCGCCGGCACGGGTGCGTCGTCCACGCCGTTCGCAGCGGCCGGCGCGACGACGATCGCGTGCGACTTCTCCGCAGGAATGCTCTCCGAAGGGCGCCGGCGGCACCCGGAGCTGACCTTTGTCGCCGGCGACGCCCTCAAGCTGCCGTTCGCGAACGAGACCTTCGACGCGGTGACGATCTCCTTCGGGCTGCGCAACGTGTCGTCGGTCGCCACCGCGCTCGGCGAGCTGGCGCGGGTCACCCGCCGCGGCGGGAAGCTCGTGGTGCTCGAGACCGCACGCCCGCCGGCCGCCTCGCTGCGGGCGGCGCACGGCGTGTACGTCGACCGCGTGCTCCCGCGCATCGCCCGGTTGTTCACCAGCAGCCCCGAGGCCTATCGCTACCTCGCCGAGTCCGCCACCGCATGGCTGTCCCAGGCCGAGCTCGCGGAAGCCATCCGCGCGGCCGGATGGGAGCAGGTCGCCTGGCAGGACCTGATGTTCGGAGCGGTGGCCGTGCACACCGCGCGGCGGGCCCGCGAGCAGTAGGGGCGGTTCCGTCCGCCATCCCGCCGCGGCCTAGACTCTTGGGGTCTTGTGAAGCTGTTCACAAACTCCCAGGGGACCCGCCACATGGCCACGACCGATCACGACGCGGACGTCGTCGTCGTCGGCGCCGGCCCGGGCGGGGCGACGGCGGCGTACCACCTCGCACAGGCCGGTCTGGATGTCCTCGTGCTGGAGAAGTCCCAGTTTCCCCGCGAGAAGGTCTGTGGTGACGGGCTGACTCCGCGGGCGGTGAAGCAGCTCGTCGCGATGGGCCTCGACCTCGCACCCGAGGCGGGCTGGATCCGCAACCACGGCCTGCGCATCATCGGCGGCGGGATGCGGCTCGAGATGCCGTGGCCGGATCTCGCGAGCTACCCGTCGTACGGGCTCGTCCGGCCGCGCCAGGACTTCGACGAGATCCTCGCGCGCGCCGCGCAGAAGGCCGGCGCCCGCCTGCACGAGAACACCACCGTCACCGGGCCGGTCCGCGACGAGCAGACGGGTCGTGTCATCGGCGTGACCGCGACTCCGAAGGACTCCGGCGAGCCGGTGACCTACCGCGCGCCGGTGACGCTGGTTGCCGACGGCAACTCCTCGCGCTTCTCCCTCGCCCTCGGCTGGCGCCGCCGGGAGGACCGGCCGATGGGTGTCGCCTACCGGCGCTACTTCCGCTCGCCGCGTCACGACGACGACTGGCTGGAGTCGTGGCTCGAGCTCTGGGACGGCGAGCCGGGCACCGGGCGCCTGCTGCCCGGCTACGGCTGGATCTTCGGCGTCGGCGACGGCACGAGCAACGTCGGTCTGGGCATCCTCAACACCTCCGACGCGTTCGGCAAGACCGACTACCGCGCGATGCTCGACCGCTGGCTCGCGCACCTTCCGCCCGACTGGGGCTTCGTCGAGGAGAACGCGACCGGGCCGACACGTGGCGCCGCGTTGCCGATGGGCTTCAACCGCAAGCCGCACTACGCCGACGGCGTCCTGCTGGTGGGCGACGCAGGCGGCATGGTCAACCCGATGAACGGCGAGGGCATCGCCTACGCCATGGAGTCCGGCCGGCTTGCAGCCGAGGTGGTCGCGCAGGCGCTCGCCGCCGTCGACGACACCCGCCGCGAGCGCACGTTGGCCGGCTACCGCGCTGCGCTGGACGCGGAGTACGGCGGCTACTACACGATCGGCCGGCTGTTCGTGAAGGCGATCGGTCACCCCTCGGTGATGAAGCTCGCGACCCGCCACGGACTGCCGCATCCGACGCTGATGAGGTTCTGCCTGAAGCTGCTCGCCAACCTCACCGACCAGAGGTCCGGCGATGCGATGGACCGGCTCATCAACGGCCTGAACCGCCTGGCCCCCGCCGCGTAAGACGACCCGCACCCACACCTAGACTGACCGCCGGTCAGCGACCGAATCGGAGGAGGAAGACGACGTGGTCCCCATCCTCGTCCTTCTCGTTCTCGCCGCCGGGTTCGCGGTTTTCTCCGTCATCGCGGGGTCGCTGACCGGACCCAAGCGGTTCAACCGCGCGAAGCTGGAGTCCTACGAGTGCGGCATCGAGCCGTCGCCGCAGGCCTTCCGCGGTCACAAGTTCCCGGTGAAGTACTACCTCACGGCGATGTTGTTCATCGTGTTCGACATCGAGATCATCTTCCTCTATCCGTGGGCGGTCACCTTCGACAAGCTCGGCCTGTTCGGGCTGGTCGAGATGGTGATGTTCATCCTCACGGTGTTCGTCGTCTACGCCTACGTGTGGCGTCGCGGCGGACTCGACTGGGACTGACATGGGCCTCGAGGAAAAGCTCCCGAGCGGAGTGCTGCTGACGACCGTCAGCAAGATGCTCAACATCGCGCGCAAGAACTCGCTGTGGCCTGCGCAGTTCGGTCTGGCCTGCTGCGCGATCGAGATGATGGCCGTCGGCGGACCGCGCTTCGACATCGCGCGGTTCGGCATGGAGCGCTTCAGCGCGACGCCGCGGCAGGCCGACCTGATGATCGTCGCCGGTCGCGTGTCGCAGAAGATGGCGCCGGTCCTGCGGCAGATCTACGACCAGATGCCCGAGCCCAAGTGGGTGCTCGCGATGGGCGTGTGTGCGAGCAGCGGTGGCATGTTCAACAACTACGCGATCGTGCAAGGCGTCGACCACGTCGTCCCTGTCGACATGTACCTCCCCGGCTGCCCACCTCGGCCGGAGATGCTGCTCGACGCGATCCTGAAGCTGCACGACAAGATCCGGACTGCACCCATCGACGGCAAGCCGGCGTGGACGACGATCGACGAGTCGCCCTACGAGAAGCCGATCGTCCGTGACACCCGCGCCTCCAAGGGCCTGCCCGTCGATACGCCGATCGGCCTGCCGACGGCGCCTCTGCCCGGGGACCGCGCATGACCGATCAGAACGACACGACATCCGGCGGGCAGCCGCAGGGTGTCGGCGCGTCGAGTGACGTCGTCCACGGGCGCCGGGACATGTTCGGGGCCAGCGGCTTCGGTGACACCTCCGGCTACGGCGGCATCGCCGTCCGGACGGCAGACCTCGCCTCCTCGCCGCGCCCCTACGGCGGCTGGTTCGACGAGGCGGCCGACACGCTGGAGAAGGCGTTCGCCGGCTTCTCGGACTCCATCGAGCGCGTGGTCGTGCATGCGGGCGAGCTCACGCTGTTCGTGAAGCGCGAGGCCATCGTCGAGATCTGCCAGGTGCTGCGGGACGACCCGCGGTTGCGCTTCGAGCTCTGCGCCTCGGTCTCCGGCGTCGACTATCCCAACGACCCCACCGGTCGCCGGCTGCACGCCGTCTATCACCTGCTGTCGATGACGCACCGCCGCCGGATCCGGCTCGAGGTCTCCGTCACGGTCGACGACCCGCACGTCCCGAGCGTCACCGAGGTCTACCCGACGGCCAACTGGCACGAGCGGGAGACCTGGGACTTCTTCGGCATCGTCTTCGACGGCCACCCGGCGCTGACCCGCATCGAGATGCCCGACGACTGGCCGGGTCATCCGCAGCGCAAGGACTACCCGCTCGGCGGCGTACCGGTCGAGTACAAGGGCGCGCAGATCCCGCCGCCGGACACCCGCCGGAGCTACGCATGAGCGAGACGACGTACACGTCGACGTACTCCGCGGACGACCCGTACGGCGGCGCCGCCTCGGACGACACCGGCCGGGTGTTCACCGTCGGCGGTGGTGACTGGGACGAGATCGTCAGTGCGGTCGACCCGCTCGAGAGCGAGCGGATCGTCGTCAACATGGGACCGCAGCACCCGTCGACGCACGGCGTGCTGCGCATGGTGCTGGAGCTGGAAGGCGAGACGGTCGCGCGGACGCGGGTCGTCATCGGCTACCTGCACACCGGCATCGAGAAGAACATGGAGTTCCGCAACTGGACGCAGGCGGTCACGTTCATCACCCGCTGCGACTACCTCGCGCCGCTGTTCAACGAGGCCACCTACTGCCTCGGGGTCGAGCGGTTGCTCGGCATCGAGGACAAGATCCCCGAGCGGGTCAGCGTCATCCGCGTGCTGGCGATGGAGCTCAACCGGATCGCCTCGCACCTGGTGTGGCTCGCCACCGGAAGCATGGAGATCGGCGCGCTGTCGCTGATGCTCTACGGCTTCCGTGAGCGCGAGCAGATCCTCGCCATCCTCGAGATGATCACCGGCCTCCGGATGAACCACGCGTACTTCCGGCCCGGTGGAGTGGCGCAGGACCTGCCTCCCGGCGCGGTCGACAAGATCCGCGACTTCATCCCCTACATGCGCGACAAGATCGACGAGTACGAGTCGATCCTGTCGGCCAACCCGATCTGGCTTCGCCGTCTTCGCGACGTCGGGACGATCGACGTCAGCGGCTGCATCCAGCTCGGCGTGACGGGGCCGCTGCTGCGCGCGGCCGGCCTGCCCTGGGACCTGCGTCGCGAGATGCCCTACTCCGGATACGAGAACTACGACTTCGACGTCGTGACGCAGACCGCCGGAGACAACTACGCGCGCTACCTCGTCCGCATGAACGAGATGCGGCAGTCGCTGCGCATCGTCGAACAGGCCGTCGACCGGCTGCGCCCCGGACCGATCATGGTCGAGGACAAGAAGATCGCGTGGCCGGCACAGCTCGCGCTCGGTGGTGACGGGCTCGGCAACTCGCTCGACCACATCCGGCACATCATGGGTGAGTCGATGGAAGCGCTCATCCACCACTTCAAGCTGGTGACGGAGGGCTTCCGGGTGCCGCCCGGTCAGGCCTACGTGCCGGTGGAGTCGCCTCGCGGCGAGCTCGGTGCGCACGTCGTCAGTGACGGCGGGACGCGGCCCTACCGCGTGCACCTCCGCGACCCATCGTTCACGAACCTGCAGGCAGTCCCCGCCCTGACGGAGGGCGGCATGATCTCCGACGTCGTCGCAAGCGTCGCGAGCATCGATCCGGTCATGGGCGGGGTGGATCGCTGATGGCGTTGTCGGACACGACCCGCGAGCAGGCGCGCGCGCTGATGGCGCGCTACCCGAAGGCGCGCTCCGCGCTGCTCCCGATGCTGCATCTCGTGCAGGCCGAGGAGGGCTACGTCACGCCCGAGGGCATCGGCATGTGCGCAGAGCTGCTCGGCCTCACCAAGGCCGAGGTGGGCGCGGTCGCGACCTTCTACACGATGTACAAGCGTCGTCCTGTCGGCGACTACCACGTCGGTGTGTGCACCAACACGCTCTGCGCGGTCATGGGTGGCGACGCCATCTACTCCGAGCTGAAGAGCCACCTCGGCATCGACGAGCAGAACGGCGCGACCGACGACGGCAAGGTCAGCCTCGAGCACGTCGAGTGCAACGCGGCCTGCGACTACGCGCCCGTCGTGATGGTCAACTGGGAGTTCTTCGACAACCAGACGCCGGAGTCGGCGAAGCAGCTCGTCGACGACCTGCGCGCGGGCAAGCCGGTGCGCCCGACACGTGGTGCCGAGTCGGTGTGCACCTGGCGTGAGGCGGAGCGGGTGCTCGCCGGCTTCTACGACGGCCGGGCCGACGAGGGCGAAGCGGCCGGTCCGGCGACGCTGGAAGGTCTGCGTATCGCGCGCGAGCGGGAGGGTCAGAAGTAGATGGACCTGACCCCCGTCCTGTCCGACAACTGGGACGCCGACCGGCCCTGGACTCTGCAGGGCTACGGCGGCGACTACGCCAGCGCCCGCAAGGCGCTGGCGATGGACCCCGACGCCGTGATCCAGCTGGTCAAGGACTCCGGTCTGCGCGGTCGAGGCGGCGCCGGGTTCCCGACCGGCAACAAGTGGGGCTTCATCCCGCAGGGCGACGGCAAGCCGCACTACCTCGTCGTCAACGCCGATGAGTCCGAGCCGGGGACCTGCAAGGACATCCCGCTCATGCTGGCCAACCCGCACGTCCTCATCGAGGGCGTGGTGATCGCGTCCTATGCGATCCGCGCGAACCAGGCGTTCATCTACGTGCGCGGTGAGGTGCTGCACGTCGTCCGCCGACTGCAGGCGGCGGTCAAGGAGGCCTACGACGCGGGCATCCTCGGCGCGAAGGTCCTGGGCACCGACTTCGCTCTCGAGGTCGTCGTACATGCGGGTGCCGGCGCCTACATCTGCGGTGAGGAGACCGCGCTCCTCGACTCGCTCGAGGGCTACCGCGGTCAGCCGCGGCTCCGGCCGCCGTTCCCGGCCGTCGCCGGTCTCTACGCCAGCCCGACCGTCATCAACAATGTCGAGTCGATCGCCAGCGTGCCCGCCATCGTCGAGAACGGCGTCGAGTGGTTCCGCAAGTTCGGCACCGAGAAGTCGCCGGGCTTCACGCTCTTCTCCCTGTCCGGCCACGTCGCACGGCCCGGACAGTACGAAGCGCCGCTCGGCGTGACACTGCGGGAGCTGCTCGACCTCGCGGGCGGCGTGCGCGCCGGTCATGAGCTGAAGTTCTGGACACCGGGCGGGTCGTCGACGCCGATCCTCACTGCCGAGCACCTCGACGTCCCGCTCGACTACGAAGGAGTCGGTGCGGCGGGCTCGATGCTCGGCACGAAGGCGCTGCAGATCTTCGACGACACCACCTGCGTGGTCCGGGCGGTGCTGCGCTGGACGGAGTTCTACGCGCACGAGTCGTGCGGCAAGTGCACGCCCTGCCGGGAAGGCACCTACTGGATGGTGCAGATCCTCGACCGGCTGGAGAAGGGCGAGGGCGACGCACAGGACATCGACACGTTGCTCGACGCGTGCGACAACATCCTCGGCCGGGCGTTCTGCGCCCTGGGCGATGGCGCCACGAGCCCGATCACTTCGTCGGTGCAGTACTTCAAGGACGAGTACGTCGCCCACTGGGAGCAGGGCGGCTGCCCGTTCGACCCGATGGCCTCGACCCTGTTCGCCGCAACCTCGTCTGGGGCCAGAGCATGACGGAGACGGTCACCTGCACCATCGACGGCATCGAGATCACGGTGCCGAAGAACACCCTGATCATCCGGGCTGCCGAGATGCTCGGCATCCAGATCCCGCGCTTCTGCGACCACCCGTTGCTGGAGCCGCTGGGTGCGTGCCGGCAGTGCATCGTCGAGGTGGAGGGCCAGCGCAAGCCGTTGGCGTCCTGCACGGTCACGGTGACCGACGGCATGGTGGTCAAGACGCAGCTCACGTCGCCGGTGGCGGAGAAGGCGCAGGCGGGCAACCTCGAGTTCCTGCTGCTCAACCACCCGCTCGACTGCCCGGTCTGCGACAAGGGTGGCGAGTGCCCGCTGCAGAACCAGACCATCAGCAACGGATACGGCGAGAGCCGGTTCCGCGACGAGAAGCGCACCTACGAGAAGCCGATCGCGATCTCGTCGCAGGTGCTGCTCGACCGTGAGCGCTGCGTGCTGTGCGCGCGCTGCACGCGCTTCTCGCAGCAGATCGCGGGCGACCCCTTCATCGAGCTCTTCGAACGTGGCGCCCTCGAGCAGGTCGCGGTCTACGTCGACGAGCCGTTCCACTCCTACTTCTCCGGCAACACCGTGCAGATCTGCCCGGTCGGCGCCTTGACCGGGTCGCAGTACCGCTTCCGGGCCCGGCCGTTCGACCTCGTCTCGACTCCGAGTGTCTGCGAGCACTGCGCATCCGGATGCCAGCAGCGCACCGACTGGCGGCGCGGGAAGGTTCTGCGCCGGCTCGCCGGCGCCGACCCCGAGGTCAACGAGGAGTGGAACTGCGACAAGGGCCGGTGGGCGTTCCAGTACGCCACCGCGAAGGACCGGCTCACGACGCCGCTCGTCCGTGACGCCGACGGCTACCTCGTCGAGGCGTCGTGGAGCGAGGCTCTGGAGCGTGCCGCCGCCGGCCTCGCGCAACACCGCGGCAAGACCGGTGTGCTTCCCGGTGGCCGGTTGACGGTCGAGGACGCCTACGCCTACTCGAAGTTCGCGCGGGTCGCCCTCGGCACCGACGACATCGACTTCCGGGCCCGACCGCACTCCGCCGAGGAGCGCGACTTCCTCGCGGCGCGGGTCGCCGGTCGCTACCTCGAGACGACGTACGCCGACATCGAGTCCGCACCCGCGGTGCTGCTCGTCGGGTTCGAGCCCGAGGAGGAGTCGCCGATCGTCTTCCTGCGGCTCCGCAAAGCCGTCGAGCACAACCAGCAGCAGGTGTTCACCGTCGCGCCGTTCCGGACGGCGGGTTCGACGAAGCTGTCGGCCAGGCTGCTCGCGGCGGCCCCGGGCGCTGAGCCGCAGGTGCTCGGCGCGCTCAGCAGTCGCAGCAACGACCTCGACGACGCCGGTCTGCTCGCGGCGGAGGCGCTTCGGCAGCCGGGTGCCGTGATCCTCGTCGGCGAGCGACTCGCCACGGTCGGCGGCGGTCTGTCGGCGGTCGCACAGCTGGCCTCCGTCACCGGCGCGAAGCTCGGCTGGGTGCCGCGCCGCGCCGGCGACCGCGGCGCACTCGAGTCGGGCTGCCTGCCCGGGCTGCTGCCCGGCGGTCGGCCGCAGGGTGACGCCACGGCTCGCGAGCAGGTGAGCAGCGTCTGGGGCGGCGCGAGCCTGCCGACCGAGCCGGGTCGTGACGGCGACGCGATTCTTGCCGCTGCCGCAGCCGGCGAGATCGCGCTGGTCGTGGGCGCTGTCGACCCCGGCGACCTCGCCGACCCGAAGCTCGCCCTCGAAGCGCTGGAGAACGCGCCGTTCGTCGTCAGCCTCGAGCTGCGCGACTCGGAGGTCACCGACCGCGCCGACGTCGTGCTGCCGGTCGCTCCCGCGGTCGCGAAGTCGGGCTCCTATCTCGACTGGGAGGGCCGGGCCCGCCCGTTCGACGCGACGCTGGAACAGACCGGCGCGCTGCCGGACGCGAGAGTCCTCGACTGGATCGCCGAGGCGATGGGCGTGACCCTCGGCACCCCGACGGTGGCGGCGGTGCAGGCGGAGATCCAGCAGCTCGGTGCGTGGACCGGATCGCGTCCCGCGGATCCGCAGCGGGCGGCCGGACAGGCGCAGACGCCCAGTGGCGGCTCGGCCGTTCTCGCCACCTGGCACCTGCTGCTCGACGACGGCCGGCTGCAGGACGCGGAGCCGTATCTCGCGGGCACCCGCAAGCCGGCGGTCGCGCGACTGTCCGCGACGACGGCCAAGGAACTGGGTGTCAGCGACGGTGCTCCGGTGACGGTGCAGAGCGACCGGGGCGAGGTGACGCTGCCGCTCGTGGTGACGCCGGAGATGGCCGACGGGGTCGTCTGGCTGCCCACCAACTCACCGGCCTCGCACGTGCGCGCTGCGCTCGGTGCCGGTGCCGGTGCCGGGGACGTCGTACGGATCAGTGCGGGAGGCGCGCAGTGACCGTGCTCGCTGCGTCGACGTCGGGTGGCGCGCATCTCAGCGCCTTCGGCCATGACCCCTGGTGGCTCATCCTCATCAAGACCGTCGCCATCTTCGTGTTCCTCCTGGTGACGACGCTGCTGCAGATCTGGGCCGAGCGGCGCATTCTCGGCCGGATGCAGCAGCGCCCGGGTCCGAACCGGGTCGGGCCGTTCGGCCTGCTGCAGAGCCTGGCCGACGGCGTCAAGCTCATGCTCAAGGAAGACCTGATCCCGGCAGTGGTCGACAAGCCGCTCTACATCGTCGCGCCACTGGTCGCGTCGATCCCGGCGTTCCTGTCCTTTGCCGTCATCCCGGTCGGACCGGTCGTCTCGATCTTCGGCCACCACACGCCGCTGCAGATCACGGACCTGCCGGTCGCGGTGCTGTTCATCCTCGCGATGGCGTCGATCGGCGTCTACGGCATCGTGCTCGCCGGCTGGTCCTCGCAGTCGCCGTACCCGGTCCTGGGTGCGCTGCGATCCGCCGCCCAGGTCATCTCCTACGAAGTCGCGATGGGTCTCGCGCTCGCTGCGGTCTTCCTCTACTCGGGCTCGCTGTCGACGAGCGAGATCGTCGGTGCGCAGGCGCATCTCTGGTACGCGCTGCCGCTGATCCCGTCCTTCCTCATGTACCTCGTCTCGATGGTCGGCGAGACCAACCGTGCGCCGTTCGACCTGCCCGAAGCCGAGACGGAGCTCGTCGCGGGATTCCACACGGAGTACTCGTCGATCAAGTTCGCGATGTTCTTCCTCGCGGAGTACATCAACGTCACGACCGTGTCCGCGCTGGCCACCACGTTGTTCCTGGGCGGCTGGCGTGCGCCGTGGCCGCTCTCGCTGATCGACCACAACGTGCTCAACACCGGGTGGTGGCCGATCCTGTGGTTCCTCGGCAAGGTTCTGCTCATCATCTTCTTCTTCTACTGGTTGCGGGCCACGCTCCCGCGGCTGCGCTACGACCAGTTCATGGCACTCGGCTGGAAGGTGCTCATCCCCGCCAGCCTGGTCTGGATCATGATCGTCGCCGCCTTCCGTGAGCTGACGAACGAAGGCCGGACCCGCCTGCAGACCTTGGCCTACGTCGGCATCCCGCTCGCCATCGTCGTGCTCGTCGCGTCGTTCCTCGGCGAGAACAAGGCCGTCCAGCAGGAAGAGGAGGAGGACCTGGAACCCGTGCACTCGTCGTTCCCGATCCCGGTCCTCTCCGGCGGGCCTCCCGTGCACGACGTGAGTCCGCAGCCGACCGACACCACGGAGGTGGTCGGTGACTGAGCCGACTGACGAGCCGCGCCCCAAGGGGAGCAACCCGTTGAAGGACTTCTTCGCGCCGGTTGCCGGCTTCGGCGTGACCCTCACGACCATGTTCAAGAAGACGGTCACCGAGGAGTATCCGGAGGAGAAGCGCCCGACGGCGCCGCGCTACCACGGACGGCACGTCCTCAACCGGCACGCCGACGGGCTGGAGAAGTGCATCGGGTGCGAGCTCTGCGCCTGGGCATGCCCGGCCGACGCCATCTACGTCGAGGGCGCGGACAACACCGAGGAAGAGCGGTTCTCGCCGGGTGAGAGATACGGCCGCGTCTACCAGATCAACTACCTGCGGTGCATCTTCTGCGGCCTGTGCATCGAGGCCTGCCCGACGCGGGCGCTGACGATGAGCAACGAGTACGAGCTCGCCGACGACAGCCGCCAGGACCTCATCTTCACGAAGGACCAGCTCCTGTCCCCGTTGCTGTCCGGCATGGAGGCACCTCCGCACCCCATGCGTCTCGGCGACGACGAGAAGGCCTACTACGTCGGTGGTGCCGCGACGCCGGCGTCCACCGAGGGCAGCGCATGACCGGCGTACTCGCGGCCGGCGCCACCTCGACCCACGAGGCTGTCGTCTTCTGGGTTCTGGCGCCGGTTGCCGTGCTCGCGGCACTGGGCCTGATCCTGGTGCGCAGCGCAGTGCACGCCGCTGTTCTGCTCGCCGTCGTGATGCTCTCGCTCGCGGCGTTCTACACGACCGAGGATGCGCCGTTCCTCGCTGTCGTGCAGGTGGTCGTCTACACCGGCGCGGTTCTCATGCTGTTCCTCTTCGTGCTGATGCTGATCGGCGTCGACACCACGGACTCGCTGGTCGAGACGTTGAGAGGCCAGCGGGTCGCCGCGACGTTGCTCGGGCTCGGCTTCGCCGTCCTCCTCGTCGTCACGCTCGCCAGCGCGCTCGGCTCGTTCCAGACCCAGGGTCTGGCGGCCGCCCAGGCCGACAAGGGCAACGTGGTGGCGATCGCGGAGAAGCTCTTCAGCACCTACGTGTTCGCCTTTGAAGCGACGAGCGCACTTCTCATCACGGCCGGCCTGGGCGCCATGGTGCTCGCGCACCGCGAGCGCATCGAGCCGCGGCGGACCCAGAAGGAGCTCATGCTCGAACGAGTACGCCGTGGTGGTGCGGGGCTGGCACCGCTGCCGGGACCGGGCGTCTACGCCGACCACGACGCCATCGACACCCCCGCCCTGCTGCCGGACGGTTCGGCCGCGCCGGGCAGCGTGCCTGAGCACCTGCAGGTGTCCGGCGCCCGCCCGCACACCGACGAGACCGTGAGGGAGCTGGGCAGGTGAGCGTCGACTACTACCTCTACCTGTCCGCGATCCTGTTCACGATCGGGACGGTCGGCGTGCTGACCCGGCGGAACGCCATCGTCGTCTTCATGTGCATCGAGCTGATGCTCAACGCCGTC
The DNA here is from genome assembly GCA_035695045.1 of Mycobacteriales bacterium. Taxonomy (GTDB): domain Bacteria; phylum Actinomycetota; class Actinomycetes; order JAFAQI01; family JAFAQI01; genus DASSKP01. Next base: position 4,721 of record DASSEX010000030.1, on the reverse strand, counting down.
AACCTGACGCTCGTCACCTTCGCCAGGATGAACGGAACCCTTGACGGCCAGATCATCGCGTTCTTCGTGATGGTCGTCGCCGCGGCGGAAGTCGTCGTGGGCCTCGCCATCATCATGTCCATCTTCCGCGCCCGCCGGTCGGCTTCGGTCGACGACGCCAACCTGCTGAAGTACTGAGGGCCGACGATGACCCTGCTTGCCCAAGTGCCGGCCTACGCGTCGCCGACCGGTGTCTTCCACCTCACCTGGCTGCTGGTGGCGTTGCCCGCTGCGAGCGCCGCGGTGCTGCTGCTCGGCGGCCGTCGCACCAACGCCTGGGGACACCTGCTCGGATGCGCCACCCCGGTGCTCTCGTTCGTCATCGCCGTGGTCGAGTTCTTCGCGTTGATCGGTCGCGACGGCGGCCAGTCACGCCAGATCGACCAGCACCTGTTCTCCTGGGTGCCGGTCGCGGGGTTCCATGCCAACGCCAACCTGCTGCTCGACCCGCTGTCGCTGGTCTTCGTCCTGCTGATCACGGGTGTGGGATCGCTGATCCACATCTACTCGATCGGCTACATGGAGCACGACCCGGACAGGCGCCGCTTCTTCGGAGAGCTCAACCTGTTCGTCGCGGCGATGCTGCTGCTCGTCCTCGCGGACAACTACCTGCTTCTCTACGTCGGCTGGGAAGGCGTCGGCCTGGCGTCGTACCTGCTCATCGGTTTCTGGTCCTACAAGCCCACGGCCGCGGTCGCGGCGAAGAAGGCGTTCCTCGTCAACCGGGTCGGCGACCTGGGTCTGTCGTTCGCGATCATGCTGATGTTCACGACCTTCGGCACGTTCTCGTTCGGCCAGATCTTCGGAGCGGCCGGCCGGCACACCGCCAGTGCGACCACGATGACGGCCATCGGTTTGCTGCTTCTCCTCGGCGCGTGCGGCAAGAGCGCGCAGGCGCCGCTGCAGTCCTGGCTGCTCGACGCGATGGAAGGTCCGACTCCGGTCTCCGCGCTGATCCACGCGGCGACGATGGTGACCGCGGGCGTCTACCTCGTCGCGCGGTCCGGTGCGATCTACAACGTGTCGCCGGACGCACGCGTCGCTGTCGAGGTAGTCGGAGCCGTGACGCTCGTGATGGGCGCCATCATCGGCTGCGCCTACGACGACATCAAGAAGGTGCTCGCCGCGTCGACGATGAGCCAGATCGGCTACATGATGCTCGCGGTCGGCCTCGGGCCGGGCGTCTACGCCATCGGCATCCTGCATCTGCTCACCCACGGCTTCTTCAAGGCCAACATGTTCCTCGGTGCCGGCTCGGTGATGCACGGCATGAACGACGAGGTGAACATGCGCCGCTTCGGTGGGCTGCGCTCGGTGATGCCGTGGACGTTCTGGACGTTCGGTTTCGGCTATCTCGCCATCATCGGACTTCCGCCGTTCGCCGGCTTCTTCTCCAAGGACAAGATCATCGAGGCGGCGTTCGACAAGGGCGGCGCCGAGGGGTGGATCCTCGGCGTGGTCGCCCTGGTCGGTGCCGGCGTCACCGCCTTCTACATGTCGCGACTGATGATCATGACGTTCTTCGGGCACCGCCGGTGGGCCAAGGACGCACATCCTCATGAGTCGCCCAACGTGATGCTCGTGCCGATGGCGATCCTCGCCGCCGGCTCGGTTCTCATCGGCGGTCTGCTCGTGCTCGGCGGAGCGCTGCAGAACTTCCTCGAACCCGCCGTCGGTCGCAGTGTCGAGGTCGGCGCCCACACCATCGCGCCGCTCGTGCTGACCCTGCTCACGCTGCTCGTCGTCGCCGGCGGCGTGCTCGCCGCCTGGTGGCTCGTGGCCCGCAAGCCGGTCCCGGTCGAGCAGCCGCTCAACGTGACTCCGCTCACCTGGGCGGCGCGGCGTTCGCTCTACGGCGATGCGATCAACGAGAACGTCTTCATGCGGCCGGGCGCCTACCTCACCCGCGCACTGGTCTACTTCGACGGTCGCGGCGTCGACGGCGGGGTCAACGGCCTGGCCGCACTGATCGGTGGGACCAGCGCCCGACTACGACGAGCCCAGACCGGCTTCGCACGGTCCTATGCCCTGTCGATGCTCGTCGGCGCCTTCGCGGTCACGGCCGCCCTCCTCCTCGTGCGGGTGGGGTGACCCGATGACCTCCTCGACCGGGTTCCCGTGGGTGACCGTTCTCGCAGTCGTCCCGCTCGTCGGCTCGGCTGCCGCGCTCTTCGCCAGGCAGGCCGCCAGGCTCGTCGCGCTCGTCGCGTCGCTGGTCACGCTGGCCGGAGCGGTGGCGATGGCGATCGCCTACGACACGAACGGTGCGCGCTTCCAGTTCGTGCAGAACTACGACTGGATCAAGGAGTTCGGCGCGCACTACGCCGTGGGCGTCGACGGGATCGGTCTTGCCCTGATCCTGATGACCGCAGTGCTCACCCCGGTCATCGTGCTGTCGTCGTGGCACGAAGCCGACCTGGGCGAGCGCAGCGTTCCGACCTTCTTCGCGCTGATGATGGCCACCGAGGCGATCGTCATCGGCGTCTTCGGCTCCCTCGACGTCTTCTTCTTCTATGTCCTGTTCGAGGCGATGCTCATCCCGATCTACTTCCTGATCGGCTCGTACGGCGGCCCGCGGCGCTCGTACGCCGCGGTGAAGTTCCTGCTCTACTCGCTCTTCGGCGGCCTGTTGATGCTGGTCGCGGTGATCGCGCTGTTCGTCGTGTCGTCGCACCAGCTCGGTCACGGCACGTTCGACTACCGCACGCTCGCGACCCGGGTGCACTTCACCAGCGGTGAGCAGGACGCGCTGTTCCTCGGCTTCTTCATCGCCTTCGCCATCAAGGCGCCGTTGTGGCCGTTCCACACCTGGCTGCCCGACGCTGCCGCGGAATCACCGGTTGGCGGAACGGTGTTGCTGGTCGGCGTCCTCGACAAGGTCGGAACCTTCGGCTTCCTCCGGTTCTGCCTCGGCCTGTTCCCGCAGGCATCGCACTGGTTCACCCCCGTCGTCCTGGTACTTGCGGTCATCGGTGTCATCTACGGCGCGTTGCAGGCCATCGGCCAGAAGGACATGCTGCGCCTCATCGCGTACGTGTCGGTGTCGCACTTCGGCCTCATCACCTTGGGTGTGTTCGCGTTCACCAGCCAGGGCCAGTCCGGCGCGACGCTCTACATGGTCAACCACGCCTTCTCGACCGGCGCACTGCTGCTCGTCATCGGCTTCATGATTCGCCGCCGCAACTCACGTGGAATCAACGACTTCGGCGGTATGCAGAAGGTCGCGCCGGTTCTCGCCGGCACGTTCCTGGTCGCGTGCCTATCAGGTCTCGCGCTGCCGGGCCTCAACACGTTCGTCAGCGAATTCCTCGTGCTGGTGGGCGCTTTCACCCGCTACAAGGTCGCTGCTGGCATCGCCACGCTCGGCATCATCCTGGCCGCGGTCTACATGCTGGTCCTCTATCAGCGCACGATGACCGGCCCTGTTTCACCGGACGTCGAGGGCAGCTCGGATCTCTCGCTTCGGGAGAAGTGGGTAATCGCCCCGATGATCGCCGTCATCATCTTCCTGGGTTTCTACCCGCGGCCGATTCTCGACGTCATCAACCCCGCCGTTCACGCCACCTTGCAGCAGACCGGTAACACCGACCCAGCTGCGGTAACCCCGACATCCGCGACCGCCACCAACGGAGGATCTTCGTGAGCGCGCCACTCGCGCATCTCGCAGCTGCGCTAGCTCCGAGAGCGGCCGACGCGGTTGGTTTCCCGTCGCCGCATATCTCCTACCGCGCGCTGCTGCCGATGCTCATCGTCTTCGGCGCGGCGGCGGTCGGCGTCCTGGTCGAGGCGTTCGTGCCGCGGGTTGCCCGCGGTCTGACCCAGACCGTGGTGTCGGTGGCCGCCCTCGTCGCGGCCCTCATCGCGGTCGTGGCCAACACGTCGATCCGCGACATCACCGCCGAAGGCGCGATCGCGGTCGACGGCCCAACCTTGTTCATCCAGGGCACGATTCTCGCGATCTCGATTGGTGCGATCCTCCTCATCGCCGACCGGTCGCTCGGCGCCGATGCCGACTTCGCGGCCCAGGCGGCCGACGTCCCCGGGTCTGCCGAAGAACGTGCCAGCGTGCGCGCCGGGTTCGTGCACACCGAGGTCTTTCCGCTCGCGATGTTCGCGGTCGGCGGCATGCTGCTGTTCCCCGCGGCCAACGACCTCATCACGATGTTCGTCGGTCTCGAAGTGCTATCCCTGCCGCTGTACCTGCTCGTCGGCATGGCCCGGCGGCGCCGGTTGCTGTCGCAAGAGGCCGCGGTCAAGTACTTCCTGCTCGGCGCGTTCTCGTCGGCTTTCTTCGTCTACGGCATGGCGCTCGTCTACGGCTACGCGAACAGCGTCAAGTTCTCCGACATCGCCGACGCGCTCACGTCGTCCACCAAGGGCGACACGTTGGTTGTCGTCGGGCTCGCGTTGCTCGGCATCGCGCTCATCTTCAAGCTCTCCGGAGCGCCGTTCCACTGGTGGACCCCCGACGTCTACCAGGGCGCGCCCACACCGATCACCGCGATGATGGCGGCTGCCACGAAGGTGGCGGCGTTCGGCGCTCTGCTGCGCGTCTTCTACGTCGCCTTCGGCGGTCTGGGCTGGGACTGGCGGCCGGTCGCGTGGGGCGTCGCGATCCTGACGATGATCGCCGGCTCGATCCTCGCCGTGACGCAGACCGACGTGAAGCGCATGCTCGCCTA
>DASSEX010000029.1:0-15434 GCA_035695045.1 Mycobacteriales bacterium | reverse complement strand
CTGCACTCCGGGATGGACTTCGACTGGGCCTACCCGTCGCTGTTCGTGCAGTTCGCGCTCCTCGCGGCACTGCTGACAGCGTCGACCGTCAAGCGCGCGCCGGCGCGCACCCGGACGTGGCAGCCCACGGCGGCAATGGCGATCGCGGGCATGGCGGCTGCCGCGGCAACGGTCGCTTCCTGGCACGGCATCATGCACCTGAACGTGCTGGTCTGACGTGCCGGCCTGACGTGCCGGTCTGACGCGACGCCTGCCGTTCAGGTAACTAGTTCTTTCGGTCGAAATGATCTAGGACCGGCGCACCGCGAGGCCGAGTCTCTTCTGCCGGTTTGCCTCGCGCGGGCTCAGTCGGGCGGGATCGCGGGACGACATCTCCTCTGCAAGTGCTGAGCGAGCATTTTCAGGGGGATGGCGATGGCGATCGGGACGGCAATCCTGCTCGGGGTGGGCCTGTACCTTGCGGCGGCGCTGCCCGTCGCCGTCGTCATCGGCCGTCTCCTGGGCGGCCCGCCCGTTGAGGTCGCGCTAGCTCGCGCGGCGTCCGCGCCGGCTCTGACCCTGCCGGCCCAACGCGTCTCCGGGCGCCCCGTCGGTGCACAGGTGGCAGCAGGCCGACCCGTCACACTTGTGACACTCCACCCGCAGGCCGCGGGCAACCTCCAGCTCGCCGGTGCCGAGGCACACCCAGCACACGCCTGACCCGCAGCAGCCTGCGCAGAGCCCGTCCACGCCGCGACCGTACGGCGGTCCTGGCGCCGTACCGGCGTCTCGGAGAAGCGTGTCGGGCGAAACGGTCCGAACGGGCCACCGCGACCACCCGGACGGGTGAGGATCGGACCGCGACCACCCGGACGGGTGGGGATCGGACCGCGACCACCCGGACGGGTGAGGATCGGGCGGTTTCGGAATGTGGTAATTCGGGCACTCTCGGTTTCGACCACCATCCCCCGAGCGGGAAGACCAAGATCATGTCCGGTTCAGACATCGAGCCGGTGGCGCCAGATCAGGTAGCAACACAGATGCAGGAAGCCACCGAGCGACTCCGCGGCAAGGCCTGGATGGTCGCGCCGCTCACCAACGGGGCGGCGGTCACTGCGGCGTCGGAGGACCTGCAGATGGAGATCGACGCCTAGGCTTCCGCCTCACGGACAGGCAGCCTGAGCAGCACGACTACGCGATCCGCACGTGGCGCTACCTGCGGCTCGCGATGGTCGCGCTTGTCGTCGGCCTCGCCGCGGCGGTCCTCTTCGAGTGGTCGGCCAACCATCACGCGTGCTTCCAGGCCTCGATCAGCGCGTACTACTACACGCCGGTCCGGCCGTACTTCGTCAGCGCGCTGGTCGCGATCGGCGTCTGCCTGGTCTGCCTGCGCGGTAACACCGACCCGGAAGACGTCCTACTCAACGTCGCGGGCCTGGCCGCCGCGATCGTCGGGCTCGTACCGACGACACACATCGGCACCTGCATGTCGGCGCCGGTCGGAGAGCATGACGGCGTACGCGACGTAATCGCCGGCAACGTCGCCAACAACATCTTCGCGCTGCTCGTCGCCGGCGCGGCCGGGCTCGTCGTCTTCGCGGTGGTCGTCGGCTGGCGTTCGGCGCGACGCGGGGTCTCGCCGGCGCGTACGACGGTCATCGCGTTCGCCGCCGCCGTGATCGTCGAGGTCGCCGCGGCGCTGGTCTTCTACACGGCGCGCACGTTCTTCCTCGCGCACGCGCACACGGCGGCGGCGTTGACGATGTTCGCCTGCATCTTCGTCGTCGTCTCGCTCAACGCGGCGGCGCACTGGGACGGCAGGCGTTGGCTGCGCGACACGTACGTTGCCATCGCGTCCGGCATGGCGCTGGCGATGATCGTCGTCGGAGTCGTCGCGCTGGCGACGAGCTGGCAGCACGCGACGCTGGTCATCGAGGGCGTGTTCATCACGCTGTTCGCAGCGTTCTGGAGCGTGCAGACGCACGAGCTCTGGTCCGCCGGCCTCCGCCCGGCCCGTGCGCCTAGGGACCGCCCCGTCCGCCAGGCTGGAGCAGAGCACTGACGTCGGCGATCGTCTGCGGCGTGTTCGTGTGGTGCACGGCGTACCAGCCGCGCTGTCTCGCTGCGTCGATGTGCGGCGCGTGGTCGTCGATGAAGACGATCTCCTCGGGTGTCGCGCCGAGTCGCTGCTCGGTGAGCTCGAAGATCGCCGGGTCGGGCTTGGCCACGCCGACCTCGTGCGAGTAGAGGATGACGTCGACGAGGCTCTCGAAGTCGTAACGTCGCTGCTCCTCGCGTCTGGCGCCGTCGGCGGAGTTGCTGAGGATCGCAGTCTTGTACGCCGGCCGGAGCCCGGCGATGAAGTCGCGCATGGCGACGTCGAGCTCGCCGCAGTAGGCGTCCCACATCTCGGCCATGAGCTGGTCCGTCAGCCGGTCGTCGAGGCCGAGTGCGTCGGCGTACAGGGTGCGGACGTCCTGTTCGGTCAGCCGGCCGGTGGCGATCGCGTCGCCGGGCGCGTGCTCGGAGAGGGCGGTGAGGAGGTGACCGGCAGGGCGGCCGGCGCGCTGCTCCCAGCGCGCCATCAGGCGCTGCGGCCAGCTGTCGTCGTCGACGCGCTCGAGCACGCCGCCGATGTCGACCACAACTGCGCGGATGGTCATGCTCCGCCGCCGTCCATGGGGGCGATCATGCCGCGCGCCCGCGGCCGGGCCCGCGCCCGCGGCTGCGTCCGGGGCGGCCGCGTTGGGCCCGCGGCTGTGTCCGGGGCCGCGTTGGGCGGGACCACCGGGCGCGTCCCTCTCTGCGGGGATGCCGGGACCACCGGGCGCGTCCCTCTCTGCGGGGATGCCGGGAGGGCATATGTATGCCACTGGGGAATCCCGAAATTTTCACCTACATCGGCGGCCGGTCACTCAGAGTTGCGTGCGCGCGTACCACTCCGTCGCGACGACCCGCAGCGTCTCGTCGTCCTCGCTGCCGCTGAACAAGGCCCAGGCCTCGGCGGCGATCCGTTCGAGCTCGGCCCGCGGGCGGTCGGCGTACTCGGCGGTGAGCCGGTCGACGATCGCGGCGAGCTGTTCGCTCTGAACGGTCTCCACGATCTCGTTCTCGGCAAGATCAACTGCGGCTGATCCGCCATTCGGCCGATCGCGCGCGCATCGTTATCCGACCGTGCCGCGGGTTGCCTCAGTTCTTGACCTTCTTCAGCGGTCGCCACCAGGACTCGTTGTCGCGGTACCACTGCACGGTCTCGGCGAGGCCCTGCTCGAACGGCACCTGCGGCTGGTAGCCGAGCTCGCTGCGGATCTTGTCGTCGGACAGCGAGTAGCGGCGGTCGTGGCCCTTGCGGTCCTCGACGTACTGCACGTGGGTGTCCCACTGGCGGTCGCAGGCGGCGAGCAGCCGTTCGGTCAGCTCGCGGTTGGTCAGCTCGACGCCACCGCCGATGTTGTAGACCTCGCCCGCGCGGCCACGCTCGAGAACGAGCTGGATGCCTCGGCAGTGGTCGTCGACGTGCAGCCAGTCGCGAATGTTGAGGCCGTCGCCGTAGAGCGGCACCTGCAGGTCGTCGACGAGGTTGGTGACGAACAGCGGGATGACCTTCTCCGGGTATTGATAAGGCCCGTAGTTGTTGGTGCACCGCGTGATGCTGACGTTGAGCTTGTGCGTGACGAAATAGGCGCGGGCGAGCAGGTCGCCGCCGGCCTTGGCGGCGGAGTACGGCGAGTTGGGCTCGAGCGGGTCGCCCTCGCGAAACGAGCCTTCTGCGATCGAGCCGTAGACCTCGTCGGTGCTGACCTGCACGACGCGCGGGATGCCTGCCCGCATGCACGCGTCGAGCAACGTCTGGACGCCGACGCAGTTGGTCATCGCGAAGTCCGCGGCGCCGTGGATGCTGCGGTCGACGTGGGTTTCGGCGGCGAAGTTGAGCACCGCATCGTGGCCGGGGAGCACCTCGTCGAGCAGGTCGCCGTCGAGGATGTCGCCCTGGACGAAGCGGTATCTCGGGTTGTCCTCGACCGGTTCGAGGTTGGCGAGATTGCCGGCGTACGTCAGCTTGTCGTAGACCGTGACCTCGGCGTCCTCGTAACCGGCGTAGCCGCCGGTGAGCAACGTGCGCACGTAGTGCGAGCCGATGAACCCCGCGCCACCCGTGACCAGAAGCCGCATGCGACGACCCTATTCGCTAGCGTCATCCGCGATGAAGGGCATCATCCTGGCCGGGGGCACCGGCAGCCGGTTGCACCCCATCACGCGGGCGATCAGCAAGCAGCTCATGCCGGTGTACGACAAGCCGATGATCTACTACCCGCTCTCGACGTTGATGCTGGCCGGCATCCGCGACGTGCTCGTGATCACGACGCCGGACGACTCGTGGCAGTTCCAGCGGCTGCTGGGTGACGGCTCGCCGTGGGGCCTCGACATCAGGTACGCCGTCCAGCCCGAGCCGAAGGGTCTCGCCCAGGCGTTCACCATCGGCGCCGACTTCATCGGCAGCGACAAGGTCTCGCTGGTTCTCGGCGACAACATCTTCTACGGCCCCGGCCTGGGCTCTCAGCTGCGTGCACTCGGCGACGTCGAGGGGGCGCACGTCTTCGGGTATCGCGTCGCCGACCCGACGTCGTACGGCGTCGTCGAGTTCGACGACAGCGGCCGCGTGCTGTCGATCGAGGAGAAGCCGGAGAAGCCCAAGAGCCACTTCGCCGTGCCGGGGCTCTACTTCTACGACAACGACGTCATCGCGATCGCGAGAGATCTCACGCCGAGCGCGCGCGGAGAGCTGGAGATCACGTCGGTCCACGAGGAGTACCTCCGCGCCGGCCGCCTGCACGTGACGCTTCTTCCGCGCGGCACTGCATGGCTCGACACCGGGACGTTCGACACGATGGTGCAGGCGGCGGAGTTCATCCGCGTCATGGAAGAGAGGCAGGGCCTGAAGATCGGCTGTCTCGAGGAGATCGCCTGGCACAACGGCTGGATCTCCGACGACGAGCTGCAGAAGCACGCGGACGACCTGGCGAAGAGCGGCTACGGCCGCTACCTGCTCGGCCTACTCGAGATAGATCCCCGCTGATGCCGGTCAAAGTCGAGGCGCTCGACCTCCCCGACGTGTGGGTCTGCACCCCGCAGGTGTTCGGCGACGACCGGGGCGTGTTCCTCGAGTGGTTCCGCGGCGATGCGCTGAGTGAGGCGACCGGCCGGTCCTTCACGGTCATGCAGGCCAACCACTCCGTGTCGCGCTCCGGCACGTTGCGCGGCGTGCATTTCGCCGATCTGCCGCCGGGCCAGGCGAAGTACGTCTACTGCCCGCGCGGCGCCGTACTCGACGTCATCGTCGACATCCGTGTCGGCTCGCCGACCTTCGGCCGGTCGGTGTCCGTGGTGCTCGACGCGAAGGACCGTCGCGGCGTCTTCATCTCCGAAGGACTGGGGCACGCGTTCTGCGCGCTCGAGGACGACACGTCGGTCACGTACCTCGTCTCGTCGACCTACAGCCCGACGACCGAGCACGGCGTGCAGCCGCTCGACCCCGAGCTCGCGCTGCCCTGGCCGAAGGACGTCGAGGCTGTGCTGTCGCCGAAGGACGAGGCGGCGCCGACGCTCGCCGAGGCGGAGGAGTCCGGCCTGCTGCCGACGTACGACGCCTGCCTGAGGCTCTACGAGTCGCAGCGACTCTGACCGAGCCGCGCCACGGCGGGTGATCTAGGGCCGCGCGGGTAGGAAAACGTCGTCTGACGACGAACACGGGGATGTTGTGGCCGAGACCTCAGTGCGCGAGACCGCTCGCGCGACGCTCGCCGCCGCCCACGGAGGCCCGCTCCTGGACTCCCTCGTCGGACGGCGAGCGAACGCTGCGCCGGTCCAGCCGGCCGCCGTCACGACCCTCGCCGGATGGCGTCGCCGGTACGCCCTGAGCATCTTCGGCCTCGACGCCCTGCTGATCACGCTGTCAGCCGTCGTCGCCTACCTGACCAGGTTCGGGAGCGGCAACGCGCAGTCGCCGGCGTACGTCTGGATGGGCTTCGTCGGCGTGCTCGGCTGGCTCGGCTTCCTCGCGGCCGGCGGCGCGTACGAAGAGCGCTTCCTTTCCTTCGGTGTCGAGGAGATCAAGCGGGTCTTCAACTCCTCCGTGCGCTTCGTGGCCGCAGTGGCGCTGGTGTCGTACGGCGCCAAGCTCTCGCTCTCTCGCGGGTTCGTCGTCATCGGTCTGCTGCTCGGCACCGCGCTGCTCGTCCTCGGGCGCCATGCCGGGCACGTGGCTCTTCGCCGGCTGCGGGCACGCGGTCACCTGCAGTCGCGGTTGCTCGTCGTCGGCGACAAGCAGCGCGTCGAGGATCTCGTCGCGCAGGCGAACCGTGAGCCCGACGCCGGTTTCGAGATCGTCGGTGCCTGCACTCCCCTCGGCAACATCGGCAGCGAGATCGCCGGCGTACCGATCGTCGGAACTCTTGCGGGCGTCTTCCACGCCATCACGACCTGCAACGTCGACACGGTGGCGGTCACCGCATCGCCCGCGATCACCTCGCGAGCGTTGCGCCGGCTGTCATGGGAGCTCGAAGGCACCGGTGTCTCGCTGCTCGTCGCGCCGGGCCTCACCGACGTCGCCGGCCCGCGCATTCACATCCGGCCGATCGGCACGCGATTGCCGTTGCTGCACGTCGAAGAGCCGGAGTTCACCGGCGCGCGCAAGTTCTTGAAGGAGACGCAGGACCGGATCATCGCGACGCTCGCGGTGCTCTTCCTGGCGCCGCTGCTGCTGTCGCTCGCCGTGCTGGTGCGGCTGGACAGCCGTGGCCCGGCGCTGTTCCGCCAGGTGCGCGTCGGGCGCAACGGCGAGGAGTTCTGCGTCTACAAGTTCCGGTCGATGCACATCGACGCAGAGGAGCGGCTCGCTGCGCTGGCCGGTCTCAACGAGAGTGACGGCGTGCTGTTCAAGATGCGCAACGACCCGCGCGTGACGCGCATCGGCCGACTGTTGCGTCGCTACTCGCTCGACGAGCTCCCGCAGCTGCTCAACGTCGTGCGCGGCGACATGGCGCTCGTCGGCCCACGGCCGCCGCTGCCCCGCGAGGTCGCGAACTACGCGAGCGACGTACACCGCCGGCTCCTCGTGAAGCCGGGCATCACCGGTCTCTGGCAGGTCAGCGGTCGTAGTGACCTGTCGTGGGAGGACAGCGTCCGGCTCGACCTCTACTACGTGGAGAACTGGTCGCTCGCGCTCGACCTGCAGATCCTCTGGAAGACGTTCGCCGCGGTCGTCGCGTCCCGCGGGGCTTACTGAGTCCTGGGCGTCGCGCTGATCTCGCCCGATCGGCCGATGCCGCAGCGGCGGCGGATCGCCGATGCTCGACGCATGCTCGTCGACGTACTCGGTGCTCTGCTGTTCGTTGCGGCGTTCATGTTCGCCTGGACGACGGTCGGCGCCGTACAGGAGCGGCAGGTTCCGCCCGCCGAGTAGCCGGTGTCGCGGCGGCTACGCCGCTGCCACCTCACCCGACCGGGCGCCCCCGGGCTGGGCCCGCCGGCTCGTGACGAGTCGCGCCGCGAGGAACGTGAGGCCCACGCCGACGAGCGCGCAGAGGAAGCTGCCGCCGATGTCCCCCGGGTAGTGGATGCCGAGGTAGACCCGAGCGAAGCCGATGAAGATCGCCAGAAGAACCAGCAGCACGCCCCACAGGCGATTGAGGAACAGCAGCGCGACGAGCGCGCAGCCGAACGCCGCGGTCGCGTGATCACTCGGGAACGACTGCCCCGGGGCGTGCGCGATCAGCTGATGGACATGGTGTGTCTGGAACGGCCGCTTCTCCTTGTACGCCGCTGCCGCCGCGAGGCCGAGCGCGAACGTCAGCACCAGGCCGACCCCGGACCAGACCACCGGCCAGATCTCGCGACGCATCAGCCGCAGCAGGCACAGGACCCCGACGACGAGGAACGAGATCGCGATCGCGTACTTCGCGACGTCCTTCATCAGCGCGTCGAGGAACGAGTTGCCGCTGGCGTTGTTGATCAGCTTGAAGAGGTCGTAGTTCACGCTGCCAACTACATCACGCGGCGCCGCCGCGCCGGTCACGTGTCGCTCCCGCGAGCCTTGCCGAGCGTCTGCAGGTAGGCGTCCATGGCCGCCTCGCGGTCCGTGCGCTCCTGCGTTCCCTCGGCGCCCAGGTCGATCGCGTCCAGCGGCAGGAGCGGCACGAGCTGGTCGCCGGCCCGGACGTGCACCAGCGGGGGGAGCGGCTCGACGACCTGGAAGGCGAACGGCGAGTGCCAGTCGTCGCGGAGATGCCGAATCCACTCAGTCGCGGCGACGGCCTCGGTCACCGCGATGTCGAACCCGGCCGGCGTCACGGGGACGCCGTGCGCCGCGAGCGCTGCGTCACCGGCGATCGCCCAGCCGTCGGCCGGCAGGTGCCTCGCCGGGAACTCGAGGACCAGCTGATGCACCGCGAGACGGTCCTCCGCCGACAGCGGTGCCAGCCGCTCGACCTGGCGCTCGAGGTCCGACCGCCGCCGGCGCGCGCTGACGACGGGCTCGAGCTCCATGGCATCGAGCAGCCGGCAGAACGCGGACCAGTTCGTGCGCTGCCCGCGCTCCATCCGCGAGATCACGCTCTGCGTGATCCCCGTCAGCGTCGCGAGCTCCTTCTGCGACAGCACCGCCCGGTCGCGGGCGTCTCGGAGCACGGTCCCGAGGACACCCTCGGACGGCAACGGCCCGCCGGCGGCCGCAGGCGCCGATGGGCCGTCCCACCACTCGATCCAGTCGGTCATGACCGATCCTGCGCCCGCTCCGCCGGCTGAATGGCCCACTCCCGGCGGTCTCTGGACAACGTGGCGCTGTGCACACCGGCGCACGCGACGGGCCGGCTTGGCGTAGGTGAAATTTCTGGGATGCCGGGCTGGCATCTTTATGCCGACTGGGAATCCCGAAAATTTCACCCATGTAGGGGGGTCCTCGTCATCGGTGCAGCCGGTGCGACATTTTTGCAGCTGGCGTCAGGGTTTTTGCACCCTGTGAGGTAGTTGTTCCTTACGCCGCGGCGATATTTCGCGCGGATCACTGCAGGTGGGAATGCCAGTTGTCGAGAATCTGCTAGACAACACAAAGACCCCGCCTGACGTGGCGGGGCGGCGCACCCGGATCGCCGAGTCCTGCCCACCGGATGCGTGACACCTCGAAGAAGCACGGGGCAGGAACGGGAGACCCAAGCACTACGGAGTCCGGTTTCGGCCTCCTACGGGGTGTAGCTCGTCCAGCGAGCAGGGCAACTTCGGCGCCCTAACCCGACAGGTCATCTTTCGTAGGCGTCCCGAAGGGATCGCTCGCGTGCCCACGTCCATCCGACGTTCGCTTCACCTTGCCCTCATCGCGCTGATGACGGCACTCGGCTTCGTCGCCCTCAGCGGCGGCACCACCGACGGCTCCGGCCAGGCGGCCCACGCCGCCACGCTGACCTTCCGGCAGAAGGCGGTGCAGATCGCGTCGTACCAGAAGGGCGACCCGTACCGGTACGGCGCCGACGGCCCGAACGCGTTCGACTGCTCGGGCCTCACGAAGTACGCGTACAAGCAGACCGGCCACTACCTGCAGCACAGCACGTCCGGTCAGTGGAGCGAGACCAGGCACCTCAGCAAGTCCGAGAAGCGGCCGGGCGACCTCATCTTCTACACGTCCAACGGCCGGCCGAGCGGCATCTACCACGTCGCGCTGTACGCCGGTAACGGCTACACCTGGGTCGCCCGCCACTCCGGGACGTACGTGACGAAGCAGAAGATCTACTCGAGCAGCTACCTCGTGGGTCGCGTCCGCTACTGAAGCGGCTAGTAACACTCCCGCCGGGATCTAGACTGGCGGGCAGAAGGGGAGTAGCTCACGCCCGCAAGGGCGGCGAAGCAGTCGTCATCACGGCGGCGCTGTCTCGGCAGCGGAGCCCGGCTCTTCGGCCTCTCACCAGGCGATCGAGACCTTCGACCAGCAGGCATCCGTGCCCGCGGTCGGAGGTCTCGCCGCTTTTCCGGGCGAGGATGTGACCGCGGCACCCGGCATCGAAGGGTCATCGTGAGCATCCGGATCGTTCGTCCACTGCTCCTCTGCTTTGCGATCGCGATGCCGGCAGTCGTGCTTCGCGCATCCGGTGTGCATCCGGCGCCGGTCCTCGCGCTGTTCGTCTTCGGTGCGGCGGTCGTCGCCGCGAGCTTCCTGCTCGCATGGGCGGCGGAGGCGGTCCAGGTCGACATCTCCGGCGGCCTGGCCATCGCGCTGCTTGCGTTCATCGCCGTCCTGCCGGAGTACGCCGTCGACCTCTACTTCGCATACACCGCGGGTTCGCATCCCGAATACGTGCACTACGCGGCGGCCAACCTGCTCGGCGCGAACCAGCTCGTGCTCGGGCTCGGCTGGCCGCTCGTCGTCATCGTCGGATTGCGTGCGATCGCCAAGCGACGCGGTCGCAAGGTGCGCGAGCTGGTGCTGAGCAGGCGCCGTCGCATCGAGCTCGCGTTCGTCGGTGTGGCCGGCGTACTCGGCTTCGTGATGCCGTTGAGCCGGCAGATCCACATCGCGCTCGGCCTCGTGCTGCTCGCCGTGTTCGGGCTCTACCTGTGGCAGATCGCCCGGCAACCGCAGACCGAGCCGGAGCTGATCGGCACGCCGGCACGCATCGCCCAGCTGCCGACGCCGCCACGCCGGACCCTGCTCGGCGTGCTCTTCTTCTTCTCGGCCCTGGCAGTGCTTGCCTCCGCCGAGCCGTTCGCGAACGCGCTGATCGACACCGGCACACAGCTCGGCGTCAACAAGGTGTTGCTCGTGCAGTGGTTGGCACCGTTGGCATCGGAGGCGCCGGAGTTCATCGTCGCGATCCTGCTGGCGATGCGCGGCAACGCCGACGACGGGCTCGGCGCACTGCTGTCCAGCAAGGTCAACCAGTGGACGCTGCTCGTCGGCTCGCTCCCGGTCGCCTACATCGCCGGCGGCGGACACGTCGCCTTGCCGCTCGACAGCAGGCAGGTCGCGGAGACGACCTTGACCGCAGCACAGACGATGCTCGGCTTCGCCGTACTGCTGCGGCTTCGCTTCCACCTGCGGTGGGCCGTCGTCCTGCTCGGCCTGTTCATCGTGCAGTTCGCCGTGCCGGGCGAGACGGCGCGCTACGTCATCTCAGCCGTCTACGGCGTCCTCGCGCTGGCGCTCATCGTGCGCTCGCAGGCACGAGTCGCGCGCCGCGCGCTCGTGACGCTCGCCGGTGTCGTGCTCCTGTCGGTGGGAGCAGTCCTGCTCATCGCTCCGGGCCCGGGACTGATCGTCGTCGCACTGGGCCTGCTCGTGCTCGGCACGGAGTACGAGTGGGCACGGCGGCATGCGACCAGCACCTTGCACCGCGCCCGACAAGCGGCCGACCAGGCGGCTGCGCGCCCGGCGGCGTTGGCCGGCACCGGCGCGTTCGCTCTCGGTCTCATCGCGCTCGGCGTCGTGCTCGCGGTCGTGCAGGACCTGCCGGGGGCCGGCCTGAGCAGCGGGCTGAGCGTGGCCCTCAGCGGAGTCATCACGCTCGGAACGCTCGGGTGGGCGGTCAGACGGCGGCGGTCAGCTCGTCGGTGAGCGTCTCGAAGGCTTCATGCAGCGCGTCGCGCCAGTGCATCATCGCCGGCAGGTCGGCGGCCCGCCACTTGTCACCGGAGAGAACGGAGTAGGCCGGCCGCGGCGCCGGTCGCGGGAACTTCTCCGTCGTCGTCGGCAGGACACGGGCCGGGTCGAGACCCAGCTCCGCGAAGACCGCGCGCGCGAAGACGTACCACGTCGCCTCGCCCTCGTTGGTGCAGTGCCAGATGCCGGGCTGCCGGTCGGACACGGCAAGCGCGATGAGGCCGCGGGCGAGATGCAACGTCCACGTCGGCGTGCCGAGCTGGTCGTCGACGACCTCCACGGTCTCGCGGTCGCGCGACAGGCGCGCCATGGTCTTGACGAAGTTCGGCCCGGCGGCGCCGTACAGCCAGGCGGTGCGGACGACGAACGCGTCGGCATGTGACGTGAGGATCGCCTGCTCGCCGGCTGCCTTGCTCCGGCCGTAGGCAGTGCGGGGCGCGGGCCGCATGCTCTCGGTGTACGGCGTCGTCGCGTCACCGGCGAAGACGTAGTCGGTCGACACGTGCACGAGCCGTACACCGTTCGCGGCGCAGATCTCCGCGAGCAGCGCGGGCCCGTGGGCGTTGACGGCGTACGCCGCCTCCTCGTCGGTCTCCGCCGCGTCGACGTTCGTGAACGCGGCGCAGTTGACGACGATGCCGGGACGAACGTCGGCAAAGGCCTGCTCGATGCTGTCGCGGTCGGTGATGTCGAGGTCGACTCGCGCCAGCGCGACGCACTTCTCGTTGTAGGCGTGCAGCAGATCCTCGACATCGCTGCCGAGCTGGCCACCTGCGCCCGTGACCAGCCAACCACTCACGGCCCGCAGCCTAGAGGTCGTTAGGGTCGGCGGCTGATGGCTTCCTCGTCAAGCGCACCGATGCGCATCCTGTTCGTCTGCACGGGCAACATCTGCCGGTCGCCGATGGGGCAGGCGATGTTGACGTCGCGGCTGCGTGACTCGCTCGGCGACGCGGCGTCGCAGCTCGTCGACGTGAGCAGTGCCGGCACCTACGGCCTGGTCGGGCATCCGATCGAGCCGGACGCACTGGCGGCACTCGGCGAGCTGGGTGTCGTCCCCGATGCGTTCGCGGCCCGGGAGCTCTCCCGGGACATCCTCGAAGCGCAGGACCTCGTGCTGACGGCGACACGTGAACATCGCGCCGCGGCGGTGTCGATGATGCCGCGCGCGTCGCGGTGGACGTTCACGATCCGTGAGTTCGCGCGGCTGGTGGAGGCGGTCGACGTCGCGGACGTCATGGCGCAGTCGCAGTCCGACGACGCCGCCGATCGCGGACGGGCGGTGGTCGACGCAGCGGCCTCGCAACGCGGCTACGTCCGCCCGGCGTCGCCGTCGGACGACGACGTCGCGGATCCTTACCGCCGGCCGATCGAGGCGTTCCGCGTCGCGGCGCAGCAGATCGACGCCGCCACGCGGCTCATCGCCGACCGCCTCTCGCAGGCGCTCCGCCCGGCGGCCGTGCGTCCGCAGGACTAGGGCAGGCGGAACCAGACGACCTTTCCGCCGTCCTCGCGCGGCTTGATGCCCCACTCGCCGGCGAGCGCCTCGACCAGATGCAGGCCGCGCCCGCCGGTGTCGTGGTCGGTGACGTCGTCGCGCATCCGCGGCATCTCCTCGCCGTCATCGCTTACGGCGACCGCGACGTGCCCGCCGTCGCAGTCGACGGCGAGGGTGATCATCGAGTGCGCGTGCAGGACGCAGTTGGTCACCAGCTCGCTGACGAGCAGGCGCGCGGCCTCCGTCGCCTCGGGCGACAGCCGGCCGCGGCAGGCGTCGGCGACGTGCTCGCGGGCAGCCGCGGGTGCGCCCAGGGTGGGCTGCAGACGCATCAGTGGTCCCGGCACCTGTCCGTCATGCCCGCTCATGCTGCACGCGTGACCTGTCGCGACCGTTACACCTGAGGGCGGTGAGGTAACCCCGGGACCTTCTTAACGATCATGACGTTAAGCCCACGAGACAAGGCCCTCTGACCCCCGAAATGTGGGCTTAGCGTCATGATCGTTAAGGGTTATGGGCGGATAGGCACACCCGCACCGCCCTGGGCAACCGTCCACAGGCCCGGCGCGCGGGCTTCAACCGGCTGAGTTCTGCCGCGAGCCTGCCCCGCCATGGACGTCATCGACCCGCAATGGGTCACGCCCGCCCAGCTTCGGGCCGCCGGCTCCTCACGCGCGCAGCTGCGCAGGGCCCTGCGCGCCGGGGAGTTCGCCCCGGCTGCTCGTGGGTTCTGGCTGCCCAGCGGTGCGGTCGACGACCTTCACCAACGGTGCGGCCTTGCACTGGCCACGCAACGTGAGGATGCAGCGATCAGCCACGCCACCGCGGCGGTTATCCAGTGCCACCCCTGGCGGCCGGAAGCGTGGGCGCTGCCGTCGCGGCCGATCGACGTCACGGTCGCCCGCGACGACGTGACGCGGAGCAGCCGGCAGGGCATCACTCGCCGGCTCGCCGATCTGCCGGCGGAAGATGTCGTCCTCTGGCGCGGGCTGCGGGTGACCTCGCCGGCGCGGACGGCCATCGACCTCGCGCGCTACGAGAGGTCTCGGCTCACCGCTGTGCAGCGTCTTGACGGCGTACTGCGGTTCGAGATCTGCACGCGTGAACAGATGGAGGCGGTGCTGAAGCGGATGGTGCGCGTGCCGTGGGTGAGGCGCGGACGCGAGCGCCTCGCCATCGCGCGCGAGGGCGTCGACTCACCACCGGAGACGACCGTGCGGCTTTGCGTCATCGACGCCGGACTCCCCGAGCCGGAGGTCAACCTCGAGCTCTTCAATGGCGACGTACTACTCGCCCAAGGAGACTTGGGCTACTGGCAGTGGCTCATCTGGATCGAGTACGACGGTCAGGAGGTCCACGATCCTTTGCGGATGAACGGCGACGACCAGCGGAAGGACAGGTGGCTGGCCCGCCGCGGTTGGGAGCCGTTCCGGTTGTCGAAGTCGGACCTCCACGCAAGTGGACGATTCCTGCGAGAGCTGGAGCTGGCGATCACGGACGCGCCGGCCCGCGTTGCGGCGCTCGACCCTCGGCGCTCGCCCGAGATCGGCAGGGCGCAGCAACTCCTCGGCCTCGCCTGACCCTTCAACGATCATGACGTTAAGCCCACGAAACAGCCCGTCAGGCCGCCTGAATGTGGGCTTTACGTCATGATCGTTAAGAGGTTCACCGGACAAGCAGAAACCCCCGGGCGCTTCCTCGGCCGACCGCGAAGGTCAGGGACGAGGGCCGGCTGGACGGGCCGGCTGCCCGGGGGCTTGGTGTCTGCCTGGTACTCGCCGGGGCGCCGTCTCGAGCTCACCCCTACAGCAAGCGGGCGGCGGCGTCGGCTCAGACCGAGTCCGGAGACGGCGACTAGCGGACAGTCACCTCACGAGTCCTATGGCTATACAACGCTGGACCACCTCCCTTCTCGTGTACGGAGATCGTACGACGGGAGCAACCGGGTTTCACCCGGTTGGAGGTGAAGCCGATGTCCAGTTCCTCCGAACTACAGCACTATGGAGAACCTGCGCCGACCGGACGAGTCCGGCCGTCACCCGATGCGCCTGCTGGCCGCCGGTGTGCCGCTGTCGTTGCTCCTCGACCTGGCCAGCCCGACCGGGCCAGACAGCGAAGACATCGCCGCGATGGAGCAGCGCAGCAACGCTGCGTAGTGTCCGGACATGTCCTGGCTTCCGGGCATACCCGGGGCGCGTTCGACGGTCGTCTAGTCACATCTGACTATCGGGAATGACCCTCGTTCGTCATGACTAACAGCGGCTAGTCCGCCGACCCTTTGTAACGAGTCGCTTACGGAGGGTGCACATCATG
>DASSEX010000028.1:0-113593 GCA_035695045.1 Mycobacteriales bacterium | reverse complement strand
GAGTCGTGGCACAACCTGCACCACGCCGAGCCGACCGCGGCGCGTCACGGCGTCCTGCGCGGCCAGCTCGACTCCACGGCGCGCATCATCTGGGTCATGGAGAAGCTGCACCTCGCGACCGAGGTCCGCTGGCCGACACGTGAGCGGCTGCAGGCCAAGCTGGTCACGGCCGCCGAGTGACCGGGGAAGTAGTCCCACTCCCCTCAGCGCGCCCGGTAGTCCCACGCGTCCGGATGTCAGGCAAGGAGCGCCGCGAGCAGCTGCTCGACATCGGTCGCACGCTGTTCGCGGCAAAAGGCTTCGACGGCACCAGCGTCGAGGAGATCGCGGAGCGGGCCAACGTCTCGAAGCCGGTCGTCTACGAGCACTTCGGCGGCAAGGAAGGCCTGTACGCCGTTGTCGTCGACCGCGAGGTCAGTCGGCTGCTCGACCGAGTCACCGCTTCGCTGGTGGGAAACCATCCGCGTGAGCTGCTCGAGCAGGCCGCCGGCGCACTGCTCGAGTACGTCGAGCGCGACACCGACGGCTTCCGCATCCTCGTCCGCGACTCACCGGTCGCGTCGTCGACCGGCACCTTCGCGAGCATGCTGAGCGACGTCGCCACGCAGGTCGAGCACGTGCTCGCCGGTGAGTTCAAGCGGCGCGGCTACGACCCGAAGCTCGCCGGCCTCTACTCGCAGGCGCTCGTCGGCATGGTCGCACTGACCGGACAGTGGTGGCTCGACGCGCGCAAGCCGAAGCGTGACGAGGTCGCGGCGCACCTGGTCAACCTCGCGTGGAACGGCCTCTCGCACCTCGAACCGAAGCCACGCCTGCGCACCCGCAGCTGAAACTGGGCACACCGGTCACGTGACCGTGCTGATCGGAACGAGCGGATGGCAGTACCGCCACTGGCGCTATCGCTACTTCAAGCGCGGAACCCCGCAGAACCGCTGGTTCGAGCAGGTCATGCGCGACTTCCGGACGGTCGAGCTCAACGTCACGTTCTACCGCCTGCCACGGGAGCAGGTCTTCGCCGGCTGGTACGACCGATCGCCGGCGGACGCCGTCATCACCGTGAAGGCCAGTCGCTACCTCACCCACATCAAGCGGCTGAAGGATCCGCAACCTTCGGTCGACATGCTTCTCGACCGGATCCGGCCGCTGCGCGAGAAGCTCGGCCCCATCCTCATCCAGCTCCCACCGGACTTGCACGTCGACGTCGACAACCTCGACGCGACGCTGCGGGCGTTCCCGTCGGGGCTTCGGCTGGCCGTCGAGCCGCGACACGAGTCATGGTGGACGGACGACGTACGGCGTTGCCTGGAGGCGCACAACGCCGCGCTGTGCTGGGCCGACCGCAAGGGCGCGATCACCCCGTTGTGGCGCACGGCCGACTGGGGCTACCTGCGCTTTCACGAGGGCAAGCACGACCCCTGGCCGTTCTACACCGAGCCGGAGCTCGCGCACTGGGCGGACACGATCTGCGAGGTCTTCCCCGACGACGCCAGCGACGTCTACGTCTACTTCAACAATGATCCCGGCGCTGCGGCACTCGACGACGCCATCACCTTCGCCCACCTTCTGGACGCGCGCGGCCGGACCGTCACGCGGGTACCCAGCGAGCGACCGGACCTCGACGCGGACCCGGAGGCCACACGGGCTGCGGACGCCGACCGCGCCGGGTGACACTGGAGCGGTGACGCAGCCCGCACCGGTCATCGACATCGGCGAGATGATCGGCGGCCGCCGCGGCGTCATCGACGCGAGCGTGCCCGGCATCACGCTCGTCATCGTCGACACGTTCGCCTCGCTGACGGTTGCGATCGTCGTGTCGCTGGCCGCGGCCGCGGCTCTCGCGGTGGTCCGTGCCGCACGGGGTGAGCCGCTGCGGCAGACGGTGATGGGCCTCGTCGGGCTCGCCGGAGCTGCAGCCCTTGCCGCCTTCACCGGCCAGGCCAAGGACTACTTCCTGCCGGGGATTCTCATCAACGCCGCATACGCCGTGATCGCCGTCGGCAGCATCGCGGTCGACCGCCCGGCGCTGGGCTACGTGGCCGCCATGCTCGACCGCGGCTATGGCCACTGGCAGGAGCACCCGCCGCTGCGCCGCGCGGCCACGGTCGCGACAGCGATGTGGGCGGCCGTGTTCGCCCTGCGGGCCGTCGTTCAGGGTTACCTCTACGTGCACGGGCACGTGCACTGGCTGGCACCGGTCCGCCTCGGCATGGGGCTGCCGCTCTGGGCACTCGCCATCGCCGGGACGCTGTTCGTGATCGAGGGTCATCACCGGCCGGTCGACGACGATCAGCCGGCGCCGGGCAACGGCGAGGCGCCGGCGTCGTAGACGAGCAGGCCGTCCGCACGGCGTCGTACGCCGTCCGTCGGCACATGCGGCGAGAGCCGACCGTCCGGCATCAGGTGCTCCACCTTCACATCGCGCGCAAGCACGAGGAAGTCGGCGACGAGCCGTCGATGACATCGCCACCAGACGCTCTCGCTGCACATGACCGCCACCGCCGCCTCGGCGCGATCGCTGGCCTCGACGATCAGCGCATCGATCGCCTCGGCGAACTCCGATGAGCGCATGTGTCCGGCGTATGCCCGGAACGAGTCGTTCCGCAGCGCGACGTCAGGCGAGTCCGGGGCGAGCTTGCGGAAGCCGCCCAAGCGCTTCTCCCACCGGTACCCGATGCCGGCCTCAGGCAGCCAGAGCGAGAGTGCGTCCCTGCCGACATGCGGATGCCGCTTGCTGCCCGGCGCGATCCGTACGTCGACCACCCGCTCTATGCCCGCGGCCTGCAGCCGGCCGAGCAGCTCGTCCTGCCCCGCGGTCCCGTGCCCGAAGGTGCGCACCGTGGTCACGACGCGAGCAACCGTCGCACGACGTCGGAGAGTGCCGCGACCTCGGCGTCGCTCGCAGCGGCGAGTGCGCCGCCGGAGAACCGGTCGTCACCAGTGACCTCGACGGCGTCCGGCACGGCCGGACGCGCAGCCGTCCCGTCATGCTCCAGCTCCGCGAAGACGATGCCCGTCCACCGTCCGAGCATCTCGTCGACGGCCAGGTCGCGACCGTCGGCGAGCCACCGATGCCGTCGCTTCGTCAGTGTGGCCGCCGGCATCGTCGACAGTCGCGAATGCTCGTCCGCGGTGAGATAGATGTTCGTGAGCGCGACCACAGAAGGGTCGTCCGTTCGTGGCCGCACCTTCTGGGTCAGCTTGTAGACGTCGCGGTCGTCTGCGCGCATGTGCCGCAGACGCAGTGAACATCCGGTCAGATAGCGGTCCTCGATCTCCACGGGGTCGGTGGCTTGCGTGGGCACCGCAGGAAGAACCCATCGCCACTCACGTTCCGTTCGGGCATATGCACCGGTGCCCGGCTCCCGCCACCATGTCGCATGCGCCATGACTAGGACGCGTCCTCGGCGAGCATCAGCCAGCTCTCCTCGAGCTCCTCCCGCTCGGCGGCCAGCGCCCGCAGCTGTCCGTCGAGCTCCGCGACCCGTTCGTAGTCGGTCGCGTGCTCCGCAAGCGCCCCGTGCAGGCTCTCCTCCTCACGGCTGATCCGCTCCAGCCGGCGTTCGATCCGCACCAGCTCCTTGCGCGCCGCGCGGCTGTCCCCGCCCTTGGGTCGGGCCGGAGCAGCAGCATCCGACGCCGCCGCTGCGCTCGCCCGCATGGCGAGATAGTCGTCGATCCCGCCCGGCAGATGGAGCACCGAGCCGTCGCCCGGCACGGCCCACAGCGAGTCGCACACCCGCTCGAGGAACCAGCGGTCATGGCTGACGACGACGAGCGTCCCCGCCCAGCCGTCGAGAACGTCCTCGACCTCGGCGAGCGTGTCGACGTCCAGGTCGTTGGTCGGCTCGTCGAGGAGCAGCAGGTTGGGCCCACGCATCAGCAGCCGGAGCAGCTGCAACCGACGCCGCTCGCCACCGGACAGGTCGCCCACAGGTGTCCACTGCCTCTCGGCGGCGAACCCCAGCCGCTCCAGCAGCTGCCCGGCGGTCGCCTCGCGCCCCTTGCCGAGCTCGACCCGGGCCGCCACCTCCTCCACGGCTTGCAGCACACGCAGCGTCGGATCGACCTCTGCGATGTCCTGGGTGAGCACGGCCGGCACGACGGTGCGCCCGATCCGCACCCGGCCGGCCGACGGCGCCAGCTCTCCGGTGATGGTCCGCAGCAACGTCGACTTGCCCGCGCCGTTCGGACCGACGACACCGACACGGTCGCCGGGCCCGAGCCGCCAGGTGACGTCGCGCAGGATGTCGCGCTCACCGAGGCGGACCGTCGCGTTCTCGATGTCGACGACGTCCTTGCCGAGTCGGGCGGCGGCGAACCGCTGCAGCTCGACGGCGTCCCGGGGCGGCGGCTCGCCCGCGATGAGAGCGTTCGCGGCCTCGATGCGAAAGCGTGGCTTCGAGGTCCGCGCGGGTGGCCCGCGACGGAGCCAGGCGAGCTCCTTGCGCAGAAGGTTGCGACGCCTCAGCTCGCCGGCCGCCGACTGTCGTTCGCGTTCTGCCCTTGCCAGCACGTACGCGGCGTAGCCGCCGTCGTACTGCGCGATCGAACCCGCCGTCACCTCCCACGTCTGGTCGCACACCTCGTCGAGGAACCACCGGTCGTGTGTCACCACGACGAGGGCACCGCGACGGTTTCGCAACCAGTGCGCCAGCCAGGCGACGGCCTCGATGTCGAGATGGTTGGTCGGTTCGTCCAGCAGCAACAGCGTCGGGTCGTCGACCAACAGCGACGCGAGCGCGACCCGCCGTCGCTCACCGCCGGACAAGCGTCCGACCTGCGAATCAGACGGAAGGTCGCGAACGAGCCCGTCGAGCACGGCGCGAATGCGCGCATCGCCCGCCCACTCGTGCTCGGCGCGGTCGCCCGCGATCGCGCCGAGGACGGTCGCCTCGTCACGAAGGTCGTCGCGCTGGGCAAGCCGTCCGACACCGAGACCGCCGGTCTGCGTGACCCGTCCGGCATCGACGCGTTCGACTCCTGCCAGCACGCGCAGCAACGTCGACTTGCCGCTGCCGTTGCGTCCGACGACTCCGATGCGCTCGCCGTCGCCGACGCCGAGCGACACGTCGTCGAGCACAACGGTGGTGCCGTGCGCCTTGCGCACGTTCTCGAGGTTGACCAGGTTGACGGCCATGTCAGCCGGCCGGCACGACGCGCGCGCCCGCGACCGGCCCGGTGGCGCGACGGACCGTACGGCACACGGCCATGCCCGACAGCGTCGAGGCGATCCGCACCGAGTCGTCCGCTGTCCGGGCGAGAAGCGCGACGGTCGGTCCGGACCCCGACACGACAGCGCCGGCAGCACCCAGCTCGTGCCCGGCCTCGAGGACGCGTCGCAGCTGCGGCCTCAACCGCAGCGCCGCGGGCTGCAGGTCGTTGGCCAGTGAGCGGCCGAGCGCGACCACATCACCTGCCCGCAACGCGGCCAGCACGCCGTCCGGAGCGCCCACGCCGTCCGGGTCGGCCTCGCCCGCGGACCGGAGCCGGTCGAGCTCGGCGTAGACCGTCGGCGTCGACAGCCCGGCGTCGGCCACGGCCAGCACCCAGTGGTAGTCGCCGGTCGACAACACCGGCGAGATCCGCTCGCCCCGACCGGTGCCCAGTGCAGTGCCGCCGTGCAGCAGGAACGCGACGTCACTGCCGAGACCGGCAGCCAGTCCTTCGAGCGTCACCCGGTCGAGCTCCGCGCCCCACAACGCGTCCGCGGCGACCAGCGCCGCGGCGGCGTCGGCGCTGCCGCCGCCCATGCCACCGGCGACGGGGATGCCCTTGCGGATGGTCACGCGCACCGCCGGCTCCCGGCCCTGCAACGCCGCGACTGCCCGCACGGCTCGCGCCGCAAGGTTCTCTGCATCCAGCGGGACCTGCGCGGCGCCTTCTCCGACGGCCACGATCTCGAGGCCATCCGCCGGTTCCACGACGACCTCGTCGTAGAGCGAGAGCGCGTGGTAGACGGTCACGAGCTCGTGAAAGGAGTCTCGCCGCAGACCGCCGACGGACAGGTGCAGGTTGACCTTCGCCGGCACTCGCACGGTTACCGCGTGCGTGGACGGACGCAACGGGATCGGTGTCACCGTCTCGTCGTTCAGCGCAGGCACCTCACCCGTCGATCGTACGGCGGGTCGTCTGCTCGGCCAGCCGCGCGAACGCCGTGACGTCGAGCGCCTCCCCTCGGGCTCCGGGATCGATGCCCGCTGCCCGCAGCCGCTCCTCGGCTGCGGGCGCCGAGCCTGCCCAGCCCGCCAGCGCAGCGCGCAGCGACTTGCGGCGCTGACCGAATGCCGCGTCCACGACGCGGAAGACATCGGTTCGCTCTGCGGTGGTCGACGGCGGCGGGCGGCGGGTGAGCCGGACGAGGGCGGAGTCGACGTTGGGCACCGGCCAGAAGACCGCCCGGCTGACGCTGCCCGCCCGCTGCGCATGCGCGTACCAGGCGATCTTCGCGGAGGGAGCGCCGTACGTCCTGGACCCCGGAGGTGCCGCCATCCGATCGGCCACCTCCGCCTGCACCATGACCAGCGCAGTCCGCAGGGTCGGGAACGTCTCGAGCACATGCAGGACGACAGGGACCGCGACGTTGTAGGGCAGGTTCGCCACGAGCGCTGTCGGCGGCGGCCCGGGCAACGACGTGACGCGCAGTGCGTCAGCCGCGACGACGTCCAGCCGGTCCGCCGCGTCGGGTGAACGCTCGCCGGCGGTCTCCGGCAACGCCTGGGCGAGAACAGGATCGATCTCCACCGCGACCACCCGCCGCGCGACCTCGAGCAACGCCAACGTCAGAGAACCCAGGCCGGGACCGATCTCGAGCACCACGTCATCGCCGTCGACTTCGGACGCGCGGACGATACGGCGGACGGTGTTGGCGTCGACGACGAAGTTCTGCCCGAGCCGTTTCGTGGGTCGCAGACCGAGCCGAGTCGCGAGCGCGCGCACGTCGGCGGCGCCGAGCAGCCGCGGCTCGGCGGGGTCCGGGGTCACCCGTCAGGTGTACAGGTAGCGGCCGCACACCGGCCACACCGCGTCACCGCTGCGCCGGTAGAGCAGCTGCGCGCGATACGTCTGCTCGCCGGGCGACGCATCGATCGGGTCACCGGAGCCGCCGACACCGGCCCACGCACTCATCGTGAACTGGTAGAGCCCGCGATAGGTGCCGCCACTGGAGACCGCGCGCGGGTTGCCGCCGGACTCGCAGTTGGCGAGCGCCGCCCAGTTGAGCCCGTCCGGAGAGGTCGGGTGCGCCTTCGTGCCGACCTGCACGATCTGCGCAACCGGCCGCGACCGCACGGTCGAACGCACCAGCCGTCGCCCGACGAGGTGCTTGTTGCGCCAGGTCACGCGATACGTGTCGAGCCGCAAGCCCGGCTGGCCGTATCTCACGATGCGACTCTGGCCGACGTACAGGTCGCTGGTCTTCACCTGCCTGGTGACGAAGGCGATGGCGACGTTGCGCGTGACCGTGCGCTGGCTGATGCGGTCGATCGCGACGACCATCCCGGTGCGTGGGTACGCCGTCAACGGCACGCTCGCCTTGTCGAGGTGACCCAGGTGTAGGTGCAGCGAGTCCAGCAGATCGCGGACCGTCGCCGCCGTGGTGATGGCGATCCTTCGCCTGCCGTCCGCGAGCACGGCGACGTGCTGCGGCAGCCGCATCTGCAGCGACAGGCCGCTGCGAGGGATCGGCTGCGACCGCGATGCCGAGAGCCACGCACCGTCGGCGCGCAGCTGAAGCTCGCTCAACGCCTGGCCGACCGACAACGCGGTCACCCACACCCGGCGCACCTGCCCATCGATGTTCAGCGCGATGAGGCGTCCGTGCCGGACGATGACCTTCGACCCGTTGTGCACGGGTGCGCGCAGATCCGGCGCGACGGCGTCATGCGGACCGAGCTCGATGTGCGCCTTGCGCAGCACTCCCGCCACGTCGCCGGCGAAGGTCCGCACGCTGACCTGTCGACCATCCAGGTCGAGCCGGATCGTCTTCTCCATCGCCGCGAATGCGGTCGTCGCGACGGTGAGGGTCGCGATGACGACGGCGAACAGTGCCAGGGCACGCGGTGAACGGCGCACAGCTCTCCGAGGTCGATCAGCAGCGGTCCCCCCAGAATTCGACGCTAGGGGGTCACTCCCTGCGCAGACAACTCAGCCGCGCCGACCCCCGTGCCCAGTGGGACCCGTGAGTTCAGCGGGTCCGAATGTCCGAATTTCCTCTCCCCCACGCGAACACCCTCGCCGCTGTCGCGGACACCGCGGCGGCCACCTCCTCGGGCGACTCCCCCCGCACGGCCGCGAGAGCACGCACTGTCATCGGCACGAGGTACGGCGCGTTCGGACGGCCGCGATACGGCATCGGCGTCAGGAACGGTGCATCCGTCTCGACCAGCAGCAGGTCAGCAGGTGCGATCGCAGCGGCCGCGCGCAGGTCATCGGCGTTCTTGAACGTGACGTTGCCGGCGAACGACATGACGTAGCCACGGTCGGCGCAGGCACGCGCGAAGTCCGCGTCACCGCTGAAGCAGTGGAAGACCACGTTGTCCGGTGCGCCTTCCTTCTCGAGTACGCGCAGCACCTCACCGTGCGCATCCCTGTCATGGATGACCAGCGCCTTGCCGCTGCGCTTCGCGATGTCGATGTGCCGGCGGAAGGACTCCTCCTGCTGCCGCCACCCGTCCTCGGCGGTGCGGTAGTGGTCGAGGCCGGTCTCGCCGACACCGACGACGGAAGGATCGTCAGCCAGCTCCGCGATCCGCGACCACGCTCGCTCGTCCGCGGTGTGCGCTTCGTTCGGATGGATCGCGACGGTGGCGTAGACGTCGGCATGGTCGGTCGCGGTCTGCATCGACCACTCCGACGACGGGACATCGATGCCGATCGTGACCAGCCGGTCGATGCCCACAGCTTTCGCCGCGGCCACTGCCTCCTCGACCGTGACGTCCATCAGGTCGAGATGGCAGTGCGCGTCGACGGCGGCAACCGACAACGGCTCGGGCGGCGGCGGCGCGTCGCCGCGGCGGCCGGCGTCGTACCGCTCCCTGCCGGAGGCGGACGTCGTCACGCCTCGCCCTCCTCCTCCATCCGCCGAAGCTCTTCGTCGACGACGGACACGTCGAGCTTCGCGAAGAGCGGCGTCGGCGGCTCTACCGGGGTCCCGGCCGTCAGCGAGGTGCGGCCCCACGTCGCGCCGACGTCGTAGTCGCCGGTGAGGACCGGGTACGACGGCCCGCCGTCGAGATCGTCGACCTCACGAAGCTCCGGCGCGGGCGCGAGCACGCCGTCACGGCCGAGCAGGCCGTGCACCTGCTGAGCGGAGTGGGGCAGGAACGGTGACAGCAGCGTGTTGCAGTCGCTGACCGCCTGCAGCGCCACATGCAGGATCGTGCGCATCCGCTCGGGGTCCGACTCGCGCAGCTTCCACGGAGCCTGCTCCGAGAGGTACTTGTTGGCCTCGGCGACGACGCGCATCGTCTCGGTGAGCGCGGCCTTCATACGTGACCGTTCGAGGTAGCCGCCGATGGTGGCGAACGCGCCGTCGGTAACGGCCAGCAGCGCACGGTCGGCATCGGTCAGTGCGCCGGCCGCCGGCACCTCACCGATGTTCTTGGCCGTGAAGGACAGCGAACGGTTGACGAGGTTGCCCCACGCGGCGACGAGCTCGTCGTTGTTGCGCCGCACGAACTCCGACCAGGTGAAGTCGGTGTCCTGGTTCTCCGGGCCGGAGGCAGCGAGGAAGAAGCGCAGCGCGTCCGGCGAGTACCTGGATAGGAAGTCGCGCACGTAGATGACGACGTTGCGGCTCGAGGAGAACTTGCGGCCCTCCATCGTGAGGTACTCGCTCGACACGACCTCGGTCGGCAGTGCGAGCCGGCCGAGCTTGCCGGGCGAGCCGCCGTGCGAGCCGCCGCCGTCGTAGCCGAGCAGGATCGACGGCCAGATCACGCTGTGGAACGTGACGTTGTCCTTGCCCATGAAGTAGTAGGACTCCGGGTCGCCCTCGGTCCACCAGGCACGCCATGCGTCGTCGTCTCCGCTACGCCGCGCCCACTCGACGCTCGCCGACAGGTAACCGATGACGGCGTCGAACCACACGTAGAGCCGCTTGTCGTTGCGGTCCTCCCAACCCGGCAGGGGGATCGGCACGCCCCAGTCGAGGTCGCGGCTGATGGCGCGCGGTTTGAGCTCGTCGACGAGGTTGAGCGAGAACTTCAGCACATTGGGCCGCCAGTCAGTGCGCGACTGCAACCAGGTGCCGAGCGCGTCCGCGAATGCCGGCAGGTCGAGGAAGAAGTGCTGCGTCTCGATGAACGAAGGGGTCTCGCCGTTGATGCGGCTGCGCGGGTTGATCAGCTGCTCGGGGTCGAGCTGGTTTCCGCAGTTGTCGCACTGGTCGCCGCGTGCGCCGTCGTAGCCGCAGATCGGGCAGGTGCCCTCGATGTAGCGGTCAGGAAGGGTCCGCCCCGTCGACGGCGAGACTGCCGACAGCGTCGGCTTCTCGACGATGTACCCGTTGTCGAACAGGCCGCGGAAGAGCTCCTGCGTGACGCTGTAGTGGTTGCGGGTCGTCGTACGGGTGAAGAGGTCGTAGGACAGCCCGAGGTCGCGAAGATCCTCGGCGATGACCCGGTTGTAGCGGTCGGCGAGGTCGCGCGGCGCGACACCTTCGCGGTCCGCCTGCACGGTGATCGGGGTGCCGTGCTCGTCGGTGCCACTGACCATCAGCACCTTGTTGCCCGCCAGCCGCTGGTAGCGGCTGAAGACGTCGGACGGCACACCGAAACCGGCGACATGGCCGATGTGCCGTGGCCCGTTGGCGTACGGCCAGGCGACTGCGGTCAGGATGTGACGGGGCACTCCGTCAGCCTATTGACGCGGCGCCAGCGGTTTTGCGGCCGCACCGACCCGTCATCCGCCGTCGCGCTGACGAACGGCGTCGTACACCACTCGTCGCGCGAGCCCGTGACTGCCGGCGACCGCGTCGACCGCATCCCGGCGGCTCGAGCCGGCGGTGACCAGAGCTTCGACCTCTTCCACAAGATCGGCTCCGGTCGGCGGCGGGCGTTCGGTCGTCTCGCCTTCGACGACGATCGTGATCTCGCCGCGCAGACCGGCGCCCGCCCATTCCGCAAGCTCACCCAGAGCACCACGCCGAATCTCCTCGTGGGTCTTGGTCAGCTCACGACAGACGACGCCGCGACGGGTCGCGCCGAAAGCGGACGCGAGATCGGCCATCGTGACGGCGATGCGGTGCGGCGACTCGAAGAAGACCATCGTCCGTTGCTCGCCGGCCAGCTCGTCGAGACGCCGCCGTCGCTCACCGCCCCGGCGGGGCAGGAAGCCCTCGAAGCACCACCGGTCCGAGGGCAGCCCCGCGACCGCCAGAGCGGCGAGCGCTGCGGACGGTCCCGGAATGACCGTCACCGGTAGCTCCTCCGCGACCGCTGCGGCGACCAGCCGGAAGCCGGGGTCGGAGACCAGCGGCATCCCGGCATCGGTCACGAGGAGCACCGTGTCCCCGGCCCGCAACGCTTCCAGGAGGGCCGGAATCCGCGCCTGCTCGACGCTGTCGTAGTAGGACACGACCCGGCCGCTCAGCTGCAGCCCGAGAGCATCGGCGAGCCGGCGAAGCCGCCGGGTGTCCTCGGCGGCGACGACCTCCGCGTTCGCCAAGGCCTCCCGCAGCCGCGGAGAGGCGTCGGCGACATTGCCGATCGGCGTCGCGGCGAGAACGAGCGGCATGTGCCTATGGTGCCTGGCCGCCGGGAGCGGCTGCCTACGATGACGCGCATGGTGGCGACCTACGCCGAGCGCGGCGTGTCGTCGCCGGACGCCGGTGAGCTCGAGCGGATCAGAGCCCGGCTCGTCCGACCGCTGCCTGCGGACCGGCTGTGGGGATGGCTGCTGCCGATCGCGATCGCCGCCGTAGGGGCGCTGATGCGGTTCTGGCGGCTGGGCCGTCCCAAGGGCGTCGTCTTCGACGAGGTCTACTACGAGCACGACGCGTGGTCTCTGCTGCACCACGGCGTCGAGCTCGACAAGAACAGCCACGACACGACGGCCGGGTTCATCGTTCATCCGCCGGTCGGCAAGTGGATGATCGCGGTCGGCGAGGCGCTGTTCGGCCACAACGCCGTCGGTTGGCGCTTCTCGGCAGCCGTGGTCGGCAGCCTCGCGATCCTGATGGTCGCGCGCATCGGCCGGCGCTTGTTCCGGTCGACCTTCCTCGGATGCGTGGCCGGACTGCTGCTCACCTTCGACGGGCTGGAGTTCGTGCAGAGCCGGGTGGCGATGCTCGACATCTTCCTGATGTTCTGGGTGCTCGCGGCGTTCGGCTGTCTTCTCATCGACCGCGACGACGGGCGACGACGAGTCGCTGAGCGCCTCGGCGAGATCCGGGCCGCGACCGCCCGCGGTCCCTGGCTCGGCTTCCGCCCCTGGCGCCTGGCGTGTGCGGTGTGTCTCGGCCTCGCGATCGCCACCAAGTGGGACGGCCTGTTCTGGATCCCGGTCTTCGTCGTGCTGGGGTTGTTCTGGGACGCCGGCGCGCGGCGCGTCGCCGGCGCGAGGTACCCCTTCGACGACGCGGTCGGCGTCGACATGCTGCCGTGGCTCGCGGTCTTCCTCATCGTCCCGCTGGTCGTCTACACCGTCTCGTGGACCGGGTGGTTCCTCTCCGACGGCACACACGCCTACGACCACGACCGCTACGTCCGGGCCGGGCAGTCATGGTTCGCGCACGATCTCGCGGTGTTCCACGGTTGGCTGACCTACCACCGCGAGATGTATCGCTTCCACAGCACGCTGGACTCCGCGCATCCGTACCTGTCGCGACCGGCGGGCTGGTTGCTGCTGGTCCGCCCCGTCGCCTACTTCTACGCCTCGCCGCAAGGCTGCGGTGCCGGCACCTGCTCCCAGGAGGTGCTCGGCGTCGGCACCCCCGCCTTGTGGTGGGCCTCGATCCCCGCGGCTGTGTTCATGGCATGGCGCTGGGTGGCCGGACGCGACTGGCGGGCGGCGGCTCTGCTCGTGACCTTCCTCGCCGGCTACCTACCGTGGTTCTACGAGGACGCCCATCACCGCACGATGTTCCTCTTCTACCTGCTGCCCGCCGTGCCGTTCATGGCGCTCATGGTGACCATGACGCTGGGCACGATGCTCGGCTCGGCGTGGCAGGAGACGCGCCGCATCGTCGCGTCGATCGCGATCGGCGCCTATCTCGTCCTGGTGGTCGCGAACTTCGCCTGGCTGCGGCCGGTGCTCGCGGGTGACGTCATCACCTACAACCAGTGGCACTCGCGGATGCTGTTCACGACGTGCGACCCGGCGAAGCACCGCAACGAGCACCACGAGAACGCGCCCTGCTGGATCTGACCGCCGCCAAGCGGCGACAGGTCAGCCGGACTTGCGGCGGAAGGTGCGCTGACGCTTCATGTCGGCGTGCTGCGTGACGGACTTCCCGCCACCGTGCGGCCCCTCGCCATGACCCTCGCGGTGCCGCTTGCGCTCGAGGGCTTCCTCGAACCGGCGCCTGGTGTCGTCAGCAGCGGGCTCGGCCTCGGGAGATTCCTTGTCGTCGGTCACGAGGCCATCGTGCCGTCCGCGACGCCGGAGGGCAATCGCAATGGCGATGTCGGCACGAGTGTCAGCGAGATTCGGGGTTCGAGCGCGCGCACGGCGAGCCAGGCCAGCGCCAGCAGGACCACCGCCGCCAGCCCGTCGAACCAGTAGTGGTTGGCGGTCACGACCACGATCAGCGTGGTCGCGACGCCGTGGGCCAACCCGACGTAACGGAACAGCCCGCGCGAGCACTGCCAGGCTGCGACGGCGATGAGGACCGCCCATCCCACGTGGATCGACGGCATGGCGGCGTACTGGTCGGCGAAGTCGAACATCGCGTAGACGCTCTGCCCGTAGACCTGCGCGGTGTCGACGAGGCCCGTACCGCCGATGAGGCGCGGCGGCGCCACGGGAACGATCTGCACCAGCAACGCGAGTCCCGTGAAGATGGCCATCGTCGTCCGCCACCGTGCGTACTGCTCGCGATGCCACACCCACAGCCAGACGAGGAAGACCACCATCCCCGTCAGGTGCGCGGTGGCGTAGTAGTAGTTCGCAGCGCGGACGACGCCGTGGTGTGGGAGCACCCATCCCTGGAGCGTCGTCTCGCTCGGGACGTGCAGCCAGCGCTCGGCGTGCCATATCCACCTGCCCGCCGCGAGCCCGCCGGAGACGTGGTGATGCGCCACCGAGTTGGCGAGCTGCCACAAGGCGAACAAGGAGCAGACGAGTGCGATCTCGAGGGCAGCGGAGGCCAGCAGGTCCGACCACCGTCGCCGGGCGGGGCGGAGCGCGAGCGCGACGAGGACCAGCAGGACCGCGACGATCGCGGCGCTGCGCTCGTCGAGCAGCAGCCAGGACACGCCCACGTCCCGACCCTAGAACCACCCGCCGCGCCGCACGGGCGGTTCGCACTCGGTGCCTTCGATGTCACCGTTCCGGTCAGTGGAAGAGCGACGTCTCGCTGGGGTGCGGCACCTCGAACGGAGCCGGCGGAACGGTGACGGCCGGCGCCGGCGCCGGCAGCGCAGGGAGCCGCAGCGTCGCGACGGCGCCGCCGTCCGGGCGGTTGGTGAGCTCGATCGTCCCGCCGTGCCCCTCGACGACCTGCTGCACGATGGCGAGACCGAGCCCCGAGCCGGGCAACGCCCGCGCCTCGTCTGCACGGAAGAACCGGTCGAAGACGTGTGGCAGCGCCTCCGTCGGGACACCGGGACCACGGTCGGCGACCGTCAGCGTCCCGTCCGCGGCGAGGGCAACCTCCACCTCGGTGCCTGGCGGGGTGAACTTGCCGGCGTTGTCGAGCATGTTGGCGACAGCCCGGTCGAGCCGACGGCTGACGCCGCGGACCGTCACGGGGACCGTCACCAGGCGGAACGTCACCGCCGGCCAGTGCCGACGCGCCCGGGCGACGGCGTGGCTCACCAGCTCGTCGAATGCGATGTCATCGTGCTCGGCCGCCGGCGCCTCTCCCCGCGCCAGCTCGACGACGTCGGTGACGAGGCCGGTGAGCTCGTCGAGCTGCGTGACGATGCCGGTGAGCACTGCCCGGCGTTCGGAGTCCGGCAGCCGGTCGATGTCGTTGAGCACCTCGACGTTGGTACGCAGACTCGCGAGCGGAGTGCGGAGCTCGTGGCTCGCATCCATGACGAGCTGGCGCTGCGCACCGAGGGAGCGCTCCAGCGCGTCCAGCATGGTGTTGAAGGTCGCAGCGAGACGTCCCAGCTCGTCGTTGCCCTGCTCCGGGATCCGGACCGTGAGGTCGCGGGTGGCCGCGACCTGCTCCGCGGTCTCGGTCAGCGTCTGCACCGGCCGCATCGTCCGGCGAACCGCCGCCCAGGAGACGAGAACGGTCAGGCCGAGACCGGCAAGAGCAAGTAGTGCGAACGATGCCCGCAGCACGTGCAGCTGTCGGTCGACATCGCGAAGAGGCAGCGCGATCTGGACGGCGTACCCGTCGAAGCCGGGCAGCGGCGTCGTCAGGATGCGGACGTGCCGACCGTTGTAGTAGCCGTCGTGCACCGACGAGCCGCCGGACCGCGCCACCCGCACGTCGCTTGCCGTCACCGGCAGTACGTCGCCACCGCGGGCTCGCGTGCCGTTGGAGTCGATGACCTGGAGCAGACTCTGGATGTCGCCGACGCCGGTGTTGACGCGGTAGCTGCGCGCGCCGCTCAACGGGTTGAACTGCGTGTCCACCTGCACCTCGTTGGCCTGGTGGCGCAGCTGGCTGTCGATGTTGGTGCGGAGCTCGTGGCGCACAGTCACGTATGCAACGGCGATGACCGCGATGATGACGGCGGTCGCGGCGATCGACGCACCGGTTGTCAGGCGGGTGCGCAGCGGCAGGTCATGCCAGTGACTGTCGATCCGGCGCAGCGGTGACAGCTGCGCGCCGTCGATGTTCACCCCTCGGCCCGCAGCACGTAGCCGACGCCGCGCACCGTGTGGATCAACCGGGGCTCGCCACCGCTCTCCGTCTTGCGCCGGAGATAGCCGATGAACACCTCGAGCGAGTTGCTCGTCGGCTCGGACTCCCAGCCCCACACGCGATCCATGATGACGTCGCGCGCGAGCGCGCGCTCGGGGTTGCGCATGAACAGCTCGAGCAACGCGAACTCCGTGCGGGTCAGGTCGATGCTTCGCTCGCCGCGGTGCACGACCCGCCCGGCGGGGTCCAGCACGAGGTCGTCGTAGCGCATCGGACCCAAGTCGTCCTCTTCCTCGGAGGACGTGCGACGGAGCAGGGCGCGGATGCGCGCACGCAGCTCCTCCAGGGCGAACGGCTTGGTGAGGTAGTCGTCGGCCCCGGCGTCGAGTCCGGCGACGCGGTCGCCGACCTCGTCGCGGGCGGTGAGAACGAGGATCGGCAGCTTGTCGCGGCGTTGCCGAAGTGTCCGACAGACGTCCAGGCCACCGACGTACGGCATCATCACGTCGAGCACCATCAGGTCCGGCCGGTGCCGGCTGAGCGAGTCGAGCGCCTGCGCGCCGTTGGAGGCGGTGGCGACCTGGTAGCCGTCGAGCTGGAGCGCCCGGGTGAGTGCCTCGCGCAGCTGCGGGTCGTCGTCGACGACGAGCACCTCGGCGGCCCCGGAGTTCATGACATCAGCGTGACACGGCAGTAGCGGCGTCGGCGAGCGTCACGGTCACCGTGTGCTGGCTGCCCTGCCGCTCGACGGTCACGCTGACCCGCTGCCCGGGCTGGTGGAGGCGGATCGCCGCGATGACCGCGTCCGCACCTGCCGTGCGCTGTCCCGCTACGGCGACGATGACGTCGCCCACCTTGATCCCGGCCTTGGCCGCCGGCCCACCGGCCGTGGTCGACTGCACCCGAGCAAGGGCGTTGCCGGCGCTGTCGGTCGCATCGGCGAGAACGACGCCCATGAGCGGGTGCGAGGCCTTCCCGTTCTTGATGAGCTCACCGGCGATGATCCGGGCCTGGTCGATCGGGATGGCGAAGCCGACCCCGATGTTGCCGGCCTGCCCGCCGACCGAACCGGTCGACGCGATGGCGCTGTTGATGCCGATGACCTGGCCCGCGGCGTTGAGCAGCGGCCCGCCGCTGTTGCCCGGGTTGATGGCCGCGTCCGTCTGGATCGCGCTGATCACCGTCGTCGTCGACGGCTGCTGCTGCTGCTGGAACCCGAACGGGTCGGTCGGCTGCTGCTGGTCCTGCGTGGTGTCGACCGGTCGGTTGAGTGCGGAGACGATGCCGGCCGTCACGGTTCCTGTCAGGCCGAGCGGCGAACCGACTGCGAGGACGGAGTCACCGACGCGCACGGCGGACGATGAGCCGAGGGTTGCCGCGGGCAAGCCGGTCTTCGCCACCTTGATGACGGCGAGGTCGTCCTCCTGGTCGGTGCCGACGATCCGTGCGTTGGCCGTCGTTCCGTCGTTGAACACCACCGAGACGGTGCCCCCGTTCGCGGCGGCGGCCACGACGTGGTTGTTCGTCAGGACGTAGCCGTCCGAACGCAGGACGACGCCGGAGCCGGTGTCGGACTGCTGGCTGCCCCGAACGTTGATCGAGACGACCGACGGCAGAACCTTGGCAGCGATGGCCGCGAAGGATCGCGGACTGCTGTCCGACGCAGGCACCGGCGTGTCCCCGACGGTGAAGCCGTTGTCGCTCGTGGTCGTGCCGTTGTTGTGGCCGAGAGCGGCACCGACGCCGACTCCTACGCCTCCGAAGATGAGCGCCGCAGCGCCGGCAGCGGCCGCGGGGGCCAACCACAGGGGTCGGCGGCGTACCGGCGTCTGCGGCTCACCGGAGAGGTACGGACCGAAGGACTGCGACGGATCGGCATGCGTCGCGATGGGCGTCGTCGGGCGGCTCGCGGTGTCGCGGGGGTCGTCGCCCCACGACGGCCAGAACAGCTCGTTGTCGCTCATGTCCTCGTCCTCTGCTTTCCGGTGCGACGACAGCATCGACGACAGGGCTGAACACAATCTGAAGCTTTGCTGGTCACCGGCTGGCCACCACTGTCAGACCTGCGACTGCACCTCGCTCGCAACCAGCTCGAGGTGGTCCAGGTCACCGAGGTCGAGGGTCTGCAGGTAGATCCGCGTCGCCCCTGCATCGGCGTACTCGCCGATCCGGTCGACGACCTCGGCGACCGTCCCGGCAGCCTGGCCACCGCGCAGGTGGTCCTGCGACTGGCCGATCGCGTCGGCCCGGCGCTTCACCTCGGCGTCGTCGCGGCCGCAGCAGAGCACCAGAGCGGCGGACAGCCGGATGCTCGCGGGGTCACGTCCGGCGTCGGTGCACGCCCGCCGGACCCGGTCGAACTGGGCGGCCGCGGTGGCGACCTTGTCCGGGAACGGGATGTTGAACTCGTCGGCGTACTCCGCCGCGAGCGCCGGCGTCCGTCGATGCCCGTGTCCCCCGATGACGATCGGCGGCCGTGGCCGCTGTCGCGGTTTGGGCAGACCCGGGGAGTCCTGCACGGTGTAGTGCTTGCCCTGATAGCTGAACGTCGCGCCGGACGGGGTGTCCCAGAGACCGGTGACGATCGCGAGCTGTTCGGCCAGCCGCTCGAAGCGCTCACCGGTGGTGTGGAACGGGATGCCGTAGGCGGTGTGCTCCTCGCCGAACCACCCGGTGCCGAGTCCGAGCTCGACGCGACCGCTGCTCATCTCGTCGACCTGCGCGACGCTGATCGCGAGCGGCCCGGGCAGCCGGAACGTCACCGGCGACAGCAAGGTGCCCAACCTGATCCGCGAGGTCTCGCGGGCGAGCGCACCGAGCGTCACCCAGGCGTCGGTCGATCCCGGGCCGGGGTCGCCGGGTCCGATCCGCTTGTA
Source organism: Mycobacteriales bacterium (assembly GCA_035695045.1). Lineage (GTDB taxonomy): Bacteria > Actinomycetota > Actinomycetes > JAFAQI01 > JAFAQI01 > DASSKP01. The sequence continues at coordinate 94,735 of DASSEX010000028.1, read as the reverse complement.
GTGGTCGGAACGGAAGAAGGCGTCGAAACCGAGCTCTTCGGTCGCCTTCGCCACCCGCAGCAGGTCGTCGTAGGTCGCGCCCTGTTGCGGTTCGGTGAACACTCGAAGCTGCATGTAGGCAGCATGCCCGGTGCGCGTCGGCTCGGACTACCGTGGGCCGTGATGGCGAACGATCCCCGCGACATGGCCGCGACGGCGGCGGCGTACGTGAAGCCGCGGCTGCGCGGCTGGCTGCACGCCGGTACGTCGCCGATCGCTCTGGTCTCCGCAGTCGTCCTGGCCGTGCTGGCGCCGACCTGGTCGGCGCGAGCGGCCGCAATGGTCTTCGGCGGCACCGCGTTCGTGCTCTTCACGACCAGTGCGATCTACCACCGGGGCAACTGGTCGCCGCGCACCGAGCGATGGCTCAAGCGCGCCGACCACGCGAACATCTTCCTTCTCATCGCCGGCACGTACACGCTGTTCGCGCTGCTCGCCTTGCGCGGTGCCGAACGCATCGCCGTGCTGTCGGCGGTGTGGGGCGTCGCCGCGGTCGGCGTCGCGTTCCGGCTGCTGTGGGTCGATGCGCCGCGCTGGCTCTACGTCCCGTTCTACCTCGGTCTCGGCTGGGCCGCCGGCGTCATCGTGCCGCAGCTGTTGCACGGAGTCGGAGTGGCAGCGTTCGTGCTGATCGCCGTCGGCGGTGCGCTCTACACGACCGGTGGCGTCGTCTACGGGCTGCGACGGCCGGACCCCTCGCCGCGCTGGTTCGGCTTCCACGAGGTGTTCCACGCGTTGACGGTCGCGGCGTTCATCTGCCAGTACGTCGCCGCGTCGCTCGTGGTCTACCGCGCCCGCTGAAGCCGGCCGGACTTCGCGACGTCACCGAGGAAGGCCAGCGACGGACGCGGTGTGCGCGCCATCGTCTGCCGGTCGACGCCGACGAGGCCGAACGTCGGGCGGTAGCCGTGTGCCCACTCGAAGTTGTCGAGCAGGCTCCAGTAGAGATAGCCCCTGACCGGTAGCCCTTCAGCCATCACCTCGTGCACCGCTGTCAGGCCTCGCTCGATGAACTCGACCCGTTCGACGTCGTCGCTCGTCGCGATGCCGTGCTCCGTCACGAGCAGGTCCTTGCCGGGCAGCATCTTGGCCGCCCGCCGCAGCGTGGCAGCGATCGCCTCCGGACGGAACTCGTAACCCATCTGCGTGCGCCGGACGCCGTCTGCCGGTTCGGCGTGCGCCATCGCTTGGAACTGCTGCCGCATCACCTTCGGCAACACCCGATGACGCAACGCAGGGACACCACCGACCAGTGCGGTTGCGGGAAGAAGAGCGGCCGGCAGGTCGACCGGCACGCGGGTGTAGGTCTGGACGCCGACGAAGTCGTCCTCCGTCGATGCTTCGAGATAGATGTCCTCGAACATCCGGCGGACGGCACGCATCGGGGAGCGCCCGGCGGCGTTCGCGGCCCACTCCTGCATGCCGTGCGTGACTCCGACCCGGGCGTCCGGCCGCACCGACTTCACCGCCTCCAGTGCCACGCGGTGACCGGCGGTCAGCCCGTCGGCTGCCCGGCGGAAGTCGCCGTACGACGTCGTTCCGGGCGGCCAGCCGAACACGCCGAGATGACCACCGACCGCGATGTTGCCGGGCTCGTTGATCGTGCAGAACCAGTCGGCTCTGCCGCCCAGCGCGCGCACCACACGTTCGCAATAGCGGCCGAACAGCCTCGGCGTCCCCCGGTCGGTCCAGCCACCACGAGCAGCGAGCCAGCGAGGAAGCGTGAAGTGATGCAAGGTGACGACGGGGGTCAGGCCGGCCGCGCGCACGACGTCGGTCATCCGGACGTAGTGGTCGAGCTGCGCCTCGTCGAACTCACCCTCGGACGGTTCGACGCGCGCCCACTCGACCGAGAAGCGGTAGCTGTTCAGGCCCGCGTCGGCGAGCAGCCGGACGTCGTCGGCGTAGCGCGTGTAGTGCTCACAGGCACGGCCGCTCGGCTCCGGGACCGGTGAGTCGGCGCGGTTCTCCCAGTCCCACCAGTCGCTGTTGGTGTTGTCGCCCTCCACCTGGTGGGCAGCCGTCGCGGCACCCCACAGGAACTCGACCGGGAACGTCAGACCATCGCTCACGCTGCGATCATGCACGCATTGGGAGGCGAGCGCGCAGTTATGCCGCCGGCACTCGCGTCGGGCGTTGGTCGCCGTAGAAGCGCGGTTCCACACGCACGAGCCCACCGCCGGGTGTCAACCGATACGTGCCCGGGCTTCTGCATCGGCTGCCGGGCGCCGCGACACTCGGGTCGGACGGGACGACGTAACGCCACGCCGCCGTGCCGTGCCCGAGCGGGTCGATGTAACCGAGCTCACCCCTCGCCTCCGGTGCGACGTACTCCACAGCGCCCGTGCCGTCGGGATACGACGGCGTCAAAACGCGGGAGGTGAGCTGTCCTTGGAGTGGCACGAAAGGTCGCGACTCGATGACCCGACGGTGACCGAGCATCACGTTGACCGCGTAGAAGTTGTCCATCGTCAGCAGTCGCTGACTGCCTCGCAGCAGCTGCGCCTGCACGGGCGACGCGAGAACCCACGCGGTCTGGCCCCGGAAATGTCTGTGGTGCGTCTCCACGGCCTGCTGGCACTGGACGCCGACAACCTCAGGTCGTGAAACCGACAGGAGGAGGCTGCCGCCCACCGTCTCTTGCCCCAGCGGCTGGGGTCGCGGCAGTCGAAACGCCGACGAGGCGTAACCGACCGGCGTTCCGAGGTTGCCGAGGACAGCGCCCACCATGACGACCCCTACAACCGCCCCGGCAAGGCGCGGGTCCGCCCATCTCGGTGACCGGACGCGTTTCCGCAGTCGCACCCACAGGAGATGCGCACCGACGAACGCCGCGGGAACCAGCATCTCGATGGCGGGGAGCACATACCGGAAGTCGAAGCCCACGGTCAGCATCGGCACGACGAGGAACAGCAGACCGATGGACAGCAGGACTGCCAGAACGGCCTTCCCCCGGCGTAGGCCGAAGACCAGACCACCGACGGCGACGACACAGGCGAGAAGCAGAACGGGGCCGGAGACGTAGATGTAGCGCTGATAGGCGGCAAGGAAGCGTCCGACGGCTTGCCTCGAGCTGCTCCCGGAGTAGCCGGGCACACGGACCCGCCAGTAGGGCGGAAAGTCCTGCTGGTAGAACAACCAGCTTCCGACGAACCACTGTCGGGCGTCGGTGTTGCGACCGGGCGCGAACGCCGTTCCCACATCGTGCAACACGGCTCCCGCGTAGCGCGTCGGCTGATGCAGGATCACGTCGCGGGCGAAGACACCGGCGCTCTGGCTCCTGCGCAACGCGTACGTGGGCAGGCCGGGGCCATAGAAGTTGAGCGTCGGGTCCCAGACGAACTGGCTGGGTCCCACACGCTGCTCCGGCGAGAAGGCCGGGCACCATACGCGCTGCGGCGGACTGAGGTGAAGGCGCGAGCACTCGGCGATGGGCGCGACCCGCCCGTAGAGCCAGCGGCCCGTATAGCCCTGAAGCGCGAACGAACCGTTCGCTGCTTCGAACAGTCCGGCGTACGCGAGCAGCGGGACCGCGACGAATGCTGCGCCGGCCGCGATCCGTCGCCAGCCGACCCGCCGCCACACCCACACAGCAGCGAGCGGCACGGCGAGAAGGAGCGCGAGCGTCCGGACCAGTGTCGCCAGAGCGATCAGCAGGCCAACCGCCGCTGCCGTCCGCTCGGTCAGTCGCGCCCGGAAGGAGAGAACGATCGCGCATACGACCAGGAAGGTGAACACGACGTCGCTCAGCACGAACTGCTCGAGGTAGATCTGCATCGGATCGAGCAGGATCGGCACCACCGCGAGCGCGCTCATCCTCCGCGACAGTCCGGTGTGCTCCAGCAGGACGACGAGCAGCAGTGCCATCGCGATGCCGACGAGGTGCTGCACACCGGTGATCAAAGGAGTCGACCTTCCGACCAGGTCGACGAGCAACGAGTAACCGATCGGGTGCCACAGGGGAGGCGTCAGGTGTGCGCCTGCACGCAGATAGGCCGCCGTATCGGGGAAATGGACAGCCGGGTAGTACGCGAACTCGCACAGCATCCGCAGGACGAGGCCCAACCCCGCGAGCGAAACGAACAAGAGGTGGGCCCGGCACCACGTGCGTGCTCGCCGGAAACCGCTGACCGCATGCGAGGTCACATGGGTGTGCAAGAACGCGCTCCCGCGGGTCAGCGAGAGGTCAATGTACGGCGGCTTAGATGAAGGATCGCTGAGAGGCGTCCGAATCCGCCCGGCATGTGGTGGAGCTGCGGGGAGTCGAACCCCGGACCTCTTCGATGCGAACGAAGCGCGCTACCAACTGCGCTACAGCCCCAAGTGCGCGGACCAGCCTAGCCGATTGCCGCGGGCGGAGGCTCAGTCGTTGACGGCCCAGCGCCGCTCGAGGATCTCGTCGAGCTCGGTCGGCGCCTCGTCGGAGACCCGCTGCGTCGCCTCGGTGCCGGCCGCGTCGTACGCCGCCGAAGCGGGCGCCGGAGCCGGCGGCTTGAGCGTGTAGGTCGGCGGCGGCACGGGAACCGGCTGCCAGGTGTCCTCGACCTCGACCTCGACGGCGAACCCCGAACCCGCGCGCAGCTCCTCGGTCCAGGACACGTCGGCTGCGGGCGCGACAAGCGCAGGCTCGGCAACCGGGGCGGCCGGCGCGCGGCGGACCGGCCGGGCAGGTGCAGCGGCTGCAACCGGGGCCTGGCGACGGGGACGGGCCACGGCTGCAGCGCGTCGGGCCTGCGTCCGCAGGTGCGCCAGGAAAGCGACGAGCAGCAGGTCGAAGACGACCTGCAGAAGCCACGGGAAGGCGCCCGCGACCGCGAGCAACGCGGTCAGGGTCACCAGGCCGAGGAGCGCGAATGTGGTGCGCCGCCGACGGCGGACCATCGTCACGCGCGCGTTCGACGCCGCCGGGCGGCTCGGACGAGCGGAACCGCTCGCGGCCACCGCCGCACCGGTCACGTGGACGGACACCGTGCCGGCCTGACGTCGCGGCATGACGACGTAACGCCGACCTGGAGTCGCGTGAGTGCGGCGCGACAGCGTGCGCATCGCGGTCGAGAAGCGCTCGACCGACCGTGACTCGGTCGCCGCGTCGTGCCGGCGCAACCACATCGGCACCAGGACCACGGCCCACATCACGACGATCGCGGCGTAGATGACGGCGCTCACGCCCGGCTCCTCCGACGCATGTTCATTGCCGCGTCACGCTAGCCACGTCATCGCCACGGAGCACGCACCTACGGCGGTGTGTCGTCAAGTCGACCGTAAAGGCTCATGCACTGCCGCGGTTGCGTCGCCACCTCGCCAGGAGCCCGCCGGACACTTCTTCCCGCACCAGCGCATAGGAAAGGTGGTCGCGCCACTCGCCGTCGATGTGCAGGAAACGTCGTCGCAGCGACTCTTCACGGAAACCCAGCTTCTCCACGACGCGGCGGCTCGCCGCATTCTCCGGCCGGATGTTGATCTCGACGCGGTGCAGGCCGACGGCCCAGAACGCGTGGTCCGTGGCCATCGCCACCGCTGTGGTCATGATTCCGCGACCGGCGACGCGCGAGTCGATCCAGTAGCCGATGTGGCAGCTGTGCAGCGACCCGCGCACGATGCCACCGATGTTGAGCTGGCCGACGAGCCGGCCGTCGTAGAGGACGGCGAAGGGCAGACCACCGCCACGTCGTGCCTGTCGCCGTTGGCCGCGCACCATCGCCCAGAAGACGGCGTACGACGTCGACACCACGACCGGGCCGCCCGGAGGAGTCGCCTCCCACGGACGCAGCCAGTCGATGTTCGCCTTGCGCACCTCGACCCATGCCGGTCCGTCGCGCAAGCGCAACGGCCGCAACATGACGCGGTCCTCGGTGAGCGTCGCCGGCCAGCCCGGGGCGCGCGCCGGCATCGTCAGTGATCGCCGCCGCGCAGCTGCACGACGGCATGCCCGATCACCGGACCGAGCACCGCGACTCCGTCGCGGACGCCACCGGTCGATCCGGGCAGGTTGACGATGATCGTCGAGGCGGCGATGCCGGCCACCGCACGGGACAGGATGGTCGTCGGCACCGTCTCGCGGTTGAACAAGCGCAACGCCTCGGCCAGCCCCGGCGCCTCCCGCTCGATCACGTCGCGCGTCGCCTCCGGCGTGACGTCGCGCGGCGCGAAGCCGGTGCCACCCGTGGTGGCGACGAGGTCGACACCGGCGTCGATCGCCGCACGCAGCGCAGCCCGGATCTCGTCGACCTCGTCCGGCACGACCACGACCTCGGCCTCGGCGAAGCCGAGCTCCTGCAACAGCTGTGACAGCAACGGGCCCGACGTGTCGTGTCGAAGACCCCCGTGTGACCGGTCGGAGACGGTGATCACCCGGGCCCGCGCGTCGGCCGGCAACGCCTCGGCGCTCATGACCGCCGCCAGGTGCCGGTCTTGCCCCCGGTCTTCTCGACGACCAGCACGTCCGTGATGGCCGCCGCCGGGTCCACCGCCTTGACCATGTCGACGAGAGCGAGCCCGGCGACGACGACACAGGTGAGCGCTTCCATCTCCACTCCGGTGCGGTCGGCGGTGCGGACGGTCGCCTGGATCGTCACCGCGTCATCCAGCACGTCCAGGTCGACGGTCACTCCATGGATCGCGATCGGATGACACAGCGGCACCAGGTCGGGAGTGCGCTTCGCGGCCATGATGCCGGCGATTCGCGCGACGGCCAGTGCGTCGCCTTTCGGCAGGCCACCGCCGCGCAGCAGTTCGACGACCTCGGCGCTGACGACGACGCGTCCGGTCGCGGTCGCCGTACGGGCGGTCACGTCCTTGGCGGACACGTCCACCATGCGCGCGGCGCCGGTGTCGTCGAGATGGGTGAACTCGCTCATGTCTGGCGCCGTTCGAGCAGCATCGTCGCGATGGCCTCACCGGCGTCGACCGATGTCACTGACTCGGGCACGACGGCGAACGCGTTGGCCTGCGCCAGCGATGCGATGAGATGCGAGCCGCTGCCGCCGACAGGGCTGACGACGTAGGTGCCGTCCTCCACTGTCATCCGTGCACGCGCGAAGGTGCGCTTGCCCGGCGGAGACGTGAGCGGCGAGGTCAGCCGCGCCCGCACCGTCGGCCGGTTGATGGGCTCGACACCCAACATGCGGCGCAGCGCGGGGCGCACGAACACCTCGAAGGAGACGTACGCACTGACCGGGTTGCCCGGCAGGCCGAAGAACGGCGTGCGGTCCGGACCGATCACGCCGAAGCCCTGAGGCATCCCGGGCTGCATCGCGACCTTGTCGAAGCGCACGTCACCGAGGCGGCCGATCGCTTCCTTGACGACGTCGTAGGCGCCGACGCTGACGCCGCCGCTCGTCAGCACGAGGTCGGCCCGGATCAGCTGGTCCTCCAGCGTGTCCAGCAGCACCCGCGGGTCATCCGGCACGATGCCGACGCGGAAGGCGATGGCGCCGGCTTCCCGCGCCGCGGCCGTGAGCAGCGTGCTGTTGGAGTCCGGGATCTTGCCCGTGCTGAGCGGGGTGCCGGGATCGACGAGCTCGCTGCCGGTGGAGAGGACGACGACCCGCGGGCGCGGCCGGGCCAGCACGCGCTCTCGTCCGACGGCCGCGAGCAGGCCGATCTGGGTGGCGCCGAGATGCGTCCCCGCCGAAAGCACGACCGACCCGGGCGTGAGGTCCTCCCCGGCCCGCCGGATGTGCGCACCCGGTTGCGGCGCTCGCGAGATCCGCACCTGGGCGATGCCACCGTCGGTCCACTCAAGCGGCACGACGGCATCGGCCCCTGCGGGCATCGGGGCGCCGGTCATGATCCGGACGCACAAGCCCGGCTGCACGTTGTAGGCACCGGTCGAGCCGGCGGCGATGTCACCGACGACGGGCAGCGCCACCGGCGACGATTCGCTCGCGCTGGCGAGGTCTGCCGACCGGACGGCGTAGCCGTCCATCGCGGAGTTGTCGAACGGCGGCAACGGAAATGTCGACGTCACGTCTTCGGCCAACACGCATCCGTGCGCGTCCGGGAGCGTGAGCTCGAGCGAGCTCAACGGCGAGACGACACGCAGGACATCCTCGAGGTGCGCGTCGACCGGCTTCAGCTCGCTGCCCCCGGCGGCGGTCACGGGCGCAGCGGCTGCGCGGGGTCGCCGAGCGGCAACCGCTGCGCCGCGAAGTCGGCGAGCCAGGCGCGGAAGTCCGGACCGAGATCCTCGCGGTCGCACGCGATCTGCACGATCGAGCGCAGGTAGTCGGCCTTGTCACCGGTGTCGTAACGCCGCCCGCGGAACACCACGCCGTGCACCGGACCGCCCGGCACGTCGCCGACGAGGCTCGCGATCGCGTCCGTGACCTGGATCTCGCCTCCCCGGCCGGGCTTCGTCTCGGCGAGCGCGTCGAAGATCTCCGGAGTCAGGACGTAGCGGCCGATGAGCGCGAGGTTGCTCGGCGCCTCCTGGACCGACGGCTTCTCGACCAGCCCCGTCACTCGTACGACGTCCTCTTCGCCTGTCGGTTCGGCGACGGCGCAGCCGTACAGCGAGATCGACTCTCGCGGCACCTCCATGAGCGCGAGCACACAGCCACCGAGCCTGGCCTGCACGTCGATCATCCGCGTGAGCAGCTCGTCGCGCTCGTCGATCAGGTCGTCACCGAGCAGGACGGCGAACGGTTCGCGACCGACGTGCGCCTCCGCGACCGAGACCGCGTGTCCGAGACCGCGCGGATCCTTCTGCCGGACGAAGTGCAGCGTCGCGATGTCCGTGGAGTCGCGAACCCGGTCGAGCAGGTCGCGCTTGCCGTCGTCGCCCTCGAGCTTGTGCTCGAGCTCGTAGGCCCGGTCGAAGTGGTCCTCGAGTGAGGACTTGTTGCGGCCGATCACCACGAGGACGTCGTCGAGACCGGCCCGAGCGCACTCCTCGACGACGTACTGGATAGCCGGTTTGTCGACGACCGGCAGCATCTCCTTCGGGGTCGACTTCGTCGCCGGAAGGAATCTCGTGCCGAGCCCGGCAGCCGGGATGACTGCCTTCGTGACCCGCTGGCTCATGTCCGCAACCCTAACGAGGTTGCGCGACGACCGGGTCCGGCGCCATCCGCCAGCGGTCGCGGCCACCGGCTTTGGCGGCGTACAGCGCCTCGTCGGCGGCGCGCACGATCGACGCCGGCGTGTCCCCGTGCATCGGGAACACGGCGACGCCGGCAGAGACGGTGATGCGCAGCTGCAGGCCGCCGACGACGATGGGACGCCGGCGGATCGCGTTGCAGATCCGCTCGGCGGTGTATCCCGCGCCTTCCCGCCCGGTCTCGGGAAGGACGACGACGAACTCCTCACCGCCGTAACGCGCGACGACGTCGACCTCTCGGATCTCGTCGCGAATGCGGTCGGCGACCTCGACCATCACCGCGTCGCCGACCTGATGGCCGTGCGCGTCGTTGACCTGCTTGAACAGGTCGAGGTCGAGCATGCACACGGCGAGCGACCGGTGGAACCGGCTGGCGCGCTCGACCTCACGGGCGAGAGTGCTCTGGAAGAAGCGGTAGTTGCCCAGGCCGGTGAGGCCGTCGGTCACCGACAGCCGCTGCGCCTCCTGGTGGAGCAGGACGTTGTCCAGTGCGACCGACGCCTGACCGGCGAACGTGCGGATCGTCTCCAGGTCACGGTCGTCGAAGGGCTTGTCGTCCGAGCGGTCATAAAGGTTCAGCACGCCGATGATGCCTTCGCTGGCGCGCAGCGGCACGCTGATCAGCTCGGTCGCCGTCGGTTCGCTCGGCGACAGCTCGAGGCCCTCGCTGCCGACCCGACCGCGCACCGCCTCTCCCGTGGAGGCGACGCGACCGGTGACGCCGTCACCGAGCCGGATTCGTGACGTCGACGACGCGGTCTCGACGGCCAGCCCCCGGCTCGCCTTCAGCTGCAGCTCCTCGCGGCTGGGCTGTGTGACGTAGACGGCGCCGGCCGACGCCCTCGTGCTCGCGATCGCCGTGTCGAGGATGACGGTCAGGATCCGGCCGAGGTCATGAGTGCCCGACAGGGTGTCGCCGAGCCGCGCGAGGTTGCGGCGCAGCTCGTCACGGTTGGTCTCCAGCTCGTTGATGTAGCTGCGCAGCTCGTCGGTCATCTCGTTGAACGCGGTCGCGAGCTGCCCGACCTCGTCGCGGCTGCGCACCACGATGCGGGTGTCGAGGTCACCGCCGGCCACGCGGGCGGCCGCCTCCGACAGGTCGGCGAGCGGCCGGGTCGTGACCCGCGCCAGCAGCCAGCCGATCAGCGCCGAGAGAATGAGTGCCGCGATGAGGACGGCGACGACGAGCGCTTCGAGACCGTTGACCTGCGGCCGGTCGACGCTGAGGACCATTTCGGCCTGGCCCTCGCCGACCGACGCGACGGTGATGAGCCGGCTTCCTGCATGCCGGGAGTCCGTCGAGGCAGGATGAGCCGCCGCGACCCTGGCCACCTGTGCCGCGGCGGCGGAGGGCAACGTCGAGGCGATGACCCGACGCCCCGCGAGGAGCGTCACCTCGGCGTTGGATGCCGCCGCGATCCGTGACACTGCACTGCGGTCGAGGGGCACCGCCACCGCGGCCTGGCCGAGGGTCGCACCCGTCGTCGAGCGGATGTCCACGGAGTCGGCGATCGCGGCGACGCTGGTCACGGGGGCCTGACGGCGGCTGCACGAGCCGAGGTCCTGGGGACGCAGCTGTCCACCGACCGGAAGGCTGCCGGCCCGGCCGGTGATCGTGCCGTTCTTCGACGTGACCACCGCGTACGCCGCCAGGCCGCGCCCCACGACGTCTGCGGTCGCTCGCGACGCGGACGTGCTGACCGCTTCGCGGCCGAGGACCTCCGCGGTCATCCGGGCCTCGGTGCACACCTCCTGCACCAGCGCCACGGCACCTGCGCGCGAGGCCGCCAGGCGGTTCTCCGCGGCCGTGTCGAGAGCGTGCGGGACGCCGCGTCCGACGACGATCGCGGCGACGACGAGCGGGACGATCACCACGAGCAGGAAGGCGAGCGACAGCCGCAGGCGCAAGGTCACGGCTGCCTCCTTCCCGACGTCGGCCCGCTGCCGTCGATCGCGTTCGAGTGCGATGCTCGCACGCCATGGACGCCAAGCGGTTGCTCCGATCGCGGCTCATTGCCGCGCGCGGCGCGCGGCCGGCCGTCGAGATCGCCCGTGCGCAGACGCCGCTCGCCGAGCACGGGATCGTCGTCGCTGGACGTTTGTCCAGGGTCGCCGCCTTCGCCGGCGTCGGGACCGAGCCGCCGACACGCGAGCTTCTCGACCGGCTCCGCGACGCCGGCGTCCATGTCCTCGTGCCCATCGTCGCGGAGCCACGGCTGCTGTGGGCGCCGTACGACGGGTGGGAGCGGCTCGTGCCCGGGCCCTTCGGGCTGCTTCAGCCCGATGGGCCGGTCCAACCGGACGCGCTCGCCTCGGTCGACCTGGTCTTCGCCCCTGCGCTGGCCGTGGACGTGCACGGCAACCGCCTCGGCTGGGGCAAGGCGCACTTCGACCGCGCTCTCGTGGACGTCGAGCCGTCGCGGGTCGTCGCGGTCGTGTTCGACGACGAGGTGCTCGACGAGATACCCGTCGAACCGCACGACCGGCCGGTCGGTGCGGTCCTGACGCCGAGCGGGCTGCGGCGGCTCGGCGGCTGAGTCGGTCAGTGGGTCGCGCGACGCGGTGACGGCGAGGCGCTCGGGCTGGGCGTCGGGCTGGGCGACGTGTGGTGATGCGGCGGGCTGGACTTCCTGGTCGTGGTGGTGCCCGGCGCCGGCGGCTCGACGCTGCGCGGCCACGGCGGTCGCAGCGCCTTCGCCGCCGCCGTCGGTGCGGCGTCACCGGCCAGCCACTGCTTCCACGACATGTTCCAGTCGGCCATGCCCGGGTCGTAGGTGTCGGGCGGGGCCCCGGTGTTGTAGACGTCCACGATGTCGCCGCGCAACGAGAAGTTGTAGAACCAGATCGCGTTGTCAGTGCTGATGTTGACGCAGCCGTGCGAGACGTTCGCGATGCCTTGCTCGGCGACCGACCACGGCGCCGCGTGCACGAAGGCGCCGCCGTAGGAGATGCGGACGTCCCAGTAGACCTTCTCGTAGTACCCGTCCGGCGAGTTGCGAGGAATGCCGACGGTCGCGCTGTCCATCGTCACGACCTGTGACTTCTCGAACGTGATGTGCACGCCGCTCTTCGTCGGGTACTGGGTGCGACCGGCGCTGATCGGGAACGTCTTGACGAGGTGCCCGTTGTCGTAGACGTACATCTCGTGCCGGGCACCGTCGACGCGGCTGATGTGCGAGTGGCCGATCCGGAACGACGTCTGGTGCTTGCCGCTGCCCCATACGCCGCCACCGAAGTAGAGCTTGTCCAGGTCCGAGCTGACCGTGACACGGGTGCCGCTCTTCCAGTACGTCGGCGGCCGCCAGTGCACCTCCTGCGCGTTCATCCAGTGCCAGGCACCGACGACGGCCGGGGTGGTGGAGACAGCCAGCCCTCGCTCGACCATCGCGCGCTTCGCATCCGGCACCGGCCGGCTGAAGCTGACCACGATCGGCGATCCGACGCCGACGGTGTCGCCGTCTCCCGGACTCAGCAGCGCCGTCAGGTGCTTGCTCGAGTCCGTGGTGTGAAAGCGCAACGTCCGTACGGCGTCATCGCTCAGCACGGCGCGGGCGACGTACCGCGTGCGGGGGATGAGCCGACCGGTGCTGGACCACTCCCTGCCATCGGCGGAGAGCACACCATCGACCGGGTTGCCGTCCGAGGACGTGACGGTGACCGCGCTCAGGTGGCCGGTGCTGACGACGAGCCTGGCCGGCCGGTCCCACCGGAGCAGCCCGTGCCGAAGACCGAGCAGCTCGATGGTCGCGTTGGCAGACGGGTCGACACCCGGTGCGGTGCCCTGGTGGGCGTGGTGGGTCGATGAACCGGTCCTGGTCGCGGCGACCACCCCACCGGTCACGCCCACGACCGCGACGGCGGCCAGCGCGGCCACGACCGTGCGGGACGGTGCACGTAGGCGCGGCATGGTGCGGGCTCCCCTTCGTCAGGACGCGACGCTCCATTGTGCAGCGCGCAGGGCGGTGCTCTCGCCCCTCTTTACCTGACGCGTGAAGATCCCCGCCGGTTGTCCGGCGACTCCGCGGTCCTCAGTGAGTGAGCGCGGGGATCTTGTGACCGGCCCAGACGGCCCGGCGCTGCTCCTCGTCGAGGCCGCCCCACACCCCGAACGGCTGCCGGCTGCTGAGCGCGTAGTCGCGGCACTCGCTGAGCACGGCGCACGAGGCGCAGATCGCCTTCGCCGCGCTGATCTCGTCGAGCGCACCGCCACCGCTGCCAACGGGGAAGAACACCTCAGGTTCGGCGGTCAGGCATGCTGCCCGGTTCGACCACTCCACGGCCACCTCCACACGGTCCTCGGCCCGCGTACCCGGCGGCCGGGCCCGCAATCTGATCCGACCGGATCATTTCCCGCTAGTCAAATGTGGCCGGTGGGTCAGGAGCGGAAGCAGCAAAACGGCAGCAACCGCCTGTACGGCGACCATGAACCAGGTCGCCGCCGCCGCGCCTTGGTCGTAGAGCAGGCCGATCAGAGCCGCGCCGGCGAGCCACGCGAGACCGTAGACGGCGGTGAACGTGCCGTAACCGGAGCCGCGCCGGTGCCGGGGGACGAGGTCCGTCACCGCGGCGCGCATCGTCGAGTCGTGGATGCCCATGCCTGCGCCCCAGACGATCGCGCCGGCCACGACAGCGGCCACCGACGTCCGGAATGAGAGGAGCGGGACGAGGACTCCGAGCAGGGGAAGGGCGATCAGCCCGCGGAACCCGACGCGGTCGTAGACCCTGCCGGACGCGACAGCTGTCAACGCGGCCGCGCCCATGGCGGCGGCGTACAGCACGGGCACGAAGCCGGCGCTGACGACGTGCTTCGCGACCAGGTGGAACGCGAGCAGGCCCCACGTCGCGAACCCGAACATCGTCGCCGCTGAGAACGCGGCGTAGAGCCAGAAGGACCGGGACAAGCCGCCGCCGAGGCGCAGCCGCTTCGCCTCGCTGACCGCTGCCGTCGGGTCGTAGGCCGCCGGGTCGGGCGCCGCGAGCCGGAGCCGCACGAGGACGAACATCGCGATGGCCCCGGGCACGGCGAGCAGCGCGAAGGACATGCGCAGCGAGCCGCCGAGACCGAGAAAGGCCGCGATCGCGAGCGGCCCGGCCAGTGCTCCCGTCTGGTCCAGCGCCTCGTGCAGACCGAACGTGTAGCCGGTGCCCAGCTTCGCGGATGCATGGGCGAGCATCATGTCGCGGGCGGGGCTGCGGAGCGCCTTGCCGAACCGCTCGCCGTTGTAGAGGCTCGCGGCCAGCGCGAGGCCACCCGGCAGCGCCATCAACGGGACGCAGACCATGGTCAGCCCGTAGCCGAGGATCGTCTGCGGCCACGGCCGGCCGGTGCGGTCGGCTAGATGCCCGGTCCCGAGACGGAAGACGAGGGCGACTGCTTCGCCGATGCCGGTGACGAGACCGACGACGGCCGCGGTCGCGCCGCGATCGCGCAGGAAGGGGCCGATCACGGACCGCGCGCCCTCGTAGACCACGTCGCCCAGCGCGGACACGACGCCGAAGCCGACGACGAACCGCAGTGCGGTCACCCTGTTGGTCGGCCGGGTGTCCGGATTCGTCGAGGTCGTCACCGGGGAATCGTGTCAGTGCGGATACCGCCACCGTCGGCGGCGGTACCGTGGAAATGATCACGGGTTGCTTGGGGGCGGGGCGGATGAAGCAGGTAGTCGTCGCGGACGACGACGACGGCGTGCGCACTCTCCTGCGCTTCAACCTCGAGCTCGAGGGCCATCGCGTCGTCGGCGAGGCGGCGGACGGTGGCGAGGCCCTGGAGATGACCTGCCAGTGCCATCCCGACGTGCTCGTGCTCGACATGATGATGCCGGGCACCAACGGCGCCGACGTGCTGCGCGCGCTGAGCGACTGCGACGCCGAGGAACGGCCGTGTGTCGTCGCCTACTCGGCGTCGCCGAGCCATCTCGAGCTCGCCGACGAGCTCGGTGCCGACCGCACGGTGCTCAAGTCCGGTGACATGACCGACCTGCTGTCGGTCGTCGCCGGCTGCTGAGTCCGGAAGTTGCCCAAAGCCTCTTCAGGGCGCATCATTAGCAGTCGATACCTTTGAGTGCCAGCGCCCACCGGAGGGGACGGATGCCGACCTACCAGTACGCCTGCACGAGCTGCGGTGAGCGCCTGGAGGCCGTGCAGAAGTTCTCCGACGACCCACTGACCGAGTGCCCCAGCTGTGGCGGCGCACTCCGCAAGGTGTTCTCGCCGGTCGGCGTCGTGTTCAAGGGGTCGGGCTTCTACAAGACCGACAGCCGCAGCACGAGCACCTCGTCGTCCTCGTCGTCCTCGTCGTCCTCGTCCTCGGCGAAGTCCGACAGCAGCCCGGCCGGCTCCTCGAGCGGCTCCTCCGACAGCACCCCGACCACCGGTGGCTCGGGAGACAAGAAGTCGGGCAGCTCGGACAAGGTCGCCTGACCTCCTCGTCCACAGCCGCCGCCGGGGCGGGACGCCGGTCGCCGACCGCGCACTAGGGTCGCCCACGTCTTGGGGGTGAGCCGATGGACGACTCCCGGCTGCGGGATCTCACGGACCGCATCCTGATCGCGACCGGTGGGCCGCGACGGCTGCTGGCCGCTCTCTGCGCGGGCGTCGCGGTGCTCGCCGCTGTCAAGGCGGTCGCGCCACCTGCGGAGCGGACCGTCGCCGTGTGGGTCGCTGCCCACGACCTGTCCGGTGGCAGCCCGCTGACTCCTCACGACCTGCGGACGGTCGCTCTTCCCGTCGCGACCGTTCCGGCCGGCGCTCTGCGCGCGCAGATCCAGGTCGTCGGCCGGTTGCTCGCCGCGCCGATGCGGCGCGGCGAGCCGCTGACCGACGTGCGGCTGCTGGGTCCCACACTGCTGACAGCGCTACCCGAGCCGGGCCTGGTCGCCGTACCGGTTCGGGTGGCCGACGGATCTGCGGCCGCCGCCCTGGTGCATCCCGGGGACGTCGTCGACGTGCTGTCCGTGGGTGACCCCGTGTCGGGCCGGGCGGGCTCGCGACCGGTGACCGTCGCATCGGCAGTGCGGGTCGTCGCGGTGCCCGCGCGGGCAAGCGTTGCCGGCGACGGTGGCGGGCTGGTGGTGGTGGCCGCCGACCGTGCCCAGGCCGCCGCGTTGGCCGCCGCTTCGGTGGGCACGCGGCTGAGCCTGGCGTTGCTGCGGCCATGACCGAGTCCACCTATCCCGTCTGGGGCTGGTCGCGCGACCCCGCCGACGAGCCCCGACGGTCCGACCTGGAGGCGATGGCGCCGATCGTCGCGGAGCATCTCGGCCTGCCGGTGCAAGCGCCGGAGCAACCCGCTCCGCTGCCGACGCTGCCGGACGACCGGGTGAGTGCGAGGTTGCCCGCGTCGCTCCATGGCCTCGCGTCGACGGCTCCGCTCGACCGGGCGCGCCATGCACTGGGCCGTTCCTATCGCGACGTGGTGCGCGGCATCCGCGGCCAGATCGCGTCGCCGCCCGACGTGGTGCTGCGACCGCGCGACGAGAGCGACGTCGCGGCGGTCCTCGACTGGTGCGCCGACGCCGCGGTCGCGGTTGTCCCCTACTCCGGCGGCACGAGCGTCGTCGGGGGTGTCGAGCCGGCAGTCGGCGCGAGCTACTCCGGCGTCGTGTCTGTCGACCTCGAGCTGCTGTCAGGGGTCATCGAGGTCGATCCGGTCTCACGCGCCGCGCGAGTCGCGGCCGGCACGCCTGGGCCACGCCTTGAGGACGAGCTGCGGCCGCATGAGCTGACCGCGCGCTTCTTCCCGCAGTCGTTCGAGCGGTCGACCGTCGGCGGGTGGGTGGCCACGAGAGCCGCGGGTCACTTCTCCAGTCGGCTCACCCACATCGACGACATCACCGAGTCGGTGCGCGCGGTCACCTCCGCCGGGATCTGGGAGTCGCGGCGGCTGCCGGGTTCCGGCGCCGGGCCCAGCCCCGACCGATTGTTGCTCGGCAGCGAGGGCACCCTCGGCATCGTCACGGAAGCGTGGCTCCGGGTACAGCCGCGACCCGCGCATCGATGGTCGGCGACCCTTGCCGCCGACACCTTCGCCGACGGAGGACGCGCCGTCCGCATGCTGATGCACGACGGTCTGCTGCCTGCGACCTGTCGGCTCATCGACGCCCAGGAGTCCGCGACGACCGGCACCCTCGCGACCGGCCAGGCCGCCCTGGTGCTGGGTCTCGAGTCCTACGGCGGACCGGTCGAAGCGTCGGCGGTCCGCGCTCTGGACCTTGCTCGCGATGCCGGCCTTCAGGTCGTCGAGGCCGGCGATCGTGGCGGCTCGGGCGAGGCCTGGAGGTCGTCGTTCGTCCGCGCACCTTATGTGCGCGAGCAGCTCGTGCTCCTCGGTCTGCTGGTGGAGACGTTCGAGACGGCGATCACGTGGGACCGTTTCGACGAGTTCGTGCTGCGCGTCACCGAAGCGACCGAAGGCGCGCTGCGGGCCGTGTGCGGTGGGGGCCGCGTCACCTGTCGTCTCACTCACGTCTATGCCGACGGAGCGGCGCCGTACTTCACGGTCATGGCGCCGGCCCGCCGCGGCAGTGAGCTCGCGCAGTGGCACGAGGTCAAGGCAGCGGCGAGCGAGGCGATCCTGTCGGCCGGCGGCACCATCACGCATCACCACGCCGTCGGTCGTGACCACGTCCAGTGGTACGTCGACCAGCGGCCGGACCCGTTCGCCCAGGCGTTCGCGGCTGCGAAGGCAGCCCTCGACCCGGCCGGAGTGCTCAACCCCGGAGTTTTGCTCCCTGTTGCCTGACCGAGCGTGGGTTTCGCGCCAGGATGCGAGCAACATCTCCGGACGAGAGGTCTGCGCCATGAGCGGCTTCCGCAAGTTCCTGCTCCGCGGCAACGTCGTCGACCTGGCGGTCGCCGTCATCATTGGCGCCGCGTTCGGAGCACTCGTGACCGCCTTCACCACGAGCTTCATCACGCCGTTGCTCGCGGCGATCGGAGGCAAGCCCGACTTCAGCGCTCTCTACTTCACCGTCAACAAGTCGCACTTCACCTACGGAAAGTTCCTCAACGCGTTGATCGCGTTCCTCATCCTGGCGGCGGTCGTCTACTTCTTCGTCGTCGTGCCGATCAACCGGTTGATGGAGCGCTTCAAGCCCTCTGCCGATGAGCCGGCGCCGGTCAAGGACTGCCCGGAGTGCCTGTCGTCGATTCCCGCCGCCGCGCGCAAGTGCGCGTTCTGCGCATCACCGCAAGCCGCCTGATCAGTCGCGGTCGTGATGAGGCGGCCGCTCGTCGTTGAGTCGCCGGATGTCGTCGTCCTCGTTCGGGACGTCGTCGCCCCAGCCGGTCTCCCGCTCGTCGCCGGTGACGTCGGGGAGGACGGGCTCGTCGGGCGTGCTCATGCTTCGAACTTGTAGCCGAGTCCACGAACCGTGAGCAGATGTTTCGGCTCTGCGGGCACGGGTTCGATCTTGGCCCGCAGCCGTTTCACGTGCACGTCGAGCGTCTTGGTGTCGCCGACGTAGTCGGTGCCCCAGATCCGGTCGATGAGCTGGCTCCTCGTGAGGACTCGCCCTGCGTTGCGGAGCAGGAACTCGAGCAGCTCGAACTCCTTGAGCGGCATCGCCGTCACTTCACCGGCGACGGTCACGACGTGTCGCTCGACGTCCATGCGCACCGGCCCTGCTTCGAGTACGTCGTCCGTCGACTCGTCCGGCTGGGAGCGACGGCGGAGCACGGCGCGAATCCGGGCCACCAGTTCGCGTGTGGAGAAAGGCTTGGTGACGTAGTCGTCCGCGCCGATCTCGAGCCCGACCACCTTGTCGACCTCCGAGTCCTTCGCGGTGAGCATGATGACCGGTACGTCCGAGCTCAGCCGCAGCTCACGGCAGACCTCGACGCCCGACAGCCCCGGCAGCATCAGGTCGAGCAGGACCAGGTCGGCGCCGCTCCGGCCGAACTCGGCGAGTCCGTCCGGGCCGTTGCCCGCCACCGTGACCTCGAAGCCCTCCTTGCGGAGCATGTAGGAAAGCGCGTCGGAGAAGGACTCCTCGTCCTCGACCACGAGGATGCGCGTCACGAGCTGGCCACCCCGACCGGTCGCGGATCGGAGTCTGCGCCCGACGACACCGAAGGACGGGTCGACGTCGGCAGCGAGATCGTGAACGTGCTGCCGGTCCCGACTTCACTCCAGACGGACACCACGCCACCGTGGTTGCTCACGACGTGCTTGACGATGGACAGGCCCAACCCCGTGCCGCCGGTCTCGCGCGAGCGTGCGGGGTCGACGCGGTAGAACCGCTCGAAGATCCGATCTCTGTCGCTGTCCGCGATGCCGATCCCCTCGTCCTTCACGGCGATGTCGACCCAGCCGTCGCGTTCGTGCACGGTCACGGTGATCCTCGTCGCCGGATGGCTGTAGGAGACGGCGTTGTCCAGCAGATTGACCAGCGCCGTCACGAGCTGTGAGCCGTCGCCGGACACGACAACGCCGGCATCCCCACTGCGGACGATGCTGATCTGTTTCGCCTCCGCGGCAGCGTGGCTGCGGTCGACCGCCTCCTCGATCACCCCGTCGACGGCCACGGGGTCGGCGGCAAGCGGCTCGCCTCCCTGCACCCTGGAGAGGTCGAGAAGCTCCTGGACGAGCCTCGCTAGACGGCTCGCCTCGTGCTGGATCCGGCCGAGGAACCGCTTCGTCGCGACCGGGTCGTCGGCGGCGTCGAGCGCCGCTTCGGCAAGAAGCGTGAGTGCGCCCACCGGCGTCTTGATCTCGTGCCCCACGTTCGCGACGAAGTCCCGGCGC
The DNA here is from genome assembly GCA_035695045.1 of Mycobacteriales bacterium. Classification (GTDB taxonomy): domain Bacteria; phylum Actinomycetota; class Actinomycetes; order JAFAQI01; family JAFAQI01; genus DASSKP01. Next base: position 74,852 of record DASSEX010000028.1, on the reverse strand, counting down.
ATGTTCTCGACCCTCGTCGCCTCGCTGAGGTCGTCGACGAGGAGTCCGACCAGCCCATCACCCATGGGACGAGCACGTGCGCGGACCTTGACGCCGCGACGCGGCGGTTCACCCACCTCGATGGTGAGCTCGCGCGTCAGCTCCGTCTGCTGGAGCCGCGCATCCCGGGTCAGATGCTCGAGCACGTCTCCGCACAGTCGTAGACCACGGACCAGCCCCAACGACCTTGCGGCCGCGTTGGCGGTCCGGACGTCACCGTTGACGTCGACTTGCACGACGGCAGACGTCAGCAGCTGCAGCAGCGGGTCCGGCAGCGACGGCGAGCGAGGCTCGGCGACAAGGGGCACGCTCGCCGGACGAGACCGGCGACTTCGTACGAAGAGGACGGTCACGGCCGTTCCGAGCACGAAGCCCGCGACCAGCGCGGCGGTCACCGCCACGCGTTCATGATAGGTATCCGCGGTCGTTCCAGCCGTTGAGCAGCGGAGCGTTCACCGCTTCATCACGCAATGTTCACGTTCGCGGCGGCGAGCAGGCGGACCGAAAAAGTTACGCTGCGTCGACGACACCTGGGAGGTCCGGTGCGCGACCAGTATCACGACGATCTCGACGCCATCACGGCGTCGCTCGTGGACATCACCCGCCTGGCCGGGCGCGCCATCAACCAGGCGACACAGGCGCTACTCGACGCTGACCTTCAGGCCGCCGAGTCGGTCATCTCCGGCGACGCCGCGATCGACGAGCTGTACGCCGACATCGAGAACCGTGCGTTGGAGCTTCTTGCGCGGCAGCAGCCGGTCGCCCGCGACTTGCGCGCGATCATCACCAGCCTGCGCATGGTGGCCGACATCGAGCGCATGGGTGACATGGCCGTTCACATCGCCAAGGTGGCTCGGCGGCGCTATCCCGCATCGGCCGTTCCACCTCAGCTGCAGGCACCGGTGCTCGAGATGGGCCAGGTCGCGCACCGCATCGTCACCAAGTGCTCGAGCGTCATCATGAGCCAGAACGTCACCGCGGCGGCCGAGCTGGAACGCGACGACGATGTGATGGACGACCTGCACAAACGCTTGTTCGGCGTACTGCTCGACCCCTCGTGGGAAGGCGGCATCGAGGGCGCCATCGACGTCACCCTCTGCGGTCGCTACTACGAGCGGTTCTGCGACCACGCCGTGTCCGTGGCGCGGCGGGTCATCTTCCTGGTGACCGGCGAGCGCGCTGCCGCCTCCGCCGAGGTCTGACCGCCGAACAGCCGCAGGCTGTTCACCCGACGTTCACCTTCTCGCGAACGGCCGGTCAAGTTGCCTTCGTAGCGTCGGGTTTGCCCGCCGGGAGACGCCCGGACGGCGACCTGGAGGGTTCAGAGTGAAGGTCTCGCTCGTCGTTCGAGCAGCCGGAGTCAGCGCGGTGCTCGCTGTCGGTCTCGCGGCATGTGGCAGTGACAACAACACGGCGAACAGTGGATCCGGCGGAGGGTCGGGCAACAGTGCGCAGGGTTGCGCGAGCGGCAGTCTCACGGGCCAGGGCTCGACGTTCCAACAGGCGATCGAGCAGCAGTGGGCGGCGGAGTTCGCCGGTAAGTGCTCGGGCGCTCAGGTCACCTACACGGGCGTGGGCTCCAGCGCCGGGATCCAGCAGTTCGGCAACGGCACCACCGACTTCGCCGGCTCAGATGTGACGATGAAGAGTGACGAGCAGGCCGCGGCGGACAAAGCCTGTGGCAGCAAGGCGATCGCCATCCCCGTCACAGCGGGCGGCGTCGCCATCATCTACAACATCAAGGGCGTCAGCAGGCTGAACCTCTCCGCGAAGACTCTGGCCGGCATCTTCACCGGCCAGATCAAGACGTGGAACGACCCCGCGATCAAGGCAGACAACTCGGGCGTGAGCCTGCCGAGCGAGGCCATCAAGACCTTCCACCGCGCCGACGGTTCCGGTACGACGGCTGTCTTCAGCGCGTTCCTGAACGCCGACGCGAAGTCGGTCTGGACGCTCGGCTCCGACAAGCAGATCTCGTGGCCGTCCGGCCAGGGTGCAACCGGATCGGACGGTGTGACGCAGGGCGTGAAGCAGACCGAGGGCGGCATCACGTACGCCGAGGTCTCGTACGCGAAGCAGAACAACCTTCCTACGGCGAAGGTGAAGGGTGCCACGGGCGACTTCACGGAGATCAGCGGAAGCACCGTGTCGCAGGCGATCGGCTCCGGCTTCTCCGTGACGGGTACGGGTAACGACCTCGCCGGCGCGCTGGACTTCACGAAGATGCAGGGCTACCCGATCTCGACGGTGTCCTACGCCATCGCGTGCAGCAAGTACAAGGACGCGGCGAAGGGCACGCTGGTCAAGGACTACCTCACCTACGCGGTGACGGACGGGCAGGCGAAGGCGGATGCGCTCGGCTTCGCGCCGCTGCCCTCGAGCCTCGCCGACAAGGCGAAGACCAGCATTGCCTCCATCAGCTGATCCGGTGGACACGCCGAAGGGCCGCGGACGCCATCCGCGGCCCTTCGGCACACCTTCACACGGGTGGCAGGCCGGGAGAGAGGTGGCATGTCAGCAGCAGTCGGCAGCTCTGATGTCGTCCCGCTGACGGGGCGAAGAAGTACCCGCCGCGCCGAGGCCGCGTTCCGTTGGGGAACGCGGCTTGCCGGCGTTCTCGTCTTCGTCATCCTCGGCGCCATCGCGGTGTTTCTCGTCGTCAAGGCGCTACCGGCCTTCCACGAAGACAACGCAAGCTTCTGGACGACGAAGACGTGGAACCCGGACGGCACCAAGGTGTTCGGTGTCGCGGCACTCCTCTTCGGGACGGTTCTGTCGAGTGCACTGGCACTCGTCATGGCGGTGCCGGTGGCGCTCGGAGTGGCGATCTACATCACGCAGTACGCCCCGCGCCGACTCTCGGCTCTGCTGGCCTATACAACGGACATGCTCGCCGCCGTTCCAAGCGTGATCTACGGGCTCTGGGGGCTGCTCTTCCTGCTGCCGCACCTCATCGGTTTGCAGCTGTTCCTGCACCACTACCTCGGCTGGATCCCGCTCTTCGCCGGCGACAAAGGCGAGATCAACGGCTACAGCAAGTCGATCCTCGGTGCCGCAGTGATCCTGGCCATCATGATCCTGCCAATCGTCGCAGCGATCGCTCGCGAGGTGTTGCGGCAGGTGGACCCGGCGCAACGCGAAGCCGCTCTCGCCCTCGGCGCAACCCGCTGGGAGATGATCCGCACCGCAGTGCTGCCGCCCAGCCGGCCCGGGATCGTGAGCGGGATCATGCTCGGACTCGGGCGGGCGCTCGGCGAGACCATCGCTGTCGCCCTCGTCATCGGCAACGTGTTCTCCACGTCGTGGAAGGTGCTGCCGCCGGGAGGGAACACGATCGCCGCGAACATCGCGAACAGGTTCGGCGAGTCGGGCGCTCTCGGCCGGAGTGCCCTGATCGCAAGTGGTCTCGTGCTGTTCGCGCTGACGCTGGCGGTCAACCTGATCGCCCGATGGGTCATCTACCGGTCCGGCACCCACGAGAGGTCGTCGGTATGAGCACCAGCGGAGCGATGCAGGGGGCGTTGAGCAGCCGACGGCTGCCTCGATGGGCACCGCTCGCGGTGGTGGTGGGGGCCGCCGCACTGTCGGTCGCGACCTTCGCGGTGACCCCGCTCTCCGGAGTCGCAGATCTCCTGGTCGTCACGGCGTTGGCCTGCACGGTGACGTTGACGGTCGCGACGTGGCTGGTCGAAGGCCGTCGCCGCGCGGTCGACCGCCTGGCCACGACCGCGGTCACCCTCGCGCTGGTCCTGACGCTCATTCCGCTGGGGACGACCTTCGGCTACACCATCTCGCGCGGGCTCAAGCGCATCAGCGGCACGTTCCTCACCCACTCCATGGCCGGCGTCACGCCGCTATCTCCTGGTGGCGGCATCTACCACGCCATCGTCGGCACCGCCGAGCAGGTGCTGCTGGCCAGCCTGATGGCCGTACCGGTGGGCCTGCTGGTCGCCATCTACCTCACGGAGTACGGCCGCGGCGCCTTCGGCACCGCGATCCGCTTCCTCATCGACGTGATGACCGGCATCCCTTCGATCGTCGCCGGCCTGTTCGTCCTCGCGTTCTGGGTGCTGGCGCTGGGCAAGGGCTTCAGCGGCTTCGCCGCGGCGATGGCGTTGGCCATCCTCGAGCTCCCGATCGTGGTCCGCTCGGCGGAGGAGATGCTGCGCCTGGTCCCGGCCGCCTTGCGAGAGGCGTCGTACGCACTGGGCGTCGCCAAGTGGCGGACCATCCTGCGCATCGTGCTGCCGACGGCGTCGACGGGCATCGTGACCGGCATCATGCTCGCGGTCGCCCGGGTGACCGGCGAGACAGCCCCCGTGCTCCTCGTCGCGGGCAACAACTCGTTCATCAACACTGACCCGTTCCACGGCGGCCAGGCCTCGTTGCCGCTGTTCATCTTCCAGGGCGCCAAGTCGTCCAGCAACTTCGACGTCGACCGCGCGTGGGCCGCGTCGCTGACTCTGATCACCATCGTGGCGGTGCTCTTCATCGCCGCGCGTCTGCTCACCGGGCGCAGCGCGCTCGCGAGGAGGTAGTCCGAAGCCATGGCGAAGCGAATCGAGACGGTAGGGCTTTCGTGCTTCTACGGGTCGGCCAAGGCGGTGGACGACGTCACGCTCACCATCGAGCCCAAGACCGTGACGGCCTTCATCGGGCCGTCGGGCTGCGGCAAGTCGACCTTCCTCCGTGCGCTGAACCGCATGCACGAGGTCATCCCCGGGGCGCACATCCAGGGCAAGGTGCTGCTCGACGGCGAGGACATCTACGCCCCCGCCGTCGACCCGTCGGCGGTACGACGCACGATCGGCATGGTCTTCCAGCGGCCCAACCCCTTCCCGACGATGTCCATCTACGACAACGTCGCCGCCGGACTGCGCCTCAACGGCATGAAGCGACGGTCCGAGCTGGACGACGCGGTCGAGCGCTCCCTGCGCAACGCCAACCTCTGGGACGAGGTCCGTGGCCGCTTGAAGAAGCCCGGCGCCGGGCTGTCCGGTGGCCAGCAGCAAAGGCTGTGCATCGCCCGCGCGATCGCCGTCGAGCCACAGGTGCTGCTGATGGACGAGCCGTGCAGCGCGCTCGACCCCATCTCGACGCTGGCCATCGAGGACCTGATCTTCCAGCTCAAGGATCGCTACACCATCGTCATCGTCACGCACAACATGCAGCAGGCGGCCCGGGTGTCGGACGTCACGGCCTTCTTCACGCTGCGGGGGCCGGGCGAACCGGGAAGCCTCATCGAGGTCGACAGCACCGAGAAGATCTTCACGAATCCCGCCGAGAAGCGGACCGAGGACTACATCACGGGCCGCTTCGGCTGAGCGCACCGGCACCCGACCACGAGCCGCTTCCGCCCGATGGCGGATGCTGGAGCGATGGCGAGCAGATCCGAACCCGTGCTCGTCACCACCGCGGGCAAGAGCGCCAGCCAGGAGAGGCGCGAACGAGAACGGCGCTATCTGCTGACCATGGGCCTGCGCGTGCTGTGCTTCATCGCCGCGATCATCCTCTTCGCCGTCGGCCCACGGTGGGCGGGTTTCGTCGCGGCCGCCGGCTCCCTCGTCCTGCCGTGGGTCGCGGTGGTCGCGGCCAATGCAGCGCCAAAACGCTCCCCCCAGGCGGCGTCGCTGTACGCCGCCGAACCACCGCGGGAGCTTCCGCCGAGCCGTCGAGGCTGATCAGCCGACAAAGGGATGGATGACGGCGTACGCCGCGGCCGCCACCAGGCCGGCCGCCGGAAGCGTCAGCACCCACGCGACGAGGATGTTGCCGGCAACGCCCCACCGCACCGCCGAGAACTTACGGGTTGCGCCGACTCCCATCACCGACGAGGTGATGACGTGCGTCGTCGAGATCGGCGCGGCATAGACGTACGCCGTGGTCATCAGGACGCTGGATGCCACTGCCTGCGCGGTGAACCCGGCGCTGTTGTCGAGCTTGAACACCCGGCGGCCCAGCGTGCGCATGATGCGCCAGCCGCCGCTGTAGGTGCCGGCCGCGATGGCGACGGCGCAGGCAAGCTTCACCCACAACGGCACGACCGCGAACTCGCCGCTCGGTGAGACGTGGTGCGTGATGAGCAGCGCAAGGGTGATGACGCCCATCGTCTTCTGCGCGTCCTGAAGGCCGTGACCCCACGCCATGGCCGCGGACGAGACCCACTGCCCGTACTTGAATCCGCGGCTTGCCCGGCTCGGGTTGGCGCGGCGGAACAGCCACAGGATGATGAGCATCAAGAGGAACGCACCGATGAAGCCGACCACCGGCGAGACGATCATCGGGATGACGACCTTCTGGATGATCTTCGCCCAGTGCACAACCGAGCCGGATGCGAGCGCAGCGCCCACCAGGCCGCCGATCAGTGCGTGCGACGACGAGGAGGGCAGGCCGAAGTACCACGTGATCAGGTTCCAGACGATCGCGCCGACGACGGCTGCGAACACGACGACGAGACCATGACTGGTCTCGGGGGCGTCGATGATGCTGCCCACCGTGTTCGCGACCTTCACGGACACCAGAGACCCGGCGAGGTTGAACACCGCCGCCAGTGCCAGTGCCGCTCGTGGGGTGAGCGCGCGTGTCGAGACCGACGTCGCGATCGCGTTCGCGGCGTCGTGGAAGCCATTGGTGAAGTCGAACCCCAGCGCAACGACGATGAGGACGACGAGTCCGAGTGTCTCCACGCCTTGCTCAGGACTCCTTGACGGCGATCGTCTCGACGGTGTCCGCGACGTTTTCGAACGCGTCCGCGGCTGCCTCGAGCTGCTCAGCGACCTCCTTGAGCTTGAGGACGGTCAGTGCGTCGAAGTCACCGCCGAACAGACGGGCGACGAAGCGGCGGTAGAGCTTGTCGGCCTCGTTCTCGAGCCGGTTGATCTCGATCCAGTAGTCACTCAGGTTCTTCAGCGACTTGAGACGCGGCATCGCCTGCGCCGTGAGCTCCGCTGCGCGGACCAGGATCTCCGCAAGCTGGTGCATCTCCTGCGGCAACGTGTCGAGGTCGTACAGGACGATCAGGTCGCCCGCGGCCTCGAAGAAGTCCATGACGTCGTCGAGGCGGCTCGCCAGCCGATAGATGTCCTCGCGGTCGATCGGCGTGACGAACGTCGAGTTGACCTCGCGCAGGATGCTGTGGGTCTTGTCGTCCCCACGGTGCTCCTCGTCGCGCAGCGTCGAGTTGAGCTCGTCGCGCTGTTCACGCGGCCCGGTGATGAGGGCGTGCAACGTGTGCGCGCCGTCGAGCAGGTTGTTCGCGGAGGAGGTGAACAGCTCGTAGAAGACGTTCTCCTGCGGCGAGAGACGCAAGCGCATGAATGAGTCCCTGTCTGTGTGCGCGTCAGCCCGGCGGGGTCGGGCGCCATGCTAGGGGGTGAGGCGTCGGCAGATGGCAGCGCAGGCCCATCCCAGCACCAGGCCGCCGATCACATCCGTCACGTAGTGGACACCCAGTAACACTCGTGTCGCGGCCACCACCACCGGAACCGTCACCGCGAGAGCCACGGCGCGGCCGCGGGAGAGGCCGCGCGCGGCGGCGACGAAGGCCACTGATGCCCAGAGCGCGGCCGAGCCCAACGCGTGACCGGAGGGGAACGAGTACCCGTGGGCGTGCGCCAGCGGGTGGGCGAGCACCGGTCGGTGTCGCCGTACGAGCGCCTTGACCACACTGCTCACCACGACGGCCAGGAGCCTGGTGGCCGCGACGAACACGGCCCCTCGTCGGTCCCCGCGCCACCACAGCAGCAGGGCGAGAGCGACGGTCAGCACGGTCACGACGACCGGGTCCCCGAGATGGGTCAGGATCCTGGCGAGATCGACGATCCATCTGTGATGCAGGACGAACGTGTGGATCGCGCGCTCGATCCGGCCGTCCACTGCTACTCCGGCGCCGGTCGGAAGACGACGAGCCGGCGCGCAGCGGGCCGAAGCACCAGCTCGGCCGGCGCCGGATGCGTCTCACCGTCGCGCGCCATCCGCCTCTCTTCGCCGTCCAGCCGGATCCGCATCCGGTCGACGAGACGCTCCTCGTAGACGCGACAGCGGCCGAGTGTCCCGGACATGACCGCGAACACCAGCCGAGAGCGGCCGAGCCGCTTGTCGGCGTCCACGATGCGGACGTCGACGCAGTCGTCGTCGAGACGTTCCCGCCAGGACGGCGCGAAGCCGGGCGGGTGATAGCGGCCGTTCCCGGCGAAGAGCAGCCAGACCGAGCGGCCCTGCCCGTCGATCTCAAGCTCGAGCGGCTCGGCGCGCTGGAGGACCTCGACGAGAGCGGCCGCGAGCGCGACCCACTTGCCGAGCCACCGCTCGCGGCGCTCGCGGCGCTCGACGAGCTCGGGATAGACCCCCAGCGAGAACGTGTTGAGGAAGAGCAGGTCCTCGCCGGTCTCGTCGGCGCTGGCAAGGACGACTTCGCCTGCTGACCTGGTCCTGAGCGCCTCGATCGTGTCCTCCGGCGACTCGATGCCGAGCTCGTGCGCGAAGTGGTTGAGGGTGCCCGCCGGGAACACGGCCAGCGGCACGTCCTCCTCCACCGCGACCGTGGCCGCGGCGGCGACCGTGCCATCGCCACCGGCGACGCCAAGCACCCGCGCCCGACGTGCGGCCTCGTGCAGACACTTGGTGACGTCGTCGGTCTCCTCGGTGACGACGATCTCGGCTGCAGGCAGCCGCTCGGACACGATCTCGCTGACCGGGCGGGCACTCCCTCGACCGGCCCCTTCGTTGACGACCAGGACCAGTCCGTCGCCGTCGCCGAGGTCGGGGATGGCGCGGGTCGACGCCTGTGTCGTCGCCGGTCGTTCCGGCGCGACCGGCCACGCGCGGCGGAGCGCAACCGCCGCGCCGGCGCCCATCGCCGCGCCGACAACGACGTCGGACGGGTAATGAACACCGGTGTGCACCCGGCTGTAGGCGACCGCGGCCGCCACCACCGCGATCGGCACACCGATGGCCGGAGCCTGCAGCGCGACGCCCGTCGCGAAAGCCGCCGCCGATGCGGAGTGGCCGCTCGGGAACGACGTGGTGCGGGGCTGGCGCCGCAGCTGTCGCAACGCGGGCACCAGCGTGTGGTCCGGTCGACTCCGGCGGAACACCCACTTCGCCGGGCCGTTGACGACCGCGCTCGAGACGGCCAGCGACGTGAGCCCGCGAGCCGCCGCACGGCGGCCGGTGCGTCCCGACGCGGCGAGCGCTGCGGCGACACCGAGCCAGAGGATGCCGTGGTCGGCCGCCCGGGTCAGCCTCGGCAGTACGGCGTCAAGCGCGTCGTTGTGAGTCGTCGCCGCTTGCGTGAACAACTGCACATCCGCGGCACGTAGTCGATCGGCGAGCCGCTGGAGCATGCGCGAGAACGTACCCCTCGCGGGGAGACTTACTGCTGCACGCGCTCGGGGACGCCGGTGAACCCCTGCCAGAGCAACGCGGTCAGCTGGTCGACGACGACGGCCCGTGGGACCTCCGGATGGTCCAGCCACCAGTCGCCCGTCGCCTGCACCATTCCTGCGATCGCGTGCGCCCACACGAGCGCGCGCTCCTGCTCGAGGCCCTGCAGCTGCGGTTCGCTCGCGATGCCGGCGGCGAGCTCGTCACCGAACCGTCGCACGAAGCCCTGCACCTGGCCGCGGACATCCGGCTCCTCAGCCGCGGCGCGCTCGACGAGGAACCGGTAGACCTGTGGCTGTTGCTCGACCGCGGTGAGATAGGCGTCGACCGTCGCACGGGTCCGCGCCTGCAGCCCTCCCCGGGTGGCGAGAGCGGCCCGGAGCCGGCCGAGGAGCTCGTCGATGTGCCGGTCGGCGAGCGCGCGGTAGAGGCCGACCTTGTCGCCGAAGTGTCGGTAGAGGATCGGCTTGGTGATCCCGGCCTCTGCCGCGATCAGGTTCATCGATGCCGCGGAACCCTCGCGCTGGACCACGCGGTCGGCGGCGTCGAGCAGCTGCTCGCGCTTGACGTTCAGCGGCTCGTCGCCCTTGTCCACGCCTACCTCGCTGGCCCGCTTGACATGACGTTACCGACGGTAACACCATGAGCGGATGGCCGACACCCTTTTCTCGCTCGATCTCAACGAGGACCAGCGCGAGCTGCAGAAGTGGCTGCACGAGTTCGCCGCCGAGGTCATCCGGCCCGCCGCTCATGAATGGGACGAGCGGGAGGAGACACCGTGGCCCGTCATCAAGGAAGCCGCGAAGGCCGGCATCTACTCGCTCGACTTCATGGCTTCGCAGTGGTTCGACGAGAGCGGCCTCGGCATGGTCATCGCCCAGGAGGAGCTGTTCTGGGGTGACGCCGGCATCGGCCTCGCCATCATGGGCACCGGGCTCGCCGCCGCGGCCATCAGCGCCAACGGCACCAACGAGCAGATCGGCGAGTTCATCCCGCCGATGTACGGCGACGCCGAGGAGCCGAAGCTCGGCGCGTTCTGCTCCTCCGAGCCGGACGCCGGCAGCGATGTCGGCGCGATGAAGACGCGCGCGATCTACGACGAGGCCAAGGACGAGTGGGTGCTCAACGGCACCAAGACCTGGGCGACCAACGGCGGCATCGCCGACTGGCACGTCATCGTCGCGTCGGTCGACCCGTCGCTCGGCACCCGCGGCCAGGCATCCTTCGTCGTGCCGCCGGAGTTCAAGGGCAAGGGGCTCAAGCAGGGCCAGAAGTTCAAGAAGCACGGCATCCGCGCCTCCCACACGGCTGAGGTCGTCCTGGACGACGTACGGCTGCCCGGCAAGTACCTCCTGGGCGGCAAGGAGAAGCTCGACGACCGCCTCAACCGCGCACGCGAAGGCATGCGCACCGGCCGGTCGCAGCCGTCGATGGCGACGTTCGAGCGGACCCGACCGACCGTCGGCGCCCAGGCGGTCGGTATCGCGCGCGCTGCCTACGAGGTCGCCCTGGACTACGCGAAGACCCGCGAGCAGTTCGGCCGACCGATCATCGAGAACCAGGGCATCGCGTTCAAGCTGGCCGACATGAAGACGCGCATCGACGCGTCGCGGCTGCTGGTCTGGCGCGCGGCCTGGATGGCGCGGCAGGGAAAGACTTTCGAGGCCGCCGAAGGCTCGCAGTGCAAGCTGTTCGCGGGCGAGACGGCGGTGTGGGTGACCGAGCAGGCCATCCAGATCCTCGGCGGCAACGGCTACACCCGCGAGTACCCCGTCGAGCGGATGCACCGCGACGCGAAGATCTACACGATCTTCGAGGGCACGTCGGAGATCCAGCGTCTGGTCATCTCACGGGCCATCAGCGGGGTCTACATCCGCTAGCTCGGGCCGGCAACCCATCGGCCGTTCGGCCCAATTCTCCCGGAATCGCTTCGCCGCAGAGTCTGTCCCACCGATCATCTCCGAGTGAGCAGCATGGACGACATCGTCATCCGCGACCGCATCGGCGCACGCGTGCTGGCGCTCATCCCGGCGATCGTCGTCGTGCTCTCGGTCCGGCTGCTGACGATCGGCACTCCGCCCACGTGGCTCCGGCTCGTGGCGGCGGCCGGTGTCGCGATCTCGGCGTGGGTGGCCTACCGGTTGCTCACCGCCAAGGTGGTCGTCAGCGAGGACGGCCTGCACATCCGCGGCGTGCTCTACGAGGCCGACGTCGCGTGGTTCGACATCGACGAGATCTCCCGTACGCCGTCCGGGCTGCCCTTGCGGCTACTCGTATGGGGCGTCTTCTCCCCGGAGACGCTCACCCTGCACGCGTCCGGCCGGCGGCTTCGTCCCGTCGCCACGATCACGCGCGACGACGACGAAGAGCTACGGATGGCGATGCACGCGGTGCAGACCCGGCTGCGAGGATGGCCCGGACAGACCCGAGCGGTCGAGGACACCGCCGGCATCAGCTGACGCTAAGGGGCGGCCGTGGGGTCCGGCGAAGAGAGCGAAGCCGAGCGGCTCGATCGCAACTTCGATGACCTCCTTCAGGAGCTGCGGGTCTCGCAGAACGGGACCCAGATCCTCTTCGCATTCTTGCTGACCGTGCCGTTCAGCAACGGCTTCCAGAAGGTCAGCGAGTTCCAGCGAGGCGTCTACTTCGCGGCGCTGCTGCTGGCCGGACTGTCTGCGGCCATGCTGATCGCCCCGGCTGCGATGCACCGCATCCTGTTCCGGCACGGCTTGAAGAAGGAGCTGGTCGAGACCTCGACGCGGGTGACCCTCGGCGGACAGATCGTGCTGATCCTCGCCGTCGCTGCGAGCGTCTTCCTCATCGGCGACTACCTCTACGGCCACGCCGTCGGCGCGGTTCTCGCCGTCGCGATGGGGGCCTACTGGACGACGTGGTTCTTCGTCGTCCCGCTGCGCATCCGCCGGCGTCACCTGGGAGCGCGGTCGACGGCCTCCTCCACGTAACCGCGGGCTGCGTCGCGCCAGGCCGGAACGAGATCGAGCCGCAGTCTGCGCTCGACGTCCTCGGCGGTGACGGCTCCTTCTGCGGCGAGCGCCCAACCGACCTCGCACTTCAGCATCGGCAGTCCCTCCGCCATCGGCTCGACCGGCCCGCATGCTGCGACCCGGGCAGCTTCCGCACCGAATCGGCGTACCAGCCGGGGCGGCAGGCCGGCCGCGTCGGCCACCCGTCCGGCACCGACGAGCGGCAACGTCCGGGTGAGGCAACCACCGGCGGCGTCGAGCCGCTTCGCGACGCGGTCGACCGTGTCCTCGGCCATGGCGCGGTAGGTCGTCAGCTTGCCGCCGACGATGACGAGGACTCCGTCGCGGTCGAGCAGTGCGTGCCGACGCGAGAGGTCCGCGGGGTTGCGTGGATCCGAGCTGCGCAGCAGCGGACGCAGTCCCGCGAAACGCCCGACCACGTCATCGGCCGTGACGTCACGGGTCAACCCGCTCGACAGCGTCTCCAAGAGGAACGTCTCGTCCGTCGCAGTGACTTCAGGCTCGTCCTCGATGACGTCGACCGCATCGTCGGTCAGGCCGACCTGCACCGTCCCGTCCGGCCGCGGCACCGCGAACACGTAGCGGTTGCGCGTTCCCGGCACGAGGATGTTGAACGCGCACGACGGGTTGCCCAGCGACTCGGCGCGCAACAGCAGATGCGCTCCCCTGCTGGGCTGGAGCGGCACGTCGGCAACCAGGCCGCCTGACCACACACCGGCCGCGACGACGACGCAACGGGCATCGACGTCCGTCGTGTCGCCGGTCAGCTCGTCGACGACCGTCGCGCCCGTCGCCCGCACGTCGCGCGCGCTGCAGTGCGTGAGGATCTCGGCGCCGTACGACGCCGCGGTGCGCGCGATCGCGACGACGAGGCGCGCGTCGTCCTCGAGCGAGCCGTCGACGTGAAGGACCGCTTCGCGCCGGTCCTGCAGGACCGGAAGCATCGTGCGCATCTCGTCACTGCTGATCCAACGCGTCGACGGCAGCACGGCCGGAGTCCGGCTGGCGGCTCGCAGCGTGTCGGCGATACCCATGCCGATCCGCCCGACGAGACGCTCGCGCGAGCGCACGGCGGGAGGTGAGGGGATCACGAACGTCATCGGCTGGACGAGGTGCGGGGCGATCGAGCGGAACAGCCGGTTGCGCTCGACCGCGGACTCCCAGGCGACGCCGATCTGGCCGGCCGCGATGTAACGCAGTCCGCCGTGCGCCAGCTTGCTCGACCAGCGGCTGGTGCCGCTCGCGAGGTCGCCGCGCTCGACGAGCACGACGCGCAACCCGCGCGATGCCGCGTCCAGAGCCACGCCGGCGCCCGTGACGCCGCCGCCCACGACCAGCAGGTCGACGGGTCGGCCGGGGCGCAGCGCCGCCAGCCCGCGCGAGCGGCGCGCCGCGTCCAGCAGCGTGCTGCTCACGGCGCGAGCCAGCAGTCGAGCATGCGCGCGAGCTCGTCGAGAGCCGCGGCGCGAGCATCCGTGTCGAGAAGCCGGGCGGAGACGACGAAGGGCGTCGCGGTCAGCACCGCCGTGACAGCAAGTGTGTCGAGGTCGGCGCGACGGATCGACCCGTCTGCGACGCCCTCGCTCAGCATGCGGCGCACCTGTCCGACCGCGAGGCGCTGCGTCGCGCCGAGCCGGTCGGTGAGGTAGGGCAGCAAGAGCTCAGGGTCGACGTCGACCACGCGGCGAAAGAGCTGGGCCTCCGGAAGCTGTCGAACCACCTCGACCATGGCGGCGACGGCACGCGCCCGACCGGTGCGTCGCCGCCGGACCTGCTGCTCGGCCTCGCGGAACACCGCGGCGAACTCGCGCGTCATGACCGCGAGGATCAGCGTCGTGACGTCGGGCACCAGGCGGTAGAGCGTCATGCGGCTGACGCCCGCGCGCCGTGCGACGTCGGTCAGCGTCGTCCGCCGGACGCCCACGGCGAGGACCGCGGCCCGGGTGGCGTCGAGCACCTCCGAGGGGATCGCTCGCGCGGCGGCGTCCGCACTCGCCGGCGTGGCCACTCCACTCGGAGCACTGTGACGATTAGACGTCATATGTCACACTGTACCGCATGACGCAGACGTGGACCACCTGGGCGGACGACCAGCCGGAGCTCAGCAGCTCCACGGTTGCGATGCTCGAGACGCTGGTCGGCCCGCTGACGCCCAGCACGGCGGCAGCGATCGAGACCGCGCGGGTCGAACCTTCCGCGCTGCCCCCGGCGGCGCGCTCCCGGCTGGTCGCGGCACTCGGCGAGGACGGGGTGCTCGTCGATGACCGCAGTCGGGCGGAGCACAGTGGCGGACAGTCGTACGTCGACCTCGTCCGCCGCCGGCGCGGTGACACCTCCACCGCGCCCGACGCCATCCTGCTGCCCCGCGACGCGGCAGCGGTCGCGCGCGTGCTCGAGATCTGCAGTGAGGAGCGCGTCGCCGTCGTGCCCTGGGGCGGCGGCACGAGCGTCGTCGGTGGCCTCGAAGCGCTCCGCGGCGACTGCGTCGCGGTCGCAGCACTCGACCTGGGGCGAATGAACAGCCTGCTGACCGTGGACGCGGAGTCCCACACCGCCACGTTCCAGCCCGGCATGCGCACGCCGGATGCGGAGGCGGCACTCGCCAGGCACGGGTTCACGCTCGGCCACGTCCCGCAGAGCTTCGAGCGCGCATCGATCGGCGGCTACGTCGTCACCCGGTCGACGGGGCAGGCGTCCAGCGGCTACGGGCGGATCGACGATCTCGTCGTCGGTCTCCGGCTGGCAACGCCGGTCGGTGAGCTCGCCCTGCCCTCGCTTCCCGGCAGTGCTGCCGGACCGGATCTCCGCCGGCTGGTCCTCGGATCCGAAGGAACTCTCGGCGTCGTCACGGAGGTCACGGTCCGGGTGCGTCCGCGTCCCGCCGAACGTCGCTACGAGGGCTGGATGGTGCCGTCGTGGGAGGACGGGATGCGGGCGCTGCGGACGCTCGCGCAGCGTCGCGACCATCCGGACATCACCCGGCTGTCCGACCCGACCGAGACGCAGATCTCCTTGTCCCTGAGCGGGTCGGGGCGGCTGAGCAAGCGGCTGCTGACGGCGTACCTGCGCAGACGGAACGTCGCCGACGGCTGCCTCGTCATCGTGGGGTTCGAGGGCGATGCCGACGACGTCGAGCATCGTCGGCGAGTGACGAAGCGCGTGCTCCGCGCGGCTGGTGGCGTCTCACTGGGTCGCCGGGCCGGCAGCGCCTGGGAGCACGGCCGGTTCAGCGGTCCGCGGATGCGCGACAGCATGCTGGACGCGGGCGTGCTCGCCGAGACGCTCGAGACCGCCAACACCTGGAGCGGGCTCGCGGCGACGTACGACGCCGTGCGCGAGGCCCTGCACGGCTCTCTCGGTCAGGCTGTCGTCGGCTGCCACGTCTCGCATCTCTACGAGACCGGGGCGTCGCTCTACTTCACCGTTCTGGCCGCGGCGAGGACCGGCGCGGAGGTCGAGCAGTGGAACGCCGCCAAGACCGCTGCCAACGACGCCATCGTCCGGACGGGCGCGACGATCACGCATCACCACGCGGTCGGGACGGCGCATCGTGAGCATCTCGCCGCCGAGATCGGCGAGGTCGGCGTGGAGATCCTGCGGGTGCTGAAGCGACAGCTCGATCCGGCCGGGATCCTGAACCCCGGGAAGCTCATCCCGACGGGATGATCCCGCCGCCGTTGCCATTGCCCGGCCCGGCTGTCGCCGACGGCGGGACCGTCGTCGTCACCGAAGGGGTCGGCGTCGGAGTTGGGGTCGGCGAGGTCGTCGTCGGGGTCGGAGACGGCGTCGGCGAGGTCGTCGTCGGAGACGGCGTCGGCGAGGGTGACGGCGAAGCATCCTCGAGCAGCACGTCCGCCGCGTCCTCGATCGCGACCGCCCGCGACGCGGACACGTTGCCGCTCCGCTGCTCCTGGTGGACGAGCGACTTCAGCTGGGCGACTGCGGCGCGCAGCTCCAGGTAGTTGTGGGTCGACGCCACCTCGCGGACGTGCTGAACCGCCTGCGAGAGGACACGCTCGCCGGCAGGCGTGATGTCACCGGGCGTCCCTGACGAGCAACCCGCCAGCAGCACAGCGGCGAGCAGCGTCGGCACCGGCACGGCCGAGAGCCACCATCTGCGGCTCATCGGTGCACCAGCCGCTCGAGGTTGCGCATGTCGCGTTCGATCTTCGCCGGATGCAGCTTGGGCTTGCCCGGCGTGAAGTGGGTCGTCGTGTTGGAGCTGTTGTTGCGGAGCGCAACCAGCGCGACCGCGATCGCCGCGACCACGAGCAGGAGGATGAAGACGATGACGGCAGGTGACGGGCCGCTCCTGCGCTGCGACGGCGCGAGCGGACCGGCGGCCGTCGCCCCGGCCGGACCGGTGGTGGCGCCGAGCTGCGTCGCGACGGCCGTCGCGGGCAGCACCTGCGTTGCCGTGGGAGAGACCGGCGGCGTCATGGCCACGGTCCGATCGAGATCCTCGCCGGCGCTGATCCGGCGCAGCGAGTCGGCGACCGTCGCAGCACTCGGACGCCGCGCCGGGTCGCGCAGCGTCATCGCGTTGAGGAGGGCGTGCCACTGTTCGCCGTACGACGTGGGGATGTCCGGCTGACGGTTCACCCGCGCGAGCGCGACCTCCATGGGGCCGCCCTCGAACGGCCGCTGGCCGGTCAGGCATTCGATCAGCACGATGCCGAGTGCGTAGACGTCGGTCGGCGGCCCGACGGGATCACCGGTCACCTGTTCGGGTGAGAAGTACCCCGGCGTTCCGAGCACGTCACCTGTCCGGGTCTCGTGCGCGGAGTCGACCAGTCGTGCGATGCCGAAGTCGGCGAGGTGCACCCGCCCGTCACCCGAGATCAGGACGTTGGCCGGCTTCACGTCGCGGTGGACGAAGCCGCGCTCGTGGACATACGCGAGGGCATCCGCGAGCGCGGCCCCGTAGGTCGCGGCGCGCTCGGGAGCGAGCCGGCCGCGGTGCAGCTCGTCGGCCAGCGTGCTCCCCTCGACCAGCTGCATCACGAGAAACGGCGCGCCGGTGGCATCGTCCGTCCCGGCGTCGTAGACACCGACGAGTGACGGGTGGTCGAGGCTCGCGAGGGTGCGCATCTCGGCTTCGTGACGCTGCAGCTGGGCGGCCGCATCGCCGCGGAACAGCTTGACCGCGACCGGGCGCTGCAGGCGCTCGTCGAGCGCGCGGTAGACCTCCGCTGCGGCTCCTCCGCCCAGACGGTCGCCGAGCCGATACCGGTTGTCGAGCACACGCGTGCTCCACGGCTGGGTCGGCTCGGTCACCCGACCAGGATGCCCAATCCGGGCACGACTTGACGAACCCGGGGGCAGCGGGCGCGGTATCCGGCGCAGCTCAGGTGCCGGCGATCCGCGGCATCGGCAGGGCCGGCGCCAGCACGTCCTCGGCGTTCAGCACCTCGAAGAGCCGGCGCACGGACTGGCTTGCTCCCACCACAACGAGCGCTGCCGCCCGCTCGCGCATGGAGTCCGCCGTAGCGAGGATCGTCGAGAGCGACAGGACGTCGACGAACGGCACGTCCGTGATGTCGATGACGACCTTCGACGGAACATCGGCGGCGGCCTCCGCGAGCAGTGCTCGCAGCGCGTCAACGGTCACGAGATCGAGCTCGCCATGCAGGCGCACCGTCGTGGCAGACGGCTGCACCAGCAGCTCTCCCAGCATGGCGGGGGGCCTCCGCACGCGTCGATATCGGGACGCTTCCGACCGTAACCGGGTGGGTTCCACGCGTCAGGCGATCACCCAACTCCGAACTTCCACCGGCAGGTGAATTCAGCGCTATCCCGGCAGCTGCTGGCACACTGCGAGCGTGCGGCCGGTCCAGCGCCGGAGCTGCGAGACCTGCGATGGGCTGAGCCGCGCGCAGACCCAGTCCCAGTGCATGGCGCACCAATCGCCTGGCAGCAAATCCGGCGCCAGCGAGGCTCCTCCGCGTCGCAGGCGCGCCTGCTCGACAGCAGCCGGCCCTAGCGCGAGCTTCCGTCCGTTCCAGACGAGAGGCCGCGTCCGGACCAAGGCGAGGTCGTCGATGATGGCCTCGACGCGCCCCCAGCGGATGCGGCACCGGTCGATGACCCGCAGCGGCTCGTCGACGACGCCCGACCGGATCAGCCCGACCCAGGGGTAGACGCCGAACACATGGAAGTTGTGGTGCGGCCGCGCGCCTTCCGGCACCGGAGCAACAAGCCGCTCCCAGGCCCGCCCGGCACGGCGGCGGAACCGCTCCTCCAACGAGGGCCCGAGCATGCGGGCGTCCACTCGCTCGAGCAGCGCGTTGCCGATCCAGTAGGCCTCGACGACTCGCCGGTCCAGCGGGTCGGCAATCGCGTTGGCGGCGGCGATCAAGCGCAGATACGGCCACGCGCCCTCGAACCGCGCGGCTGCGGACCGTAACGCCGCGGTCTCCCCCGCGGCCCCTCGCTGCTCGAGCAATGCCGCCGCATCGTCGGGACCGCAGTAGCCCAGGGCGTTCGGCGGATAGGCGAACGCCGCGAACACCTGCGGACCGTCGTCGATGACGGCGGGAGCGCTCACCCCGGCACCCTCACCGGCGACGGCCGCCGCAGCCGTGCGAGGACGACGACAGACGCGCCGGCCGCGATCAGGACGAGCCCACCGATCTGCGGTCCCAGCGGCACGTGGTGCACGTACGACGACAGCAGCGCCGTCACGGGGGCCGCGACCACCAGGATCGCCGTCACGTCGACCGCCTGCGCCCGAGCGAGCGCCGCGAACCACGTTGCGACGTACGCCGCAAGGATCACGCCGGTGACGAGCACCCACGCCCACTGTGACCCGTCCAACGACGTAAGCGCATCCAGCCGACCGCGGACCGCGAGCCACGCCACCAGCAACAACGAGCCGATCGTCATGCGCGCGACACCGACGGTCCACGACGTCAGCGATCCCAGCAGTCGTTTCGCGATCACCACCTCGACCGCCCACAGCAGTGTCGCCGCCAGGATCATGAGCTCACCGCTGCCGAGCGGCATGCGGACCACCGCACCCAACGACCCGCCGGCCATCGCCTGGCCGACGACCAGCAAGGCGATCGCGGCAATCTGCAAGCCGCCCACGCGCTCGCTGAGCAAGGGCACCGCGAGCAGCGACACCCACACGACCAGCGTCTTCTGCAGGAACGCCGCCGTCGTCGACGACTCGCGGGCGAGACCTTCGAAGAACAGCACGAACGGGACGCTCCCGCCGATCACGCCGACGAGGACGAGCGCGGCCCGTTGGCGCAGCGTCACCGGACGCGCCGCCGCGCGGCCGCGCGTCCGCGACGAGACGATCGTGGCGACAACGGCGAGCACGAGGGCGGCGACGAGGTTCTTGCCGGTCGTGTACGCCGTCGCGTCCTTGACCGCCGCGACGCCATAACCGTTGACGAACACCGCGACCCCGCTGATGAACGCCGTCACGAGCGCCAACCTCAAGCCGGTCCGCTCACGTCGGTTCATGACCCCCCCTTTCCACCAGCTTCGCGAGCTGGTCGATGTCGTCGTCGGCGAGCCGCGTGAGCACCAGCTCGGAGTGCACCAGCACGAAGTCGCCCGGCGCGATGCGTTCACCGACAGCGAGCAATGACACCGTCAGGACCGCGCCCCCGCGTTCGACGACCGCAGTCGGGCCGTCGATGCTCACGACGCGGCCAGGCAACGCAAGGCACATCAGTCCGCACCAGCCTCTCGAGCGCCCGCTTCTGCCAGCACGCGACCGACGGCTCGTGCCGCCTCTTCAACGGCCCGCCGTACCGGCCGTGACATCCCACCCCCGGTGTCGAACGTCGCCGCTTCGATTCCGACCACCGTCAGCCGCGGCGGCAGCCGGTCGACCGCACGTGCCAGCTCCACGGCTTCGGCCACGCCGAACCCGTGGCTGCCCGTGGCGCCGGTCGGAACCGGCAGTGGGGCATCCGTCCGCACGACGGTGACCGCCCCGGCCGAGCGGCCGGAGCGGACCGCGTCGACGACCACGACTACCTCGCGGTCCGCCCAGGCATCGAGCAGCTGCAGCGGTGCCATCACCGTCGTCACGTCGACGTCGCCCCCCGTGCGTCGTACGGCATCGGCGACAAGCGGGCCTACGGCGTCGTCGCCGCGGTCGGGGTGGCCGACGCCGACCACGAGCGGTCTCACGTCTGCTCCACGGTGAGGTCGAGGAAATGCGTCGCGCACGAGATGCAGGGGTCGTAGTTGCGGATGGCCTGCTCACACAGCCGCGACAGCAGGACGCGGTCGAGGTCGAGGTTGTCCTGCACGAGCTGTCGCAGGTCGGCTTCGATGCTCGGCTGGTTCTGCGACGTCGGCGGCACGATTCGCGCATCGACGATCGCGCCATCCGCGCCAATCGTGTAGCGGTGGAACAGGATTCCGCGTGGCGCCTCGGTCGCGCCACGGCCGGTCGCGGCGACGGGTGCCACGTCGACGTACGGCGCCGCAGCGCCCTGCCAGCTGTCGACAATGCGCAGCGCTTCCTCGCACGCCTCCACCAGCTCGACCGCCCGCACGACGATCGAGCGGAACGGGTTGCGGCACGTGGCGCCCAGCCCGGCGCTGTCCGCGGCATCGCGCGCCAGCGGCGACAGCGCGTCGTGGTTGAGGGAGTAGCGAGCCAGCGGGCCGACGACATAGGTCCCGACATCCGCAAGCCGCGCGTGCAAGGCGTTGGACCGTTCGACGTGCTCCTCGATGACGTGTTCCTCAAAGGCGTCGACGTCGAAGCCGCCGCCGCCGCTCGTCACGACGCTGCCCCGTTCGAGCGGGTAGTCGCCGTCCGGCGCGCGCAGCGCGACGTACTCGTACGGCTGCTCCAGGTCGGGGAAGTCGAAGCCGGCAACGAGCGCGACCGTCGCAAGGGCGTCCTGCAACGCTTGCTCGAGCTGCGGTCGGATCAGCACCATCTCCTCGCGAGTCGGCAGCCGGTAGAAACCGCCGACCCGCACGTTCACCGGGTGCACCGCGCGACCGCCGACGAGCGTCATCAGTGCGTTGCCGGCCTTCTTCAGCCGCAGACCTTGCTCGACGACGTCGTGGTGGTCGCGCGCGAGGTCGATCGCGCTGTCGTAGCCGAGGAAGTCCGGTGCATGCAGCAGATAGACGTGCAGCGCATGGCTCTCGATCCACTCGCCGCAGTAGAGCAAACGGCGCAGCAGGCGGATCTCCTCCGGCACCACGACACCGCAGGCGGCTTCGATCGCCTGACACGCGCTCATCTGGTAGGCGACCGGGCAGATGCCGCAGATGCGTGCGGTGATGTCCGGTGGCTCCCGGAATGACCGACCATGGAGCAAGGCCTCGAACAAGCGCGGCGGTTCGTAGATCTGCAGCTCGACGTCGCGCACCACGCCGCCACGGACCACGACGCGCATCGCCCCTTCACCCTCGACTCGCGCGAGCTCGTCCACCCGCAGCAGGGCCTCGCCGTCCAGCTTGTGCGTCACAGTGCCTGCCCTCCCGTCCGGAAAGGCTCTGCGTCGGCGTTGAAGGTGTGCAGGATCCGGTCGACGTCGGTGACGGACATCCCGTCCGCGCGCAATCGCGCCACCAGCGACGCGACGTTGCCGCCGGCCACGGGCCCGAAGCAGCCGTAGCAGCCACGGTCGTACGCCGGGTACAGGGCACCGCAGCCTGCCTGCGTCACCGGCCCGAGGCACGGTGTCCCGCGCGCGACGAGCACACACACGTTGCCGCGCCGCTTGCACTGCGCGCACACCGTCTCCACCTGTATCCGTGGGCGTCGCCCAGCGAGCAGCGCCACCAGCACGCCGAGCAGCTGGCCGCGGTCGATCGGGCAGCCGTGCAGCTCGAAGTCGACGGGCACGTGCGCCGCGATCGGGGTCGACGTGGCCAGCGTGCTGACGTAGTCGGGCCGGGCGTAGACGAGCGAGGTCCACGCACTGACGTCTGCGAAGTTGCGCAACGCCTGGACGCCGCCCGCGGTCGCGCACGCGCCGATGGTGACCAGCGTCCGCGACACGTCCCGCACCTGCCTGATGCGGTCCGCGTCATGTGCAGTGGTGATCGACCCTTCGACGAGGGACACGTCGTACGGACCCCGCACCGATCGTCGCGTCGCCTCCGTGAAGTGCGCGATCTCGACGGCGCCCGCGAGCGAGAGCAGCTCGTCCTCACAGTTGAGCAATGACAGCTGGCAGCCGTCACAGGAGGCGAACTTCCAGACGGCCAGCTTCGGCCGGCGATGCTGTCGGCGACGGCGCGCGGGAGCGGACGCGGTCACAGTTCGGGCTCCGTCATCAGCCGCTGCACGACGTCGTAGCCGAACACCGGGCCGTCGAGGCAGACGAACAGCTCGCGGAGCTGGCAGTGCCCGCACATGCCGACGCCGCACTTCATGTTGCGCTCCATCGACACGCGCACCTGCGCGGCCGGGACACCGAGCGCGCACAGCGCGTCGGCGGTGACGCGCATCATGACCTCCGGGCCGCAGAGAAACGCGAACGTCGACAGCGGGTCCAGGTCGAGACGCGGCAGCCTGTCGGTGACGACTCCGACGTGCCCGCGCCACCCTGCATCAGCCGCATCGACGGTGACGTCGACGTCGACGTCGAACCGGCCGCGCCACTGCTCCATCTGCCGCGGATAGAGCAGCTGGTCCGGGGTCCTACTCCCGACGACCAGAAACGCGCGACGGAACAGATCGCGCCGGGCGAGCACGTCGAGCACGACCGGGCGCAGCGGAGCCAGGCCGATGCCGCCGGCGACCACGAGCACGTCGTGCCCGGCCGCCGCTTCCACGTCCCAGCCGCGGCCGTAGGGACCCCGCACGAGCAACGTGTCGCCACGACGGGTCCGCGCGATCGCGGCGGAGGCGTCCCCGACGGCGCGCACGGTGTGCTCGAGCATCCCCGGCCGAGCCGAGTCGCCGGAGATGGAGATGGGGACCTCGCCGAACCCGGGCCGGCCGATCATCGTGAACTGCCCCGGCTCGAACTCCAGTCCGGTCCGGTCCACCGGCTCGAGGAGCAGGGTCGTCGTGTCCGACGTCTCGCGGATGCGGCGCCGAACCACGAACGGTCGCGGCACCAGCGCGTCGGTGCCGGCCGAGCGGTCCAACAGGTCAGTGGTCAACGGGGGCCCCGTAGATGTCGAGCATCCGCAACCGCGCCGACTGCATGCGGCCGTACATCTCACGTGCGATCCGCTGCATCAGCAGATAGCCGATGGCCGGGTCCGCGTCACATTTCGCGCGCAGGCACGACGCGTCGAGCGCGATCGCGCTCGTCGACTCGAGTGCTCGCGCGTCGAGGTACCACCGGTACGGCGGCACCAGCCAGGACAGACCGGCGATGCCACCGGGGTCGACGGTGTCGACGACGACAGGTCGCCCGCCGGCGTCGACCAGCTCGAGGGCGACCCTGCCATGCCTGACGACGTAGCAGCGGGCGGCCGGGTCGCCCGTGCGGAACAGATAGTTGCCTGCGCCGAAATGCTCGTTACGGCCGCATCCGGCAAGGACGCGGCGCATGTCGTCGCCCAGGTCTGCGAAGAGCGGGTGGTCGGCGAGCAGCTCGTCCAGCTGTTTCATGGCGCGTCCTCCGCTGTCTGCTCTGCGGCCGCGCGGATCGCGGCGAGCTCCTCGGTCACGTCGATGCCGGCCGGACACCAGGCGATGCAGCGGCCACACCCGACGCAGCCGCTGACGCCGAACTGGTCGATCCACGAGCCGAACTTGTGCGTCACCCACTGCCGGTACCTGGCGCGGGTCGACCGGCGTACGGCGCCACCGTGCAGCAGCGAGTGGTCGGCGTTGAAGCACGAGTCCCACATACGGTCGCGCCCGTCGGCGCCGCTGAGTCCGACGACATCCTCGGTGGTGAAGCAGAAACACGTCGGACAGACGAGCGTGCAGTTGGTGCAGCTGAGGCATCGCGCCGCCACGTCGTCCCAGCGCGGGCTGTTGGCGCTCGCGTAGAGCAGGTCGCGGATCCCCTCGGTGTCGACGACACGTTCCATCGTCGCGACCGACGCAGACACGCACGTGGCGACATCAGCGTCGTCCCCCGGCGTAGCGGGGGCAGCCGGCAGTCGCTCGAGCACCGCCCGACCGAGAGGCGTACCTGACTCCACGAGGAACCGATGACCGCGCTCGCCGACGAGCTCGGTGATCAGCAGGTCGAAGCCGTCCTGCGGCGCGGGCCCGGTGCTCATCGACGCGCAGAAGCAGGTCGCAGCCGGATGCGCGCACGTGACGGCGACGACGAACGTGGCGGCGCGACGCGCGGCGTAGTCGGCGTCGACATAGCGGCGACCGGCCAGCACCGTGTCCAGCACCTGCAGGGCATGCAGGTCGCAGGACCGCACCCCGAACAGCGCCTGTCGGATGATGGGCTGGGCGGCCGTGGTTGGACTGCCGTTGCGGTCGTAGCGCCACAACGGCCGGTGAGCAGGAAACAGGTAGCGCTTCCAACCCGTGGCGGCCGCCGCGTAGCCGAAGAGGAGGTCGCCGTCCGCGTGGAGCCGGTACGTGCCCGGCCCCTGGTGGTCGACCACGCCGCGGGCCATCTCGCTCAGCGACGTCACCGGCGTCGGCACCACGGTGCCGTCGCGGACCACCGGGCCGATCACGGTGTAGCCGTCGGCGCAGAGCAGGGCGATGAGTGCACCCAGCCCCTCGACGTCCACGACACCCCGTGTCACCCCTGGATCGTCGGCGGCAGTAGTCCCGGCAGACCAGGGGCTTAGGCCCTGCCATAAGCAGCCGTTCGGCCGTCACGACGTCGCGGTTCCTCCGACCCGCGCCGCACGGGACGGGGGCGCCCGGACCCGGGCGGGAAGTGCAGGGCACCCGTAGCCTGGCAGCGGCCGGGAGAATCTCTTCCGGCCATAGCCCTCGTAGCTCAGGGGATAGAGCAACGGTTTCCTAAACCGTGTGCCGCAGGTTCGAATCCTGCCGGGGGCACCGAACGGGTGTGATCATTTTCCTGCAGCGCCGGCCCGCAACCCGCTACCGTCGGAGTCCGCGGCTACGCAATAGCGATTGCCGCAATAGCGATTGCGTCTCCTGATCCCGGGCGCGGGTCTTCGACTGGAGAGCCCCGGTGAACGCAGAGACGGCCCGCACGGTCGCGGCGTTCGATGCTCTCGTCCGGTCCCTGCGCCAGGCCCAGGAGGAGATCACGGCGCTGGCCGAGCGGGCCGAGCAGACCCGTGACCGCGTCGCGAGCGGAGTCGTGATGTCGGAGTTCGTCGCCGCCGAGCCGCGCCCGCTGATCATCACGCGAATGACCGAGCTGCTCGACGCCCTGTCCGACGCCGCCGCCGAAGTACGCCGCGCCGAAGCGCACCAGCTCCGTGCCGAAGGGCTCAGCCACGAGCGCATCGCCCAGTTGTTCGGCGTCACGCGACAGCGCGCCGCGGCACTCCTGAGTCCGCCGCCGGCACCACACGCGCGCGCGGCGAAGCGACCGCAACGGCACGGCGGCTGACCGCCGAGGCGACGACTGCCAGCGCCTCCAGCGTCACCGAGACGACACCCCATGGGTCGGCCCAGTTGCCGACGTCGTCGGCGATCTGGGGAAACGCAACGAGGCGCGTCGCGGCGTACGTGACAACTGCAGCCGCACACAGCACAGCGGCGAGGTCGACGCCGCGGCGACTGGCGGGCCGCCACCACAGGTAGCCGCCCAACGCAACGGCAACGACGGCGAAGACGACGAAGGAAACGCCGACGTACGGCGCCTCTCGAAGATGCTCGGCAGTCACCGGCACGTGCGCGAGCCCGGCACCGATCGTCAGCACGGCGAGCGCTCGCGTTGCGCGAGCTGCCGAGTTCAGGGACATGACAGCAGTTCGACGAAGAACACGTTTTGGTTCGGTCGATCCAGCTGCGCGGCAACGACGAACAACGGCCCGTGAAGCGACACCTTGCCCTCGTGGGGCTTCTCCTCGCCGCCGCCGGTTGCGGGAACAGCACGTCGAACCAGCGCACGCCGGCGGCGGCGAGCTCTCACGTCATCACCGTGACCGCCAACGATGCCTTCCGCTTCTCGCCGCCTCATGTCACCGCGACAGTCGGCGATGTGACGTTGCGTCTCGTGGCATCCGGTTCCTATCCGCACAACATCTCGTTCCCGCAGCTGCACGTCACGTCGAGAACTGTCGGCACATCGATCGGCAGTGCACCCACGACTTTGGTGCGGCTGCACGATCTACGGCCCGGCGTCTACCGCTTTGTCTGCACGTTCCACAGCAAGGCCGGCATGACCGGCGAGCTCGTCGTCCACTAGGCGACGCGCGTTCCCCTGCCCCGGAAAGGAAGCACCGTGAAGCTCAACCTGCTCACCAAGAGCGCACTCGGCCTGACGGCTGTCGCGCTGGCCGCGACGGCCTGCGGAGGCAGCAGTTCGGGCGGCGACACCGCCACCACCAAGAACGCACCGCCGAGCAGTGCGAGCGCGCCTGCAAGCCCGGTGACGGACACTGCAGCCGCACAGCTGCGAGCGGGACTCGACGCACTCCTGCGCCAGCACGTCGACCTCACTGCCTTCGTCGTGCAGGACCTGGTGGCAAAGGGCAGCCTCGACGACCCGCAGGTCAAGGGATCTGTCGCCGCCTTGCAGCAGAACACCAACGACCTCGGTGACGCGATCGGGCAGCTCTACGGCGATGCGGCCAAGAAGCAGTTCCTCGACCTGTGGAACGCGCACATCGGCTTCTTCGTCACCTACATCAAGGGCGACCTGACCCACAGCGCAGCTCTGAAGACGAAGGCGAACAAGCAGCTCGACGGCTACCGCACCGAGTTCGGCGCCTTCATCGACAAGGCCACCGGCGGCAAGCTCCCGGCGGACGCCGTCGCACAGGAGCTCACCGGTCACGTCCAGACCCTCGAGGCTGCGATCGACGCAATCGTGGCGAAGAGCCCGAACGCGGCGACGAAGATCTCTATGGCCGCCGACCACATGGACGGCACCGCCGCCGCGCTTGCCGGCGGCATCGCCTCGGCGAAGAACCTGCCGGGCAAGGCCGACGGCGCAGGCAGCGGCCTGCGGGCCGGCCTCACTGGCCTACTCACCCAGCACGTCGCGCAGACCGGCATCGTCATCGAGACGGTGGTGCAGACGGGCAGCCTCACGTCGCCGCAGACGAAGGGCGCCATCAAGGCGCTCACGGCCAACACGAACGCCCTCGGTGCGGCGATCGGTCAGATCTACGGCACCGACGCGCAGCAGAAGTTCCTCGACCTGTGGAACGCGCACATCGGCTTCTTCGTCGACTACACGAAGGGCGTGGTCGGCAAGGACGCCGCTTTGAAGGCGAAGGCCAACAAGGAGCTCGACGGCTACCGCCGCGACTTCGGTGACTTCATCGCTGCCGCGACGAACAACGGCCTGACGTCCGACCAGGTCGCGACCGAGCTGGTCGGCCACGTCCAGACGCTCGAGGCGGCGATCGACGCCATCGTGGGTGGCCAGGCCGACGCAGCGCACCAGCTCGCGATGGCGGAGATGCACATGCCGGGAACGGCTGCCGCACTGGCGAAGGCGATCGCGGCGGCGAAGCCCGGCACCTTCTCCTCCTGACCGCAGCGCCCCGGTCAATCGCCATATCCCGGCCATAGATGGCCGACATGTGGCGATTGGCTGCCGGCCCCCCGCGCCGGCGCCATGCGCCACCGTTCGCCCCCGGAAGCGATCCGTTTCGCTTCCGGGGGCGAACATGTTGCATGCGGACCCGATCGATGCGGAAGGAGAGCGACGCCATGAGCCCCGCGGCGCTCGAAGATGCCGTGCTGCTGCAACGTGTGGGCACCGGCGACGAATCTGCCATCGAGACGCTCTACGAGCGGTACGGCGGAGCCTGCTACCGCCTCGCCCGACGCATCATCGACGACGCCCAGCTCGCCGAGGACGTCGTACAGCAGGTGTTCCTCGCGCTCTGGCAGGGCACCGGATACGACCCTCGCCGTGGCGCCGTCAGCACCTGGCTGCTGTCGATGACGCACCACAAGGCCGTCGACTCGGTCCGGCGTGAGGGCAACCGGCGGCGGCGTATCGCCAGCGACCAGGCCCTGCTCGAGAAGGCCGCCGCAGGACCGGGGCCGGACGACGAGGCATGGGCCCGGTGGCGTGCTGAGCGCACTCGCGAGGCGCTGCGCACTCTGCCGGCCGAGCAGCGTGAGGTGCTGCTGCTCGCCTACTACGGCGGCTACACGCAGCGCGAGATCGCCGACATGACCGGTCTGCCTCTCGGGACGGTCAAGAGCCGCACCCTCGGCGCGATGCGACGAATGCGCGACCGGCTGGCCGGCATCGAAGGCGACGACCCTGCCGAAGGAGGGCGGTCATGAGCGGCGCTTCGCACGACGACGCCCACTGGGCGGAGCTGGCGGCGGGGTACGCCTTGCACGCGCTCGAACCCGACGACGAGGCCATCTTCACGAGCCACCTCGCCGGCTGCCAGACCTGCCAGCAGACCCTCGACGACCACTCACTCGTGGCGGCCCAGCTCGCATCGCTCGCTGACGACGCGGCGACGGCGGCGCCGCCGTGGTCACGCATCCGCCCGGTCATCGCGACAGCGCCGGACCGCTCCGAGTCCCGACAGCCGCAACCCTCGCCTGCGCCGCCGGCGGACGGTGTCGTGCTGCAGATGCGGAGGCGACACGCCCGGCTGCTCGCGGCAGCGGCTGCGGTCGTCGGCCTCATCGGCATCGGAGTCGCCGGCTGGCAGGTCACGAGCCGATCCCACGGCTCCGGCGGCGTGCCGAGCGCGGTCGCGGCGTGCAAGAGCAGCCCCGGATGCCATGTCGTCCGGCTGCTCGCCGAGGGCAAGGTCGAAGCGGGAGACGTCCTCGTCCGAGGCGGATCAGCCTCAGTCGTGCCGACGGCGATGCCCGCACTCGATGCGTCGCACGTGTATGTGCTCTGGCAGATGCCACGCGACGGCAGGCCGACGCCGGTGACGGCGTTGCCCGACATCGCAACATCGAAGGCCGGCCGCTCTGTGTCACTGGCGATCCCCTACGACGACACCGCCGCTTTCGCGATGAGCGTCGAGCGGGCCGACCAGGTGCCGACGCAACCGACCAAGGTCGTCGCGGTCGGCACCGCGACCTGACGGTCAGCCCGGCGGGAGGTAGTGGGCCGACCGGTCCACGGCGTCGTAGACCTGCATGCCGATCGGCCGGCGCATCTCCTCCGCGAGATGACCGAGCAGGCCGGCAGTTCGCGCAAGCAGCGCGAACCCCCGGAGGAGCTCCGGTGGCAGGCCGAGGTCGGCGAGGGCTGCGCCGCAGACTCCGGCGCCATTGAGAGGAAGGGTCCGACCCAGGATCTCGGGATGCACCCGGCCGATGGCAGCGAACAGCTCGAGATGCGGGCCGCGCACGCCCTCCTCGTCGGCGATCCGGTAGATCACGGGCGTCCGCGGGTCACCGGACTTGTGCAGCGGATGACCCAGACCCGGGACGAAGCGGCCGGCCGCGCGTGTCTCGGTCACCACCTCACGAGCGAGGTCGTCCCAACCGGCCGGATCGCCGGGGAGCGCATCGCCGCGACGCATCAGCGCGCCGGCCAGGAAGATGCCGGCGTCCTCCGTCACCCCGAGGAAGCGCGAGCCGCCGCCGAGGATGCCTGCCGCCAGCGCTCCCTGCAACGAGTCCGGGGCGCTGAGCAGCGTCAGGCGCGCCGCGATCGCGGTCGGCGTGAACCCGTGGTCGGCCAGCGCGACGAGGACGGCCTCGAACATCCGCAGCTGCCTGGCAGTGGGCCGACGCAGCGCAACGAGCCAGAACGCGAGCTCGGCGAAACCGATCTGACCGAGCAGCTCACCGGGCAGGTCCTTGCCCAGCAGCGTGATGGAGTGCTCATCGGCCGTGCCGATCGAGGTGGGGTAGTCGCTCATCGCGCGACCTTACTGATCGACCCGCATGCCTCGGCCGCACCGACGGTAAGAGAGAGACATGAGCGACGACACCTCCCTGACCATCGCGGTGCTCGGAACCGGGATCATGGGCGCGCCGATGGCGCGCAACCTGGCGAAGGCGGGCTTCGACGTCCGCGCGTGGAACCGCACGATCGACAAGGCGCAGCCACTCGCCGCCGACGGGGTGACCGTGTGCACGTCGGCGCGCGACGCCGCGGCGGGCGCCGACGTCGTCATCACGATGCTGGCGAACGTCGATGCCGTCGCGTCGGTCGTCGAGGGTGACGAAGGGCCGTTCACCGACGACGAGTCGCCGATCTGGCTGCAGATGTCAACGGTCGGCCTCGAGGGCAACGAGAAGCTGGCGTCGTACGCCGCGGAGCGCGGCATCCGCTACGTCGACGCACCCGTGCTCGGCACGAAGCAACCCGCCGAGGAGGGTGCGCTGACCGTACTCGCGTCCGGGGACGACGAGCTGAAGGACCGGGTGCAGCCCGTCTTCGACGCCGTCGGTTCGCGCACCATGTGGCTCGGCAAGGCCGGCCAGGGCACCCGGCTGAAGCTCGTCGTCAACAGCTGGGTGCTCGCCCTGACCAGCGCGACGGCCGAAGCGCTCGCACTGGCGGACGGGCTCGGCGTCGACCCGACGCTGTTCCTCGACACCATCGACGGCGGCCCACTGGACGTGAAGTACGCCCACGTGAAGGGCGGCGCGATGCTGCGTGGCGAGTTCCCCCCGGCGTTTCCGGTCGAGGGCGCCGCCAAGGACGCGCGGCTCATCGTCGAGGCAGCCGCGGCCGTCGGTGTGCACGCGCGGGTCGCCGACGCGGTTGCGACGCACATGAAGAACGCCGCCGAGGCCGGTCACGGGCGCGACGACATGGCCGCGGTCTGGACCGTCGTCTCGCGCTAGCTCACCAGGCGATCTGGGCGGCCATGGCGGGGTCGACCCGGACGACACCGGCGAGGTTGGTGAGCGGCACCGGCACGTACTTGACGAAGTCACCTGTGTGCGGCGCGACGAGCATCATGCCGTTGCCCGCGTAGATCGCGACGTGGTCGATGTCCGTCGGGTCGGTCGGGTCGTAGTGCCAGAAGAGCAGGTCACCCGGCAGCGCATGTGAGTAGTCGACGTGCGGCCCGGCGAACCACTGTTGCTGCGACACCCGCGGCATCCGGATGCCGGCTGCGGCGAACGACCACTGCACGAGACCGGAACAGTCGAAGGAGTTGGGGCCCTCGGCGCCCCAGACGTAGGGCTTGCCGACCTGATGCGCAGCGGTCTGCAGCACGGTGTTGATCTGGGCGCGGGTAAGGAACTCGCCCGAGTCGCGGATGACGATGACCTGCCGCAGCAGCACCGCGTGCACGTGCGGGCCGAGCTCGGAGAGCAGCGTGCGACGCAGCTGCAACGGGTCGGCATGAGGTGCGCTGAGGACGACACCGGTGCGGTCGCGCAGACCGAGCGACGCAGCCACGCTGCGCGACACGACCGCGTCGACTCCCGCCATCCCGACCGAGGCGAACGCGCCGATCCGGACCGGCACGGCGCGGTGGTTGGCCCGCAACGGCACCGTGTTGCCCAGCGGCAGGTTGGCCTGGTGGCCCATGTCGAACGACGCGGTCAGCTCGCCGCGGGCGATGCTCTGCCACAGCGGCTGCGACGCCGCGGTCAGCTTCGGCGTCCAGGGGCGGAAACGTGACGGGTCGACGCCGAGCAGGCTGGCGTGGTGACCGTCGACGAGCGCGCGTCCGGTCGTGACCGTCTGCACCTGGTGAACGCCGGATGTGGCGCGCACGAGCGACAGCTGGCGGGCGGTCAGCGGGATGGGACTGGTGACCAGGAGGCTCGCCTCGATGAGCCGCTTGGGCCGCAGCACCACGTCCGAGCGACCGGCGGTGCTCCGCGAGGCACTGGTCTCGGCCGAAGGCGGGTCAGCGGCCGGAGCAGGAGGCGCGGGAAGAGAGAGGGTGGCCTGGCCGGGCTTCGCCGGAGCGGCCGCCACCTTGGCCGCGGGCGTCGGCGGGTGAAGCCGGACGGTGACCGCGCTGGCGCCGGTCGCCGCCGTCATGACCGCGGCCGTGGTGATCGCGATCGGCGCGATCGCCTTCAGGCGTGGAGCGAGCGAGGCGAGCCGCACGTGCACGTCCTCGCTCCTCTCGGTCGGTCCCCCGATTGGTCCAACGAGCCGACCACGCCCGGGTGACGGTCGACCGGCAGTGATCAAGAACGGGTTCGCCGACTTCCGCCTGAATCCTGCCGGTTTGACCATGGTGCCACGGCCGAGGGAAGGACCTCAGCCGGCCAGCGCCCGAGCGGCGACCCCAAGGTCGGAGACGAGGCCCGCATACGCCTCGTCGCGGTTGTGCGCCCGGAGGACCGCCGACGGATGGATCGTGGCGACGGCAAACGCCGATCCGTGGGCGGCCTCGTCGTCTCGGGTGAAGTCGGCGGGCTCCGCGGCCGAGTCGGGCCAGGGCAGCAGCACGCCTCGGGACTTGGTGACGCGGAACGACGGACCGAACAGCGCCTTCGCGGCGGTCGCGCCCAGCGCCACGACCACCTCCGGGTCGAGCACAGCGAACTCGGCGACGAGCCAGGGCCGGCAGGCGCCGATCTCCGCACTGTCCGGTGTGGCGTGGATCCGGCGCTTGCCCGAGGGTGCCTCGGTGAACTTGAAGTGCTTGACGGCGTTCGTCGTGTAGGTCTGCGCCGGGTCGAGGCCCGCATCGGCGATGGCCCGGTCGAGCAGCTTGCCGGCCGGGCCGACGAACGGCTCGCCGCGCCGGTCCTCCACATCCCCGGGCTGCTCGCCGACGAGAACCAGGCGCGCGGAGACCGGCCCCTTGCTGAACACCGTCTGCGTCGCGTTGCGGTAGAGGTCGCAGCCCCGACAGCTCTCCGCGGCCGCCCGCAAGCCGTCCAGTCCCACGCCCTCCGGCACGAAGTCTGCAGCGCTCACGTGCGGCAACGTACCCACCCGCATGCTCGGCGCAGTCGACGTACCTGCCTTGCCCGGAATCGGGCGAAAGGCGCATCATCCGGACGATGGCCGAGCTACCCGTCGAGGCGCCGGCGCTGCGGTTGCCTCCGGCGGCGCTGCGCAATGTCGGGCTGCTGCTCGCCACGTCGTTGCTGGCCGCGTCTCTGGCGGTTCCGCCCTTCGGCCTGTACGCCGTCGAGGGGGTGGCTCTCGTCTGCGCGGTGGCTGCCGCCGGACTGGCGTTCTTCACCGCGCTGCTCGGCGATCCGACCGACGGCCAGGTGTGGTGGGGAGCCGCCGTCCGGCAGGCCACGATCGCCGGCTTCGCCGCAACGTTGCTGACCGTCGCATTCTCCGTCATGGACGTGGCAGGAGAGGGCCTGCGCGGCCTGGGCAGCGGCTTGGCGCGAGACGCCGTCCTGCGCGGCGCGGCATACGAGACCGCGCTGGCTCGATGCGCCGGCCTCTGTCTGGTGGCCGCAGCGTTCTCCGTCGTGCGACTCACGCCGACGTCGCGGCGACTGTTGATGTTCGGCGGCGGGGCTCTGGTCAGTGGCAGCTTCCTCCTGGCCGGCCACGCACGCAGTCACGGTCCGACACTCGTCGTGCTGGTCTGCCTGTTCGCGCACGTCGTTGCGGCGTGCGCGTGGGTGGGCGGGCTCGCCGGTCTGGGTGTGACCCTGCATCGACACACGGTCGATCCGGCTCGTCGCACCCACGTGCTCGTGACGTTCGCCGGGCTGATGACCGGCGTCATCGTCATGCTGCTCGCCGGCGGTGTCGGGCTCGCCGCGCTCTACGTCTCCTCCTGGCACGCGTTGGTGTCGACGGCGTACGGCCAGGTGCTCATCATCAAGGTCGGTCTCGTCGCAGCGATGCTCGTGGTGTCCGCGACCAATCACTTTCGGCATGTCCGCCCTGCGGCCGCCGGCGACGTTTCAGCACTTGCTGCGTTGAGGATGAACGTCGCCATCGAGCAGATCGGGCTGATCGCTGTCCTGGTCGTCACGGAGGTCCTCTTGCGACAGAACCCGGTTGCGGCATGACACGTGTGGGTCGCATCGCGCGCTCGGCTCTCGCCGTAGGTGGAGCGCTCTTCTCCGTGGTCCTCACCGCCGGACCGGCACAGGCTCATGCGCGTGTCATCCGTACGACGCCGGCGAACGGCGCGACGATCGGCGGCCGGATCAGTGTCGTCAGCGTCGTGTTCGACGACCCGGTGCGGCTCGTGCCGCGGTCCCTCGTCGTGAGTGGCGCGACGGGTGCGCCGGAACCCATCGGTGCTCCGCGCGTCGTCGGCGGCAAGACGCTCGAGGCGTCCGTGCCGGGGCGACTCCCGGCCGGGCGCTACTTCGTCGGCTGGCGGATCCTCTCCGACGACGGGCACGTCGAGAGCGGCGTCTTCGGCTTCGCCGTCGGCGCCCCTGGATCTACAGGGGCCGCTCTGACCGGATTCGCTTCCGCCCTGCCCGCGCCGGCTCAGCCCACCTGGCCGGTCATCGTCGCGGCAGTGATGGCGGGCGTCGCCGTACTCGGCGCTGCGCTGGTCGCCGTACGAGGTCTGGGCGCGGTCCGCGCCCTCGCCACCGACCCCTACCGCGCCGAGCCTGTCGACACAGGGTCAGCACGTGCGCACGTTCTGATGCGTCACTGAACGACGTCACAAACTTTTCCGACGAGTTTCTGCCGAAATTACGGACGAACCTTCCTTGCCGGAAGGAATCGCTACCGCTTCTATCGAACCTCCACCACAGGCCGGACCCCAGACGACGCCTGCGTAGCCCTGTCCCGTTCCGACGGAGGACCTCCGCATGTCGATGTGGCCGCAGCCTGCCCGCACCGCTCACCGCGCGCTCATGTGGGGCTGCGCCCTCATGGTGGTCGCCGGCACGGGAGTCGTCGGAGCCGCGACGGCTTCACCCGGTGTGCGTCAGTACTTCCAGCCCGTCGCCACGGGGGGCACGTTCCTGCCGACGACCGGTCCAGCGCACACGGTGATCATCGGGCCGGACCACCAGATCTACAACGCACCGACCGCACCGCCACCGCACCCGGACCCGGCGTTCATCCAGCAGGTGCCGGGCGACGCATGCACGCCGACGAACCCCTACGAGGGCAGCTACGTCAACGCGCATCGTTACAAGGACTGCAAGCGGATCCACTTCGCGTTCGGGCCGATCAACGTGCGGCCGGGCATGAACGACGCGATGCTGCGGCCGACGACGATCGAGCAGCCGCGGTACGACGGCTTCATCGTCCGCTTCCTGCCGGGTCTCGTGCGCGCGAGCGACGGGTCGGTCCCGCCGGTGGAGCAGCTCCACCTCCACCACGCGACATGGCTCAACCTCGGCCAGTCCTACGGGTCCGGCCCGTTCTTCGCCGCGGGCGAGGAGAAGACGATCGCCGACTTCCCGACCGGCTACGGCATGCACGTCGGTCAGAACGACGCGTGGGGCCTGCTCTACATGGTTCACGACGCCGAGGCCAACCCGGACACGGTGTGGCTGACCTACGACATCGACTTCGTGCCGCAGGCATCCGCCGAGAAGCAGGGCATCGTCGAGGCCAAGCCCCTGTGGCTCGACGTGCAGCGCCAGGCGATCTACAAGGGTGCGCCGAGCACCGGCGCCAACCCGGTCTTCAACGTGCAGCGCGGCTTCGGCCACATCGACCCGCTCACACATCACCACGTGTGCACCTGGCCGGATGAGAACTGCGCCAACTTCGACGTCTACGGCCACAAGTCACCGCAGCAGGGCATCTCCGAACAGAAGCTGCACACCGACATCGCGGGCGCCGACTACAAGGTCACGCCGGACATGGCCGGCACGATCATCGGCCTCGGTGGCCATCTGCACCCGGGCGGCATCCGCGACGAGGTGAGCCTGGTGCGCCACGGTGTGCAGAAGCCGATCTTCGACTCCGACGCCGTCAACTGGAGCCACACCAACCCATCGCGGGCGGGTGGCCCGCCGACGTCGTGGGACTTCTCCATGACCGTCACAGGAGCGCCGCTCGACTGGAAGGTGAAGGTCAAGGCCGGCGACATCATCCGGCTCAACGCGGTCTACGACAACCAGATCTCGTCCTGGTACGAGAACATGGGCATCGTCGTCGGCTACATCGCGCCGAAGGACCCGCACGGCCCGCCCGGCGTCGACGTCTTCAACGACCACGTGAAGATCGTGGACGGTGTTGCCGCGCAGGCGAAGCTGCCGAAGGGCCCGTTCGTCTTCAACTACCGGCCGAAGGTGTGCCACCCCAGCCTGACCGGCCCGCACAAGGTCCTGTGCCTGCACGGCCAGGTCACACACGGCGCGCTGAAGGAGAACCAGGACACGTCGCCGCCGTGCACGAAGCAGACCTGTCCGCCGCTGACGAACAAGACCGGCCAGATGGTCACCGACATCTATGCCGCCGGCTTCACCTACGGCCAGGCCGACCAGGGTGTCATCGGAGCGACCGGCATCCCGACGGTCCAGCGCGGAACGCCGGTCCGGTTCTGGAACCTCGACGCGAGCTCGAAGGTCTACCACACGTTCACCGCGTGCAGATATCCCTGCAGCGGCCCGACGTCGGTCAACTATCCGGTGGCCGACGGTGGCAACGGCAGTGCCGGCGACGCGATGAACTTCGAGTCGATGGAGATCGGCTTCGGCATGCTCTTCGAGCCCTCGAAGTCGCAGGTCGGCGGCAGCGAGCCCTACGACCAGCAGTGGATGGAGAACGGCATCTACTGGACGTTCACCCCGACTCGCGACGGCGTCTACACGTTCTTCTGCCGGATTCACCCCGGCATGCGTGGCGCCTTCAAGGTCGTCGGCTGACCTGTTGATCCCAGAGGAGACAGTGGCATGACGGATTGGGTACGTCGGCACCTCGACCGGTGGTCGACGCTGTCGGAGCGGATGCCGGTCGACGTCCTCCCGGCGTCGAACGGCGAGTTCATCCCGCCGCCGCCGACTCAGCAGCAGTTGCAGGTGATGCGGCTGCAGGACGAACGCGCCGAAGAGGTCCGGCACAAGATGGGACTCTCCCGCCGGACGTTCGTGCGCAGCGCGAGCGCCATCGGTGTCGGCTTCTGGGCGATCAACCAGGTCATGCCAGGCAAGTGGGGGCGCTACCTGCCCGGCGCCGGCATCGGCGAGGCGGCCGGCGGCGGACCCATCGGTGATGACGCGTGCGCTCTGGAGTATCCGGAGGCGCAGCTCAACAACCTGCCCGGCGAGTTCATCTTCGACGTCCAGACGCACCACGTCGACTCGTCGAGCACGGCCGCCTGGCGGATCAACAACCCAGGCGTGCATGCGGCCTTCATGGCGCTGTGGACGCAGTCCGGCCCGCTGGGCGGCGAGCCGCACGTCGGGTCCGACGGCCACATCTACGGCTTCGGGCAAGGCGGCGAGATCGACCCGATCGAGAACCTGTCGCGCTACCACTACCTCAAGACGCTCTACCTCGACTCGTCGACCAACATGACCGTGCTGTCGTGCGTCCCCTCCGAAGAGTCGCAACAGCCGCTGCCGACGCCCGAGGCCTACGACACGGTCAACGTCGTCAACCACCTCGCCGGCGGGACGCAGCGCGCTGTGATGCACGCGTTCGCGATGCCGAACCGCGGCTCCTACGGCATCCAGCCCTATGCGAAGAACCAGCGGCCGGTCTACCAGCAGGCCGAGTTCGACCTGATGGAGCAGCACGTCCGCAGCTTCCACAAGGCGCTGCGGGGCTGGAAGGTCTACACCCCGTGGGGCGACGTGCCGTACGCGAGCGGCTGGTTCCTCGACGACGAGATCGGCATGGCGTTCATCGACCAGGTGCGCAAGCTGACGAAGATCGGCGGCCCGCCGGTCATCGCCTGCCACAAGGGCTTCGCGCTGCCCGCCTTCGACCACCGTGCGGCCTCACCGCGCGACATCGGCCCGGCCGCGCGGCAGAACCCCGACATCCACTTCGTCGTCTACCACTCGGGCTTCGACAGCGAGACGCAGACCGCCTACCCCGGCGACGACAAGGTCAACTCCGCCGACCGCGGCGTCGACTGCTTCATCAAGAGCCTGCGCGAGAACGCCTGGGACGCCTCCCACTTCATCCCGCACGGCCTCGAGCACGGCAACGTGCCGAACGTCTACGCCGAGATCGGCTCGACCATGAAGTCGGTGCTCGGTGACCCGGACCAGGCGACCCACCTGCTCGGCAAGCTGATCACGTACGTCGGCCCGCGTCGGATCGCGTGGGGCACGGACAGCCTGTGGTTCGGCTCGCCGCAGCCGATCATCACCGGCCTGCGCTCGTTGCACTTCACCCAGCGCGCGAAGGAGTTCTACAACCTGCCCTTCGGTCTGGACGGCGACGCGTGGGACCCGCGGGTCAACGCGCTCAGCCCGCACAACTATCGCGCTCCGCACAAGCACATCAAGGACTGGCCGACGGACCACAAGGCGCACCCTGAGCGGACGATCCGCAACCACATCTTCGGACGCAACGCAGCCGTGGTCTACAAGGTCGACCCGGATGCGCAGCGCAAGCTGATCCACTGCGACGACGTGCAGAAGATCCGCGACGGCTACCTGATCAACCCGGCGACGCCGAACGAGGTGCGGCCGTTCGCGACGAACAAGATGCCCGCCTTCCGCACCCGCGCCGCGATGCTCGCCAACACGTGGCCCAACGCGCCGTTCACGCCATGAGGAGCCGCATGCCGCGCGTTCTACGTCTGCTCGCCTCAGCCGGTTGTGCCGCCGCGCTCGTCGTCGCCCTGCCTGCGGGCGCCGCTCCGGCCAAGAGCAAGAGCTACGGAGCGCCGTTCAAGCTCGGTCCATCCGGCGGCGACTCCTTCAGCTACCACTCCGCCACCTCGGACGGCACCGTGACGGTCGGGCGGATCTACCCGATCCCCGGAGTCATCAACTGCACCAAGGGCGCGCCCTACGCGAAGCTGCTCGTCGTGTTCCGTGCGACGCGCGCGGTGCACAAGGTCGTGGCGACGTACGACTCGGCGGCGGTCGACCCGTTCACCTTCGTGCAGCTCGGACTGCGCGACACCGCGAAGGGCAACCACCACTGGTACGGCCTGAAGACCGTCCGTGGCGCGGTCACGGGTTCGGGCACTGTCGGGTTGAGGCCGTACATGCCGGAGGGACCGTTCCCGAAGACCCTCGTCGTCGAGTTCGGTCTCCAGCAGTCGAGTGCCTGTCCGAACGCGGATGTAGGAACCATCCACTTCAGCAAGATCGAGGTGTCCTGATGCTCGGGTCGCGCCGCCTACTGCCGGTCATGGCTGCGGTCGCTCTCGTCGCCCCTGCCGCCGGCGCTCTCACGTCAGCCGGTGCGGCGGCGCGACCCGCCTCATGCGCCTCCCCCGCGAAGCCCGGCGGCGACTGGCCATCGTACGGGCATGACTCCTCCAACACCCGCTCCCAGCCGGCGGAGAAGACGCTGACGACCACCGTCGTCCCGACCCTGACCAAGGCATGGGCGTTCTCGGCGAAGGACGGCGGCGGCGACGGCGACTTCACCGGCACGCCGGTCATCGCCGGCGGGTGCATGTACATCGGCTCGACGACCGGTTGGGTGTTCGCGGTCAACGCCGACACCGGGCAGAAGGTGTGGTCGACGAAGGTCGACAAGGACGGTAACGAGATCACCTCGTCGCCGACCGTCGCCGAGGGCCAGGTCTTCGTCGCGGTGGGACGCATAGGCAAGCCGTACGTCGCCGCGCTCGACCAGCGCACCGGCAAGGTGCGCTGGGAGACCATCACCGACTCGCAGAACGGTGCGGACGCCTACGGCAGCCCGGTCGTGTTCGACGGTGTGCTGTTCGAGGGCGTGTCGGGCGGCTCGGCTGAGCTGGCTTCGGAGTCGGAGCGTTACGCGTTCCAGGGCGCCTACGTCCTGATCGAGACCCGCGGCGCACAGGCCGGCCGCGTCCTGAAGAAGGTCTACACCGTCCAGAAGCCGGCGAAGAACGCCAAGCAGGGCGGGGCGACCGTGTGGTCGACCCCTGCCGTGGACACCAGGGCCAAGGTCGCCTACGTCGGCACCGGCAACCCGTTCCACGAGAACGTGCCTGCGAGGAACGCCGACGCCGTCATCAAGGTCGATCTCGACCGGCACAGCCGCACCTTCGGCGACATCATCGGCACCTACGACGGCACACCCGAGACCTACACGACGGCGTTTCAGGGCACGCCGTGCGTCGACATTCCTGGAAACCCGGCGCCCTACTACCCGACGGGCGTGGGTTCCTGTGCCGACATGGACATGGACTTCGGCGCTTCGCCCAACCTGATCCGCACGGGTAACCGGGTGCTCGTCGGCGCCGGGCAGAAGTCCGGCTACTACCACCTCATCGACGGCCGCACGATGAAGAGCGTCTGGCAGACCCCGGTGGGTCCGCCCAGTGCAGTCGGCGGCATCGTCGGCTCGACGGCGTACGACGGCAAGAGCGTCTACGGGCCGATCACGATCAGCGGTTACCTCTGGTCGCTGGACCGGGCGAGCGGCACACCGCGCTGGGTGGCACCGATCGGCGACGGTGCGCACTGGGGCAACCCGGTGTCCACGGCCGCCGGCATCGTCTACACGGTGGGTCTGACCGGCTTCCTCGACGCCTACGACAGCGCGACCGGCGTGCCGCTGCTGCACCACTGGATGGGTGCCGACGTCGGCGCCGGTGACGTCGCGGCGAGCTGGGGCGGGGTCGCCATCGCCCGGCACACGGTCTACGCGGCGATCGGCATGACCGGTCTGCCGAACGGCTACGTCATCGCCTACCGGCCGGGCATCGCGCTGCCGGGGTCTCGGGCGGCGTCGCCGACGTCGGCGGCACCGAACGCGGAGTCCACGGTCGTCTCGCTGCCGCAGGCACAGTCCTACGGCTATGCGACGCCGCTCATGGTGGTGCAGCGCGGCGGCAAGCTGCAGTACGCCAACTTCGACGTCGTACGGCACAACGTCGTACAGGACGTCGCCGCGGACCACAAGGCATTGACGAGCGGCAAGGCGAAATGGTGCCGGCAGTTCCGCAAGCACCAGTGCCCACTGTTCTACTCGCCGCTGATCGGTCTGAGCCAGACAGAGGAGGTGCTCGGCGTCAGCTCACTCAAGCCCGGGACCTACTCGTTCCTGTGCACCCTTCACCCAGGCATGAAGGGCACGCTCATCGTCCAGTAGCCGTAGCGCTGCGCACGCCAGGTCGAGTGCGACGTAATCCCCCTTGGGCGACGCCCACTTAGGGGGATTACGTCGCACTCAACACAGGCTCAGCGGTCGTTGAGGGCGACGTACTTGCGCTCGCCGGGGCCGGTGTAGACCTGGCGCGGCCGGCCGATCTTCGTCGACGGGTCGGCCATCATCTCCCGCCACTGGGCGATCCAGCCGGGCAACCGGCCGAGCGCGAACAGCACCGTGAACATCCGCGTCGGGAAGCCCATCGCCTTGTAGATGACGCCGGTGTAGAAGTCGACGTTCGGGTAGAGCTTGCGCTCGACGAAGTAGTCGTCGGCGAGCGCGACCTCCTCGAGCTGCATCGCGAGGTCGAGCAGCGGGTCAGGCTTGTTCATCTTCTCGAGCACGTCACGGGCTGCCTTCTTCACGACGGCCGCGCGCGGGTCGAAGCTCTTGTAGACACGGTGACCGAAGCCCATGAGCTTGACGCCCGGCTCCTTGTCCTTGACCCGCCGGACGAACGCCGCAACATCGCCGCCGTCGGCCTGGATGCCTTCGAGCATCTCCAGGACGGCCTGGTTGGCGCCACCATGCAGTGGACCGAACAGGGCGTTGACGCCGGCGGAGATCGACGCGAACAGGTTGGCGTGCGACGAGCCGACCATCCGCACCGTCGACGTCGAGCAGTTCTGCTCGTGGTCGGCATGCAGGATGAACAGCATGTCGAGAACCTTCGCGACCTCGGGATCGACCTCGTAGGGCTCCGCCGGCACGCCGAAGCACATGCGCAGGAAGTTCTCGACGTACCCGAGCGAGTTGTCGGGATAGAGCAGCGGCTGGCCGACCGCCTTCTTGTAGGCGTAGGCGGCGATCGTCGGCACCTTCGCGAGCAGACGAACGGTCGACTGCTCGACGTGCTCCTCGTCGAAGGGGTCGAGGCTGTCCTGGTAGAAGGTCGACAGCGCGCTCACCGCCGACGCGAGCACCGGCATCGGGTGCGCGTCGCGCGGGAACCCGGCGAAGAAGCTCTTGAACTCCTCGTGCAGGAGCGTGTGCGTCTTGATCCGCTGCTCGAAGTCCGCCAGCTGCTCCTTCGTCGGCAGCTCGCCGCAGATCAGAAGGTACGACGTCTCGAGGAACGTCGAGCTCTCCGCCAGCTGCTCGATCGGATATCCGCGGTAGCGCAGGATGCCGGCGTCACCGTCGATGAACGTGATGGCCGACACCGAAGGCGCGGTGTTGCCGTAGCCGGGGTCGAACGTCACCCGGCCGGTCGTGGAGAGCAGCTTGCCGATGTGTACGCCGAACGGTGGCTCAGTGCCGTCGACGGTCTCGAGAGGCAGCGACTCGTCGTCGTACCGGAGCTCATAGGAGGACATGGGGTAATTCTCGCAGGTCGGTCAGGGCACCGGATCCTCGCCGTCGTAGCGCGCGAACGACGGGAACATCGCGGCCAGGATTCCCACTCCCGCGACGCAGGCCAGGCCGCCGGTGACGACCGAGATCTGGGTCCCGAACGCCGCGGCCACCGAGCCGGCCTCGACGTCCCCGATCCGTGGTCCGCCGGTCACCACCACGATGAAGACGCCCTGGAGTCGACCCCGCAGCGAGTCCGGGGTCGCGACCTGCAGGATCGTGTTCCGGAAGATCGCGCTGACCATGTCGGCGGCGCCGGCGATGCCCAGCAGGACGAGGGCGACCCACAACGTCCGGGTGAACCCGAAGAGTGCGATCGACCCGCCCCAGATCACCACCGACACCAGCACCGCAAGACCCTGCCGGCGGACGTGCGCCGCCCACCCCGACGTCATCGCGCCGAGAAGCGCCCCCAGGGAGGGTGCCGCGGCGAGCAGGCCGACGGTGCCCGCGCCACCGTGGAACCACGTCACCCCGATCGCCGGGAAGAGCGCCCGCGGCATGCCGAAGACCATCGCGTTGATGTCGACGAGGAACGTCA
Source organism: Mycobacteriales bacterium (assembly GCA_035695045.1). GTDB lineage: Bacteria > Actinomycetota > Actinomycetes > JAFAQI01 > JAFAQI01 > DASSKP01. The sequence goes on along the minus strand of DASSEX010000028.1, from coordinate 31,413 downwards.
TCAGCAGGTTCTTGCGCGGACCGAGGAAGCGCAGGCCTTCCAGCACCGACGCGACGCCGGCCCGGCTGCCGCCGCCCTCGGGCGGCATCGCGGGTAGCCGCCAGATCGCATAGAGCACCGCGACGAACGACAGCGCATCGAGTCCGTAGGCCCACGCGAACCCGAGGCTGCCGACGAGCACGCCGCCGAGCAGGGGCCCGGCCGAGAGGCCGGTCTGGAAGCCGAGCTGTCCCAGCGCGTTCGCCGACGGCAGCAGCTCGCGTCGCACCAGCCTCGGGAGGATCGCACCGCGAGCTGAAGAGTCCGTGGCACTGAACGCGCCCTGTACGCCGGCAATGACGTAGAGCAGCGACAGACGGTGCACGCCGGCCGCGGCCAGGACAGCCAGCAGCGTCGACAGCGCCATGAGCACACTGCCGGTGATGAGAGTCAGCCGGCGGCGATCCACCGCGTCGGCGATCGCCCCGCCGAACAGGCCCATGACCACGAGCGGCCCCACGACGACCAGCCCGACGAGGCCGACGTACAGCGATGAGTGCGTGATCGCGTAGACCTGCAGCGGGATCGCGAACTGCGTGAGCTGGGTGCCGGTGAACGACAGCGAGTAGCCCGCCCACCAGCGGCGATAGTCCGCACTCTCCCGGAGCGGGGTCGTGTCCGCGGCGATCCGTCGCCAGCGCGACAGTCGCGCCGGCGGCGCCTCGACCGTCTCCGTGGGCGCCTCAGCCATGCCGGTCGCTCACGGCGACAGTCTCTCGATCCGCCAGCGGTCGGGGGCGCGGACGTAGCGCAGCCGGTCGTGCAGCCGGTCCGGACGGCCCTGCCAGAACTCCACCCGCTCGGGCCGTACGCGATAGCCGCCCCAGTGCGGAGGCAGCGGCACGTCGCCCTCGCCGAACCGTTCGACGACGGCAGCGACGTCCCGCTCGAGATCCGCGCGCGACTGGATGACGGACGACTGGTGACTCGCCCACGCGCCGATCTGGGCACCGCGCGGGCGGGTGGCGAAGTACGACGCCGACTCCTCCTCGGCGACGCGAGCAGCCACCCCCTCGACGCGCACTTGCCGCCCGAGCGGGTGCCACGGAAAGAGCAGGCTCACCTGCGGGTTGGCGTCGATCTCGGCGGCCTTGCGCGAGTCGTAGTTCGTGTAGAAGACGAATCCCGCCTCGTCGGCGTACTTGCACAGCACCATCCGGCTGCTCGGCGCACCGGCGCCGTCCACGGTCGACAGCACCATGGCGTTGACCTCGGCGAGCGCGGCGTCCCGGGCGGCCGCGAGCCACTCGTGCCAGAGCAGCACCGGGTGGGGAGGTACGCCGTCCTCGGTGAGTCCGGCATCCGCGTACTCGCTGCGCATCGCGGCGAGGTCCGCCTGGGAGATCCGGGCGGGGTCGGCGGGACGATCCATCACCCTGACTGTCTCAGGCGCCCCGTTGCGGGGGACAATGAGGTCACCGCAGCCCAGTACCCGCGGTCCACGGGCAGTGATCCCTGCCACCGCACGAGGAGACGCACTCGCAATGGCGGACGAGACTGTGTTCAAGCCCGGTCTGGAAGGCGTCATCGCCTTCGAGACCGAGATCGCCGAACCCGACAAGGAGGGCTCGGCCCTTCGCTACCGCGGCGTCGACATCGAGGACCTCGTCGGACGCGTGTCCTACGGCAACGTCTGGGGCCTTCTCGTCGACGGTCGTTTCGCCCCGGGCCTGCCGCCCGCCGAGCCCTTCCCGGTCCCGGTGCACTCCGGTGACATCCGCGTCGACGTGCAGAGCGCGCTCGCGACGCTGGCCCCGGCATGGGGCCTCGAGCAGCTGCTCGACATCGACGACCAGCAGGCGCGCGACGACCTGGCCCGGTGCTCCGTCACGGCGATGTCGTTCGTCGCGCAGTCCGCTCGCGGTCTCGGCCAGCCGATGGTCCCCCAGAAGCGCATCGACGAGAGCGACACGATCGTCGAGCGCTTCATGGTCCGTTGGCGCGGTGAGCCCGACCCGGCGCACGTGAAGGCCGTCGACGCCTACTTCGTGTCCGCGGCCGAGCACGGCATGAACGCCTCCACGTTCACCGCGCGCGTCATCGCCTCGACCGGCGCCGACGTCGCGGCCTGCCTCTCCGGCGCGATCGGTGCGCTCTCGGGCCCGCTGCACGGCGGCGCGCCCTCCCGCGTGCTGAGGATGCTCGACGAGGTTGCCGAGGAAGGCGACGCCCGCCGCTACGTCAAGCGGCTCCTGGACTCCAAGCAGCGGCTGATGGGTTTCGGTCACCGCGTCTACCGCGCCGAGGACCCACGCGCCCGCGTCCTGCGGCGTACGGCGAAGGAGCTCGGATCGCCTCGCGTCGAGATCGCGGACGCACTCGAGCAGGCGGCGCTCGCCGAGCTCAAGGAGCGCTACCCCGACCGCGTGCTCGCCACCAACGTCGAGTTCTGGTCGGCAGTCGTCCTCGACTTCGCCGAGGTTCCCGCGCACATGTTCACGTCGATGTTCGCGTGCGCGCGCGTCGCGGGCTGGAGCGCGCACATCCTCGAGCAGAAGCGCACCGGCCGGCTCATCCGGCCGTCCGCCAAGTACGTCGGCCCGGCCAACCGCGGGGTCGATGCCGTCGAGGGCTACGGCTCGATCCCCAAGGTCTGAGGCTTCCTTCGTCTCGCGCGGTAGCCCGCCCTCCTCCGGTCCCCGTCGGACCTGGTGCGGTGGGCCGGGACGGGTGATCATTGCGGACTCGGCTGGTCTCATTCGGTCGGTTCGGCCAGCAGAGAACGCAACGATCTTGGTCGGCGGCACTTCGCGTCGCGCGATGGGACGACGCTTGAATTCCTCTCAGGCCGCCACTGCTGCAGCTGACCGCTTGCCGAGCGCAACGCCGAGGGCGACCATGCCGGCGCCGAGGAGGAAGTGCAGCCAGTTGTCGGCGGTGTTGACCGGCACGAAGTTGGCGGAGCTGTGCAGGTCGATCGCAAGACCGTAGATCCACAGCACGAGGTAGACGATGCCGCCGCCGACGAGGAAGGAGCGGGCGGCGGCGTTCGTGCGCGAGAGGGCGATGCCGATGAAGCCGAACAGCAGATGGACGATGTTGTGGAGGACGGATACCTGGAAGACGCCGAGCAGCTTGGCCATCGAGTCGCGGCCGGCGCCGCTCATGTCGCCGTAGTGCGTGGTGATGCCGGGCACGAAGCCGAGGACGCCGACGGCCAGGAAGACGGCGCCGACGAGCAGCGCGGCGGTCTGGAGGGCGCTGTGCTCACCGGCGCCGCGGTCCGCGTAGCTGGACATGAGAACTCCTTCGGGGTCAGGGGCTGGGTCCGAGGAGTTCTTCGCAGCGCGCGCTGCTGCGGATCGGCGGCAATCGCGCTCGATCCGCGGCCGGGCAACGCCTAGGGTGAGTGGGTGACGACGCCTGATCTCGTGATCCCAGCCGACCTGCGCCCGCGGGACGGACGCTTCGGCTCCGGGCCGTCGAAGGTGCGGACGGAGCAGCTCGCAGCGCTGGCCTCCACCGGAGCGTCGTACCTGGGCACCTCGCACCGCCAGGCCGGCGTGAAGTCGGTGGTCGGACGGGTACGCGAGGGCTTGGCGTCGCTGTTCTCGCTCCCGGACGGCTACGAGGTGATGCTCGGCAACGGCGGGGCGACGACGTTCTGGGACATCGCGACGTTCTGTCTCATCGAGCAGCGCTCGCAACATCTGTCGTTCGGCGAGTTCTCGGCGAAGTTCGCCCAGGCGGCCGCCGCCGCTCCTCATCTCGGTGACCCGTCGGTGATCAAGGCCGACCCCGGTACGCCGGCAGCGGCGAGAGCCGAGCAAGGGATTGACGCCTACTGCTGGCCGCACAACGAGACGTCGACGGGCGTCATGGTCCGGGTCCAGCGGCCGGAGGGCATCGACGACGACGCCCTCGTGCTCATCGACGCGACGAGCGGCGCGGGCGGCCTGCCGGTCGACATCGGGCAGACCGACGCCTACTACTTCGCGCCGCAGAAGGCGTTCGCCAGCGACGGCGGCCTGTGGCTGGCCGTGCTGTCGCCCAAGGCCATCGAGCGGGTCGAGCGGATCAAGGGCTCGGGTCGATGGGTTCCCGCCGCGCTCGACCTGGCGATCGCCGTCGAGCAGTCACGACTGAACCAGACCTACAACACGCCGGCGCTCGCCACTCTGTTCCTCCTCGCCGAGCAGGTCGACTGGATGAACGCGCAGGGCGGTCTCGACTGGGCGGTCGGGCGCACCGCGGACTCCAGCGGTCGCCTCTACACCTGGGCGGACAAGGTGCCGTACGCGACTCCGTTCGTCACGGATCCGGACGCACGCTCGCTCGTCGTCGGCACCATCGACTTCGAGGGTGTGGACGCGGCGTCGATCGCGAAGGTGCTCCGGGCGAACGGCATCGTCGACACCGACCCCTATCGCAAGCTCGGGCGCAACCAGCTGCGCATCGCGATGTTCCCGGCGATCGAGCCGGACGACGTCGAAGCCCTGACCGCCTGCATCGACTGGGTCGTCGAGCGGCTCTGAGCCTGCACCGCCCGTTGTGACCAGGAAGAGCCGGGACCTAAGTCCCGGCGGTCTGGGTACGTAAGCCACTTCTCCGCAGCCCGTCGTTGGACGACCCTTCAGCAAACGCGTCGACCGGCGCGTCTGCAGGAGGTGCCCCATGGGCGCGGCTTCATTGCTGGCCGGACCGAACCTCAACGGGACCGGCAGCTACATCCACTGGGGGGTCATCCAGATCTCGGTGGCCAACCTGGTCGTGATCCTGATCATGATCGCCCTGTTCGTGGCGGCGCTCGTCGTGCCGTTCCCGAAGGGTCGTGGGCGGCGATGACCGCGCCGACGGCTCCCACCAACTGGACCGCGCGGCTGCGCGGACGCGCGGTGAGCGCGTTCCCGCCGGACGAGCTCCTCCCGGAACGCCAGCCGGTCTACGTGCAGTCATGGATCTACGTCTTCGGCGTGCTGACCCTGGCGGCACTGATCGTGGTGCTGATCTCCGGCGGGATCCTCGCGCTCAAGGGGCCGCAGTGGTGGCACGCCTCGAGCGCCGGCCACTACGTCAACAGCCTGCACCTGTGGAGCGTCGAGCTGTTCATGGCCTTCATGGTCATCCACCTGTGGGGGAAGTTCTTCATGGCCGCCTGGCGCGGCAAGCGCGCGCTGACGTGGATCACCGGAGCGTTGTGCTTCATGGGCTCGATCGGCACCGCGTTCACCGGCTACCTCGTGCAGTCGAACTTCGACTCGCAGTGGATCAGCACGCAGGCGAAGGACGGTCTCAACTCCGTCGGCATCGGCGCGTTCTTCAACGTGACCGACTTCGGCCAGATGCTCATGTGGCACATCGTGCTGCTGCCGCTGATCGTCGGCGTGATCGTCGTCATTCACATCCTGCAGGTCCGGCGCAAGGGCGTCGTACCTCCGATCGACGCCGAACCGGTTCGCGTCCCGGAGCAGGTGCAGTGATGAGCGCCCTGACGACCCACCGGGCAGAGACGCGTGAGGTTGCCGCGACCAAGTGGGCCGGCGAGACCAGGGAGTACGACCTGGTCAAGGAGTTCGTCATCGCGCTTGTCGTCGTCGCACTCCTGACCGCGGGCCTTGCGGCGCTGTTCTCGTCGCCGGACGAGAAGCAGATCAACATCTCGCGGTGGGCCCGCGCCGACGCCAACGACTTCGTCGCGACAGCCGCCCAGGAGCTCGACGGGACGAGTGGGACGGCGACCTACGGCGCTCCCTACACACACGATCCGTCGGCGGCCCAGAAGATCGGGCCGATCGCGCCGCAGAACTGGCTCGGCGTCACGCATCCGATCGACACCGTCAACGACTTCGTCGTCCGGCCGCTGTCCGGCGTACCCGGTGATGCCGCACTGACTTCGGCGTTGTCGACCTGGCGAGCAGCGGGAAGCGAGCAGCAGAACAAGTGGGCGTCGGCATATGACGACGCGTTGACGAAGGCCGGCGGCGACCCGAGCAAGGTCACAGCGGGTGACTTCGGGCCGGTCCCGGTCATGCTGCAAGCGCTGTTGCGGATGGCGCAGTCGGGTGGGCTCGACGGAGCGTTGCTGTCCCAGGGCAACTTCTTCCAGACCAACTACACCAAGCCACTGCTGTTCATCGCCGACGGCGCCTTCCTGGAGGACCAGGCACGCGCGCAGCACCTCGGCGGCGACCAGTGGGGAATGATGAACGAGACCGGCAACTACCCCGGTCAGGCCTGGCTGTGGCTCTACACCTTCTGGTACCAGGTCAAGCCGTTCTCGACGTCCGGCAACGCCGACGCGCTGGTCTGGGCATTGATGATGCTGCTGACGCTGCTGTTCATCCTCATCCCGTTCATCCCGGGCGTCCGGTCCATTCCACGGTGGATCCCGGTGCACCGGCTCATCTGGAGGGACTACTACCGGCGACAGGCGGCCTGAGTCTCACCCAGGGTGGCGGGAAGGTAAGCGGAAAGTTACTTCGACGACACGGTAGGAGATCTCGAGCCGAGAGCGAAACATGCACGCGACCTCGCCGTCCAGACCGCGGGCGGCCGATGACCGGAGGACGCGTGAAGACCAGCAAGCGCATCGCCCTGACCAGTGCCGCGCTCATCGGGATCGCTCTGGCGATCCCGGCATCGGCGAGCCAGCACCTCGCCTCAGGCGGAAACGGATCGACCGGTTGTGCGGACGGCACCGTGACCTGGAGCCCGACCAGCATCTGGCCGCCGAACCACAAGATGCAGACGGTCACGATCAACTACACCGCACCCGCCGACAACCCGAACACGTCCGACACGACCACGATCACCGTCGACTCCGTGGTCGACGACCAGGCGGGGGCCGACGGCAGTGGCGAGCTCCAGGGCTCAGGCCAGCCCACCGCCCAGCAGGGCCTCGACTGGGGCGGCGTCGGCAACTCGGCGACGTCGGCCGAGGGCCAGACCGCGACGACGACCGCCTCGGTCCGCGCCGAAAGGTCCGGCCTCATGCAGAGTGGCCGCACCTACACCATCACGGTCAGCTGCACCGAGCAGACGGGCGGCTCCGTGCCCAACCCGGGCGACTCCGGGATGGCGACGCTCACCGTCACCGTGCCGCACGACCAGGGTCAGGGCTGACCGTCCACCCCCTCGGCCACGATGGGCCGTCCCGCACGAGCGGGGCGGCCCATCGCCGTATGTGAGGCTGGGTGCATGGACTACACCCACCTCGGCCGGTCCGGCCTCTCCGTCTCCCGCCTCGTGCTCGGCACGATGAACTTCGGTCCTGTCACCGAGGAGCCGGACGCGCACCGGATCATGGATGGCGCGATCGAGCACGGCATCAACTTCTTCGACACCGCCAACGTCTACGGCTGGAAGCAGGGCGAAGGCGTCACCGAGCAGATCATCGGCAGGTGGTTCGCCCAGGGCGGCGAGCGTCGCGAGAAGGTCGTCATCGCCACCAAGCTCTACGGCTCCATGAGCGACTGGCCCAACGACACGTTCCTGTCCGCACGCAACATCAGGCGCGCGTGCGACGAATCGCTGAAGCGTCTGCAGACCGACTACATCGACCTCTACCAGATGCACCACGTGGACCGCTCGACGCCGTGGGACGAGATCTGGGAGGCGATGGAGACGCTGCGCGCACAGGGAAAGATCCTGTACGTCGGCTCGAGCAACTTCGCCGGCTGGCACATCGCCGCGGCGCAGGAGGCCGCTCGCCGACGACACTTCCTGGGACTCGTGAGCGAGCAGTCGTTCTACAACCTCGCGCGCCGGGAGATCGAGCTCGAGGTGCTGCCGGCTGCGGAGCACTACGGGCTCGGCGTCATTCCCTGGAGTCCGTTGTACGGCGGCTTGCTCGGCGGCGTCCTCCGTAAGGAGGCGGAGGGCAAGCGGCGCACCCAGGGGCGGGCCAAGGACTACCTCGACGAGCATCGGGACCAGGTCCAGGCCTACGAGGACCTGTGCGCCGAGATCGGCCACGAACCGGCGGCCGTCGGCCTCGCCTGGCTGCTCTCACGTCCTGGCGTGACAGGGCCGATCATCGGCCCCCGGACCATCGAGCAGCTCGACGACGCGGTCGCGGCACTCGAGGTGACGCTCGACGACAAGACGCTCGCGCGGCTCGACGAGATCTGGCCGCCGTACAAGACAGCGCCGGAGCACTACGCCTGGTAGCGCCTGCGTCAGCGCGCCAGGGTCTGTCGGCGCCGATCAGAGATCAGCGGGCAAACGCCGTCACCTTTCACCGTGCGCAGTCGCACCGAGAACGAACTCGCTCAGCGTTGAGTGAACGACCTGCGAGCCCAACGTGCTGTGAACGAGCCGTACGACGTCCACGGTCCACCAGTCACTCGTGAAGTCCGCCAGGGCGGCGACCTCCTCGGTGGCGTCGACAGATCCCTGACGCGCCCTTGCCACCGTCAGGTGGGCACGGAAGGCGCGCGCCTCCATCGCGATGCGCGCGTGGCGACCCGCCCCGGCACAGCGGGAGGCGAGCCGGCGCAGCTCATCGACATCGCCGTCCAGCCCCACCCACAGCACCCGCGCCTTGGCGGACTGCCTGGGAAACGTGCCCGCGCCCGCCAGCCGGAGCTTCAACGGCCGCGACCGGGAGACCGCGCGACCGAGGCCGTCGCGGAGTGGCTCGACCTTTCTCTCGGCGACCGATCCGTAGAAGGCGAGCGTCAGGTGCCATTGCTCGGGCGCGCCGTAGCGCAGGCGCTCATCCGACTGCGGGAGGGCCGCCGACAGTTGCGCACGAACCAGAGGCGGCGGGTCGATGGCCGCGAACAACCTGAGCGCGTCCATGACGCACAGCCAACCACCGCTGCCGCGACCACCGGCTAACGTGCGGCGGATGATTCTCCGTTCGGGTGCGCCGGTGTCGGTGCTGCTGGCACTGGCGGCAGCGGGCTGCAGGTCCGCATCGACCGGCGGAAGCGCCGCGACGTCACCGACGCCATCGCTGTCGACGACGGCGTCGCCCTCCCCGACGGAGTCCGGCGCGACACCGACTCCTTCGGCGACCGTGACGACCGGCGGTGGCCGCCTCGCTTTCGTCGCGAACAAGAGCATGTATGTCGTCCGCGTCACCGCCGCCGGCAGGACCATGGGCCCGCCCGGACTCGTCGGCCCGGCGGACGCGCGCTCGCAGCCACGCTGGTCACCACTCGGGCGCTACCTCGTGTGGCAGTGGAACGATCTGAAGTCACGCTCCGAGAACCCCACGGTGGTCGAGCTCTACGACACGAGCACCGGCAAGCTGCATGCGTTGCGCAACGTGAACGTCGGGGACGTCGACGCCGCCGGCATCGGCGCGCAGGTCGTCGAACAGCAACAGGAGTCGACGGTCGCGAACGTGCTCTACGACGCCAGGCTGGTTGCGCATCCGCAAGGGCGCGCCACCTTCAAGCAGCTGATCAACGCGCGGGCCGTCGGTCACCGCGAGACTCTCGTCGAGACCGGCAACCTGACCGACGGGAGCAAGCCGGCGACACTCTGGCTGCTCCCAACTGCCGGGTCACCCGTGAAGATCAGCAACATTCCGCCGCTGCACTTCCTGGGAACGAACGTCCCCACCCTTGGCTGGACCACGTCGGCCGCCGACGGCACTCACGCCGCCTTCGTCACCGCTCTGGGCCAGGACGGCGCCTGCGCAGAGGGCCAGTCGGTCCACCTCGTCAACCTCGACACGAAGACCGATGTGTCGGTCGCCCTGCCCTACAAGGACGGCGACCTGCGGACGCCGTCGTACAGCCCTCTCGGCGTGCTCGGCGGAATCCTCGACGAGTGCGGCAGCGAGGGCCCGGACACGAACAACGCCTTCGTCGAGCTGCAGGGCAGCAGCTGGACCACGGTCGTTGCCGGAGCGACCCTCGGCGCGCGCGGCCCCGGCGGCCTGCTCGCCGTGCAGATCGGCACCTTGCCCAAGCGCGACTACAACGCCTACGTCTCGCAGGACCACCCGCTGCAGATCCGGTCGCGCAGCGGCGCCGTCACCGCGACGCTCCCGACCGCGACCGCCGTCGCCTGGACGCAGGCGGCGACGCCACCGAGAGCCTGATCGACCGCTAGTTGGCCAGAGCCTCTTCGGGTGCCGGGTCGGTCGGGCGCACGTGCACGTGCGGATGCCGGCGTAGCAGGTGCGGCTCGAAGCGCAGCTGCTCGCGACGCGCGAGATAGAGCGCGGCGACGACGGCGGCAGCGGCCGACGCGATACCGCCGGTGATGAGCGACCATCGCGGCCCCGCCACCTGCGCGATCCAGCCGATGAACGGCGAGCCGATCGGGGTGCCGCCCAGGAAGACCATGATGTAGAGCGCCATGACCCGGCCGCGCATCGATGCCGCTGCCCCGAGCTGCACTGTCGTGTTGGCGGCGTTCGAGAAAGTCATCGTGGCGAAGCCGAACGGCACGAGAAGCGCGAAGAACGTCCAGTAGGTGGGCATCAGCCCGGCGAGGATCTCGATGACGCCGTACGACGCCGCCGCGATGAACACGAGTCGGCGCCGACCGACCCGGCCGCGGTTCGCGGACGCGAGCGCGCCCAGCAACGACCCTGATGCGTAGACAGCCGAAATCAGGCCGTAGGAGCTGGCGCCGCGATGGAAGGTGTTCTTCGTCAGGAGCGCGGACGTCAGCTGGAAGTTGAAGCCGAGCATCCCGACGACGCCGACCAAGCCGATGATCGCCATGAGCTCGGGTCGCTTGCGCACGTAGGCGAGACCCTCGCGCACGGCACCCTTCCGGCGTTCGGCACGCTTGCCCACGAACAGCTCGTCCTCGCGCATGAAGAGCAGACAGGCGATGACCGCAACGAACGAGGTCGCGTTGATGAGGAACACCGATGACGTTCCGGACGCCGCGATCAGGACGCCGGCCACTGCCGGCCCGAGCACCCGGGCGGCGTTGAACGTCGCCGAGTTGAGCCCCACCGCGTTGGCCAGGAGAGACGGGCCGACGAGCTCCGTCACGAACGCCTGCCGGACCGGCGCATCGATGGCGCTGGCGATGCCGAGCGCGAAGGCGAGTGCGTAGACGTGCCAGAGCTGGACCGCACCACTGAGGTCGAGCAGGCCGAGACCAAGGGCGAACAGTCCCATCGCGACCTGCGTGATGACGAGCACGCGACGCTTGTTGTAACGGTCGGCCACGACACCGCCGTACATGCCGAAGAGCAGAACGGGCGCGAACTGAAGGCCCGTCGTGATGCCGACGGCGGTGCCGGAGTTGTGCGAGAGGTTGAGGACCAGCCAGTCCTGCGCGACACGCTGCATCCACGTCCCGCTCAGCGAGACGACCTGCCCGGAAGCGAACAGGCGGTAGTTGCGCACCTTCAGGGACTGGAAGACGGTCATGCGCGCGAGAGCTTCTCCAAGATGGGTACGGCGGCGGCGAGCACCGCCACGTCGTCGGGATCGAGGGCGCGGAGTCGCTGGCTCAGCCAGGCGTCCTTGCGCCTGCGCTCCTCGGCGAGGAGCGCGCGACCGGCCGACGACGCGGCGACCACGACCTGGCGACGGTCGATCGGGTCCGGCGTGCGGGTGAGGTAGTCGTGCGCCTCGAGCGCGGAGAGGATGCGAGTCATCGACGGCGGCTGCACCTTCTCGTGCGCCGCGAGCTCGCTCGCGGTCATCGGGCCGTGGCGCTCGAGGGTCCGGAGGGCGGCGAGCTGCCCGAGGGAGAGGTCGGTCGCGCCGCGCTCCGCACGCATCCGGCGGCTGAGCCGCCCGACCGCGTCGCGCAACGCGCCGGCGAGGCCGGCGTCGACCCTGGGGCTGGTGGAGGCAGGCACGATGATTAGCATAACTCATTAGCGTTGCTAAGAATTCCTGATCGCGACTAGTCCGATGTGACGAGGCTGACCGGCGGCAGCACCGGTGGCCGTTCGGCTGCTCGACGCGGCCGGTCACGGCACGGAGACTGGGAGTCCATTCATCGATCGGGGCGAGGTTGGCGTGCGCGAGCTCCACATGCCGCTGCTGCGGCGTCGCGAGGCCGCGCCATTGCCGGCGCCCGGCGAGCTGGCGGACTGGGCGCAGTGCGTGCGGCGCGCCCGTCAGCCCTGCGTGCTCGTCGGGATCGACGGTGCGCTTGTCGCGATCTCGGCGACGGCACGCGACCTGCTCGGGGACGCGGCTCGACCAGGTATGCCCGAGAAGGCCTGGTGGCGCGAGCAGTTCCCCTTCGCGACGACCCCCGACGCCGAGCGCTCCTTGCTGGCGCGAGCAGCGGCGAGCGGGACAGCAGCCCATTCGGTCGTCCCGCTGGTCCTGGACGACGTACCGGTGACCATGCAGGTCCTGGTGGCCCCGCTGGAGACCGCCGGCCCGACCACGGACGCACTCCTCGTCTTCCTGCGGCCGGTAACGGTCGTCGCGCCGGTCTGAGCCGTCTGGCATCCTCGGCGTCGACACCGATCGACGTGGGAGGACCAACAGGTGAGCAAGGGCGAGGACGCGTACAAGCTGTTCGAGGCGGCCATCGGCGAGTCCGAGGGCACCGGAGAGTGGTTCGAGGTCACCCAGGACCGCATCAACGCGTTCGCGGACGTGACGGAGGACCACCAGTTCATCCACGTCGACCCCGAGGCGTGCAAGGAGATGTCGCCGTGGGGCGTTCCGATCGCGCACGGCTTCCTGACCCTGTCTCTGCTGACGCATCTGTCCGGCTCGATCCCGCAGCCGGCGGAGCGGTTCGACGGGATTCTGATGGGCGTCAACTACGGCTTCGACAAGGTGCGCTTCGTCACGCCGGTCAAAGTGGGCTCCCGCATCCGGGCGTCCAGCGTCCTGAAGTCGGCGGACCTCAAGGACCCGAGCAACCTGCAGATCGTCCGGACGGTCACGGTCGAGATCGACGGCGAGAGCAAGCCGGCTGTCGTCGCCGACTGGGTCACCCGGCTCGTCTACGGCTGACGAGCGCGCTCCGACGATGACGCCGTGGGACGGACGGGGGCTCCCACCAGCGGCCGCTGCACGGGTGCAGCGGGCGGCCGACACCCGTGTCCGCAGCTCGCTTCTCAGCTCACCCGCGGTCGCAGCTCTCGGTGATGTCGGCCTCGAGCCGGTCGGCGAGGTGATGGGCTGCGTGGTCATGCATCTCGGCTGGAGCGGCTGGGGATGCAACGCCTACAGCCGCTGGGGCGGTCCGGTCAACAACGTCGGTTACGTCCCTGCGCAGTTCTCGGGCCAGGGCAACAGCGCGTACGAGCCGTATGTGCGCGCCCTCTACAACGGCTTCGAGCAGGCGCTGCGGCGGTTGCTGCTCGAGGCGCAGGCCCTGGGGGCCGACGGAGCTGTCGGCATCCGGTGGACGCAGCAGCGCGTCGACGGCGTCGGCAACCGTGAGTTCGTCGCTCTCGGCACCGCGGTCCGCGCACGAGGCAGTGCTCGCCCGGCCCATCTGTTCTCGACCGACCTCGCCGGCGAGGAGGTCGCGAAGCTGATGCTCTCCGGTTGGATGCCGGTCGGGCTGGCGGTCGGCGTATCGGTCGGCGTCAAGCACGACGACTACTACACGCGCACGCAGGCCAACTCGTTCATGAGTGGCAACACGGAGGTCGCCGGCTACACCGAGCTCGTGCACGGCGTCCGTTCGGATGCCAGAGCGCAGTTCGCCCACCGCGCCGCGCGCCAGGGCGGTGACGCCTCGATCGTCAGCCGCATCTCGCTCGACACCTGGGCCAACGAGAGCAACGACCATCGTGACCATCTCGCCCAGTGCTTCATCTTCGGCAACTCGCTCGCGAGCTTCGGGGGTCACGAGGGCCGCCGCGCGCGGCGGGCTGCCGAGACCTTGACCGTGCTCCCCCTGACGACGACCACGCCCTGACCCGCAGGAGCAGCGATGAGCCCGAAGCAGACCGAACTGTCCTTGCCCGAGGACGCGATGCGTCGACTCGCCGAGATGAAGCCGGGGCAGGCGACGTCACTGTTCACCAGCGATCTCTCGGTGAACGAGTTCCTGCTCGTGCGGGAGGCAGGGTTCCGCCCCGTCGGACTCGTTCTGGGGTCGTCGATCTACCACGTCGGGTTCCAGTTCGGCCGGTGGAGCAAGAACCAGGAGCTCGACACCCTGACCCAGGCGATGTACCACGCCCGCGAGCTGGCGATGACGCGCATGGAGGCCGAGGCGGAGATGCTCGGCGCCGACGGCATCGTCGGCGTCCGGCTCGAGATCGAGTTCAAGGAGTTCGGCAACGACCTCGCCGAGTTCATCGCCGTCGGCACCGCAGTGACCGGCGAGCGACCGCCGCCGACCGGCGCCTGGCGCAACCGACACGGCAAACCGTTCACCTCGGACCTGTCCGGCCAGGACTTCTGGACCCTCATCCAGGCCGGGTACGCGCCGGTCGGGATGGTGATGGGCAGCTGCGTCTACCACGTCGCGCACCAACGCTTCTGGCAGGCGATGGGCAACGTCGGTCAGAACACCGAGATCCCCACCTTCACCGAGGCCCTGTACGACGCCCGCGAGCTCGCGATGTCGCGGATGCAGGCCGAGGCCGAGCAGCTCGAGGCGGAGGGAATCGTCGGCGTGCAGCTGCTGTCGTTGCCCCACCGGTGGGGTGGCCACACCACGGAGTTCTTCGCCATCGGGACGGCTGTCCGGCCGTTGCGCGAGGACCACGTCATCGCCACTCCGCAGCTCGTGCTTCCTCTGCTCGACCGATGACGTCGCCGGAGGACGTCGACGCGATCGCGGCAGCACTTCGCGCCGACACCGCGGACCTCGAGATCTACGCCAACGTGCTGACCAGTTCGCTCGCGGACGCGTTGCCCGAAGACCTGGTGACCGTGGAACGAACGCGATCCATGGGCGACCGCCTCGCCGGTCGCGCGGGCGCCGTACACCGCATCGTGCTGCATCTCGGCGAGTGGGAGCTCACGCTCTCGCGACACGGCCGCGGATCACTCGTGGCGCACGCGCGGCAGAAGGTCCGCGGGGTGGTGATCTCCAACCGCGAGATGCCCGTCGACGAGTGGGTTCGCCTGCTGGCGAGCAGGTTGGCCGAGCGCGCGAAACAGTCGTCCGACGCCAGGGCCGCCCTCGGCCGCCTCCTCGGACAACCCTGACCGCCACGTTGAGTGCGACGTAATCCCCCTTCCCAGGCGTGTCGCAAGGGGGATTACGTCGCACTCAACAGTCCTGGGGTTAGCGTCGCGCGGTGCGAAGCAGGGACTACGGGCCGGACGTGCTGGCGCCGCGAGCACGCGCTGCGACACCCGAGATCGCGGCGGAGATCGACCTCGTCGTCGAGGACACCGGCAGTGGCTTCTGCGGCGCGGTCGTGGAGATCGACCGCACGGCGGTGACGCTCGAGGACCGGCACGGCCGCCGTCGTGTCTTCCCGTACTCGCATCGCGAGTTCGCGCTCGGCGGCAAGCGTGTCCGGCTGACCCGTCCTGTCACCTCCTCGCCGGTTCGCACCACCCGTACGGCGTCCGGGTCGACCGCCGTCGTCGGTCACCAGGCCGTCGTCGCGAGAGCGAGCCGGATCTTCGTCGAGGGGCTGCACGACTGCGAGCTCGTCGAGGCGATCTGGGGGCACGACCTGCGGGTGGAGGGCGTCGTCGTCGAGCAGCTCGAGGGCGCGGACAACCTCGTCGAGCTGGTGCGCGAGTTCCGGCCAGGACCGGACGCGAGGCTCGGCGTCCTCCTCGACCATCTGGTGCCCGGGTCGAAGGAGAGCCGGATCGCCGCGCAGGTCGCAGGCCCGCATGTTCTCGTCGTCGGCCACCCGTTCGTCGACATCTGGCAGGCCGTCAAGCCGGCGCGGGTCGGACTGCCGGCCTGGCCCGAGATCCCGCGCGGCCTCGACTGGAAGTCGGCGGTCGCGGCGCACCTCGGCGAGCCCGACGTGCAGTCCGCATGGCGACGAGTTCGGGCAGGGGTCCGCAGCTGGCTCGACCTGGAGCCGGAGCTGCTCGGGCCGGTCGAGGCGCTCATCGACTTCGTGACTGCGGCAGACTCGCAGGCATGAGTGAGCAGGGCCGGCGACCCGATGACCGGGTCGTCGTACCCGACGACGTCCTGGCACCCGGTCAGGGACCGGTGCGACCGGGGCAACCCTCGTGGCGCGGCTCGGCCCCCGTCGCGGGCCGAGCCCACGTCCCGATCCGCTTCTGGTTTCTCGGACTGATTCTCGCGGGCGCCTTGCTCATCCTCGGGACGTCCGGCATCCGCACCTGGTGGGCGCACCGGCTGCACGACGTCACCGGCGGATCCAAGCCCGCCGACTACGTCCTCGGCCTGGTCATCGGTGCGCTGCCCCTCGCCGGCATCGCAATCGGCCGGCTCGGCACGCGCGGCGTACGCCGCGTCATGCGGATGTTCATCCTCGGCGCTGCCGGGTTCTGCGTGAGCTACCTGCTGTCGCCCTCGCTCAGCCGGTTCGCCACCGACACGCAGGCCGGGCGCGTCTTCGACCAGCAGGCGCCCGGCTACGTCGCCGGCATCCTCACCGCGGAGGCGCTCTGGCTCGTGGTGCTCGCCGTGGCCTGGTGGCGGCTACGCCGCTGGCGACGCAACCGCTGGGCTACGCGACGCCAAGGGCCTGCTTGATCGGGTGGAGTGCGAAGTACGCCGCGAACAGCACCGCGATCCCCCACAGCAGAACGTGTGGCTCCCGCCAACGACCCTGGATGGTGCGCAGGACGACGTAGGCGATGAAGCCGGCACCGATGCCGTTGGTGATCGAGTAGGTGAACGGCATCAGGACGATCGTGAGGAAGCACGGGATCGCGATCGCCCAGTCGTCCCACGGAATGCCCTTCACCTGCGTCATCAGCAGGAAGCCCACCGCGACCAGCGCCGGGGTCGCTGCAGCCGCCGGCACCATTGAGTAGAGCGGTGTGAAGAACAGCGCGATCACGAAGAAGAGCCCAGTGAAGACGCTGGCCAGGCCGGTGCGCGCGCCCTCCCCGACCCCCGCCGCTGACTCGATGAACGCCGTGTTGGACGAGACGGAACCCATGCCACCGGCAACGGCCGCCGCGCCGTCGATGAACAGCACGCGGCCGATGTTGGGCACCCGGCCGCCCTCGTCGAGCAGGCCGGCCTCGCTGGAGATGCCGACGATCGTGCCCATCGCGTCGAAGAAGTCGCTGAGGATCAACGTGAAGATGAAGACGATGCAGGTGATGATCCCCGCGTGCGCGAAGCCGCCGCCGATGGAGAACCTGCCGAGCAGATGCAGGTCCGGTGTCGACGTCACCTTGTCCGGCCACTTCGGGACCTGAAGGCCCCAGTCCGGCGCACCCTTGGACGACGGGATCGTGGCGGCGGCGTTGATGATGAGCGCGAGGATCGTCGCCGCGACGATCGAGATCAGGATCGCGCCGGGCACTCTGCGGGTCAGCAGCGTGATGGTCAGCAGCAGGCCGATGCAGAAGACCACGACCGGCCACCCGACCAGGGTTCCGCTGCCGTCCGCACCGAGGCTCACCGGAGTGGCTGCGGGGTTGGGCGTGTGCACGAAGCCGGCGTCGACGAGGCCGATGAACGCGATGAACAGACCGATGCCGACGCTGATCGCCTGCTTCAGCGGCAACGGGATCGCGTCCATGATCACCTGGCGGAGACCGGTGACGACGAGAAGGCAGATGCCCAGGCCTTCGATGACGACGAGGCCCATCGCGTCCGGCCACGACATGGTCGGCGCGATCTGGAAGGCGACGACACCGTCGAGCCCGAGGCCGGCGGCGACGGCCAGGGGCAGGTTGCCGCCGACGCCCATGATGATCGTCATGACCGCCGCGATGAAGGCGGTCGCGGCCGAGAGCTGGGCGAAGGTCAGGTGATGGCCGAACTTGTCCGTGCCGCCCGCAAGGATGATCGGGTTGAGCACGATGATGTAGGCCATCGTGAAGAAGGTGGCCAGCCCACCGCGCAGCTCACGCCCGACGCTGGAGCCGCGCTCGCTGAGCCGGAACCAACCGTCCAGTCCGCCACCACCGCTCGAGGGGCCGGCGGGCCTCGGCTCGGTCACGGTCGCGGTCATGTGCAGCCTCCTTGGGGACCGACGCGGCTGGTCCGGACGTCGACGCGCACAGACTGCCAGAGCAGACGCTTTCTATGGTTGAGCCATGCCGGAGCAGCCGCAGCGTCCTGACCCCCAGCCGGTCGAGGTCAACGAGACCCGGATCGTCGCGGTCGGTGTCGCGCTCTGGGCGCTGGCGTTCGTGGTGCTGGCACTGTTCTTCCGCGACGACCTGCGCCGCCACGACGCGACGTGGTGGCTATGGGCGTGTGCCGTGGGCGTCGCTCTCGGTCTCTACGGCTTGCGTTTCGTGAGCCGCCGCCGGCGCGGCTGAGCCGTCGACCCCGCGACGGTGCCGCCAGGCGGCGAGTCTCAGCTGGGCGATGCGCACACTGCCGATCAGCAGCACGAGGATCGCGCCGGCGACGGCGCTGATGAGCAGCGCCAGAGCCAGCGAGATGTGTCCCGTCGCACCGAAGAACTTCACCTCGACGCGCTGGCCGTTCTCGGCGATGAAGATGATCAGCAGCAGGAGGAACAGCAGGGCGGGCACGAGGGCGGCCCACACTCGGCCGGTGCGGGTGCGCTGGGCGCGGGTCAGGGCGTCGTCGCGTCGGTTCATACGAGTGACCTACCCCTTCAGGAGTGCCCGAACGGCTCCCCACCGTCGGCGTCACTGACGGAGCCGGGCTCGTGGCCGAGCGGGCCGCCGACGACGTCGATGCGGTACTCGTCGATCAGCGGCGGCGCCGGCGTCGGAGACGACGGCACCACGATCGCCTCGCTGTGCGCTCCGCAGCCGTGGTCGACGGACACGACCTGTCCGTCGTCCGGCGCGAGCTCGTTGGCGCAGGCGCCGAAAGCCTGTCGCATCGCGCCGCTCAGCGGCACGAAGAACCCGCAGGTCGCGCACGAAGCGGGAGCAGAACGCGCGATCGCCGCCTCGGGTCCGCGGTCGCCGGCGTACCAGCGTTCGACCGCCTCGGTGCGTCCCTCGATCGAGAGCACACGCACCCGCCCGAGTCCGAGCTCGAACGCGACGCCGCGCTCCTCGTCGTCCTCGGTGTCGAGGAAGCTCGTGATCAGACGCGGGTCGTCGGCACGAGTCGGCAGCAGGTCGCCGACTCCGAGGTCGCCGGGGCGGAGACGCTCGCTCCACGGCACCCACTCCGGGGCGAGAATCGCTTCCTCGCCCGGAAGCAGCACGACCTCGTCAACGGTCACGACCTTGGCGCGCGGCGCCCGCACGACGGTCACGGCCCAGCGCCAACCGCGGTAGGCAGGGTCGAGACACGCGAACAGGTGCGTGACGATGCGCTCGTCGTCCGCCTGGGCAGCAAGGTGGTCGCCGACCAGACCGGGTGCCTCCTGCTCCGCGGCAGCGCGCGCCTCGTCGACGGCGGCAGCCGCCACCTCGTCGGGCGCAGTCGTCGTGCTCACCCCCGCAGTCTCTCGTACGACGTCCCGGCGCCGCTGGCCGGTTCGTAGAAGACTGGGCCAATGGCGGGCGAGGACGACCGGCCGCGGCGGTCGACCGCCGCGGCGATCGGGCATGGGTTCGCCATCACAGGTCGGGGTCTCGGCGCAACAGGCCGCGGCATCGGCCGCGGATGGCGCCGCGTCATGGTGTGGAACCGCAGCGCCGGTGCCGGCGAGTCCGGGTTGGCGCGGCTGGTGGAGGCACACGCCCTGCAGGCTGCGGGCGATGCCGTGATCACGGTCGCTCTCGCCGGTTCGCTGTTCTTCTCCGTGCCGACGGGACAGGCCCGGACCCGGGTCGCGCTCTACCTCTTGGTGACGATGGCGCCGTTCGCGGTGCTCGCCCCGGTGCTCGGTCCGCTGCTCGACCGGTTCCGCCATGGCCGACGTTTTGCGATCGCGGCCACGATGCTGGCCCGCGCGACCCTCGGCGTCATCATCGGCCACGCGGTCTCCGGGCAGCTGACTCTCACCCAGCAGCTCGCGCTGTATCCGGCCGCGCTCGGGGTGCTGGTGTGCATCAAGACCTACTCCGTCGCGCGCAGCGCGGCGGTCCCGCGCGTGCTCCCGTCGGGGATGACGCTCGTG
Organism: Mycobacteriales bacterium; assembly: GCA_035695045.1. GTDB lineage: Bacteria > Actinomycetota > Actinomycetes > JAFAQI01 > JAFAQI01 > DASSKP01. The sequence goes on along the minus strand of DASSEX010000028.1, from coordinate 11,390 downwards.
CAGGCCAACTCCCGGCTCACGCTCGCGGGCGTCATCGCGCCGGGCATCGGCGGGACGATCGCCATCGGGATCACGAAGGCGTTCGGTCATCTCACCGCGCTGCGGTTCGGGGGCGCCATCTATGTCATCGCCGCCGTCCTCGCCCTGAGGCTGCCGCGTCGCGTCGACGGTGGCCGGGAAACGACGGAGGCTGAAGAACGACCTGCACTCGGCGGGGTGTGGCGGCTCGGTCAGGTCGACCCAGAGGTCGCCGCCGTCCTTCGGTCTACAGCGGCGCTTCGCTGGCTGTCCGGCTTCCTTCTCTTCTTCGGCGCGTTCGTCGTCCGCGCCGAGCACGGCCTCGGCGGCCTGGCACCGAACGTCTCTCTGGCGGCACTCGCGGTCGGTCTCGGCGTCGGCAACGTCTTCGGGACGATGTTCGGGGCGCGAGTGCCGCCCAGAGCCGCGCCCCGGCTGGACGTCGTACTCCTGGTCATCACTCTCGTCACCACCGTCCTGGCAACGATCGACTTCGGCCTGATCACGGTCTTCGCCGTGGCGGTCGTCTCCTCGACGACCGTGGCGATCGCGAAGATCGCTCTCGACGCGACGATCCAGCGCCGGATCCGCGACGAGGTCCGCACCTCGACCTTCGCGCGGTCCGAGACGACGTTGCAGCTCGCCTGGGTGCTGGGCGGCGGGGTCGGCATCCTGCTGCCGACCAGGCCGGCGCTCGGCTTCGCGGTCGCGTCCGCGTTTCTCGCGGTGTCCGTGGTCGTCGCTCTGGGGTACGTCGGCCGCCGACACCCGACCAACGTGACGTCGCCCCTGCCTGAGCAGGGCGACGTCAAGGTCTAGAGCTCGAGCTCGTTGGCGACGGCGCGCACGACCTCGGCGATGCGGTGCGCCGAACGCTTGTCCGGGTAACGGCCGCGTCGCAGGTCCGGCTGCACCTTCGCCTCGAGAAGCTTGATCATGTCGTCGATGACGCCGTGCAGCTCCTCCGCGGGCCGCCGCGTCGACTGCTGCAGCGACGGGATCGGGTCGAGCACGCGCACCGACAGTGCCTGCTCACCACGACGGCCCTCGGCGACACCGAACTCCACGCGCGCGCCGGGCTTCAGCGTCACGCCCGACGGCAGCGCGGAGTTGTGGACGTAGACGTCGCCACCGCCGTCGTCGCGGGCAAGGAAGCCGAAGCCCTTGTCCGGGTCGAACCACTTCACCCTGCCGGTTGGCACGTCGCGCTCCGCTGTCGTGGAAAGTCTGGCCCGACCAGGCTATCCGTGACGGCCGTCGCCGCCACTCGCCTTTTCTGGCACGATCTCCGAGTCTGAGGAGGCATTGTCCTGATGAGCGACTACCTAGGCGACTCTGGCCCTGTCGACGAGATCTCGCAGGACAGCGATTTCTCCCGCGGAGGGCGCTCCGGCGGACGGACCTCGTTGACCCGCGGGGCGAAGTTCACCGCGCTGACCACGGCGCTCGCCGTCGTCGTCGCCGGTGGCGTGGTCACCGCGGCATGGCGGTCGTTCCAGTCTCACGGCGGCCCGGAGAAGCTGATCCCCTCCTCGGCTTTCGCGGTCGGGACGCTCGACCTGAGCATGCGGGGACACGGCGACGCGCTGGCCGCCTTCGCCAACCACTTCCCCGGTTCGCCGACCCATCACGGTGACGGATCCGCCGTCGACCGACTGCTGCGTGCCGCCTTCCGCGCCTCGTCCGACCCGCACGTCGACTACGACCGCGACATCAAGCCGTGGCTGGGCGACCACGTTGCGCTCGCCGGATGGATGGACAAGGCCGGCAAGCCGGAGATGGAAGGCCTCATCCAGTCGACCGACGACAGCGCCGCACGCGCCGAGATGCGCAAGCTGATGACCAACGGCAACGGCGCGTTCCGCATCGCTGACGGCTACGTCGTCCTCGGCGACACCGACGCCCTCGTCCGCGAGTCGATCGACGCCGCTCACCGCGCGTCGCTCGCCGACAACAACGCGTACGCCGGCGACACCGACGCGTTGCCCGGCGACCCGGCGCTCACCGCATGGGTGGATGGTCCATCGGCGCGCAAGGCGATCGAGGCGGCCATGTCGCCGGATGAGGCGAAGCTCTTCGAGCGGATGGGGTCGATGGGCCCGCTCGGCATGTTCGGGCCGCTGAGCCTCATGGGCGCCGCCCGTGCCGGCGGTGGTGGCGCGACTGCAGGCGCACTCGGCGCCGGGCGCTCACCTTTCTCGGGCCGGACCGCCATCGGCGTCCGCGTCGACGACCGCTATCTGGAGGTCGATGCGCGCTCCACCGGAGGTCCCGCGCAGCATGGGTCGTCCACGAAGTCGTTGCGTGCACTTCCGGCCTCGACCATTGCGGCGTTCGAGCTCGGCGACCCGTCCGCGCTGGTCACCGGCATGACATCGGCGATGAAGCTCTTCGGCGGCTTCACTGCGCCGACGTTGTCGGGCTGCAGCGGGACCGTCGAGATGGTTCCGCCGGCCAGCAGCGTGCCCCAGAACCTGCCGAACCGCAGGCAGATCCTGCGCGAGCTCGCGCGACAGCGCCGCAAGCTGCACAACGCGTCGCCCTGCGTCACCAGGCACATCCAGCCGCCGGACCCGTTGCAGCAGATCGAGACGGCGACCGGATTGCAGCTCCCCGGCGACGCCGCGGCGGTGCTGGGTGACTCACTTCTGGCGTCGTACGGCGGTCTGACGTTGCAGGGACTGCCGAACGTCGCCGTACGCACTCATCCCGCGGACCTCTCCGCGGCGCAGGCCGTGCTGGACAAGGTGCAGTCCCGTCTGCCCAGCTCGGCGCACGTTCCGCTCACCGTTGACACGAGCGGCGGCGACCTCTTGCTCGCGACGTCCAGCGACTACGTGCACGAGGTCGAGCAGACCGGCTCGTTCGGCGAGCAGTCGCAGGTGCAGCTGGCGCTCGGAGGCCTCCCGGACACGGTCGGCTCAGCGGGCTACGTCGACCTGTCCAAGATCCTGCCGCTGCTCGGTTCGGTGCCCCGCGACGTCCAGGCGTTGAAGGCCGTCGGGTTCTGGACCGCGGTCGCCGGCGGGGTGCAGACGTCGCAGCTGCGGATCGTCGTCGGCTGAGCCTCGCCTGACGAGGTTTTGGCACCCCGACATACCGGACATATCTCCTGCAGGGTGGGTCCACCGACCGTGCTCGGGCGGCGACCGGCTGCCTGGCTTCTCGCAGGAGGAACCTTCATGCGTCGCGCACTCATCGCCGGGGCGGTCACCGCTCTCGGCATCGGCACTGCTGCTCTCGCGGTCCCGTCATCGGCGTCCGGCCCGCACGGCGTCGGCTGCCAGCTGACGGGGGTCGCGAACATCAAGCCGGGCCTCGGTCCGTCCCCCGCGACGACGACCTACACGTTCACCGGCACGCTCACCAACTGCAAGGCGTCTGACGCGAAGCTCAGCGGCGGCAAGGTGACGGCAAAGGGCAAGGGCTCGCTGTCCTGCGCCGGCGGCACGAGCGCGGGCGTCGCGAAGATCGTGTGGAACACCCACAAGAAGTCGACCATCGCCTACAACACCCGCGGCCTCGCCAACGGCGACCAGCTCGACTTCACGACGAAGACCAGCAACGAACCTGCGCTCGCGAAGGGCGACCAGGGTGCGGGCGGCCTGATGTTCACCAGCTTCAAGGGCGACTGCGTGCAGTCTCCGGTGACACAGGCGAACTTCAGCGGCTTCACGCTCGCCGGTAACGCGTCATGACGGACTCCCCGCAGGACGGCAAGGCGGTCGACGAGGCAGCGGCTGCCGACCACGACGCGGTCGCCGGTGACGTCGCCGGTCGCGACGGCGGCCCGCAGGACCGAGACGACATGCGTGCCGCCGACGACCTCTCGCCCTCACCCGAGGTGAGCGAGGAGTACTCCGACATGCTCGACCGAGGCGCCAAGCAGCGCGGCGAAGGCCGCGTTCCCTGACCGTCAGCGGTAGCGGTCGGGGTGGGCGAGGAGCTCGTTCATCGCGCCGGAGCGGAACCCGCGCGGGTCGACCTCCACCGCGTCGAACCCGGCAACGCACGCGAGCAGATCAGAGCGCTCCGTGAGCACCGAGACCGCGGCCGCGTCGACCTCGACGCGCGCCGTGTCGCCGAGGTCGCGGACACGAAGGTCGCGCACGGCGATGCCCGCGGCCTGCAAGGCCGCCCGCAGCGCCACCTCCGCGTGCTCGACGCGGGCGAGACGTGACGGCGTCACCTCGACGCCGTAGGCGATCCGGCTCGACAGGCACGCCGCGGCCGGCTTGTCCCACGTGGACAGACCCCACTGGCGCGACGCCCGTCGTACGTCGTCCTTCGTCAGCTGCGCGTCGCGCAGAGGTGTGACCGCACCGCGCTCGGCCGCGGCCCGGATGCCGGGGCGGAAGCCGGCGAGCACGTCGTCGGAATTCGTCCCCGTCGCGACATGGCGAAGGCCCTCCTGCTCGGCCACCGGCCGGAGCACGTCGAGCAGCTCGGCCTTGCAGAAGTAGCAGCGGTCGCCGGCGTTCGCACGATAACCGTCGCGCGCCATCTCGTCGGTGGACGGGGTCAGATGCCGCACGCCCAGGCCGGCCGCGAATTCGCGCGCCTCCTGCAGCTCGTGCCCGGGCAGGCTCGCCGACACGGCCGTCGCGGCCGCCACGTTCTCCGCGCCGAGAGCTCTGACGGCCGCCGCGAGGAGGAACGCCGAGTCCGCCCCGCCGGAGAACGCGACCAGAACACTTTCCAGCCCCGACAACGCGGAGTGCAGCGCCGCCAGCCGGTCCGCCAGGTCGAGGTCCCCGTTCACAGCCCGAGGCTACGTCGAGGGGTGGCTATGCCGTGACCGTCGCGGCCGCGGCGTCGAGGCCGAGACGTTCGATCGAGACCTCACGCATCCTGAACTTCTGGATCTTGCCGGTGACCGTCATCGGGAACTCGTCGACGACGAGCACGTACCGAGGCACCTTGAAGTGCGCGAGCCGACCGCGGCAGAACTCCCGCACGGCGTCCTCGGTGACCGACTCGCCTTCGCGCACCCGGATCCATGCGCACAGCTCCTCGCCGTACTTCTCATCCGGCACACCGACGACCTGGACGTCGGCGATGGCAGGGTGGGAGTAGAGGAACTCCTCGATCTCGCGCGGGTAGACGTTCTCGCCGCCGCGGATGACCATGTCCTTGATCCGGCCGACGATGTTGAGGTAGCCCTCCACATCCATGGTGGCGAGGTCCCCCGTGTGCATCCAGCCCGCCTCGTCGATCGCGTCCGCCGTCTTCTCCGGCTCGTTCCAGTAGCCGAGCATCACGGAGTACCCGCGGGTGCAGAACTCGCCGGGCTCCCCTCGCGGCACGGTCAGACCGGTGGCGGGGTCGACGACCTTGACCTCGACGTGCGGGTGGACAGTGCCCACGGTGGAGACGCGGCGGTCGATGTCGTCATCCATCCTCGTCTGGGTCGACACCGGTGAGGTCTCGGTCATGCCGTAGCAGATCGTGACGTCCTTGCAGCCCATGTCGGTGATGACGCGCTTCATCACCTCGACGGGACACGGTGACCCCGCCATGATTCCGGTCCGCAGCGACGACAGGTCGTACGACGCGAAGTCCGGCAACGCGAGCTCGGCGATGAACATGGTCGGTACGCCGTACAGCGACGTGCATCGTTCCTCCTGCACGGCGCGCAGCGTCGCGGTCGGTTCGAAGGCCGGTGCCGGGATGACCATGCACGCGCCGTGCGTCGTCGCTCCGAGGTTGCCCATCACCATGCCGAAGCAGTGGTAGAAGGGCACCGGGATGCAGACCCGGTCCGCCTCCGTGTAGCCGCAGAGCTCACCGACGAAGTAGCCGTTGTTGAGGATGTTGTGGTGCGACAACGTCGCACCCTTCGGGAACCCCGTCGTTCCGCTCGTGTACTGGATGTTGATCGGGTCGTCGAACGCGAGCGTCGCGGCGCGGTCGTGCAGCCGGTGCGTGGGGACTGAGTCACCGCGCTCGAACAGCGAGTCCCACTGCGCCGAACCGAGATAGGTGACGCCCTCCAGCGAGGTCAGCGAGTCGCTGACACTGTCGACCATGTCGACGTAGCTGCTGCCCTTGAACTCTGTCGCGCTGATGAGCAGGCGGCAGCCCGACTGGTCGAGCGCATAGGCGAGCTCGTGTGTGCGGTACGCCGGATTGATGTTGACGAGGATCGCGCCGATCTTCGCGGTTGCGTACTGCACGAGAGTCCACTCTGGGCAGTTCGGCGCCCAGATGCCGACGCGGTCACCCTTCTCGACGCCGAGGTCGAGCAGGCCGAGCGCCAGCGTGTCGACGTCGGCGTTGAGCTGCGTGTAGGTCCAGCGGCGGCCGCTGGTGACGTCGACCATCGCGTCGCGGTCACCGTGCGCCGCGGTGGTGCGCTCAAGGTTGGCTCCGATGGTCTCGCCGAGCAACGGCGTCAGCGAGGTGCCGTGCGAGTAGGAGAGCGTCTGCATGACCCGATCCTCACTCAGATCGACCGATCGGACCATGGGCGAATTCGAGCGTGAGGTCTACCGTCCGCTCAGGGGGGATCGCCATGCCTCGTCGCCTGTCCGTCTGGTCCGCCGCCCTGTCGCTGGCCTGCGCCGGAGCCTTCGCCGTGGTGGCACCCGGCGGCGTCAGCGCTGCCGGAACGATTTCCTTCGGCGTACAGCTCCGGTCGCTCGGGCAGGCGCAGTCGCCGCCACTGCGCAGCGTCCCGGCCAAACCGGTCGCAGCCGGTCGTACCGGTGCATTCCCGTACCGCCCGGTTCCGCATCGGCACGTACCCGGTCAGCTCGCGACGGACGTGGCGACGACGCAGACCTCGGCCGCGACCTCAACCGCGGCGCCGGCGACCGGCTCGGGCTTCGCCGGCAACAGCAACAGCGACCTCGTCCTGCCGCCGGACACCAACGGCGACATCGGGTACGACGCCAGTGGCAACGCCTGGTACGTGCAGTGGGTCAACCTCCACTACCAGGCATGGGAGCGGCCGGCCGGGCAGAGCACGTGGACCTCGAAGCTCACCACGGCCGGCAACACCGTCTTCGCCAACCTCAACAACCTGTGCTCGTCGACCAATGACGGCGACCCGCAGGTCGTCTACGACCGGCTGGCTCGCCGGTGGGTACTCACCCAGTTCGCCTTCGACACGACGTGGCCGTTCGGCGCGCCGACGCCGCCTTACGGGCAGTGCGTGGCGGTGTCACAGACGTCCGATCCCACCGGCGCCTACAACGTCTACAGCTGGGACGTCGGCAACTTCAACGGCACCGACTACTTCCCCGACTATCCCAAGCTCGGTGTATGGCCCAACGGCTACTACCTGACCTTCAACTACTTCAGCGGCAACAACCTGTCGACGTTCAACGGTGCCGGTCTGGTCATCCTCGACCGCACCGCCATGCTCAACGGCCAGTCGGCGCAGGCCAACGCCAGCGGGCCGCTTGCCTCGACCATCGCGAGCATGCTCCCGGTCTCGGTCGACGACAACTCGCCACCTGACAGCTCACTGCCGGAGACCCTCGTCGCCGTCGACACGAACAGCACCGCGGGCGGCTCGCACCTGCAGTGGTGGCACGTCAGCAACGTGACGTGGGGCAGCAACATCGGCGCAAGCCTGGATCGACTGCCGGACATGACGGTGGCGACGTACAACTGGGATCTGTGCAACGAGTCCCGCAACTGCATCCCGCAACCGGGCACCAGTGCCGGCCTCGACACGCTGTCGGACCGGCTGATGTACCGCGCCGGCTACCGCACGGTGAACGGTGTCTCGCACGTCGTGCTCAACCAGACGGTCAACGTTGCCAGCAGCGGCACTCAGGCTGCCATTCGCTGGTACGACATCACGAACGTCGCCACCACGCCGACGCTGGCCCAGCAGGGCACGTACGCGCCCGACGCCGACAACCGCTGGATGGGAAGCGCGGCCATGGACTCCGCGGGGGACGTCGCCATCGGCTACAGCGTGTCGAGCAGCTCGACGTATCCCTCGATCCGTTTCGCCGGCCGCGCACCCGGTGACACGCCGGGAACGCTCGGCGCCGAGTCGACGCTGAAGGCCGGCGCGGGTTCGCAGACCGACAGCAGCAACCGTTGGGGGGACTACAGCTCTCTGGTCGTCGATCCCGTGGACGGCTGCACGTTCTGGTACACGAACGAGTACTACTCGTCGACGGCGCAGTACGCATGGAAGACCTGGATCGGGTCGTTCACGTTCCCCGGCTGTGGCGGAACCACCGTCGCGCCGCCCGCAGCTCCGGCAAGCGCATCTGCGGCGGCGGTCACCGACACGAGCGACCAGATCGCGGTGTCCTGGTCGAGCGTCGCGGCAGCGAGTGACTACGTCATCTCTCGCGACGGCGCGCAAGTCGCCGACGTCACGACGACCAGCTGGACCGACAGTGGCCTGCTTGGCTCGTCGACACACACCTACTGCATCTACGCGCACAACTCCGGCGGATCCTCGTCAACCTGCGCCGGCACGGGCAACGTGACCACGAACCCGCCCGCCCCCACCGGCGTCAGCGCGACCGCCGTCAGCGGCACGGAGATCGACCTCCAGTGGCTTTCGGCCACCGGCGCCGCGACGTACAACGTCGAGCGAGCCACGACGTCGACCGGACCGTGGGGGCCGCCCATCGCGACGGGCATCACGGGCACGACGTTCGCAAACACCGGCCTGGCGACCGGCACCACCTACTACTACCGGCTCCGATCGGTGGCGTCGGGCGGTGGCATCGGCAGTGCGTCGTCGGTCGTCTCGGCGACGGCGGGCAAGCCCGGCGCGTTCACGCTGACGGGGACAGCGACGAGCCCGAACCTGGTCACGCTGTCGTGGAGTCCCTGGTCCAGCTCGTTCAGCTACACGGCCTACCGCCGTTCCGGCAGCAAGGGCTCGTTCACCGTGGTGCAGTCCTGCTCCGGGGTGTCCGCCGGGGGCTGCACCGACAGCAGCGTCAAGGCCGGCACGAGCTACTCGTACTACGTCACGGCGACCGGCCCCGGCGGCCAGACGAACTCCAACACGGTGACGGTGAAGACGCCGCGGCACTGAGCGCGCCGCGAGAGCGAAGACAGCGCAAGCAAAGAGGTGAGGGCTCTCGACCGCCCAGCCGGCCGAGAGCCCCCACCTACTTAACGGCGCCTACCCGCGATCCTCGCAGGACAAAACACTATTTTTCGGGCCAATCGATTGTGCTCCAGCACAAGCACGAAGGCCCCGGGCTCGCGCCCGGGGCCTTCGACGTGCTGGTGCGGCGGACTCAGAAGTCCATGTCCCCCATGCCGCCGCCACCGCCGGGCATGGCCGGCGGGTTCTTCTCCGGCTTGTCGGCGACAACGGCCTCGGTGGTGAGGAACAGACCGGCGATCGACGCGGCGTTCTGCAGCGCGGACCGGGTCACCTTGGCCGGGTCGATGATGCCTTCCTTGAGCATGTCGACGTAGTTTCCGGTGGCCGCGTCGAGGCCGTGACCGACCTCCAGCGAGCGCACCTTCTCCACGACGACGCCGCCCTCGAGACCGGCGTTGAAGGCGATCTGCTTGATCGGAGCCTCGAGCGCGATCTGCACGATCTTCGCGCCGGTGAGCTCGTCACCGTCGAGGTCGATCTTCTCGAACGCGGTCTTGCTCGCGTGCAGGAGCGCGACGCCACCACCGGCGACGATGCCCTCCTCCACCGCAGCCTTGGCGTTGGAGACGGCGTCCTCGATGCGGTGCTTCTTCTCCTTCAGCTCGACCTCGGTCGCGGCGCCCACCTTGAGGACTGCAACACCGCCGGCCAGCTTGGCCAGGCGCTCCTGCAGCTTCTCGCGGTCGTAGTCGCTGTCCGACTTCTCGATCTCGGCCTTGATCTGGTTGACGCGGCCGGCGATCTGGTCGCTGTCACCCGCGCCCTCGACGATCGTCGTCTCGTCCGTGGTGACGACGACCTTGCGGGCCTTGCCGAGCAGGTCGAGCGTGGTGTTCTCGAGCTTGAGGCCGACCTCTTCGCTGATGACCTGGCCGCCGGTCAGGATGGCCATGTCCTGCAGCATCGCCTTGCGGCGGTCGCCGAAGCCCGGCGCCTTGACCGCAACGCTCTTGAAGGTGCCGCGGATCTTGTTGACGACGAGCGTCGCGAGCGCCTCGCCCTCGACGTCCTCGCCGATGATGACGAGCTGCTTGCCGCCCTGCATGACCTTCTCGAGGACGGGGAGCAGGTCCTTGACGTTGCCGATCTTGCCGTTGACGAAGAGCACGTAGGGGTCGTCGATGACGGCCTCCATGCGCTCCGGGTCGGTGACGAAGTACGGCGAGATGTAGCCCTTGTCGAAGCGCATGCCCTCGACGAGCTCGAGCTCGAGGCCGAAGGTGTTGCTCTCCTCGACGGTGATGACGCCTTCCTTGCCGACCTTGTCCATCGCCTCGGCGATGATGTCGCCGATCGCCTTGTCACCGGCCGAGATGGCGGCGGTGGAAGCGATCTGCTCCTTGGTCTCGACGTCCTTCGCCTGCTTCGACAGCTCCTCGCTGACGCGCTCGACGGCGTACTCGATGCCGCGCTTCAGCGACATCGGGTTGGCGCCCGCAGCGACGTTGCGCAGGCCCTCGCGGACGAGTGCCTGGGCGAGGATCGTCGCGGTCGTGGTGCCGTCACCCGCGACGTCGTTGGTCTTCTTGGCGACTTCCTTGACGAGCTCGGCGCCGATCTTCTCGAACGGGTCCTCGAGCTCGATTTCCTTGGCGATGGTCACACCGTCGTTGGTGATCGTGGGAGCGCCCCACTTCTTCGCCAGGACGACGTTGCGGCCCTTCGGCCCCAGCGTCACCTTGACGGCGTCGGCCAGCTGGTTCATGCCACGCTCGAGGGCCCGACGGGCGTCCTCGTCGAACGTGATGATCTTGGCCATACGGTGTCTTCCTCCTGCGGACGACAAATTCTTCGTGACCGGTGTCCGACGCCCGCGACGGCCGGCCCCGCGGCCGACGGCTCCAACCCCCGGCGCGGCACCTCGTCGTACCGATCTGTCACTCGCCTGTTCCGAGTGCTAACCAATTATTAGCACTCGGCCCTGGTGAGTGCAAGCAGCCCCCGAGCGACGTGACCGGGCTGGCCGAAGGGGCACAGACTCCTGACGGCACAGCGAGTTCAGTCGTGTCGGCAGGAGGTCGATGAGTAAACGTCGTATGTTGTCCGCACCCCCGCCAAACCTGTGCGGGGGTCGCGCCTGTCTACGCCGAGTCCGTCCCGGCAGCGCGCGTCACGAGACCCAGGGACGGGACCGGGGACCCACAGCACGCGAGATGCACCCTGCTTCACGGAGCAGGACACCTCTTGGGGTGAAGCCGCTTAGGCGGCCGGGCGACTCTTCCGCCCGAACCCGACAGCTAACCCGGCAGGCGTCGGAGACCACTTCATGCACTCC
>DASSEX010000027.1:0-71303 GCA_035695045.1 Mycobacteriales bacterium | reverse complement strand
CCAGACGAACATCGGGAACGTCACCGTGTTGCCGGAGTTGAAGTTCGTGATGATGAAGTCGTCGAACGACAAGGAGAACGCGAGCAGCGCTGCGGCCAGGATGCCGGGGAACACGAGCGGGAACGTGACCCGGCGGAAGGTCTGCCACTCGTTGGCGTAGAGGTCCATCGCAGCTTGCTCGAGGCGCCGATCGAGCCCTTGGAGCCGTGCCTTCACCGTGACGACGACGAAGCTGATGTTGAACATGATGTGCGCGATGAGAATCGTCGTGAAGCCGAGACTGACGTTGAGGTTGATGAACAGGGCCAGCAGCGACGAGCCCATGACGACCTCGGGCGTGGCCATCGGCAGGAAGATCAGCAAGTTGGTCGAGGAACGCAACCGGAACTCGTGCCTGGTGATGGCGAAGGCGATCAGGGTGCCCAGGATCGTCGCGATGAGGGTCGAGAGGACACCGATCTTGAGGCTCAGCCCCACCGCCGTGCACATCCCGGGCACGTCGCACGGGTGGGTCCAGTTGTGAATCGTGAACCCCTGCCACGTGAAGTTGTAGCGCCCTGCCGGGTTGTTGAACGAGAACAGCACGACGAACACGATGGGCAGGAAGAGGAAGCCCAGCGCCAGCGCAGCGACGATGGCGACGGTGTGGGCGCGAAGCCAGTCCAGCGCCTTCACACGAGCTCCTCGGTGCCGGACCTGCGGACGTACGCGACGACGAGCACGAGGATGACCACCATCAACGAGAAGGACAACGCCGCGGCGCCGGGATAGTCGTTGACGACGAGGAACCGGCTCTGGATGACGTTGCCGATCATCTGCTGCTGCGGCGAGCCCAGGAACTGGACGTTGACGTAGTCACCCGCGGCCGGGATGAAGGTCAGCAGCGTGCCGGCCACGACGCCCGGCATCGACAGCTTCCACGTCACCTTGCGGAACGCGGTGAACGGCGTGCAATAGAGGTCGGTCGCAGCCTCGATGAGACGCGGGTCGATCTTCTCCAGCGACGCGTAGAGCGGCAGGGTCATGAACGGCAGGAAGTTGTAGGTCAGACCGCAGACCACCGCCAACGGGGTCGCGAGGAGCCGGCCGTTGTTGCCGACGATGTTGATGATGTGCAGCGTGCGGAAGGCGCGCACCACGAAGCCGGTGTCCGAGAGGATCGTCTCCCACGCCAGGGTGCGCACGAGGAAGCTCGTGAAGAACGGCGCGATGACCAGCACGAGCAGGAAGTTCTTCCACCGCCCGGACTTGAAGGCGATCGTGTACGCGAGGGGGTAGGCGATGGCAATCGCCGCGAGTGTCGCCAGCCCGGCGTAGAGCAGCGAGCGGAAGAACTGGGACGAGTAGGTGCTCAGCACGTCGGTGTAGTTGGACCAGTGCCAGGTCAACGAGTAGCCGGCATCGAGGCTGCCGGTCTGCAACGACGTGCCGACCAGAGTGACCATCGGCACGATGAAGAAGACCGTCAGCCAGAGGGTGCCCGGGGCCAGCAACCAGTAGGGCAGCCAACGCCCTCGCCGCCGGCCGCCGCGGGCACCGCGTCCGCTCTGCGGACCGCCTTCGGTCGCCGCCGCGACCGGCGCGGCGACCGTCACGACGACGCCGTCACTGCCAGGTCGACCGCCTCGTCGTCGAGGATGACGCCCGCAGTGATGTCCACGTCGGCATCGAGACAGAACGTGTGCGCGGGATCCCACCGCAGGACAACCGGCGTCCCGGGTCCCACCCCGGACTCACCGCCGGCGTTCTGCGCGAACACCATCAGCTCCTGACCCCACTGGGTGCGGACGAGGTACTGAGTGCTGACCCCGATGAAGCTGGCGTCAGTGACCACGCCGTCGAGCGAGTTGTCACCGTCTTCCGTGGCCTGCGCCGACGACATGCGGATCTTCTCGGGCCGGACACCGACGAACACGTCGGTGCCCGAGGCGCGGTGCCGCTGCTGCGGTACGACGACCTTGCGTCCGTGCACGTCGAGGACGACGTCACCGCCGGATCGACCGGTGACCTGACCGCGCACGAGGTTGGACTGGCCCAGGAAGTTCGCGACGAACACCGTCGCCGGGGCGTCGTACAGCTCGGCGGGCGGCCCGAGCTGCTCGACCTTGCCCGCGTTCATGACAGCGATCGTGTCGGCCATCGTCATGGCCTCTTCCTGGTCGTGCGTGACGTGGACGAACGTCAGGCCGACCTCGGTCTGGATGCGCTTCAGCTCGATCTGCATCTGCCGCCGCAGCTTGAGGTCCAGCGCACCGAGGGGCTCGTCGAGCAGCAGCACCTGAGGCCGGTTGATGAGCGCGCGCGCCAGTGCGACGCGCTGCTGCTGGCCACCGGAGAGCTGAGCCGGCTTCCGGCCGCCCATGCCGGGCAGCTCGACGAGCGACAACATCTCCTCGACCTCTTGCCGCACGTGCTTGCGGCCCTGCCGGCGGAGTCCGAACGCGACGTTCTCGAACACGTCGAGGTGCGGGAACAACGCGTAGTTCTGGAAGACCGTGTTCACCGGCCGGCGGTAGGGCTTCAGCCGGGTGATGTCCTCGTCGCCGAGCCGGACCTGGCCCTCGGTGGGCGCGTCCAGCCCGGCGACCATGCGCAGGGTCGTCGTCTTGCCACAGCCGGACGGGCCGAGCAGCGCGAAGAACGAGCCTTCCCCGATCGTGAGGTCGACGTCGTCGACCGCGAGCACTTCGCCGTAGCGCTTCGTCAGATGCGAGAGGTGCAGGTCAGGCACCGGTCACTGCCGTGAACATGTTGTTGTACTTCGTCTCCGTGGGGCCGTCGAGGGTCTTGAAGATGTGCGTCTTCGCCAACGTCGCGTCGTCGGGGAAGATCAGGGGGTTGTCGACGAGGGTCTTGTCGATCTTCTCCATCGCCTGCTTGGCGCCGTCGACAGGACAGATGTAGTTGACGTACGCCGCGACCTGCGCCGCCACCGTCGGGTCGTAGTAGTAGTTGATGAGCTTCTCGGCGTTGGTCTTGTGGCTCGCCTTGTTCGGGATCATCAGGTTGTCCGACCAGATCATGCAGCCGGCGTCAGGCAGGACGAGCTTGATCCCGGGGTTGTCCGGCTGCAGCTGGACCACGTCGCCCGACCACGCGAGGCACGCGGCGATGTTGCCGTTCGCGAGCCCCTGGGCGTAGTCGTTTCCGGTGAACTTGCGGATCTGCCCGTCGCTGACCGCCTTCTTCAGCACGTCGATGGCGTTCTGGAAGTCCGTGTCGGTGAAGTTCGCGGGGTCCTTGCCCATGTCGAGCAGGATCAGGCCCATCGTGTCGCGCATCTCGGTGAGCGCAGTGACCTTTCCCTTGAGCGACGGGTCCGTCAGCAGCTGGTGGACGGACGTGACCGGCTTGCCGCCCGTCGCCTTCGGGTTGTAGGCGACGCCGGTCAGCCCGCTCTGCCACGGCATCGTGTAGTCGCGGTTCTGGTCGAAGCCCGGGTGCTGCAGCGCGCTCTTGAGGTTCTTCGCATTCGGGATGTTGGCCTTGTCGAGCTTCTCGACGTAGTTGAGGCGGATCATCCGCGCGGCCATCCAGTCGGTCAGCGTGACGATGTCGCGACCGGTTGCCTTTCCCGCAGCGAGCTCAGGGCGGATCTTCCCGAAGAACTCGTCGTTGTCGTTGACGTCCTCGATGTAGGTGACCTTGATCCCGGTCTGCTTCTCGAAGGCGTCGATCGTCGGATGCGCCTTCGTCTTGTCGTTGACGTCGATGTAGAGCGGCCAGTTGGACCAGATCACCCGTTTGTCGGTGGCCGACAGGTCGGGGACGGTCTTCTGCGAGTTCTTGGCCTTGCCGCCGGACGTGCCGCAGCCCGCGAGGATGCCGCCGCTCATCGCGACCGCACCTCCCATGCCGATGCCACGCAGCAGGGAGCGCCTGGACAGCAGACGTTCGTTCAACCGCAGGACCAGGTCGAGATCCTCGTCGTGCGAGCGATCGGCCATGAGGGTTTCCTTCCGAAGCTGTGGGCTCAGCCCTCGATGTTGCTCATGACGTGCTTGATCCGGGTGTAGTCCTCAAGACCGTAAAGCGAGAGGTCCTTGCCGTACCCCGAATGCTTGAAGCCGCCGTGGGGCATCTCGGCGACGATCGGAATGTGCGTGTTGATCCAGACACAACCGAAGTCGAGGCGTTTCGCCATCCGCATGGCGCGGCCGTGATCCTTCGTCCACACCGACGAGGCCAGGCCGTACTGGGTGCCGTTCGCCCAGCGCACGGCTTCGTCCTCGTCACTGAAGCGCTGGACCGTGATGACGGGTCCGAAGACCTCGTTCTGGATGATCTCGTCGTCCTGGCGCAAGCCGCTCACGACCGTGGGCGAGAAGAAGTAGCCGCGATCGCCGACTCGTGCGCCGCCCGCGGCCACGTCGGCGTGGTCGGGTAGCCGGTCGACGAACCCGGAGACGCGGTCGAGCTGGTTGGCGTTGTTGAGCGGCCCGTACGCCGCCTCCGGGTCCGAGGGTCCCGCGGTCTTCGTCGCCTGTGCCTGCTCGACAAGCGCGGAGAGGAAGTCGTCGTGCACCCGCGGACCGGCGAGGACGCGTGTGGCCGCGGTGCAGTCCTGGCCGGCGTTGAAGTATCCGGCCATCGCGATGCCCTCTGCCGCGGTGGCGACGTCGGCGTCGTCGAACACCAGCACCGGCGCCTTTCCGCCGAGCTCGAGATGCACGCGCTTCAGGTCGGTCGCGGCGGAGGCAGCGACCTCCATGCCGGCTCTGATGCTCCCGGTCACCGACACCATCTGCGGACCCTCGTGCGCCACGAGCGCTCGACCCGTGTCGCGGTCTCCGCAGACGACGTTGAAGACGCCGGGCGGAAGGAACTCCGCAGCGATCTCCGCCATCAGCAGAGTCGACGCCGGTGTGGTGTCACTCGGCTTCAGCACGACGGTGTTGCCGGCCGCGAGCGCGGGCGCGAACTTCCAGACCGCCATCATCATCGGGTAGTTCCAGGGCGTCACCTGTGCACAGACACCGATCGGCTCACGCCGGATCATCGAGGTGTGCCCGGCCATGTACTCGCCGGCCGACCGACCCTCGAGCACGCGAGCGGCGCCTGCGAAGAAGCGGATCTGGTCCACCATCGGCGGCAGCTCCTCGTCCAGTGTGAGCTGCACGGGTTTGCCCGTGTTCTCACACTCGACATCGACCAGCTCCTTCGCGCGCGACTCGATCGCGTCCGCGATCCGCAGCAGCGCGCGCTGCCGCTCGCTGGGCGTCGTGTCGCGCCAGGTCTCGAACGCCGCCGCTGCCGCCGCAACCGCCGCATCGACGTCGGCGGCACCCGAGCGTGGCGCCGTCGCGAAGACGTCTCCGCTCGCCGGGTCGACGAGATCGAGCGTCGCGCCGTCGGCCGCGTCCGTCGACGCCCCGTTCACGAAGTTGCGCAGCGCGCGAGAGCCGGCCATGCGTCCTCCAGGTCCGTTGCCGCCGACATTCGCACGTCCGGGCGTCCATGACAAGGGATTCCGTCGTGTCGAGGTAAGTTGACGACGGATTCGCTTGCATTTCGTGGAAAGCACCGGCAGGATCCCCCGGGAGCGATGCGGAGGAGGCGTGGTCGCATGACGACCCGCGCAGCGGTGGAACCGCGCACCGTGGCCCTCGACGAGCTGAGCAAGCGGATCGTCGAGCAGCTGCAGGAGGACGGTCGCCGGTCCTACGCGACGATCGCCAAGGTGGTCGGCCTCTCGGAGGCCGCAGTGCGACAACGCGTACAGCGCCTGCTCGACGGCGGGGTGATGCAGATCGTCGCGGTCACCGACCCGCTGCGCGTCGGTTTCCAGCGCCAGGCGCTGGTCGGCCTGAAGGTCGAGGGCGACCTCCGCGAGGCAGCGCGACACCTCGCCGGCATCGAGGAGGTCGACTACGTCGTCGTCTGCGCCGGATCGTTCGACCTGCTCGCCGAGATCGTCTGCGAAGACGACGACCACCTGCTCGCCATCCTCAACGAACACGTGCGGACGATCCCCGGCGTCACCAACACCGAGACGTTCGTCTATCTCCGGCTCGAGAAGCAGACCTACACCTGGGGCACCCGATGACAACGACACCACAGACACCGCCAGCGAACGAGCAGGCCGACGGACTCCAGGCAGCGGCACGCCGACATCTCTGGATGCACTTCACCCGCCTGTCGTCGTACGACGACCACGACATCCCCGTCATCGTGCGCGGCGACGGCGCGTACGTGTGGGACTCGCGCGGGAAGCGCTACCTCGACGGGCTGTCCGGTCTGTTCGTCACCCAGGTCGGTCACGGGCGGCAGGAGCTGGCTGACGCCGCCGGCAAGCAGGCCGCGACCCTCGGCTACTTCCCGCTCTGGTCCTATGCGCACCCGACCGCCGTCGAGCTGGCCGAACGACTCGCGGGATATGCGCCAGGTGACATCAACCGGGTGTTCTTCACCACGGGCGGGAGCGAGGCGGTCGAGAGCGCGTGGAAGCTCGCTCGGCAGTACTTCCGGCTCATGGGACAGCCCGGCCGCTACAAGGTCATCAGCCGTGAGATCGCCTACCACGGCACGACCATGGGTGCCCTGTCTGTCACCGGGCTCGCCGCCATCAAGGCGCCGTTCGAGCCACTGGTGCCCGGCAGCATCCGAGTCGCCAACACCGACTTCTACCGGGCGCCCGAGCACCTTCGCGACGACCACGAGGGCTTCGGCCGCTGGGCGGCGGACGACATCGAGCGCCGCATCCTGATGGAGGGCCCGGAATCTGTTGCGGCGGTGTTCCTCGAACCGGTGCAGAACTCCGGCGGCTGCTACCCGCCGCCGCCCGGCTACTTCCAGCGGGTCCGCGAGATCTGTGACCGTTACGGCGTCCTGCTGGTGTCCGACGAGGTGATCTGCGCGTTCGGCCGCCTCGGTCACTGGTTCGGCGCCGAGCGCTACGGCTACCAGCCGGACATGATCACCGTTGCCAAGGGGATGACGAGCGGCTACGCCCCGATCGGTGCACTGCTCGCATCAGACCGGCTCATCGAGCCGTTCCTCCACGGCACCAGCTCATTCCTGCACGGCATCACGTTCGCCGGACATCCGGTGTCCTCCGCTGTGGCGATCGCGAACCTGGACGTCTTCGAGCGCGAAGGCCTGCTCGCGCACGTACGGGAGAACGAGCCGAAGTTCAGGGAGTCGCTGGAGCGGCTGTGCGAGCTGCCGATCGTGGGCGAGATCCGCGGCGACGGCTACTTCTACGGCATCGAGCTCGTCAAGGACAAGTCCACCCGCGAGACCTTCAACGACGAGGAGAGCGAGCGACTGCTCCGCGGGTTCCTGACGCCGAAGCTGTTCGAGGCGGGACTCATCTGCCGCGCCGACGACCGCGGAGATCCGGTCGTGCAGCTGGCACCTCCCCTCATCTGCGGCGAAGAGCAGTTCGCCGAGATCGAGGAGGTCCTGCGCTCGGTGTTGAGCGACGCGTGGGCGCAGTTCTAGGCGCCACCGCGCGAACACGCCTGCGACGGCTGCCGGAGAACGCGGTCGACGACCGCGCCGTACTCCACGCGATCCTCGACGAGGGGCTTGTCGCACACGTGTCGATCGTCGACGGGCATCATCCGTTCGTCCTGCCGTGCGCCTACGCGCGCGACGGTGACCGGATGCTGCTCCACGGTTCCTCGGGCAGCCGGCTGCTCCGCTCGCTGGCCGCCGGCGTTCCCGCCTGCATCACCGTGACTCTGCTCGACGGTCTCGTCGTCGCGCGATCGCTCTTCCACTCATCGATGCACTACCGCTCGGCCATGGTGCTCGGGCGAGCCGTCGCAGTTCCGCCGGAGCGGAAGCTGCACGCACTGCAGGTCCTGAGCGAGCACCTCATGCCCGGCCGATGGGCGGACGCGCGACCACCCAGCCGTAAGGAGCTCGCCGCGACGATGGTCGTCACGGTCCCTCTGGACGAAGCATCCGTGAAGGTCAGCAAGGGCCTGCCCTCGGTCGAACCCGAGGACGCCGACTGGGACGCGTGGTCCGGCGTCGTCCCGCTTCGGGAGCGGCCGGGCGAGCCGCAGAGCGTCGAGGAACGTCCGGTGCCGGCGTACGTCAGGGAATGGCGGAGATGACCCCACCGCCTTCGATGTGGCTGGAGATCTGCGGCGACGACCTGACGCCGCGGCCAGCACTGCCCGGGTCGACCAGCTGCGACGTCGCCGTCGTCGGCGCGGGCTTCACCGGCCTATGGACCGCGTGGCACCTGCTGCATCAGGACCCGTCGCTGCGCATCGTCGTCGTCGAGCGGGAGATCTCCGGGTGGGGGGCGTCCGGGCGCAACGGCGGGTGGTGCTCGGCGCTGTTCGCGGCGTCATGGTCTCGCGTTGCGGCCGAGCACGGCCCGGACGCCGCACTGGCGCTCCGCCGGGCTCTCGAGCGCACCGTCACCGATGTCGCGGACTGGTGCGCAGACAACGCCGTGGACGCCGACGTCGCCGTGGGCGGGACACTGACGCTCGCGCGGGGTCCCGCTCAGGTCCAGCGCGTCCGCGCGCACGTGGAAGCGGACAACGCGGCGGGCGGAGACGACACCGTCTGGCTGACCGCCGCCGAGGCCGCGGAACGCATGAACGTGACAGGTGTCGACGGGGCGGCGTACACACCACACTGCGCGGCGGTGCAGCCGGCGAAGCTCGTCCGCGGACTCGCGCGTGCGGTCGAACAACGCGGAGGGGTGATCCACGAGCAGACGACGGCTCTCGCGGTCGCCCCAGGACTGGTGCGCACCGACCGGGGTGAGGTCAGGGCTGACGTTGTGGTGCAGGCGACCGAGGGCTACACCGCCGACCTCGCCGACCGGTCCCGCGTGCTCGCGCCGGTCTGGTCACTGATCGTCGCGACCGAGCCGCTGCCCCCCGATGCGTGGGCACAGATCGGCTGGGCCGGGCGCGAGACGGTCACGGACGGCCGCCACCTCATCATCTACGCGCAGCGCACCGCCGACGACCGGATCGTCTTCGGTGGCCGCGGCGCGCCGTACCGGTTCGGGTCGCGCACGTCCGGTCACCTGGGGCATGCCCGGACCTTCCGCCGGCTCGAAGAGGAGCTTCGCCTGCTGTTCCCCGCGGCCGCGGGAGCGGCGATCACGCACCGCTGGGGCGGAGTGCTCGGCGTGTCCCGCGACTGGATGCCGTCCGTGGGCATCGACCGCACGAGCGGTCTGGCGTGGGCCGGTGGCTACGTCGGCGACGGCGTGGGGTGCTCGGCGCTGGCGGGCCGCACGCTCGCCGACCTCGTGCTGCGCGCGGACACCGAGCTGACGGCGTTGCCCTGGGTCGGCCATCGATGGCCGCGCTGGGAGCCGGAGCCGTTGCGCTGGGCGGGAGTCCGCGGAGTCACCGCCGTCATGGCCTCGGCGGACCGTGTCGAGGCCCGCACCGGACGACCCGCCAGACGGGCAGCGCTGATCTCACGACTCGTCGGCGAGTGACGCGTCAGACGCGGTAGATCCAGACCGAGAGACCGACGACCAGCTTGCTGTTGAACCGGTCCATCGCCGGGACGGTGATGCGGACGCAGCCATGGCTGGCGGGATACGACGGGACCTCGCCCTCGCCGTGGATGGCGTAACCGCTGTAGTTGAAGTACGCCGGCCGGTAGAGCGTGCCGAGCGACGACGTGACCCAGCCGTCGCGCTTGTAGACGATCGAGAAGTGGCCGGTCGGCGTGATCGCCTGCTGCGTCGTGCCGTCGGAGCCGGTGTAGGTATAACCACCGCCGGTCGACGCGTCGATGATGCGACGGACGTGGCCGTAGACGCCGTAGATCACGACCTGGTGCGTGAGGTCGACCTCGACGCCGGCCCGGTCCGAGAACGGGTGCAGCAGGTGCAGCACGCGCGGTGACGTCAGCCGCCGCCAGACCGCGGGTCCGACCACGCCGTCGCGGGTCATGCCCTGCACCTTCTGGAAGGCGACGACTGCGTGCAGCGTGTCGTAGCCGAACGATCCGTTGACCGCGCCGACGTCGTAGTGCAACGTCCTCAACCGGCGCTGCAACGCGAGCACGTCGCTGCCGGACATGCCCGAACGCAGGGTCCGGTTGACACCGACGATCGAGTGCGCCGCGCTGACGGCGGCGAGCAGACCGGCATGCTGCGGGCGGTCGAGACGGAAGCGCGCCGTGCCCGTCGATGCGAGCGAGGTGGCGACCGTGTAGTGGCCGGGCCGCACGAACACCGCTTTCGCAACGCGGTGCCACGCGCCGGAGTAGCGGCGGTCGAGGTAGATCGGACCGGTGGCCGATGTCGGCCGGACGGTGACCGCCATCCGGAACTTCGTCAGGATCGGTGCGACGGACGGAGCGGTCAACGCTAGCGTCGGACGGACGGCCACCGCGACCCGCGGTGACCTGGTGGCGGCGTACGACGGCGTCGACCGGTAGACCACGCGGTAGGCATAGGTGCGTCGCGGGGTGATGGTCCAGGACACGACACCTGTCGAGGACGTCGACCGGAGATCGGCGATGCCGTCCCAGTTGCCGGAGCCGATCACCAGGCGCTGAAGCCGGGCCGGCTGCCCGGACACGGTGGCTCCGCCGGAGTGCAACACGGAGCGGATCGTCACCGTCCCGGGAAAGACGGTGAGACCGGTAGACGCAGTGATCGAGGCTGACGTCGGCTGCTGGACGGTGAACAGGCCGGCGTCGATGATCGAGTCGTCGGCCGCAGTCACCAAGACTTCACCGGTGGTGGCTCCGGCCGGAACCGCCGTGTCGATCTCGGTGTCGGTGGACGTCGTCGCGAGCGCCGCGTGGACACCGTTGAAGGTGAGGTCCTTCGCGCCGGTGAACCCGGTGCCGGTGATCGTCACGGTGCTTCCGACCGGACCGTAGGTCGGCGTCAAGGTGGCCGTCGCCGCATCGGCGGGCGTCGCCGCCAGTGCCAGGACGACCGCACCGCAGGTGGTTGCCACCGCTGCGCGCACGGCAGACCGTCTCATCACGCCTCCCCGAACGCCGACACGGCGCCCGCCGCCCGCAGAACCAGACTAACCGCCCGAACGCGCCACCGCGGCCAACTGACCGCATGCGGCGTCGATCTCCCGGCCGCGCGTGTCGCGCACGGTCGTGGCGACCCCCTGGTCGCGGAGAATCCGGACGAACTGCCGCTCGACCCCGGCGTCGGATGCCGTCCAGACCGACCCGGGTGTCGGGTTGAGCGGGATGACGTTGACGTGCGCAAGCCGTCCCTGCAGCAACGCCCCGAGCGCATGCGCGCGCTCAGGCTGGTCGTTGATGTCGCGGATAAGCGCGTACTCGATCGAGATACGCCGCCCGGTGGTCTCGGCATAACGCCAGGCAGCGTCCAGGACCTCGGCGACCTTCCACCGCGTATTGATGGGGACCAGCGTGTCGCGCAGCTCGTCGTCCGGAGCATGCAACGACACCGCAAGCGTGACCTGCAGCCCCTCCTCGGTCATGCGCTCGATGGCCGGCACGAGACCGACGGTCGACACCGTGATGTGGCGCTGGCTGAGCCCAAGTCCTGAGGGGACGGGGTCGGTGAGACGGCGTACGGCGCCGATCACCGCCGCGTAGTTCGCGAGCGGCTCCCCCATGCCCATGAAGACGACGTTGCCGAGGCGCGACGGTCCGTCACCGAGTGTTCCGGCGACTGCGGCCCGGGCGCCGTGCACGACCTGCTCGACGATCTCCGCCGTCGACATGTTGCGGGTGAGCCCCGCCTGGCCGGTCGCGCAGAACGGACAGGCCATGCCGCAGCCCGCTTGGGACGAGACGCAGATCGTCGTGCGGCCGGGATAGCGCATCAGCACGCTCTCGACGAGCGCACCGTCGAACAACTGCCAGACCGTCTTGTGGGTGGCGCCGGCGTCACAGCTGAGCTCACGTGCGGGCGTGAGCAGCGGCGGGAGCAACGCGCCGACCAGCTCGTTGCGAACCGCTCCCGGCAGGTCGGTCATGTCCTGCGGATCCGTGGTGAGCCGGCCGAAGTAGTGGCGCGACAGCTGCTCGGCACGAAACGGGGGCAGGCCGAGGTCGGCCACCGCGGCACGCCGCCCGGCGACGTCGAGGTCGGCGAGGTGGCGGGGAGGTCGACCGCGGCGCGACGTCGGCGCCTCGAGCTGGATCGTCATCTCGATCCAGTGTCACACGGGTGGCGGCGTGCCCGGGCCGTGACGAGGACGGCGCTGCCCAGTGCAGCCGCCATCGGGAGCAGCAACGCGAGGCGGAGACCCGCCGCGCCGGCGAGTGCTCCTACGAGAGGCGGCGTCACCGACCAGCCGGCATAGGAGATGCCCGCCACCGTCGCGACGCCCGCGCCACTGGGAACTCCGCTCACGTTGCCCGCCGCGAGAAGAGCCACGGGTACGACGACGGACACCCCTGCACCCGCGATCGCGAGCCCGCCGAGAGCCTGCGGCACGGTCGTGCTGGTGATGAGCACGAGATAGCCGGCCGTCGTGGCCAGCAGACCGCCGGTCATCACAGTCGCGCGTGACCAACGTGCGATCACGGCGTCACCCAGCAGTCTCGCGACGAAGTGCGGCAACGCGAATGCGGCATACGCGACCGCGGCCGTCGAGATGCTCGCGCCGAGGATCCGACGCAGGAAGACGCCGCCCCAGTCGGCCGCGCAGACCTCGACGGCGAAGCCCGCCACAGAGACCGCTGCGAGGACGAGCACTCTCGGGTCGCGCGACCAGGAGCGGCGTCGGGCCACCGGCGGCTCGGTCGGGTCCGGGGCGAGACGAGCCCGCAACCATGCGGCGGCGAGCGTGACGACGAGCAGCACCACCAGGAAGTGCGGCAGCAGCGACCGCGTAGCAGCCGCAAAGGCCGCGCCGACGCCGGCACCGGTGAAGCCGCCCGCGCTCCACATCGCATGCCACCGCGACACGACCGAGCGCGTCAGCCGCCGCTGCAGCTGAACGGCCTGTGCGTTCATGGCCACGTCGACAGCTGCGGTCGTGAATCCGACCAGGACCAGCGCGAGCAGCACGCCCACGGCGCCGCGCGCGGCCGGCAGCAGACAGAGCGAACCGGCGGCGACCGGAAGACCGGCCAGCATGATGCGCCTCGGGTGCCGTTCGACGACCCACGGAAGCAGCAGGCTCACCGCCACGGACCCGAGCGGTAACCCGACGAGTGCCAGTCCGAGCGTCCTGTTGCTGAGGCGCAGGTCGTCCTGCAGCTGCGGGATGCGGCAGATCCACGACGCACCGATGAAGCCGAGGGCGAAGAAGACCCCGGCGAGTGCGATCGCCGATGTTCGGGTGGACGAAGCCTCGGTCAGTGGACCGGGACGAAGACGACCAGCAGCGCCCAGGCGACCGGCGCGGTCGGCAGCAACGAGTCGAGCCGATCCATGAGACCGCCGTGGCCGGGCAGGACGTGACCCATGTCCTTGATGCCGAGGTCGCGCTTGATCATCGACTCGCCGAGGTCACCGACGGTGGCGGTTGCGACCGTGGCGAGGCCGAACAGGACGCCCTTCCACCACGCGACGTGGAGGAGCAGCGTCAGGATGAGGCTTCCGCAGAGCGCACACGCGAGCACCGAGCCGGCGAGACCCTCCCACGACTTCTTCGGGCTGATCTGCGGTGCGAGCAGATGGCGTCCGGCGACCACACCGAGTGCGTAGCCGCCCACGTCGCTCGCGACGACCGTCGCGATGAAGGCCGTGACCCGGCGGGCACCGTCGTGCGGGGCGAGCATCAGTGCGGCGAACCCGGCGAGGAACGGGACGTAGGCGAGCGTCATCAACCCCGCGGCGATGTCCGCGAGCAGGCCGCGCGCCCCCTCGGCCAGGCGCCAGACGACCACGGCGAGGCCGGTCAGCAGCGCGGCAACCGTCATCGCCTCGCGACCGTTCGTGTACGCGAGGATCAGCAGACAGCAGGTGCCCGCCGCGAGAGGGATGAACGGAGCGCGCATCTCCTTGTTGTGCAGGGAGCGCACGATCTCCCAGAGCCCGACGAGGATCGCGGCGACGACGACGCCGAGAAACGCCGCCTTGACGGTGTAGAGGGTGCCGAGGACGAGCGCACCAAGGCCCAGTCCGACCGCGATCGCGACCGGAAGGTTGCGCCCGGCGCGCCCGCTGGGGGGTGCCTCCTGAAGGTCTGTCATCAGACTTCGAGCAGCTCGGCTTCCTTGTGCTTGAGCGCCTCGTCGGCCTGCTCGACGTACTTGTGGGTGAGCTTCTCGAGCTCCTTCTCGGCGCGGGCGACGTCGTCCTCGCCGACCTCACCGTCGCGGGCGAGCTTGTCGAGAGTGTCCTTCGCGTGCCGGCGGATGTTGCGGATCGAGACGCGGCCCTCTTCCGCCTTGTGGCGCGCGACCTTGATGAGGTCCTTGCGCCGCTCCTCGGTCAGCTGCGGGAAGACCACGCGGATGACGTTGCCGTCGTTGGTGGGGTTGACGCCGAGGTCGCTGTCGCGCACGGCCTTCTCGATCGCTCCGAGCGACGACTTGTCGTAAGGCGTGATGACCGCCATCCGCGGCTCCGGCACGTGGAACGACGCGAGCTGGTTCACCGGCGTCGGGGCACCGTAGTAGTCGACGACGATCTTCTGGAACATCTGCGGAGACGCGCGGCCGGTGCGCACCGTCGCGAGGTCCTCGCGCAGCACGTGCACGGCCTTCTCCATCTTTTCCTCGGCCTCGAACATCGTCTCGTCGATCACGGTGTCTCCTCCACGCTGCTCGCGGTCGTCGAGACCAGCGTGCCGATCCTCTCACCGGCGACGGCACGCGCGATGTTGCCGTCCGCGAGCAGGTCGAACACCACGATCGGCAGGTTGTTGTCCATGCACAGGCTGATGGCCGTCGCATCCGCGACCTTCAGCCCGAGACGAAGCACGTCGGCATAGCCGAGGACGTCGAACTTCTTCGCCGACGGCGACGTCTTGGGGTCGGCGTCGTACACGCCATCGACCGTCTTCGCCATCAGCAGCACCTGTGCACCGATCTCGAGCGCACGCTGCGCGGCGGTCGTGTCGGTCGAGAAGAACGGGGCACCCAGACCGGCGCCGAAGATGACGACGCGGCCCTTTTCGAGGTGTCGGATGGCGCGACGCGGCACGTAGGGCTCGGCAACCTGACCCATCGTGATCGCGGTCTGCACGCGCGTCTCGATGCCTTCCTTCTCCAGGAAGTCCTGCAGCGCGAGGCAGTTGATGACGGTGGAGAGCATCCCCATGTAGTCGGCGCGCGGCCGGTCGACGCCGCGTTGCGCGAGCAGTGCGCCGCGGAACATGTTGCCGCCACCGACCACGATCGCCACCTGCACGCCACTGCGGACGACGTCGGCAACCTGCCGCGCGATCGACGAAACCGTTGACGGGTCGATGCCCAGGCTCGCGCCGCCGGCGAACGCCTCACCCGACAGCTTCAGCAGCACGCGGTTCCACTGAGGAGGGGTCACATCCATGTCCAACCTCCTCCTCGTCGGGTCTTGCTCTTGTGTCTCGCGCGAGCTCGTGAGCGGAGCGAACGACGTCGCGCGGAACTATGCGCCGACTTCGAAGCGCGCGAAGCGCTTGAGCGTGACGCCGGCCTCGCCGAGCACCTGCTTCACCGTCTTCTTGTTGTCGCGCACGTACGGCTGGTCGACGAGAACGACGTCCTTGAAGAACCCGTTGACCCTGCCCTCGACGATCTTCGGCAGCGCCTGCTCCGGCTTGCCCTCCTCGCGGGCGGTCGCCTCGGCGATACGACGCTCGTTGTCGACGACGTCTTCGGGCACGTCCTCGCGGGTGAGGTACTGCGCGCGAAGCGAGGCGATCTGCATCGCGACACCGCGAGCGGTCTCCACGTCGTCACCGTCGAACTCGACGAGGACGCCGATGGCCGGCGGCAGGTCGCTCGCCCGACGGTGCATGTACGACGCGACCTGCCCGTCGAACACGACCACGCGACCGAGTTCGAGCTTCTCGCCGATCGTCGCCGCGAGGGCCTCGATGTTCTCCGCGACGGTCTTGCCGTCGGCGAGCGCGGAGGCGAGCAGCGCGTCGCGGTCGGCCGGCTTGACCGCCGCCGCGTGCGCGACGATGTCGTTCGCGAGCTGGATGAACTCCTCGTTCTTCGCGACGAAGTCGGTCTCGCAGTTGAGCTCGACCAGCGCGCCCTCGGCGGCCGCGACGAGTCCCGCACTCGCGCTGCGCTCGGCGCCGCGCTTCTGCACCTTCGCGGCGTACTTGACCCGGAGGATCTCGGTGGCCTTGTCGAAGTCGCCCTCGGCCTCCTCCAGCGCGCGCTTGGCGTCCATCATCCCGGCGCCGGTCGCGTCGCGGAGCTTCTTCACGTCAGCAGCGCTGATCGCCATCTCGTCTGTCCTTCGGCTCGAGACGGACGTCATCGTCCGCCGTCGTACGTGGGTCCTGTGGTCAGCTCTGGGCCGGCGCGTCGCCCGCAGGCGTCGCGTCTGCGGCCGGTGCCGCCTCCGCGGCCGGAGCGGCAGCGGCGTCACCCTGGAGCAGCTCGCGCTCCCAGTCGGCCAACGGCTCGTCCGCGCCCGGAGCCGTCTCCGGCTTCTCGTCGCCCTCCGTGGCCGCGCCCGCCCGGGCGATGGTGCCCTCGGCGACAGCGTCGGCGATGACCCGGGTCAGCGTCGCGACGCTGCGAATGGCGTCGTCGTTGCCCGGGATCGGGTAGTCGACCTCGTCGGGGTCGCAGTTGGTGTCGAGGATCGCGATCACCGGGATGCGCAGCTTGCGCGCCTCGGCGACGGCGATGTGCTCCTTCTTGGTGTCGACGACCCAGACCGCGCTCGGCAGCTTCTGCATGTTGCGGATACCGCCGAGGGTGCGCTCGAGCTTCTCCTTCTCGCGGGAGAGGTGCAGCGCTTCCTTCTTGGTCGTCACGTGCAGCCCACCGGTCTGCTCGCGCATCTCCAGCTCCTTCAGCCGCTGGAGCCGCTTGTAGACCGTGGAGAAGTTGGTGAGCATGCCGCCGAGCCACCGCTGGTTGACGTAGGGCATGTCGACCCTCGTCGCCTGTTCGGCGATGGCGTCCTGCGCCTGCTTCTTGGTGCCCACGAAGAGCACGCTGCCGCCGTGCGCCACGGTCTCCTTGACGAAGTCGTAGGCGCGGTCGATGTAGGACAGCGACTGCTGGAGATCGATGATGTAGATGCCGTTGCGCTCCGTGAAGATGAAGCGCTTCATCTTCGGGTTCCAGCGCCGGGTCTGATGCCCGAAGTGGACACCGCTCTCGAGCAGCTGGCGCATCGTGACGACGGCCATGGTGGTGCCTTCCTGTTCGGTTGTCGCCGCAGCCGGATGGCCGCAGCCCTGACGCCGCCGGCGCACCGGACCCCGGAGGGACCAGCCGTTGCGCCCCGTCCGACTGAAGTTCACGGACGGTCTGGTGGCGTGCGAAGTCGGCTCACCGAGGTGAACCGCTGTCCACAGTGTACGCGGGCGTGCACAGGCGCGCGACGCGCCGATGCGCGCCCGCTGCGCGGGCACGATGCTGCGCCGATGGGACCCGTACGACGGCTCTGCACGCTCGGCCTGGCGGTGACGGCGGCCGCACTCTGGGCGAGCCCGGCCTCCGGCGCGCAGCCGCAGCCGCGCCGCGGCTGGCCGCTCGCCGGGCAGGCGGAGGTGGTGCGCGGCTTCGCTCCGCCGGCGCAGGCGTGGCAGCCCGGTCACCGCGGCGTCGATCTGCTCGGCCGACCGCATGAGCGCGTGCGGTCCACCGGCGACGGCGTCGTGCACTTCGTCGGGCGCATCGCGGGCGTGGACGTCGTCTCGATCCTGCTCACGGATGGCCTGCTGACGACCTACGAACCGGTGCGGCCTCTCGTTCGTGCGGGTCAGCATGTCCGCAACGGCCAGCCGATCGGGCGGCTGACCCGCGTGGGCAGCCACTGCGCGCCGGCCGCGTGTCTGCACTGGGGGCTGCGACGAGGGACGACCTACCTCGACCCGCTGTCGCTGGTCGGCGCCGCGAAGGTGCGCTTGTGGCCTCTCCACGGTGACGGCGAGCAGCTGCCGCCGGCAACGCCGGCTCTGGCGGCCCTGGCCGCCGCAGGCGGGCTCAGTCGCGCTGGTCGGCGAGCTTGCCGCGCAGCTGCAGCACCGCTTTCGTGTGCATCTGACAGATCCGGCTCTCGGTGACGCCGAGCACCTGCCCGATCTCCGCGAGGGTCAGGCCTTCGTAGTAGTAGAGGGTGACGACGATCTTCTCGCGCTCGGGCAGGGTGTTGATCGCGCGCGCGAGGAGAAACTTCGTCTCCTCCGTCTCGAACGCAGCGACCGGGTCCTCTGCCTTCGTGTCCTCGAGCGTGTCGACGAGCGACATCTTGTCGCCGCGCTCGCCGCCGACGTTGAGCAGCTCGTCGAGCGCGATGACGTTGACGAACGACACCTGGCTGAAGATCGTGTGCAGGTCGTCCAGGCTGATCCCGAGCTCGCCGGCGACCTCGGCCTCGGTCGGCGTGCGGTGCAGCCGGCCTTCCAGAGCGGCGTAGGCCTTCTCGACCTCGCGCGCCTTGTAGCGGACCGAGCGCGGGATCCAGTCGATCGCCCGGAGCTCGTCGATGATCGCGCCCTTGATGCGGCTGATCGCGTAAGTCTCGAACTTGATCGCTCGGCTGATGTCGAACTTCTCGATCGCGTCGATGAGCCCGAAGATGCCGTAGGAGACGAGGTCCGCCTGCTCGATGTTCGGCGGGAGGCCCACCCCGACCCGGCCGGCGACGTACTTCACCAGAGGTGAGTAGTGAAGGATCAGCCGCTCGCGCAGTCGCGGGTCACCGCTGTCCTTGAAGTCGCGCCACAGCTCAGCGATCGCTGCTTCGACGGATGCCGCCTCGGCCGCCTTCTCTGCAGCCAGCGCCTCGGCATCGTCGGCAGCGACGTCGGTCACGGAGCGTGAGTCCCCCACGTGCCCATTCTGCCCCGCGAGCGTCGTGCCGGCGTCAGCCACGCCAGCCGGATCACGCTCGGGGGTGCGCCCGCTCATAGGTGGCCCTCAGTCGTTCGATGGACACATGGGTGTAGATCTGGGTAGTTGCGAGCGTAGCGTGACCTAGCAACTCCTGAACGGTCCTTAGGTCAGCTCCACCCTCGAGCAGATGGGTCGCCGCCGAATGCCGCAGGCCGTGCGGCCCCAGATCGGGCAGCCCGGGCACCGCGCGTAGCCGCTGGTGGACGACCCGCCGAGCCGTGCGCGGATCGAGCCGACCGCCACGCATCCCCAGCAGCAGCGCGGGACCGCTGGCCCTGGTGAGCAGCGTCGGACGCCCTCGCGCGAGCCAGTCGTCGATGGCACGCACCGCCGGGATCCCGATCGGGACGACCCGCTCCTTGTCGCCCTTGCCGACGACCCGCACGGTGTGGCGCTCGAGATCGACGTCTCCCACGTCGAGCCCGCAGAGCTCGCTCACCCGGGCGCCACTGGCGTAGAGAAGCTCCAGCAGAGTGCGGTCGCGCAGCCCGACCACGGTGTCATCCGTGGTCACCTGGTCCAGTACGGCCGCAGCCTCGTCGGGACGCAGAACCTCCGGGAGGTGCCGCTGGCTCTTCGGCGCGCTCAGGCCGGCGCCGGGATCCGTGCTGAGCAGACCACGCCGGTGCGCCCAGGCGGTGAACACCCGCGCCGCCGATGATCGCCGGGCGAGGGTCGCGCGGCTCGCTCCCTGGGTGTGCAACCGGGCCAGCCACGAGCGCATCGCGCGCACGTCCAACCGGTCCAGGTCGGTGATGCCCATCCGCCTCGCGTGGTCGAGCAACCCCGCGACGTCGCCGAGGTAGGCCCGGACGGTGTGCGACGACAGGTTGCGCTCGAGCGCCAAGTGGTCGGCGAAGGCGGCGAGAAGCGCATCGTGCGCATCCTGCGCGCCGCCGGCGTCCGCGCGCACATCCGCGGGATCGCCCTCCACCGGCTCGGTCACCCGGTCACGCTGCGCCGATGCGAGGGCCGGGTCAAGGACCCGGTCGGCGTGCCGCGGTCACCAGTCGTCGTACGGCAGCTCCCCCGTGGACGGCCGGGCACGGGCTCTTCGGTCCGAGCGGCCGGCCGTGGTCATCGCCCAGCCGCCGGTGGTCACCTCGACGAGACCGGCCGCCGCAAGAGCGGCGAGCGCTGCGCCGGCCACCTCGACACTCACCCCGGCCGTCGCGGCGATGGACGCCACCGAACTCGCCCGTCGGACCGGGACGCCCTCGAACACCCGACCGACCGTCGGACCGAGCGCATCGCGCACCGTGGCCGGTCCGGTCACCCGGGCCGCGAGCTCGCCCATGTGCCCACACTGCTCGATGATCTCCTCGGCGCGGGTCACGACGACGGCGTCCGGTCGGTCCCGCAGCAACTGATGGCAGCCGGCCGAAGTCGCGCTCGTGATCGGCCCGGGCACGACCATCAGATGACGGTTGAGCAACCCGGCGTGTGTCGCCGTCGAGCGCGCACCGCTTCGCAACGCTGCCTCGACGACCACCGTGCCGAGGGACAAGGCGGCGATGACGCGGTTGCGGACCAGGAAGCGCGGTCGCTGCGGAGCAGCTCCGGGTGGGTGCTCCGTGATCACCAGCCCTTCGTCCACGATGCGCTCGTAGAGGCTGCGGTGCCCGGACGGGTATGGAACATCGACGCCGCAGGCCAGCACAGCGACGGTGGGGCCGCCGGAAGCGAGCGCGGCCCGGTGGGCGACCCCGTCGATGCCATAGGCGAGACCGGACACGACCGCCCAACCACGCTCGGCGAGGCCGCCGGCGAGCTCCGCGGCCACATGAGCGCCGTAGTCCGTGGCGACGCGAGTGCCGACGATGGCGACGGAGCGCTCGGAGACGTCGGGCAGCCGCAGCGGTCCGCGCGCCCACACGCCGATGCAGTCGCGATCGACCCATCGCAGGTCCTCGAGCGCTGCGGGCCAGTCGGCATCACCCGGGCAGACGAGACGCGCGCCGACGGCTTGGGCGCGTTCGATGTCCCGTTCTCCTGACGCATGCGTCAGTCGATGACGAAGGGCGTCCACGTCCATGCCACCGAAGGCCGCGCCGGCACGCACCGCCTCGACGGCGGCGAGCACACCGTGCTCCCGCACGAAGCGCGCCAGCGCGGGGCTGCCGGGCTCGGCGATGCGCAACAAGGTCGCGGTCGCTGCTCGCTCGGCGTCCGTCAAGCCGCTCGTCATGCCGGCACCTGCAGAGTCCGCGGCGACCACTTGCCGCCACGGAGAGCCCACGACTCCTCGACGTCGTCGGCCGTCGGCCTGTCGTGCCCGGCCAGGTCGGCGATCGTCCAGGCGACGCGCAGCACCCGGTCGTAGCCGCGCGTCGACAGCGTCTTGTGGTCGACCATGGTGAGAAGCGGCCGCATGGCGGCTGCGGAGATCGGCCAGCGGCGGCGCAGCGTCGGGCCCGGGATCTCGCCGACGGTCGACCACGGCGTGCCGCGAAGGCGTTGTCGCGCCCGCCCCCGGGCCGCTTCGACCCGGGCGCGGACCGCAGCGGTCGACTCACCCGCGGCACCCTCGGTCAGCACGGCGCGGCTGACCGGCTCGAGGTCCACCACCAGGTCGATCCGGTCGCGCAGCGGTCCCGACAACCGGGACAGGTAGTTGCGCTTGGTCACCGAGTTGCAGGTGCAGAGCGACGGGTCGGCCACCTGGCCGCCGGCGACGCAGGGGCAGGGGTTGGCGGCGAGGACGAGCAGGAACCGGCATGGGTAGGTCACGACGGCGCCCGCCCGGGCGATGGTGACCTGCCCCGTCTCCAGCGGTTGTCGCAACGCGTCGAGAACCGGCCTGGCGAACTCCGGCGCCTCGTCGAGGAAGAGCACACCACGGTGGGCGCGCGAGATGAGTCCCGGCGCCGCGATCCGCTGGCCACCACCGACAACGGCCGCCGTCGACGAGGTGTGATGCGGTGCGCAGTAGGGCGGGCGGACCAGCAGACCGCTGTCCGGTGGCAACGATCCGACCAGCGAGTGCATCGCCGTGACCTCGAGGGCCTCCTCGGGGGTGAGATCCGGCAGCAGCCCCGGCAGCCGTTCGGCGAGCATCGTCTTGCCCACGCCCGGCGGACCCCCGAGGAACACGTGATGTGCCCCTGCGGCGGCGACCTCCATGACACGACGTCCGCGCTCCTGACCGAGGACGTCAGCGAAGTCGGGTGCCGGCGGCACGGCGGCGGCACGGAGCGAAGTCGGCTCGTCCTCCGGCAGGACCTCGACCTCGCCGCGCAGCCAGGCGCACAGCTCGGCAAGATGGCGGAAGCCGACGACGTCGGCACCCGGGACGAGGCGCGCCTCTCGGAGGTTGGCGCGCGGCACGGCGAACCGCGTGTGGCCACACCGCACGGCGCCGATGACTGCCGGGAGCACGCCCGTGATCGGCCGCACGCTGCCGTCGATGCCCAGCTCGCCGAGAAGGACGAGATCGTGCAGCCGGTCGACCGGCACGGACTCTGCCGCGGCGAGAAGCGCGCAGGTCACCGGGAGGTCGAAGGCGCTGCCGGCACGCGGGACGGTCGCCGGCGAGAGCGCGACGGTGATCTTGCGGCTCGGCCACGCCTCGCGTGAGTTGGACACCGCCGACCTGATCCGGTGAGCCATCTGCGTCAGCACCCGGTCGCTGATCGCGCTGAGGGTGAAGCCGGGCAGACCGGTCGCGACGTCGACGACGACCTCGACGACTTCCGCGTTGGCGCCGACGAGGCTGACCGACAGCGCACGACCGAGCGCCACTAGAACGCCGCCCGGACATGCTCGACGACCGCAGCCCCGCGCTCTGAACGGAGCACGCTCACCACGTCGAACCTGATGTCGGCGCCGAACGCGGGGTGGTCCTGAAGCCAGAGGTAGGCGAGCCGTCGGAGCCGGTCCGCCTTGCGGCGGGTGATCGCCTCGGCGGGCGCCCCGAACCGCGCCGACGAGCGGGTCTTGACCTCGCAGATGACGATGGCGCCACGCTCGCGGGCGACGATGTCGATCTCGCCCTCGTCGCACCGCCAGTTGCGGGCGAGAATCTCGAAGCCCGACTCGCTCAGATGAGCAGCAGCGACGTTCTCGCCGTAACGCCCGACTGCATCCTTGGCCCGCACCTGACCACCTCCGCGGTCACGATGCGTGCGGTCGACCACACCCGGGCGGGCGCGACGAGGCGCTGTGGATCAGTGCAGCGACGCGACGGGTGTGGACGGAGAGCTAGGCGCGGGTGTCGACCTCGCCGTCGGGCTTCCCGGGAGGAGCCAGCGACGTTAACTTCACACCCTCGACCTTCTCGGCCTGCTCACTCGACCCGGCGGCCGCCTGAACCGCAGGCACGGCGACGCCGTGGCTGTCGCCCGGCGTCGGCACCCCACCGGTCGCGGTCGCCGGCATCGACGCGGCGGCGGTGGTGTTCGCGGCTCCTGCCTCATCGTCCGCGTCCATCGAACGCGGAGGGTCACCCTGCTCGCCCGGAACTCGGGACGACGACCCGGCTTCGGCCTCCTGGACACCCCCGGACGACGCCTGCGCGGACTCGTCGGGCGAGGTCGCGATCGGCTCGTCCTTGGCCTGGTTGGCGGCGGGCGGGTCGGGCTGCGCTGCCCCGGGCCCGTCGGCGGACTTGGTCAACTCTTCTGCGCTGTGCTCGGTCACGTCTGCCGACGTACCCGCGAACCCGCCCGAGTTAGCCGCTGAAACCAGGTTTGTCGCCGGGCATCTCGAGGTCGGCCTTGGCCAGCTCCTCGACGTTGACGTCTTTGAAGGTCAGCACCCGGACGTTCTTGACGAAGCGAGCGGGCCGATACATGTCCCACACCCACGCGTCCTGCATGACGACCTCGAAGTAGGTCTCGCCGGCGTCGCTGCGCTCGTTCACCTGCACGTCATTGGTCAGGTAGAAGCGACGCTCGGTCTCGACGACGTAGGAGAACAGCCGCACGACGTCGCGATACTCGCGATAGAGCTCGAGCTCCATCTCGGTCTCGTACTTCTCGAGGTCTTCAGCTGACATCCGCAACCTGCTCCCAGTCGTCGGACTCAGTCTGTCGTACGACGGCCCCGCGCACATTGACGTAGGAAAACCGGTGCTCGGGACACGGACCGTGCTCTCGCAGCGCAGCCTGGTGCTCCGGAGTGACATAGCCCTTGTGCTCGGCGAAGTTGTAGTGGGGCCACCGCTCGTGCATCTCGACCATGATGCGGTCGCGGGTGACCTTCGCGACGACGGACGCCGCCGCGATGCAGGCAGCAACGCGATCGCCCTTCCAGACGGCGAGACCCGGAACACCGGTGCCCGGCACCGGAAAGCCGTCGGTGAGGACGTACGCCGGCTGAGTGCTGAGCTGAGCCAGCGCCCGGCGCATGCCCATCACGTTGCAGACGTGCAAGCCGATCCGGTCGACCTCCTGGGCCGGGATCACGACGGCCGTCCAGGCAAGCGCACGGCGGACCACCTGCTGGTAGACGCGCTCGCGGGCCGCTGGCGTGAGCAGCTTGGAGTCCGCCAGGCCCGGAACCTGGCCGCGCTTGCCCTCGGGCAGCACCACGGCACCGACCACCAGCGGGCCGGCACAAGCACCGCGGCCGGCTTCGTCCGCGCCGGCGACCGGCCAGAGACCACGTCGCGCCAGTGCGCGTTCGTAACCGTAGAGACCGGCGTCCCGCCTGATCGTCGACGGACGTGGTGACTCGAGCGCCGGGGACATCAGCGGCCAGCGTACGACGCGACGGCGTCAGCGTCTGCGCAACCGGCGACGCAGCGCCGTCAGCGGAAGCGCACCGAGGAACCCGAGCGCAAGCGGGCTGGCGGCCAA
This sequence comes from Mycobacteriales bacterium, assembly GCA_035695045.1. GTDB lineage: Bacteria > Actinomycetota > Actinomycetes > JAFAQI01 > JAFAQI01 > DASSKP01. The sequence continues at coordinate 46,593 of DASSEX010000027.1, read as the reverse complement.
GGCCGAGAGACCCTTCTGGTGGAACGTCGACGGCACCGGCAGCGTGCCCCAGTGCTTCGGCGGCCAGACCTTCACGAACGCGCGGCCGACGACGTCGTTGGTCGGGATCGTGCCGTCGTGCCCGTCCGACAGGTGTGAGCGCGAGTCCGCCGAGGAGTCGCGGTGGTCACCCATGACCCACAGCCGGCCCTTCGGCACGGTGACGTCGAAGTTCTGCTCCGACGGCTTGACGCCCGGGAAGAGGTAGGGCTCGTGGAGCGCGACGCCGTTGACGGTGATGTGCCCCTGCGGGTCGCAGCACACGACGTGGTCGCCGCCGACGCCGATGACCCGCTTGATGAAGTCCTTGCTGCTGGGCGCGGCGACACCGAGTGCGGAGCCGATGTCGTGCAGGAACTTGGCGACCGGGTTGCTCGGCGGGTGGTAGGTGAACTCGGGGTTCTCCTGCCACGACGGCGGACCCTTGAAGACGACGATCTCGCCGCGGTGGATGTCGCGGATGCGATAGACGAGCTTGTTGACGAGGACCCGGTCGCCGACGCGAAGGGTGTCCTCCATCGAGCCGGACGGGATGAAGAACGCCTGCACGAGGAACGTCTTGATGAGCAGCGCCAGGACCAGGGCGATGAGCACGAGGAAGGGCAGCTCACGCCAGAACGACGATCGCTTGCGGGGGCGCGCGTCAGCGTGCCGACCCCGCTGCTCCTCGGGCTGAGTCGCCAGCGGCGAGCCCTCGGCAGAAGCCGGCGCGGGGCTGGCGTCGTCGGGTGTGGTCACGGGAGGCGAGGAGCCCTCGGGTCAGCGCGCCGGTGTGGCGTCGCGCTTCTCCTTGATCTTCGCCTTCTTGCCGCGGAGCTCGCGGAGGTAGTAGAGCTTGGCGCGCCGGACGTCACCGCGGGTCACGAGCTCGACGTGGTCGACGATCGGCGAGTGGACGGGGAACGTCCGCTCCACGCCGACGCCGAAGCTGACCTTGCGCACGGTGAAGGTCTCGCGGACGCCACCGCCCTGTCGCCGGATGACGACGCCCTGGAAGACCTGGATGCGCTCACGGTTGCCCTCGCGAACCCGCACGTGGACCTTGACGGTGTCACCCGGACGGAAATCCGGCACGTCGCTCCGCAGAGAGGCGGCGTCGATCGAGTCGAGGGTCTGCATCGTGACGGTCCTTGCTCCTGAGCGCGCGCAGGCGCGGTCGATGTGCGTGGGCAGCGGCTCTCTACTGTGCCACAGCAGCACCGCCGGAGGAAAAAAGCCCGGCTCAGCCCAGAAGGTCCGGCCGCTGCTCGGCGGTGCGCCGCCGGGACTCCTCCGCCCGCCAGCGCGCGATCGCGCCATGATCACCGGATATGAGCACGGGCGGCACTTCGAGCCCGCGCCAGCTGGCCGGACGGGTGTACGCCGGTGCTTCCAGCAGCCGGGCACCGTCGGGACGCTCCGCGAAGGACTCCTCGACGACGGAGGTCGCATTGCCCATGAACCCGGGGAGCAGCCGGGCCACGGCCTCGACGATCACGAGAGCCGCCACCTCTCCGCCGGCGAGCACGTAGTCGCCGAGGGACACCTCGTCGACGGTCATTCGACGCCGCGCGTCCTCGGCCACCCGCGCGTCGATGCCTTCGTAGCGCCCGCAGGCGATGACCAGGTGCTCGTCACCCGACCACGCCCGCGCGTCACGCTGCGTGAACAACCGACCGGACGGAGTCGGCACGATGAGCCTCGTCCCTTCGGCGGGCTGCGGCACCACGCTGTCCAGCGCACGACCCCAGGGCTCGGGGCGCATCACCATGCCGGGTCCGCCACCGAACGGCGCGTCGTCGACGGTGCGATGCACGTCGTCGGTCCACTGCCTGAGGTCGTGCACGGAGACGTCGAGCAGCCCGTGCACACGTGCCTTGCCGAGGAGGGACACGTCGAGCGCGGCGAAGTACTCAGGGAAGATCGTGACGATGTCGATCCGCAGCCGCTTGGCGGCAGCGTCGGGCTCGGCTGAGTCAGCCACTACAGGTCCAGCAAGCCTTCCGGCGGGTCGACGACCACTCGCCGCTGGGCGATGTCGACCGTCGGCACGATCGCGCGGACGAACGGGACGAGGAGCTCGGCGCCGTCTGGACGTCGTACGACGAGCAGGTCACCGCCGGGCGGGTGGACCACGTCGGTGATCGAGCCGAGATCCTCCCCGTCGACCGTGATCACCGCGAGGTCGATGAGCTCGTGGTCCCAGTACTCGTCCTCGTCGACGGCCGGGCTCGTGGCCGAGTCAGCCACGAGGAAGGTGTTGCGGAGCGCCTCGGCGCTGGTGCGGTCGGCGACTTCCGCGAACGACACCAGCAGCCGCCCCGAGTGCCAGCGAGCGCGCTCGACCGTGAGCGGGCCGTTCTCGCTCGGGTCGGTCGCGAGCACCGCGCCGGGAGCGAACCGCAGGTCGGGTGAGTCGGTGCGCACTTCGACCGCCACCTCCCCGCCGATGCCGTGAGCACGGGCGATCCGTCCGACGACCAGCTGCACCGAGCGGTCTCAGCGAACCTCGTCGACGTCGACCAGGTCGACGCGAATGCCCCGCCCACCGAGCGCGGTCATGACCGTGCGCAACGCGCGAGCGGTGCGACCGCCACGCCCGATGACCTTCCCGAGGTCGTCCGGATGCACACGGACCTCGAGCACCCGGCCGCGGCGAAGGTTGCGCAGGTCGACCTGCACCTCGTCGGGGTGCTCGACGATGCCCCGCACCAGGTGCTCGAGCGCCTCCTCGAGCATCAGCCCGCGGAGGAGTCGTCGCCGGCGGACTCGGCGGCCGGCGTGTCAGCCGCTGCAGCGTCCGCGGCGGGAGCTTCGGTGGCCGGCGCCTCCTCCGCCACAGCGTCCGCTGCCGGAGCCTCGGCGGTGGCTTCGGTGGCCGGAGCCTCCGTGCCCGCGTCTGCGGCCGCGGTCTCCGAAGCGGAGTCACCGGCGTCCGGCTCGGACTTCGCCGTCGTCTTCTTGGCCGCCGCCTTCTTGGCCGGCTTGGCCTCGGCCTCGGCGAGGCTCTCCTTGGCCGCGGCCTCGAAGATCGCCTTGCGGTCGGGGCGCGGCGCGGCCGTCTTCACGCCTTCGCTCGGCGCGGGCTCACCCTTGAACTTCTGCCAGTCACCGGTGACCTTGAGGATCGCCGCGACGGGCTCGGTCGGCTGCGCGCCGACGCCGAGCCAGTACTGCGCGCGCTCGGAGTCGACCTCGATCAGCGACGGGTCTTCCTTCGGGTGGTACTTGCCGATGGTCTCGATCACCCGGCCGTCGCGCTTGGTGCGTGAGTCGGCGACGACGATGCGGTAGTACGGCGCGCGGATCTTGCCCAGGCGCATGAGACGAATCTTTGTGGCCACGAGGGTGCGTTCTCCAGGTCTGCCCAGATGTCTGAGCTACACAGTGTTGGGCGGCCCGTCCAGCCGCGTGGGGTTGCGGAGCCGGGTGCCCGATGGACACGGCCTGCGCCGGGAAGAGGGCCCGTCGTACGCCGAGTGCTCCCGGCCATTCTGCCAGAGAACTAGGCGGACGCGACCTTGCCGGCCTTCCAGACGTCGCGCAGCCCCCACGGCATGATCACGAGGCCCCAGACGGCGGCGCCACCCCACACGAAGGGGTCGGTGATCCCGCCGACGATCATCACGCCGAACGGGACGACCAGCCCGACCGTCGAGACCACGCGCCCGACCGGGCCGAAGGTCGTGTCCGTCTTCGCCCAGCGGGTCGTGCGCATGACGCGCTCCGGGCGCGGCGCGGCGCCGGACGGCCCCGCCCAGGTGCCGGCCGGCGGCTGGCCGGAGGCAAAGGTGGTCGCCGTCGCCGGCGCCGCGGATCCGACCGCGGCGAAGCACTGACCACACCACACCGCACCTGCGGTGAGCGTGGCTCCACACGACGAGCAACGGTCCATGCCCAGAAGATCGGCATCCGCCCCCGAACTTTGAAGCCGAACTCGGACACCGTTCGCTCGACCTGTCCGAAACTGCCCTTCGACGTTCGGGGCGCGTCACTGCTCCGGCGGGAGCTTCAGGTTGGACAGATCCGGGTTGAGGCCGGGCGGCAGCTTCATGCCGGGGGGCAGCTTGAGCGAGGCAGGATCGAAGCCCGCAGGCAGGCCGCCGGGCAGGCCACCCGGCAGCCGCGGCACAGCCGGCCGACCCTTGCCGCCGCCCTTGCCCTTCTTGCCCTTCTTCCCCGCCTTGCGGGTGGCGCGCCGCATGCCGGGCAGGGACCCCGCCATCTGCTTCATCATCTTGCGGGCCTCGAAGAAGCGGTCCACGAGGTTGTTGACCTCGGTGACCGTGACGCCGGAGCCGCGCGCGATGCGCAGTCGCCGCGAGCCGTTGAGGATCTTCGGATCCTGGCGCTCGGCCGGGGTCATCGAATGGATGATCGCCGCGACCCGATCCAGATCCTTGTCGTCGATCTGGTCGAGCTGCTCGCGCATCTGCCCCATGCCGGGAAGCATTCCGAGCAGGTTTCCGATCGGGCCCATCCGCCGGATCATCTGCATCTGCTGCAGAAAGTCCTCGAGCGTGAGGTCCCCGGGGCCGAGCATGCGCTCGGCCATCCGTGCGGCCTCGTCGGCCTCGAACGTCTTCTCGGCCTGCTCGATCAGGGTGAGCATGTCGCCCATGCCGAGGATGCGCGACGCCATCCGCTCCGGATGGAAGACGTCGAAGTCCTCGAGCTTCTCCCCCGTGGAGGCGAACATGATCGGGCGGCCGGTGAGCTTCGCCACCGACAGCGCCGCACCGCCGCGCGCGTCACCGTCGAGCTTGGTGAGTACGACGCCACTGAAGCCCACGCCGTCGCGGAACGCCTCGGCTGTCGTGACGGCGTCCTGACCGATCATCGCGTCGACGACGAAGAGCGTCTCGTCGGGAGTGACCGCATCGCGGATGGCCGCTGCCTGCGCCATCATCTCGGCGTCGATGCCGAGGCGACCGGCGGTGTCGACCACGACGATGTCGTGGCCCATCCGCCGCGCATGCTCGATGCCGCTGCGGGCCGCTTCGACCGGGTCGCCGACGCCGTTGCCGTCGTACGGCGCCCACACGTCGACACCGGCCCGCTGGCCGACGACCTGGAGCTGCTGGACGGCGTTCGGACGTTGCAGGTCGGCGGCGACGAGCAGCGGTGCGTGCCGCTGCTCCTTCAGCCAGCGGCCGAGCTTGCCCGCCAGCGTCGTCTTACCGGTGCCCTGAAGGCCCGCCAGCATCACCACGGACGGCGGAGTCTTCGCGAGGTGCAACGGCCGGGCGCTGCCCCCGAGGATCTCGATGAGCTCCTCGTTGACGATCTTGATGACCTGCTGCGCCGGGTTGAGGGCCTGCGAGACCTCGGCGCCCTGCGCTCGCTGCTTCACCGCGGCGATGAACTCGCGAACGACCGGGAGCGCGACATCCGCCTCGAGCAGCGCGATGCGGATCTCACGTGCTGTCGCGTCGATGTCGGCGTCGCTCAGCCGGCCCTTGCCGCGGAGCGACTTGAAGACGGACTCGAGGCGATCGGAAAGGGTCTCGAACATGTCGCTGTCAGCCTACGGGTGCGGCGACGGCGGCCGTCATGTCCTGGATGGTGTGGATGCCGTCCACCAACGGGTCGAGGTGCGCCACCGCGAGCGCGAGCCGGCGGCCGTGCCAGCTCATTGCGTCAGCCGGGTCGACGGCGTCCTGCAGGCGCTGCTGGGCCTCGCGGAGGTCGCCCGCCGGTACGTCCTCCTCCGCTGCGGACCGCAGGGCGCTCACGATGTCGCGCTTCATCGACGCCAGCTCCGGCACGGCGACCGGCTCGGCCGAGTCCTGCACCGTCGCCCGGAGCGAGTGCAGCGTGACGACGATGCGACGGGCCGCGGCAAGAACACTCGCCGCCGTCTCGGTGTCACCGCGCAGCCGTGGCGGTTCGGCCGCTGCACGGTCGAGCGACGCCTGCGCGTCGGCGCGGGCGCGGCGTACCGCGCGTCCCGCCGTCGTGAGCGCGTCGACGCTGACGCTCTCCGCGTCGATGTAGGCAGAGAGCACGGTGTCGGCGTACGTCGCCAGCGCATCGAGCAGCGCGCGGGTCGTCGCCCGGAGCGTGGCCGCCTCGCGAGTGGGCCACAAGGCGTAGCCGGCGAGTGCGAGCGCACCGCCGACCAGCGTGTCGAGCCCGCGGTCGACGACGGCAGCCAGTGGCCGGGGGTCGAACGTCGAGACCAGGAGGACGACGACACCGGTCAGAAAGAACGTGTAGACGGCGAACGAGGCAGTGAAGACGGCGTACGAGGCAGCGGCGAACCCGCCGACGAGAGCGGCGAGCACGAGGTCGTGCGGATGCAGACCGCCGACGACGAGGCCGCCCACGAGCACTCCCGCGGCAGTGCCGGCGACCCGGCCGACGCCTCGTTGCGCCGTCGCCGCGTAGTCCGGCTTCAGCACGACGACGGTCGTCAGGGTCACCCACCAGGTGTGCTGCCACGGCAGCAGTCGCGCGACGACCTCGGCAACGGCAAGGAGCGCCGCGAGCCGAACCGCGTGCCTGAGCTCAGGTGATCCCGGCTCGGCCGCGACCCGAAGCCGGCGCAGCATGCCACCCGCACGCGATGTCAGATCGATGCTCGACCGCAAGCCCGCAACGCTGGGAAGCGGCAGTCGGCGTACGCCCGCGAGCAGAGCAGCGAGACGATGCGACGCTCTGAGCTGGCCGAGGAGGGCAGAGACCCTCGCCGCCGCGAAGCGCTCGTTGGTCGTGGCGCGGTGTCTCCGAAGCTCGTCGACGACGACCGACAGCGTCGTCGGCTCCTCACCCGGCGCGTCCCCCCTGCGGACCGCCTCGGCAAGCATCTGCAGCCAGTCCGCCGCGGCGTCGACCGCGGCCCGCAGCTCGGAACTGACGGGGACGACGGAAAGCGACTGGATCTCGAGCCGGATCCGGCGGGACTCGTCGACCAGACCGCGCAACGCATCGACGCCGTCCGTCTCGTCCGCGGACCGCCGCGCCACGAGTGTTGCGGCTTCTGCGATGGCATCGCCCGCCGCCGCTCCGGACGCACCGTCGAGCACTCCACGCGCCAGCCCCGCCAATGCGTCATGCGCAGACGCGATCGCCTGCCGTTCACGATCGAACACCCGGGCCGGTCGAAGGAGGTGCGCGAAGAGCAGCTGCAGAGAACCGCCGGCCACGACCCAGCCGGCATGCGCCGCCGACTGGGCGACCCCGCCGGGATAACGACCGAACACGACGAACGCCACGACGGCCTGGACTCCGACGATCGATGCCGGTCTGCCCAGCGCCACCATGAGACCCGCGGCGAAGCCCCACAACGTCAGCAACGCGACCATCGGCACCGCGTGCCCGGCGACCAGCGAACCGACGAACGTGCTCACGGCCATACCGGCCGTGGTCCCGATCAGCAACGCCGTCGGCGGCCCGAAGGTCCCGGTCATGGCGGCGACGCCGACCGGCAGTGCACCCGCCGCCGCCTGCGCACCGGCCGCGGGATGGCCGGCCACCACACCGACGACGAGTGGCACGAGGACGCCCAGGCCCGCGCGCGCACCGGCTGCCGGCCGCAGGCGGGCACGGTCGAAAGCGAGTGCTCTGACCAACCACTCCGGCGCAGCCACCGCACCATCCTGACGCCTCTGCCTGCGCGGCAGCGGCGCCGGTTCAGCCCGGAGGAGCGCCGACGTCGGCAAGCCGCCGCGGTTCGACCTCGATCCCCCCGCCGGCGTACATCTCGTCGACAGCCGCGCCGTGCGTCGACAGCACGCCACGCCGCTTCAGCTTCATCGTCGGCGTCAGCACGTCGCTGTCCGGCAGCCACTCCTCGCCGAGAAGAACGAAGCGCCGGATGTGCTCGACCCTCGAGAACCGCTCGTTGACCTCGGCGACCGCTTCGGCGACCTCCCGGGAGACTGCCGGGTCTGTTGCGATGTCGGCGAGCGGCCTGCCCGGGAAGCGCACCGCGGCCGCGTCGGGGTCGATGGTGAGCAGCGCGACGAGGTAGGGCTGGTTGTCGCCGATCGCCATCGCCTGGCCGATCAGCGGGATCGTCTTCAGCGCGGCCTCGATGTTCGCCGGCGAGATGTTCTTGCCACCAGCGGTGATGATGAGCTCCTTCTTGCGATCGACGATGCGCAGGTAGCCGTCTTCGTCGAACTCGCCGATGTCGCCCGTGTGCAGCCAGCCGTCCTCGTCGAGCGCTTCACGGGTGCGCTCCGGATCGTTGAGGTATCCCTTGAACACGATGGCGCCGCGGCAGAGAACCTCACCGTCAGGCGCGGTGATGACCTCGGTCTCGGGAAACGCGCGGCCGACCCGCCCGGACTTGACGCGATGCGGCTCCCACGTCATCCCCCCGGTGTTCTCGCTCATCCCGTAGACCTCGCTCATCTCGAGGCCGATGTCGCGCAAGAAGTCGATGACCTCGACGGGAATCGGAGCAGCGCCGCTGAAGGCGATCGTGCACGCGTCGAGGCCGACCGTCGCCCGCAGCGGACGAAACGCGACCTCGTCGACGAAGGCCCAGGTCGCCGCAAGCTCCTCCGGCAGCGACTCACCTCGCGCCTTCAGCTGCTGCACCTGACGCCCGACCTGCAAGGCCTCCGCAAACCGCTGCTGGTCCTCGACCGGTCGGGCCGCGACAGCGGCCTGAATGCCGGCGACCAGCTTCTCGAACACTCGCGGCGGACCGAACAGAAGCGTCGGACGGACCGCCACGAGGTACTTGCCGAGCTCAGCGATGTCGGCGCACGGCGTGACCTGGCCACCCCAGAGCAGGTGGTTGTAGTGCGAGACGTTGCGCTCGGCGATGTGCGCCATCGGCAGGTAGGACACCGTGCGCTGCTCACTCGGGTTCTCGTCCGGCATGAAGTGGATGAGGCCCTTGTACGCCGCGAGGACGTTGGTGTGGTCGAGCATGACGCCCTTGGGCGGGCCGGTCGTGCCCGACGTGTAGATGACGGTCAGCAGGTCGGTGGGCTCGATCGTCGCGACGGCCTGTTCGACGTCGACAGCCTCTCCGGCGGCTACTTCGTCGTACGACGTCGCTCCTTCAGGCACGTCTCCGACGACCACGACGGTGCGCAGGCTCGGCACGTCGGCGGCAGCTGCGAGGACACGCTCGGCGAAGTCGCCGTCCTCGGTGACGGCAAGCACGGCACCACAGTGACCGGCGAGATAGCTGATCTGTTCCGGCGACGACGAGTTGTAGATCGAGATCGGCGTCGCGCCTGCCAGCAGTGCACCGACGTCGGCGACGTGGAACTCCAGCCGGTTGCGCAGCATCAGCACGATGCGGTCACCGCGCTGCACTCCGAGCGCGCGCAGTCCACCCGCGAAGCGAGCTGCCCGGTCGAGGTAGTCCTGCCATGTCCACGTCTCGCCTTCGAGCGTCCGGAACGCGACCTCGTCACCGCGGACGGTCGCATGGCGGAGCAGACCATCCGGCACGTTGCGCAGATCGGCACACATCGGACTACCTCCCACGAGCACGTAGGACAGCACCGTATGACGGTCCGGCAGACTCTGCACCGTGACGCTCGATCCGCTCGCCGGCCACGTCGTCGTACTGGCCGGTGTCGACGCGTCGACAGGAGTGGCGCTGCTGTCGCGCGGCGTACTCCTGGCCGTCGTCAGCAGCGAACGATCGGTCATCGACACGGTCGAGCAAGCAGCCACGCAACACCCGACGTCCATGCTCCTGTCGTACCGCGCGGACCCCTGCGACCCGCAGGTGTGGGACCGCGTCGCAGCACACATCGAGCAGCGCGTCGGACCCGTCGATGCCGTGCTGTGCACCAAGGAGGCGTACACCGCGGTCGAGGCGACGTTCGCCGCCGACCTGGGGCGGCGCGGCCACGGTGTGATCCTGCCGGTCAGCCCTGGCGAGGATCCGATTGCGGAGCTGCCGCGTCTGCTCCGCCGCACGCCATGAGCAACACGCGCTCGATCTCATCCCGACGCGCGACGTCGACGGGCGTGCCGTTGCTGTCGAGCACGTAGAACGCGTCGACCACCTCCGCGCCAAGTGTGCTCACCCGGGCCGAGCGCACGTCGAGGCCGGCGTCGGCGAGAGCGCGGGTGAGCCGGTGCAACAGGCCGATTGCGTCGTGCGCGCGAACCTCGACGACGGTGCTCGCGGCTGACGCGTCGTCCACCCAGAGCACACGCGGAGGCACGACCTGGGCTTCCGGACGGGCATAAGCCCGCTCACGTTCCGCGAGCCTGGTCTCGAGAGACAGCGCGTCGTCGTAGGCACGTCGGACGTCCGCCCGGACGCGATCCCACTCCGGCGCGGACCCGAACCGCGGGCTCACGTCGAAGACGGTGACGGCGGTGGCGTCGACGGACGTCGCCATCGCGGCACGGATCTCCAACCTGTGCAGCGCGAGCACGCCGGCCCACCGCCACAGGAGGCCCGGACGGTCCGGCGCCACGATCGTCACCCGGTCACCGGAGACGTCGACCGCGAGCCGCCCTGCGCGAGCGAGCTCGAGCTGGTCGGCGTCGAGCGCAGTCGTCGACGGCGGTGGCTGGCCTGCGAGGACGGCGCGGGTGCGCGCGACGAGATCGGCGACGAGCCGGCCCTTCCAGTCCGACCATGCCGCCGGTCCGGTCGCAAGCGCATCGGCCTCCGTGAGCGCATGGAGCAACTCGAGGGTCGAACGGTCACCCACCGCATCCGCCACCGTCTGAACGGTCAGCGGATCGTCGAGGTCGCGCCGGGTCGCCGTGTCCGGCAGCAGCAGATGGTGTCGGACCAAGGAGACGAGGACGCCGACATCGTCATCGGGGAGACCGAGGCGTCGCGCGATGACGGGCACGATGCGGACGCCCGCATCGGTGTGGTCGCCGGGAAAGCCCTTGCCGATGTCGTGCAGCAGCGCGGCGAGGACGAGCAGGTCGGGGCGGGCGACATGACGGCTGAGGCGTGAGGCCTCGACCGCTGCCTCGACGAGGTGCCGGTCAACGGTGAAGCGATGGACGGCGTTGCGCTGCGGCTTGCACCGCACGGCCTCCCACTCGGGGATCAACCGCACCAGCAAGCCGCTCTGGTCGAACGCCTCGAGCACCGCGACCGCGGGTGCGCCGGCCTCGAGAACGGAGACCAGCGCAGCACGCGCTTCGTCCGGCCAGGGCTCGGGCAGTGACGCCGACTCGGCGCTCAACCGATGCAACGTGTGCCGCGAGATCGGCAGCGCCGACTGCGCGGCGGCGGCCGCAACGCGCAACTGAAGTACGGCGTCCGCCGCGGGTTGTGCGTCGCGTGCCAGCACCACCTCGCCGTCCTGCTCGACGACGTCGTCGGCGAGCGGCCGCCGCTGAGACTGCGGTCGGTCCCCGCCGCGACTGCGCCACCGCCGCGCCGGACGGGCAGGGCGGACGGCTGCTTCCACGCGCCGCCAGGTCTCGTCCGAGGCGAACGCGATCGCACGCCCGGCGTCGTACACGTCGCGCATCAGTGCGTCCGCGTCATCGAAGCCGAGCGCTTCGGCCAGCGGCAGCTGCTCCTGCAACAGCAAGCGGTCGGTCGGCCGGTTGCTGCGCCGGTGCAGCTCGCCACGGACGTCGAGCAACCGGGCATGGGCCGAGCGCACACGCTCGTCCGGTGCGTCGACGACCCATGCGGCCGCCGCCGCTCTCATGGCATGCACGTCACGAAGTCCGCCGCGGCACTCCTTGAGGTCGGGCTCGAGGAGAAAGGCCAGCTCGCCCGATCGATCGGCCCGCTCGCGGACGGCCTGGGCGAGCTCGGGGAGGCGCCGCCGTGCATCGCGCCGCCAGTCCGCGAGGACGGCCGCTCGCGTCTGTTCCGTCAACGCGGGGTCACCTGCCACGTGCCGCGCGTCCAACAGGCCGAGGGCTGCCTTGAGGTCTTCTCGCGCTACGGCGCTCGCCTCCGCCGGAGTGCGCACCGAGTGGTCGAGACCGACACCGGCGTCCCAGATCGGGTACCAGATGTGGTCGGCGAGCGACTTGACGTCTCGGCGGTCGCGATGGAGGAGCAGCAGGTCGAAGTCGCTGCCGGGCGCTGCTTCCCGCCGGCCGTAACCGCCGACAGCGACCAGCGCGACGTCGTTCTCGTCGCCGACCTGCTCGCGCAACCATGCATCCGCGACCTCGCAGAGTGCTGATCGCAGAGCCGCTCCGACGACAGACCTGTCTGCGAGCACCGCTGCGCGCGCCGTGCGCAGCGACTCGGCAGCGTCCTCGCGCGAACCGCTCACGTCGGGTGTCAGAGAGCGTCCGGCCCGCGTTCACCGGTGCGGATGCGCACCAGATCCTCGACCGCGGTGGTCCACACCTTCCCGTCACCGATCTGACCGGTGCGTGCGGCGTCGACGATCGCGTCAACCACTCGTGGGACCTCCGCGTCGTCGACGACGACCTCGATCCGCACCTTCGGCACGAAGTCGACGACGTACTCGGCGCCCCGGTAGACCTCGGTGTGACCGCGTTGACGGCCATGCCCCTGCACCTCGGAGACGGTCATGCCGGCGACACCGAGCTCGTGCAGCGCCTGCTTCACGTCGTCGAGCTTGAACGGTTTGACCACCGCGGTCACGAGCTTCACGTCCACCTCCAACTCTCAGCCGATCCGACCGGCGCGGACGTTGCCGAAGTCGTACGCCGACTCGGCGTGCACCGCGGTATCGAGGCCCTCGATCTCGACCTCCTGGGTGACGCGCAGACCGATGGTGCGCTGGACGAGCTGCGCGACGACCCACGTCGCCGCGAAGGCCCACGCAATCGTGACGACCACGGCGAGCGCCTGCTCGCCCAGCAGTCCGACTCCGCCGCCGGAGAACAACCCGCGGGCGCCGATGCCGCCGTTAACGTGCTGCGTCGCGAACACGCCGACGAGGAGCGTGCCGATGAGCCCGCCCGCTCCGTGCACGCCGACGACATCGAGCGAGTCGTCGTACCGAAGGCGGTACTTCATCCCGACGGCGAGGACACCGATGACCCCGCCGGCGAAACCGACGACGATCGCGGCGAGGCTGTCGACGAAGCCGCACGCCGGCGTGATGGCGACGAGACCGGCGACCGCTCCCGATGCCGCGCCCAGGGTGGTCGCGTGCCCGGTCCGCAGCTTCTCGACGAGCACCCACCCGAGCAGTCCGGCGCAGGCCGCGAGCTGGGTGCCGATCAAGGCCTGGGCGGCGAGCCCGTTCGCGGCGAGTGCGGAGCCCGCGTTGAACCCGAACCAGCCGAACCACAGGATGCCGGCGCCGATCACCGTCAGGGGCAGCGAGTGCGGCGCCATCACATCGCGCGGCCAGCCTCGGCGCCGGCCGAGAACCAGAACGAGGGCGAGGGCGGACGCGCCGCTGTCGATCTCGACGACGTTGCCACCGGCGAAGTCGAGCACCCCGCGGTGCGCCAGCCATCCCGCCGGGGAGAACACCCAGTGCGCGATCGGGGCGTAGACGACCAGAGTCCATACCGCCGCGAAGACGAGGAAACCGCCGAATCGCATCCGGTCGGCCCCTGCGCCGGTCAGCAGCGCAGCGGTGATGACCGCGAACATCATCTGGAACGCCGCGAAGGCCAGCGGCGGCACCGTGAGATGGAGGCCCGGGACGGGGGTCTCGGGATGTGCGAAGCCGGCGAAGTGCAGCGTGCCGATCAGTCCGCCGCCGGCGTCCGGCCCGAAGGCGAGCGAGTAGGCGGCGATCGCCCAGACGATGCTGACGACCGCAATGGTGGCCAGGTTCTGCACCATCATCGCGAGGACGTTCTTGCTGCGGACCATGCCGCCGTAGAACAACGCGAGCCCCGGTGTCATGAACAGCACCAGCGCCGCGCTGCCGAGGACCCAGGCGGTGTCGCCGCCGTCGACATGCACGCGCGGAAGTTACCAGCGACACCCGACCGGCCGGAGACGGCCATGATCAGGCCCGTCCCCGGCCGGTCGGCCGTCGACTCAGAGTGCGTCCGGGCCGCGCTCCCCCGTTCGCACGCGAACCAGCTCGTCGACGGCAGTGGTCCAGACCTTGCCGTCACCGATCTGCCCCGTGGACGCCGCCTTGGTGATGACCTCGACGACGTCGTGCGCGTCGTCATCGGCGACGACCACGTCCAGGCGGACCTTGGGCACGAAGTCCACCGTGTACTCCGCGCCGCGGTAGACCTCGGTGTGTCCCTTCTGCCGTCCGTAGCCGCTGACCTCGCTCACCGTGAGGCCCTGGACGCCGAAGCTCTCCAGCGCGCTCTTCACGTCGTCGAGCTTGAACGGCTTGATGACTGCCGTGACGAGCCTCATGCCTGCACTCCTTCGGTCCGCGCCATGCCACCGGCCGAAGCAGCGACGGGTGGGCCTCCGGATGCGGCCCGCTGCGTCGGTGAGAAGCCGCCGGCCGCAACCCCTCCGAAGTCGTACGCCGTCTCCGCGTGCAGCACCGTGTCCATGCCTTCCTGCTCCTCGTCGCGGCTGAGGCGCAGCCCCATCACCAGGTCGAGGACCTTCGCGATGACCAGGGTCGCGACGAAGGAGTAGCCCACCGCCGCACCGACCGCCATGGCCTGCAGCTTGAGCAGGTGCCAGCCGCCGCCGTAGAACACGCCGTTCAGACCGATGCCGCTGGCGCGGGTGCTGCCGAGGAAGCCGATGAGGAGCGCTCCGACAACACCGCCGACGAGGTGCACGCCGACGACGTCGAGGGCGTCGTCATAACCCAGCCGGTACTTCAGTGAGATCGCGAGCGCGCAGACCGCGCCGGCGATGAGACCGAGGATCACGGCACCGACCGGACTGACGAAACCGGCGGCAGGGGTGATCGCGACGAGACCCGCGACCGCGCCGGAGGCGGCACCGAGCGTCGTCGGGTGACCGTCGCGGATGCGCTCGACGATCAGCCAGCCGAGCATCGCGGCGCAGGTGGCGGTGTTGGTGTTGACGAACGCGACGCCGGCGAGGTTCGACGCACCCAGCGCTGAGCCGGCGTTGAAGCCGAACCAACCGAACCACAGCAGGCCGGCGCCGAGAAGCGTGAACGGAAGGTTGTGCGGCCGCATCGGGTCCTTCTTCCACCCGAGTCGCTTGCCGAGGACGATCGCGAGGGCGAGACCCGCTGCGCCGGCGTTCGCGTGCACGACGGTGCCACCGGCGAAGTCCTCCGCGCCCTTCTGGAACAGCCAGCCCTCCGGTGAGAACACCCAGTGGGCGATGGGCGCGTAGACGGCGACGATCCAGACCGTCACGAAGACCACGAAGGCGCCGAACTTCAGCCGGTCTGCGGACGCGCCGGTGATCAGGGCCGGCGTGATGATGGCGAACATCAGCTGGAAGGCCATGAAGACCATCGGCGGGATCGTCTGCGCGAGGCTGCCGTGGTAGCCCGCCACCTGCTGGCTCATGTGACCCAGGCCGAACTGGTGCAGGTTGCCGGCGAACCCGCCGAAGCCGTTGGCACCGAAGGCGAGGCTGTAGGCCACCATCACCCAGACGACGCCGACGATGCCGATGGTCACGAAGTTCTGCATGAGCATGCCGAGGACGTTCTTGCTACGGACCATGCCGCCGTAGAAGAACGCCAGACCCGGCGTCATCAGCAACACCAGGGCCGCGCTCGCAAGGACCCAGGCGGTATTGCCCGTGTCCACGGTGTTGAGGTTGAAGTGCATGGGTCTCCTGTCCTCCCACGCGGCGGTCGCCGCAGTTGCAGAGAGGATGGTCAGGAGAGATTTCGCCGGCGGCTCACCACCGTTTCGGCGAGGTCACGTCGTGTTACGGCTTTGTGTCGTCGGCACGCTCAGGGCCGGAACTTCAGGTACTGCCAGGCGCCCGTGCGCGCAAGCACCGCAGCCGACCCGCCCCACCGCGCGCGGGCGCGGTAGGGACTGTAGAGGTGGTGGTCCCCGGTCAGGACGCCGATGGCCCTGCCGTAGACATCGGTGCGTACGCAGCCCACCGCGTCGCGATGCCAGGCTCCGTTGTAGTAGCGCTGGGCAAGGAACTCGAGGCAGACGCCGTCGAGCTCAGGCAACATGTGCACCGCCAGCACGGGGTTCGCGCCCGAGTGGTAGAGCCGGTACTTGCCTGAGGTCGCGTACCCGCCCCGCAGATGCTCGTGGACGACTGCGCGAGCGAGGACCACGACATAGGCACTCGCCGGGCGGTACTTCTGGTCCCCTGCGAAGTAGGCGATGAAGCGTGTCCGTCGTTCCATCGTGTACGTCGCCGACAGATCGCCGTTCGTCGCGTCGACGGCGCCGCTGCGGATCTGGGTGCGGTCACGCCGATAAGGCCGCGCATAGATGGTCACGGTGCGGTTGGTGTCCGTCGTACCGAGGTGGGCGGTGACGTGCGCCAGCGAGCCCGCCGAAACGACACTCCTCGTACTCGTGATCGTCAGAGTCGTGGAGTAGCGGCTGATCCACAGTGAGCTGTGTCCGGCACCACTGCCGTTGGTGTCGGACGCCGTCACGTCGTAGGACTCGTAGCCCCACACGGCAGGCTGTGGATCGGGAGCGCTGAACGACCCGTCTGCGCCGGTCATCATGGGAGCCAGCGTCTCCGTCGCACCGGTGCGTTCGTCCGTCCGCTTGATCGTGAGTGTGGCGGCAGCGACCCCGCCGCTGCCGTTGGTCACCGACCCGGACACGGTGAGCGTCGCACCGACGTGCGCGGACGGGCTCGCGGTGATGTGAACGGTCACGGTGTAGGTCTCGGCTGCGTCGGCTTCCGGCGCAGCGACGAGGCCCGCGACGGCGAGTACGAAACATGCAAGGGCGGACGTCCAGCGGGCCGTCATGCGGTCACCTCCGTTGCTTCGCCGAGCAGTGCGTCGACGAATACCTCTGGCTCGAATGGCGCGAGATCGTCGGGGCCTTCGCCCAGTCCGACGAGCTTGACGGGGACGTTGAGCTCACGCTGAACGGCGATCACGATGCCACCCTTTGCGGTGCCGTCGAGCTTCGTCAACACGATGCCGGTGACGTCGACGACCTCGGAGAACACCCGCGCCTGGATCAGGCCGTTCTGGCCGGTGGTGGCGTCGAGCACGAGCAGCACCTCGTCGACGGCGGCCTGACGCTCGACGACGCGCTTGACCTTGCCGAGCTCGTCCATCAGGCCCTGCTTGGTGTGGAGCCGGCCCGCGGTGTCGATGAGCACCACGTCGACCTTGCCGTCGACCCCTGACTTGACCGCTTCGAAGGCCACGCTTGCGGGGTCGGCTCCCTCCTCGCCGCGTACGACGTCGGCGCCGACACGGGAACCCCAGGTGGCGAGCTGGTCCGCGGCCGCAGCGCGGAACGTGTCGGCCGCACCGAGAAGGACGCTGCGTCCGTCGCCGACGAGGGCGCGCGCGAGCTTGCCGCACGTCGTCGTCTTGCCGGTTCCGTTCACCCCGACCATGAGCACGACCGCGGGGCGGCCGTCGTGGGGGCCGGTGCGCAAGCCCCGCTCGGCATCGTCTCCGACCGCGACGAGCAGCTGGTCACGCAGCATGGTGCGGACCTGGTCCGGTGACCGGGCGCCCATGACCTTCACTTGCGTGCGTAGCGCCTCGACGATCTGCCGGGTAGCGGCGACCCCGACGTCGGCCGTGAGCAGCGTGTCCTCGACCTCTTCCCAGGTGTCGTCGTCGATCGTGTCGCGCGACAGCAGGGTGAGCAGCCCCCGACCGAACGTCGTCTGCGAGCGCGCCAGCCGCGAGCGCAGCCGCACCAGGCGGCCCGCGGACGGCGGCGGAACGTCGAGATCCGGAACGACGATCTGCTGCTCGGCGACGGCCGCCGCCTCACGCTCGGCGACCTCCGGCGGAGCGGCCATCTCCGTGGACGGTGGCACCTCCACCGTCGGCGACTGGCCCGACGGGGGGACCTGCCGGCGGGTCGGCGCCTTGACGAGCGCCACGACGGCTGCGACAACGAAAAGCGCCAGGACGACGCCGAGGATCACGAATTCCACGACATCCGAGGCTACCGATGCTGCGCGGGGGCGATCTGCTTATGCGGGCTCGTGCTCGCGCAGGCGCTGGCTGATCACCTGCGTGATGCCGTCGCCCCGCATCGAGACGCCGTACAGGGAGTCGGCGACCTCCATCGTGCGCTTCTGGTGCGTGATGATGATCAGCTGCGACGTCGCCTTGAGATCGGCCAGCAGGTCGACGAGCCGCGACAGGTTGCGATCGTCAAGCGCCGCCTCGACCTCGTCCAGCACGTAGAACGGCGAGGGCCGGGCGCGGAAGATCGCAACGAGGAACGCCACCGCCGTCAGCGAGCGCTCACCACCGGAGAGCAGTGACAGCCGCTTGACCTTCTTGCCGGGAGGCCGGGCCTCCACCTCGACCCCGGTCTCCAGCCAGTTGTCGGGGTCGGTGAGCACGAGCCGGCCGTCGCCGCCCGGGAACAGCACCGAGAAGACCTTCTCGAACTCGCGCTCCACGTCCTCGTACGCCGACCGGAAGATCTGCTCGACCCGATCGTCGACGTCCTTGACGACGGTGAGCAGGTCTCGGCGCGAGGCCTTGAGGTCCTCGAGCTGGTCGGAGAGGAACTTGTGCCGCTCCTCCAGGGCGGCGAACTCCTCGAGGGCGAGCGGGTTGATCTTGCCGAGCAGCGCAAGCGCGCGCTCCGCGGCGCGCAAACGCTTCTCCTGCTGCTCGCGGTCGAACGGGACCGGCTCGGCATCGTCGCCGGCGTCTGCGGCCGGCGGCACGAGCGTGTCAGGGCCGTACTCCACCAGCAAGGTCTGCGGGTCGATGCCGAACTCCTCGGCCGCGCGCTGCTCGAGCTGCTCGATGCGCAGCCGCTGCTCGGCCCGCGCGACCTCGTCGCGATGAACCGCGCCCGTCAGGACTTCGAGCTCGCCGGCGAGCTCTCTCGCCCGGCCCCGCACGGAGAGCATCTCGCCCTCCAGGACCGTGCGCGCTTCCTCGGCGGCGGTCCGCTCGGCGGCGGCGAGAGCAAGCGAACGTTCGATCCGTTCGAGCGCCTCCCGGGCGACCACGAGCACCGCCGCGGCCGTGACCGCCTGCCGGGCCCGACGCTCACGAGCCCGTGCGGCCCGCTCCCGTGCCTGTCGCTCGGCTGCCGCGGCTGCCTCGAGCCCGCCTGCGCGGGTGCTGAGCGCCTGACTCCGCTCCTCGCCCGTGCGGACGCCGAGCCTCGCCTCCACCTCGCTGGCCCGGGCCGCGGTCACCAGGCCGGCGAGCCGCTCGCGCTCCGCCGCATCGGGCTCGTCGACAGCGGGCGCGGCCTCGGCGGCGGCGAGCCGCTCTTCGAGTGCGGCCAGCCCCGCCAGGTCTCGCTCGCGAGCTTCATGCGCTCCTTGGACGGCGCGCTCCAGTCGATCTGCCTCACCGGTCGCCGCCCGCGCCGAGGTGCCGAGCTGCCCGAGCCGCTCCGCGATCGCCGCGAGCCGTGCATCGGACTCGTGCAGGGCGGTCAGCGCGTCGTCGACGCTCTGCTGTGCGGCCGCGGCTTCCTCGGCCGCGGCCGACAGCGCGAACCGAACACGATCTGCGCGGTGGCCCAGATCGTTGAACGCCTGCTCCGCCTCCTCGTAGGCGGCACGAACCTCCAGCAGGCTGGGGGCTCCGCCGCTGCCGCCGACCGCCCAGGCGGCGCCGAGCACGTCTCCATCGGCGGTCGCGGCGCGCACGTTCGGCTCGGTGTCGACGAGGCGGCGCGCCAGGTCGAGGTCACCGACGACGACCACCCGCTCGAGCAGCCGCGCCAGCGCGGGGCGGAGCGCCTCGGGGGCGGTGAGCACGTCGACGGCGTAGCGCGCGCCTGCGGCCACGGCCCAGTCGGGCAGCGGGGGCCACGGGCCGCTGTCGTCGTACGACGCCCCACCGACGACCACTCCCGCGCGACCGGCGTCGTCCGCGCGCAGCAGGGCGAGGGCGGCCGCCGCGTCCGCCAGAGTCGCGACCGCGACCGCGTCGGCCGCGGCGCCCAGGGCGGCCGCGACGGCCGACTCCCAGCCCGCGTCAACGCGGACGACCTCGGCCACCGAGCCGAGGACTCCCGGCAACCGGTCCGCCGCGGCGAGCAGCGCACTGTGCCCGTCCTTGCGGGCCAGGCCGAGCGCGAGTGCGTCGCGGCGGGCCGCCGCCGCCGCCCGCTGGCGCTCGATCTCGCGCTCCTCGGTCTGGAGCGACGCCAGGCGCTCCTCTGCCTCGGCGAGGGTCGCCGCAGCGGTCTCGTAGCGAGTGTCGAGGTCGACCTCCCCCGCGTCGAGTCCCGCGACCTCCGACTCGACGGCCGCGAACTCCGCCTGTGCGGTCGCCGCACGCGCCCGGGCCGCGTCCAGGGCCACGGTCAACCGGCCGATCTCGTCGTCGGCCGCGGCGGAACGAGTGCGAAGAGCTGTCACCTCACCGCGGAGGCGGACGAGCCCTTCGCGCCGGTCGGCGATGGCTCGCTGCAGCTCGGCCAGCCGGCGGTCCTCGTCGGCCAGCTCGGCCTCGAGGCGCTGCCGCTCCGCGGCGGCCGCTGCCAGGGCGGCCCGGTCGGCTTCCAGCCGCTCGACGACCTCCCGCTCCTCGCGGCGTACCTCGGCGGCCTCCGCCTCCAGCACGTCAGGGTCGCGGCCCGGCACGAGCTCATCGGCTTCGACCTCGGCGACGTTGCGCTGCCGTTCGGCGGCGAGCGACGCGGTCCCGCGGAAGCGCTCGCGCAACCCGGCCAGGCGGTACCACGTCTCCTGCGCCTTCGACACGCGCGGCGTCTCGGCCGCGACCGCGGCTTCGAGGTCCGCCTCGCGGCGCTGGGCCTCGCTGAGCAGCTGCTCCACCTCGGCCCGGCGCGCGAGCAGCGCGGTCTCGTCCGCGACCTCGGCCTCGAGCGTCGAGCGGAGCGCCAGCAGGTCGTCGGCGAGCAGACGCAGCTTCGAGTCGCGCAGGTCGGCCTGGACGACGGCGGCACGGCGAGCCACCTCCGCCTGCTGACCCAGCGGCTTCAGCTGCCGCCGCAGCTCGGCCGTGAGGTCCTGCAGCCGGTTGAGGTTGGTCTGCATCGCCTCGAGCTTGCGAAGCGCCTTCTCCTTGCGCTTGCGGTGCTTGAGAACACCGGCCGCTTCCTCGATGAACGCCCGGCGATCCTCCGGCGCAGCGTGCAGCACCGCGTCGAGCTGGCCCTGGCCCACGATCACGTGCATCTCGCGGCCGATGCCCGAGTCGGACAGCAGCTCCTGCACGTCGAGCAGCCGGCAGGGCGTGCCGTTGATGGCGTACTCCGAGCCGCCGTTGCGGAACATGATCCGCGAGATCGTGACCTCGGTGTAGTCGATCGGCAGGGCGCCGTCGGAGTTGTCGATCGTGAGGACGACCTCGGCGCGGCCGAGGGGTGGCCGGCCCGCGGTGCCGGCGAAGATGACGTCCTCCATCTTGCCGCCGCGCAGCGACTTGGCGCCCTGCTCCCCCAGGACCCAGGAGATGGCGTCGACGACGTTGGACTTCCCGGAGCCGTTGGGACCGACCACGCACGTGATCCCGGGCTCGAAGCGCAGGGTCGTCGAGGACGCGAAGGACTTGAAGCCTCGCAATGTGAGGCTCTTCAGATGCACGGCCGGGCGCTCCGCGAGGAGAGGGGGTCGGCGGGGAAGGCCACAGCCACGCTAACCGACCCGCGACCCGAGCGCAGGTAACGCGCCGAAGGCGCGACGAGCGCAAGAAAAAGGGGCGCCGTAGCGCCCCTGGCGGATCGTGGTGCGGCGGCTCAGGTGAGCGCCGGCTCCTGCTCCGCGATGCTGTCCGGAACGGACAGCGAGAGCATGTCGTCGTCGACCTGCAGGCCGTGGCGGAGCGCGGCGTTGGCCGCCTCCAGCCGAGCTACCTCGTGCTCGAGCTCGCGGACGCGGTCGCGAAGGCGCCGCATCTCAGCCAGGACCCGCACGTCCGGTCCCACACCAACATGACCGAACAGTGCCTTTGCCATCGTGGGCATCCTCCACGGAATTCGAGAGCCGCGGTCGCGGCGTGCGTCGGCCCGGCTCGCTGTGGCGATGGATGGGGAGACGCGGTGCGACCAGTGTCCGACGTCAGCAACGAACGGTCAAGGCCCTGGTTACGATCAGGTCACGATCTTGAGCCCACCCGGCTCAGGCATAACGGTCACTTCTCCGCAAAACCGGCGGCGACGCCGCGCGCCTCCGACCACCGCTCCGTCACGCCGGCGACACGCCCGGGAGACCCGCCGCCGCCCAGCAGGTCGAGGAGCCGCTCGCACGCATCGCGCGGGCCTTCGGCGACCACCTCGACCCTGCCGTCGTCGAGGTTGGCCGCCCAGCCGGCCAGGCCGAGCTCGAGCGCCCTGGATCGAATCCACCACCGCATGCCGACGCCCTGGACGCGCCCGCGCACCCACGCGGTCAGCCGGACGTCGCCGTCGGTCACCATCGGACCGCTCCCCCGCGAGGGACGCGCTGGCATCGAGGGCAGCGGTACGACGACCGGTTCATGAAGGCCTCGCGGCGGATCGCAGCACCGCACCGGGAGCAGGGCTCACCCTCCCGGCCGTAGACCTCGAGCGAGCGCTCGAACCAGCCGCTCTCGCCGTTCACGGCGACGTACATCTCGTCGAACGACGTGCCGCCGGCGGCGATCGCCGCGCGCAGCACCTCGTCGACGGCATCGAGGAGCCGTTCGGTCTCGTTCCGGCGGAGCGACTCGCTGGCGCGGGCGTAGTGCAGCCGCGCCCGCCACAGCGACTCGTCGGCGTAGATGTTGCCGATGCCCGACACGAGGGTCTGGTCCAGCAGGGCGCGCTTCAGGCCGGTGCGTCGCCGCCGCAACGCGGTGTGAACCGCGTCCCGGTCGAAGGCGGGGTCGATCGGGTCGACGGCGATGTGCGCGACCGACGGCGGAGGCGCCGACGCGTCGTCGAGCATCTCGAGTGCGAGCCCGCCGAAGGTGCGCTGGTCGACGAACCGGATCTCCGGCCCGTCGTCGTCGAAACGGAACCTGGCCCGAAGATGCGGCGGATCCGGTGTCCCCTTCTCGACCGCCAGGAACTGTCCCGACATCCCCAAGTGAGCCACGATGCAGCTGTCAGAGTCCGTCGCGACGAGCGGCGACGCCCCCGGGGAGCGGGGTGGGGGCCCCGCGACAAGCGGCGAAGCCCCCGGAGACGACAACGGCAGCCAGAGGTACTTGCCTCGGCGACAGGCGGCGACGACGGTGCGGCCTTCGATGCGGGCGATGAAGTCGGCGGGGCCGGGGGCGTGGCGACGCAGGGTCCGCGGCCCGAAGACCTGGAGGCTGCTCACGGTGCGGCCGACCATCCAGCGCTGAAGGCCGCGGCGGACGGTTTCGACCTCGGGGAGCTCCGGCACTCAGGAGACCGGGTCGGGAGTCGCCGGATCGGATGCGGCAGTGTCCGACTCCGGCGCGTCCTCGGCGGCCGACAGCTCGCGCCAGGCCCGCTCGGCCGCGCGTTGCTCGGCTTCCTTCTTGCTGCGTCCCTGACCGATACCGACGCGACGACCACCCACGACGGCAGTGGCCTCGAACGCCTTCGCGTGGTCCGGCCCGCTCTCCGTGACGTCGTACTCGGGAACGCCGAGCGACCTGCCCGCGGCGAGCTCCTGCAGCGACGTCTTCCAGTCGAGACCGGCGCCGAGACGGGCGGACTCGTCGAGGAGCCCGGCGAACAGCCGCAGCACCAGCTCACGAGCGGCTTCGGTGCCGCGGTCGAGGTAGAACGCGCCGATCAGCGCCTCGACGGCGTCGGCGAGGATCGACGACTTGTCGCGACCGCCGCTCGCCTCCTCGCCGCGCCCGAGACGGAGGTACTGCCCGATGTCCAGCTCGCGGGCGACCTCGGCGAGCGCGCGGGCGTTCACCACCGCGGCTCGGAGCTTCGCGAGCTGGCCTTCGGGCAGGTCGGGGTGGCGGCGGTAGAGCTCCTCCGTCACGACGAGACCCAGCACCGAGTCACCGAGGAACTCCAGGCGCTCGTTGGTCGGCAGGCCGCCGTTCTCGTAGGCGAAGGACCGGTGGGTCACCGCCCGCTCGACGAGCTCGCGGTCGACCGTGCCACCGAGCGCTTCGATGAGACCGGCGAGATCACCGGCCGCGCCGGCGTCGGCCATCACAGCCTCGCCAACGCGAGGGTGACCGCCTCGCCGACGGTACGCAGCTGTTCGAGCTCCTCGTCCGGGATGTGAAAGCCCTCGGGAGCGTACGGCGCCAGGCGTTCCTCGACGATCTCCGCGACCTCGACGAGGGCAAGAGAGTCGGCTTGCAGCTCGGCGAAGTCGCTGTCCCAGGTCACCGATGACGGCGGCCGCTCGAGGACCGTCGCGACCGCGTCCCGCACGACCGCGAACACCTGGTCGCGGTCGGGAGAGTCGACCGACGCCTTGCCCATGGCGCTCACCGTGCCTCCCTGTCCCGACGCCATCCTGCCCGTCGTCTCACTCTTGCGTCGCTCCGGCCAGGCCGGCCTCCGCCCGGCGGCGCGCCACGAGAGCCGCCATGGCCTCGGCAACGCGCGGCACGACGCGTTCGCGAACCGACTCGGCCGCGAGACGGACGCACGCAGCGATCGCCTCCGGCCCAGATGATCCATGACCGATGACGATTGTTCCCGGTACGCCGAGAAGAAGCGCGCCCCCGAGCCGGTCGGCGCCGAGAGGCTCGAGCGCCGATACGGCGTCGTCGGGATCGTCGAGGGCGCGCACCAGCGTCTCGCGGGCCAAGGCCTGCATACCCTCGAGACCCTTGAGCAGCACGTTGCCGGTGAAGCCGTCGGCGACGACGACATCGACGACGTCACCTGTCGTGACGGCACTGCTCTCGACGTAGCCGGCGTAGGACAGCGGCAGCTGCGCGAGCAGCGCGGACGCCTCCTGGCGAAGCGCGTCGCCCTTTCCCGGCTCCGTGCCGTTGGACAACAGGCCCACTCGGGGCTCGGGGCGGCCGAGCCGGGTGACGGCGTACGCGGCGCCGGCCAGCGCGAACTGGCCGAGCAGGTCCGCACCGCACTCGACGTTGGCCCCGGCGTCGAGCAGGACCACGGGGCCGTGGGTGGCAGGAACGGTGACGGCGATCGCCGGCCGGGTGACGCCGGGAAGCCGGCCCAGCGTGAACACGGAGGCGACGACGAACGCCCCGGTCGAGCCGGCCGAAACGGCTGCGTCGGCCCGCCCGTCGCGGACGAGACGGGCGGCCACGCGCACCGTCGCATCCCGCTTCGCGCGGACCGCCCGGACGGGGTCCTCGGCCATGTCCACGGACTCGGTGGCCGGCTCGACCTCGAGCGCACCGGCAGCACCGCGCGCCTTCAGCAGATCAGCGGCCAGATCGGGCGGGCCGACGAGGATGACCTCGACGCCCGGCTCGCGGGCGGCGACCAGCGCACCGTCCACCACGACGTCCGGCGCGCCGTCGCCGCCGAGCAGGTCGAGCGCGACCCGAACGCTGGACGCGGTCACGCCGACTGGGTGCGGGAGTGGCTCAGACGTCGACGACCTGGCGGTCGTTGTAGGTGCCGCAGACGGTGCAGGCGACGTGCGGAAGCTTGGGCTGCCGGCAGCGCTTGCAGCTCACGAGCGATGGCGCGGACGCCTTCCACTGCGAACGGCGCGAGCGCGTGTTGCTCCGAGACATCCGGCGCTTGGGAACGGCCACGGGTCAGCGTCCAATCTCCGGCGAGGCCGGATCGGATGAGGGTGCATCGGATGAGCGCAGCGCCGACAGCTTCGACCACCGGGGGTCGACGTCTTCGTGCGCATGGTCGTCGGGCAGGTCGGCCAGCCGCGCGCCGCAGATGGCGCACAGGCCGGCGCAGGCGTCGTCGCACACCGGGTTGATCGGCATCGCGAGAACGACCGCGTCGCGAAGCAGCGGCCGCAGGTCGAGCAGGTCACCGCTGAGCACGGACACCTCGTCGCCGGCGTCCGCGGGGTCATAGGCGAACAGCTCCTGGATCTCGGCGTCGAGAACCGCGTCGACGGCTTCCAGGCAGCGGCCGCACTCGGCGGCCAGCGGCGCGCGCACCGAGCCGGACACCAGCACGCCCTCCATGACCGCCTCCAGCCGGAGGTCGAGCTCGACGTCGGCGCCCTCCGGCACCCGGACCAGCTCGAGCGCCCACTCCGCGGGCGCCGGCACGGTGCGCTGGACACGGCGCATCGACCCGGGACGCCGGCCGAGCTCGCGAGTGTCGAGCACGAACGGCGAGCGCGGGTCGACAGTCGTGGCGCTGCGCGTGGGCATGGTGAGGTCTTCCGGGGACGGTCGGCTTCGCCGTGCTTCGCAGGATCGCTCTGGGCGTGCTCCGCACGACGGGGACGGCGGTCGAGTCTACTGGACCGGACGCTCCCCGGAGCTCACTGCGGAAGCGGCGCCTCGTCCGGGCCGGGGCCGAGTCCCTCGAGCCCGGTCCGGCCGCTGATCTTGGCGCGCCCCTTGGCCACCGCGGCCATCGTCTTGTGCAGGACGACCTCGAAGTTCGCGAGCTTGCCGTCGACGTAGTCGTCGATCTCCCGCCGCATGCGCTCGGTGTCCGCCCGCGCGGCCTCGAGCAGCTGCTCGGCCTCCTTGGTGGCCTCGCGCATCACCTCGGTGCGCGAGACCATCCGGGCACGCTCGGCGCGGGCCGCCTCGATCAGCTCCTCCGCCTCAGCGCGACCTTCCTCGACGACAGCCCGTTTGTCGGCCAGCACCCGTTCCGCCGCGGCGATCTCCGAAGGCAACAGCTGGCGCACCTCGTCGATGTGGTCGAGGACCTCCCCCCGGTTGACCACGCACGAGGCGGACATCGGCATGGCGCGGGCGTTCTCGACCAACGCCGTCAGCTCGTCGAGCTTGGCGTGCACGTCCACGAGGGGCCTTCCGGTTGTGCGTCGGTCGATCAGCGCGCGAGCCGGCTCTGCAGCCGGCGCAGGATCGCGTCCGGGACCAGCCCGGACACATCGCCGCCGTAGGTCGCCACCTCTTTGACGAGGCTCGACGAGAGGAAACTGTAGAGCGGGTTGGTCGGGATGAACAATGTCTCCACCCCGGCCAGCGAGTGGTTCATCTGACCCATCTGCAGCTCGTAGTCGAAGTCGCTGACCGCGCGCAGACCCTTGACGATCGCCTGCACCCCGTGGGTCTTGCAGAAGTCGACGAGCAGCCCCTTGAAGACGTCGACCCGCACGTTCGGCAGGTCTGCGGTGACCTCGCGGATCATCTCGACGCGTTCCTCCGGCTCGAAGAGCCGGTTCTTCGACTGGTTGACGCCGACCGCGACGATGATCTCGTCGAACAGCGGGCTGACCCGTTCGATGACGTCGAGATGGCCGCACGTCACAGGATCGAACGAGCCGGGGCAGACCGCACGCCTCACGGTCGGCGACCGTACCAAAGCGTCGTGTCGCCGTAGCGGCGCGTCCGGTCGAGGACGAGCCCGGCGGGCCAGACCGGCGCGGAGTCACGCGTGGCACGTTCGACGACGACCACCGCACCCGGCTCGAGCCAGTCGTTGGCCTGCAGCATCGCGAGGGTGTCGTCGACCGCCTCGGCGTAGGGCGGGTCGACGTAGACGAGGTCGAAACGCGCGACCGCTCTGTCGCCGACGAACCGGCCGACCGACGCGGACACGACCTCCGAGTGCTGGACCTCGAGCGCATCGAGGTTGCCTCTGAGCACGGCGACCGCCCGGGGATCACGCTCGACGAAGGTGACCCGCCCCGCTCCCCTGCTCGCGGCCTCGATGCCGACCGCGCCGCTCCCGGCGTACAGGTCGAGGAACGCCGCGCCCGCGAGCGGCCCCCACAGCGACTCCAGCGTGGAGAACAGACCTTCCCGGACCCGCTCGGCGGTGGGCCGGGTGTTGCGTCCTGCAGGGACGGTCAGCTTGCGACCCCCGAGAGCGCCGGCGACGACGCGCGTCACCCGTCCACCGCCCCACGCGCCGCCCAACAGCGGCGCCGACCGCGCCGGCTCACGCTTTCTCGAGGTAGTCGGCGCGTTCGGTGTCGAGCAGCTCTCGGACCGCGTCGACGAGCGCGTCGTAGCGGGACAGCGTCGGGTCCGCATCGACGAGTGCCGTCGCCTCCTGCCGCGCAGCCTCGATCACGTCCTCGTCGCGCAGCAGCCGGAGCAGGCGGAGGCTGGAGCGGCGCCCCGACTGCGCAGCGCCGAGCACGTCGCCTTCACGGCGTTGTTCGAGGTCGAGTCGCGCGATCTGGAAGCCATCGAGAGTGCTCGCGACGCCGTCGACCCGCTCCCTCGCGGGTGTCTCCACCCGCGCGTCGGTGACGAGAAGGCAGAGGCCCGGATGCGCGCCTCGCCCGACTCGCCCGCGGAGCTGGTGGAGCTGCGAGACGCCGAAGCGGTCGGCGTCGAGCACCACCATGACGGTTGCGTTCGGTACGTCGACACCGACCTCGATCACAGTCGTCGCGACGAGGACGTCGATCTCGCCGCGGGCGAAGGAACGCATGACGTCGTCCTTCGCATCGGGCGCCAGGCGGCCGTGCAGCACTCCGACGCGCAAACCGTGCAAGGGACCGTCAGCCAGCATCGGGGCGACGTCGACGACAGCGGCGGCAGGCCGCCGGGCGTCGCCGTCGTCGACCTCGAAGTCGAGATCGGCGATCTCCTCCAGTCCGACGTCACCTCCGATCCGTGCGCAGACGACGTAGGCCTGCCGTCCGGCGGCCACCTCCTCGCGGATGCGCGTCCAGGCGCGGTCCAGCCAGGCCGGCTGCTCCCCTACCGG
This sequence comes from Mycobacteriales bacterium, assembly GCA_035695045.1. Lineage (GTDB taxonomy): Bacteria > Actinomycetota > Actinomycetes > JAFAQI01 > JAFAQI01 > DASSKP01. Next base: position 17,940 of record DASSEX010000027.1, on the reverse strand, counting down.
CACGACGGTCGTCTGGATGGGTGACCTGCCGGCCGGAAGTTCGGAGAGCGTCGACGTCTCGAGATCACCGAAGACGGTCATCGCGACGGTTCGTGGGATCGGGGTCGCGGTCATCACGAGGACGTGCGGGGGCATGTCGCCCTTGCTGCGCAACGCATCGCGCTGCTCGACACCGAAGCGATGCTGCTCGTCGACGACCACCAGGCCGAGGTCGGCGAACTGCACATGTTGCTCGAGCAGCGCATGCGTGCCGACGACGATGCCTGCGGCACCACTCGCTGCGTCGAGAAGGTTGCTGCGCCGCGCCGCCGCGCTCTGCGAGCCGGTCAGGAGCGCCACGCGGGTGGCTTCCTCGGCGCCGCCGAGCTCCCCCGCCTGGGCCAGCGGCCCGAGCAGATCGCGAATCGTGCGGTGATGCTGCTGCGCGAGCACCTCGGTCGGCGCGAGCAGAGCCGCCTGGCCGCCCGCGTCGACGACGGCGAGCATCGCGCGCAAGGCGACGATCGTCTTGCCCGAGCCGACTTCGCCTTGCAGCAGGCGGTGCATCGGATGCGGCTGTGCGATCTCGCTCAGCAACGTCTCGCCCACCTCGCGCTGGCCGGCGGTCAGCGCGAACGGCAGTCGCTCGTCGAAGGCGTCGAGCAGCCCGCCGGTCTTGCTTAGTCGCGGCATCGCAGGCTGCGCGAGTGCCGCCGCACGGCGCTGCGCCAGCACCGTCTGCAGGACGAACGCCTCGTCCCATTTCAGCCGTTGCCGCGCCTGGCGCGCCTGCTCCATGGTGTCGGCGACATGCACCCAACGGATCGCCTGCTGAAGGTCGAGCAGCCCGTGTCGCGCGCGAACCTCCTCCGGCAGCGGGTCGGGTCCCGGATCGACGACGTCGATCGCCATGCGGACGGCCTTCGCGATGTTCCACGACGGCATCACGGTCGTCGCGGGATAGACGGCGATCAGCCCGGTGAGCATCCGCTCGTCGGCGGCGCCGTCCTCGTCGAGCAGCTGCGTCTGTGGGTTGACGAGCTGCGCCTGGCCCCGGAACGAACCGACCTTGCCGGCGAAGAGCCCCTGCATCCCGGCGGTCAGCTGCCGGCTTCGCCAGCCCTGGTTGAAGAACGTCAGCTTGAGCTTGCCCCGGCCGTCCGTGACGACGACCTCGACCCGCTCCTTCGTCCGGCCCTGCTGGCCGGCCTTGCGAAACGGCACTCTGGCGACGCTCACGATCTCGGCCTGCACGGTGACGTACTCGTCTTCGCGAAGGTCGGTGAGCGGAGTCAGGACGCCACGCTCGACGTAGCGTCGGGGGTAGTGACGCAGCAGGTCACCGCAGGTGCGGAGCCCCAGGCCCTTCTCCAGGACCTTGGCCGTCTTGTCACCGACGAGATCACGCAGGGGGGAGCGCACGTCGACCACGCGGGCAGCCTAAGCGGCGTCGCGGACGGGTTTTGGGACTTGCGCTGCGCCTCGGCTAGTCTGGCTGGGTCCTGTGGCCGAGCGGCCGTTGACATCACCTCGACTGGAGAACTCCCGTGGCTTCCGTGTGCGACGTCTGCGGCAAGGGGCCGGGATTCGGCATGAACGTGTCGCACTCCCACCGGCGCACACGCCGTCGGTTCAACCCGAACATCCAGTCGGTGCGCGCGCTCGTGAGCCCAGGCACTCGTCGCAAGGTCAACGTGTGCACCTCCTGCCTCAAGGCGGGCAAGGTCACCCGCTGACTGCGGAGATCAGTACGCCGAGGCCACCCGCCGCGGCGAGCGCAAGCGTGACCGTCCGCGCCCTCGTCGGCGACACCCGGCCGACCATCCACGCCCCCGCCGCGGAGCCCGCGAGCAGGCAGCCGACGAGCACCGCCGCCTGGCCCGCCGACCAGTGCGGCAGGCCGAGCGTGGCGAGAGTGACGACGTTGAGCGCGAGGAAGTACGCCTGCAGCGTGGCGCGCACCCGTCCGGGGTCCCACCGCGCACCCGCCGCGTAGACGGCGACCGCCGGCCCGCCGGCCGAGGCCAGCACGTTCATCGTGGCCGACGCGAGACCCGCGACCACGCCACCCACCACGCCCGTGTCCGCCGTCCGGCCCGCCGCCACCAGTGCGGCACCCACCACGATCACGACACCGGCAGCGGCGCGAAGCACGCGCGGATGCGCGTCGGCGAGCAGGTGGACGAGCAGCGGTGTCGCGGCCAGAGCCGTGACGAGCACGGGGAGCACCCGACGCCACATCACCGCACGGTGCTCGCGGGCGAGCACACCGATGTTCACGAGCATCGACAGGACGACCGCGACGCGGACCCCCTCGCGTGCACCGAACACGGTGAACAGCAGGGGCCCGCCGACCAGCGCGAACCCGATCCCGCTCACGGACTGGGCAGCCGCGCCGGCCGCCACCGCGATGGCGGCGAGGACCAGCGTCACGAACGGCGGGACAGCGACTTGCCGTAGCTCGCCGAAAGTGGGCTGTCGCGGTAGTGCCCGAACCCCTCGATGCGGTCGTATCCGGCGCTCGCGTAGAGGGCCATCGCCTCCGGCTGCTTCATTCCCGTCTCCAGGACGACGCGGTGCGCACCCATCGCCTCCGCGAGACCTTCGAGCCGGCCGAGAACGAGCCGGGAAAAGCCGCGGCCACGGTGCGCTGGAACCACGAACATCCGCTTGATCTCGACGACCCCCTCCTCGAGCGACCGGAACCCGCCCATCGCCACGGGCTCGACATCCAGGTAGCCGACGACGAAGCACCCGCCCGGCGGCGCGAACTGCGCCGGATCGATCGGAGCGTCGTCCGGGCTGCCGTAACGCGAGACGTACTCCTGCTGCACCTCGGCAGTCAGCAGCTGTGCGCTGGGACCGTCGTACGGTTCCTCACGGATGTCGAGCTCGCTCACCGCGCAGAGATTACGGCGCGAAGTGGTCGTGACCGGGCGGCCCGGAGGGCGTGCGGTCGATGAACACGACTCCCGAGCCTTCGACGACGCGGCCGACCTGTGTGAACGGCACGGGGCCGGGCAGGTCGGTGAGGCGGGTCATCGCCCGCAGCACCGCGTCGTCGGACATGGTCGCGGCGAACGCATGGTCGTCGCCGCCTCCGGCAACCCACGAAAGCGGGTCGACGCCCACCTCCAGACCCGCCTCGACCAACTCGGGCGGCAGCGGCAGGTCGTCACTCGCGAGCTGGATGCCGACACCACTCGCCGATGCGATGTGCCCCAGGTCGGCGACCAGTCCGTCGGACACGTCGATCATCGCGGTCGCGCCGACCTCGGCCAGCCGGAGTGCGGCGTCGTAGGAAACCTGCGGGCGGCGATGCGCCTCGGCGAGAGGGGCGTCGGCGTGACCGGCCGCGAGAAGCGCGAGTCCGGCCGCAGCGAAACCCAGCCGTCCGGCGACGACCACGACATCGCCGGGGCGTGCCCCGCTCCGGGTCACCGGTTGACGCCCACGCAGGTCGCCGAGCGCCGTCACGGCGAGCGTGAGCACCGTCGACCGGCTCAGGTCACCGCCGACGACCTCCGCACCGACCAGCGCACATTCGTCCCGCAGACCGTCGGCGAGCCCTTCGACCCACGCCACGTCGAGGTCCCTGGGCGCCGCCAGGCCCACGAGCAGCGCTGACGGGCGGGCTCCCATTGCCGCGATGTCAGCGAGGTTCTGCGCCGCGGCCTTGCGACCGACGTCGTAGGCGGACGACCAGTCCCGGCGGAAGTGCGTCCCCTCGACAAGCAGGTCGGTGCTCGCGACGACCCGTCCGTCGCTCGTCGCCAGCACCGCGGCATCGTCGCCGGGACCGAGCAGCGCGCGGCCGCCGGACAGCCGCGCGATGATGCGCGCGATCAACCCGAACTCGCCCACGTCGGAAACCGAGATGTCGCCTCCTTCCGCTGTCCGATAGCGTCCCGCATGCAGACACGAATCGGGCAAGGAGTGCCAGTGACGGTGCAGGCCTACATCCTCATCCAGACCGAGGTCGGCAAGGCCGCTGCGGTCGCCGCCGAGATCGCCGGGCTCAAGGGCGTGACGATGGCGGAGGACGTGACCGGGCCGTACGACGTCATCGTGCGCGCGGAGGCGCGCAACGTCGACGAGCTCGGCAAGCTGGTTGTCGCGAAGGTTCAGGGCGTCCCCGGCATCACCCGGACGCTGACCTGCCCGGTCGTTCATCTCTGAGGCGAACCCGCGCACTTCTCGCCGCGCTCGCCGCATCCGTCGCCGTCACGGGCTGCGCAAGCGGCGCGGTACACGTCGTCGTCCCGGACGCGTCCGGCGCCACCCGTGCGATCTGCGCACGGCTCGGGGACCGACTGCCGACACATCTCGACGGCCATCGCTCGCGCGTCGTGGAGCCGATCAGCACACTGACGCACGCGTGGGGGAATCCGCCGATCGTCCTTCGCTGCGGCGTGCCGAAGCCTGCCGGCTACTCCCCCACGTCGATCCAGTCGGCGGTCGTCGACGGAGTCGTGTGGTTCCAAGAGATCGGTCCCAAGGTCGTCCGCTGGACCGCCGTCCGCCACCAGGCGAACCTCGAGCTCACCGTGCCGACGTCGTACGACGCCCAGGGCGCCTTCCTCGTGACCCTGGCGCCCGCGATCAAGACGGCGATTCCGTAAGCGCCGGTCTAACGCAAGCCGGTGCCGCGGGTCAGCGCGTCGTCGAGGAGGCGGGACACCAGCGTGGGGTAGTCGACTCCGGCTGCCGCCCACATCCGCGGGAACATCGAGGCCGGGGTGAACCCCGGCATCGTGTTGATCTCGTTGATCAGGACACGGCCCTCGGACGTGACGAAGAAGTCGACGCGAGCGAGACCTTCACAGTCGAGCGCGTCGAATGCCTGCACGGCGCACTCACGGACACGCTCGACCAGCTCGGCCGGCATCCGCGGCGGGATGTCGAACTCGGTGGCGTCGCTGAGGTACTTCGCCTCGAAGTCGTAGAACCCCTGACCACCGGTGACCCGCACCTCCGCGGGGACGGATGCCTGGGGCCCGTCGGGACCGCCGAGCACACCGCACTCGATCTCGCGCCCTTCCACCGCCTGCTCGACCAGGGCCTTCGGGTCGTGCCGATGCGCCTCGTCCAGGGCGGCCTGCAGCCCGTCGGCCGTGTCGACCTTCGTGATGCCGATGCTCGACCCGCCCCGCGCGGGCTTCACGAAGACCGGCAGCCCGAGGTTCGCGACCTCGACGGGCACAGGCCGGCCACGGCGGGCGACGACGTAGGCGGGCGTCTCGAGGCCCGCGGCCATGAGCAGGCGCTTCATGTGGTGCTTGTCCATCGCTGCGGCCGAGGCGAAGACGCCCGAGCCGACGTAGGGCACTCCGGCGAGCTCGAAGAGTCCTTGCAGCGTCCCGTCCTCGCCGTACGGTCCGTGGAGCAAAGGGAAGACGACGTCGACCGTGCCGAGCTCGGCGGGAAGCTCCTCGGGCTCGAGGACGACCAGGCCCTTGGCCGTCGGATCGCCCGGCAGGACGAGCGCGGTGCCGGTCGGGTCGACCGCGGGCAGCTGCCGGCCGGTGATGGCGAGCGCAGCCGGGTCGTCAGCGGTGAGCACCCAGCGACCTTCCGCCGTGATGCCGATGGGGACGACGTCGAACCGGGACCGGTCGATGGCCGAGAGCACGCTTCCGGCCGAGACGCAGGAGATCGCGTGCTCGGTGCTGCGGCCGCCGAACACGACGGCCACCCGCAGACGCCGCGACTCGTTCACCGGCCCGACAGTATCGGGCGCACGTCAGCGGTTGTACGGGCGCACGGCACCGATCAGATCGGGGCGGAACGCAGAACTGATCCGCACGTCGGCGCCTGTGTAGGGCGCCTCCACCATCTCGCCGTTGCCGATGTACATGCCGACGTGATGAATCGTGTTGGGATCACTGGTGTTGGTTGCGAAGAAGACCAGGTCGCCCGGGCGCAGCGCCGACGTCGGGATGTGTGCGCCTTCGTTCCACTGGTAGCCCGTGTAGTGGTCGAGATGCACGCCGACCTGCGCGTAGGCCCACATCACCAGGCCGGAGCAGTCGTAGCTGTCCGGCCCTGCGGCGCCCCACTGATAGGGCTTGCCGATCTGCGACTCCGCTTCCTGTACGGCCTGCTGCTCGGTCGCCACCGACACGGTGCCGCTGATGTCGCCGCCACCACCGCCACCACCGCCACCACCGCCGGCAGTGACCGGCGGCGGAGGAGGCGGCGCGGGCGGTGGCGGCGCTGCCTTCGCTGCCGCTGCTGCAGCCGCGGCGGCCGCCGCTGCAGCAGCTGCGGCGCGAGCACGGGCGATGGCGGCCAACCGCGCCTGCACGAGAGCCGACGCGTGCTTGCGCGCATCGGCCAGCAACGCCGTCAACTGATGGCGACGCGTCTGCAGCTCCGCGACGACGGCGCTCTGCCGACCGACGGCGCTCTGCGCAGCCGCCTTCGCTGACGCAGCCGCGGTCGAGGCCTGCTGGGCCCGGCGCAGGGCTGCCTGCGCCTGCTGCTCGACCGCGAGCTGGTAGACGCGGGCGGCGTCGAGCGCCTGCATGGCGTCGCGTTGCGAGCTCGAGATCACCTCGAGCGTTCCGAGCCGGTAGAGCAGAGTGCTCGGACCGTTGGAGGTGAGGAGCACGTTGACCGACGACATGCCGCCGGTCATGTACGCCGCCCGCCCGAAGTCGGCGACTCGGCTGCGTGCGGCATCGACACGGTCGGCGGCGGCGGCGAGGACGAGGTCGGCGACGCGGACATCGGCGCGGGCCTGCTGCTCGCGCACCCGGGCGCCGTCGTAGTGCTCGACCGCGATCTCCGCTGCGGTCGACAACCGTCCCAGCGCGGCCTCGCCGCGAGCGACGGCGTCGGCGGCAGCGGCCACCTGCGCCTCCCGGTCGCGGACAGCCGCTTTACCGGCGGCGACTTGGCGGGCCGACGGGCCGGAACCGTGATCAGCCGAGGCGGACGCGGCCGGGGGCAGCACGACCCCCGCGACGGCGGCGAACACCGCCACCCGCCGCTTCCAGGGCGAGAAGCTCACCCTGTGACTGTAGAGGCGGATGTGATGGTTGTGAACTCAGAACACGGACAAATCTCTCGCGAATCGGCCCTCGCGGCGCTCAGCCGAGCCGGTCGAGCGCCTGCCGGACGTCTTTGACCAGGTCGTCCGCGTCCTCCAGACCGACGCTGATCCGCACCGTCGACGGCTTGATCCCTGCCGCCTCGAGCGCGGCGTCGTCCATCTGCCGGTGCGTCGTGCTCGCGACGTGGCTCACGACGCTGTGGACGCCGCCCAGGCTCGTCGCGACGCGGCCGACCCGCAGGCCGTCGCAGAATGCCATCCCCGCGGCCCGGCCACCTCGTGGTGACACGGTGACGATGGCGCCGTACCGGCGTCCCTCGGGGCCGGCATCGAACAGCTTGTTCGCCAGCGAGTGCTGCGGATGGCTGGGCAGCCCCGGATAGTCGACGCGGTCGACCTGCGGATGGTCGGCGACCCCCTCTGCGAGTGCAAGGGCGGTGCTGCAGTGCCGGGCGACCCGCAACGGCAGCGTGGCGAGTCCGCGGTGCAGGAGGAAGGCCTCGTCCGGCGCCAGCATTCCGCCGAGGTCGATGCGGGTCTTGCGCACCGCGGCCACGAGGTCGACATCGCCGGCGACGACACCCCCGGTTGCGTCCGAGTGTCCGCCGAGGTACTTCGTCGCCGAGTGCACGACGAGCTGGGCGCCCCACTGCAGCGGACGGCAGACAGCCGGTGAGGCGAAGGTGCTGTCGACGACGAACGGCACACCTGCCTCGCGGCACACCGCGGCGATCGCGGGCAGGTCGGTCACGGCGGTCGTGGGGTTGGCGATGGTCTCCGCCCACACGAGCGCTGTGTTGTCGCGGAGCGCGGAGCGCACCGCCTCGACGTCGGTCCCGTCGACGAAGGTTGCGCTCACGTCGAAGCGTGCGAGCACATGCTCGATGACGCCGAACGTGCCGCCGTAGACAGCGGCCGGGACGACGACGTGCGAGCCCGCGCGGCACAGCGTCAGCAGCACGGACGAGATCGCCGCCATGCCGGAGGCAAACGGCTGAGCGGCAACCTGCCGGTCCGCGCCGTAGCCCTCCAGTGCGGCCACTGCCAGCGCGAACGCGTCTGCCGTCGGGTTGTCGACGCGGCTGTAGGAGTAGCCGGGGCGTCGGTCGCCGAGCACGTCGCTGTAGTCCTGCGCCGTGTCGAACACGAAGGCCGTGGTGCGGTACGCCGGCAGACCGAGCGGCTCCTGCTCCGGCTGCTGCGGACGCGGGAGGTGGACCGCTCGGGTTCCCTCGCCGCCGGTGCGCGCGTCGCTCGGGTCGACCATGGGCAGGTTGAGCGGACGGTCCGCGTCCTCAGACATCGGCATCTCTCTCGTGCTTGGGATCGCGGCGCAACAGTGACTGGAGCATCTCCGGCACCGTCATGCCTTCGTGCACGACCTTGACGACGTGCTCCGTGATGGGCACCTCGACCTCGGCGTCGCGCGCCATCTCGAGGATGGACCGGCAGGACTTGACACCTTCCGCGGTCTGGCGGGTGATGGCGAGCACGTCCTCGACACTCATGCCACGACCGAGGTTCTCACCGAACGTGCGGTTGCGTGACAACGGAGAGGTGCACGTCGCGACCAGGTCGCCGAGACCGGCCAGCCCTGCGAACGTCAGGGGATCCGCGCCGAGCGCTTCGCCCAGCCTGCCGATCTCGGCGAGGCCGCGCGTGATCAGCGATGCCTGCGCGTTGTCGCCGAAGCCGAGCCCCACCGCCATCCCGACGGCGAGTGCGATGACGTTCTTGACCGCACCGCCGAGCTCGCACCCGATGACGTCGTGGTTGGTGTAGGGGCGGAAGTAGCCGGAGTTGCAGGCCCCTTGCACCCATCCGGCGACGCTGAGGTCGGTGCACGCGACGACACTGGCCGCCGGCTGCCGCTCGGCGATCTCCTTGGCCAGGTTGGGGCCACTGATGACGGCGACCTGCTCGTCGGTCGCACCCGTGACGTCCTTGATGACCTCCGACATCCTCTTCGAAGTGCCGCTCTCGATGCCCTTCATCAGACTGACGAAGACGACCTCTTCCTCGAGGTGCTCGAGCAGCTGCTTCAAGTTGTCGCGCAACGTGCTCGACGGAACGGCCAGAACGACGAGGTGCGCACCGCTCAGCGCCTCAGCCGGGTCGGCGGTGGCCCGCAGCGTCGGGGGCAGCTGGATGTCGGGAAGGTAGTCGGGGTTGCGGCCGGTGCGGGAGATGGCCGCAGCGATCTCATGACGCCGCGCGAGGAGGGTCGTGCCGGTGCCCGCGTCCACGAGCACCTGCGCGAAGGCAGTGCCCCAGGAGCCCGCTCCGACAACGGCCGCCGTCGTCATGCGGTCTCCCTCGCGGCGTCGGCCTTCATGTCGAAGAAGCGGTCGGGAGGAGTCTCACCGCGGACCTCCGCGAGCTGTTTCGTGACCCGCCACATGATGGTGTCGGTCGCCGCTCGGAGCAGCTCTGCCGTCAACGGCTTGCCGGTGAACGGGGACAGGTCGACCGGCGGACCCGCAACGACCTCGAACGTGTGCCGCGGCAGCAGCCGCGGGCGTCGCGCCTTGTAGGGCAGGAACTTCTCGGGACCCCACTGGGCGACCGGAATGACAGGAGCACCGGACAGCAACGCGAGGCGCGCGACCCCGGTGCGCGCCTTCATCGGCCACAGATGCGGGTCGCGGGTCGCGCTGCCCTCGGGGTAGATGAGCACACACTCGCCACGATGCAGTGCCTCGACGGCCGGCTCGAGAGCCTGCGACGCGTCAACGCTGTTGCGGGATACCGGGATCTGCTGCGCGCCGTGCAGGACCCACTTCACCGGCGCCTTCCGGAAGAGCTCCGCCTTGGCGAGGAAGCGGGGCGGCCGGCCGTGGTCGAACAGGAACTCACCGACGGCGAACGGGTCGAGCTCACTGACGTGGTTCGCGGCGATGATGACACCGCCTTCCGCCGGCACGTTCTCGATGCCGCGCCATCTTCGCCGGGTGAACGCCCTGAGCACCGGCTTGGCGATGACCACGACGAGGCGGTACCAGAAACCCACTCGCCGCCGCGCACTCACCGAATGGCCTCCCAGCCGCCTCCGACCTCACTGCCGTCTTGCGAGGATGCCAGACGTGAAGCGGTCCGAGGCGCGTTGGGCGATCGTGGTCCCGGTCAAACGTCTCGCCGTGGCGAAGACGCGGCTGAGCGGCGTCGCCGACGTACGGGCGGACCTGGCGCTCGCGATGGCGCTCGACACCGTCGCCGCCGCCCGCGGATGCGCCGTGGTGGACCGCGTCGTGGTGGTCACGGACGAACCGTCCGCAGCGCAGGCCGTGACGGCGATGGGGGCGCTCGTCGTTGCCGATGCGCCCGACGCCGGGTTGAACCCCGCCCTCCGGCACGGTGCGCTGGCCGCTGCCCGGTCGGCGGGGGACATGGCGATCGCAGCACTCTCCTCGGATCTTCCCGCCCTGCGTCCCGCAGACCTCGACGCCGTACTTCGTGCCGCATCCGCGCACTCGTGCTGTGTCGTCGCCGATGCCGACGGCACCGGTACGACGCTGCTCACGGCACAGGATGTGACGTCCTTCGTGCCGCGGTTCGGAGCAGCGTCACGTGACGCGCACGTCGCCGGAGGAGCCCATGACCTCACGGTCGTCGCCGGTGCGTCCCTACGACGGGACGTCGACACCGTCGACGATCTGCGCGAGGCGACCGAGCTCGGGGTGGGCCCGGCGACGGCTGCGGCACTCCGGCGGCATCCGCTGCTGGCGCCCGCCGCACCCTAGGCTGGCCGGCGTGCAGGGCACCGTCCGCTCCTTCGACGTCCGCTCGCGAAGCGGTGACGTGCTGCTCGACGACGGGCGGGTGCTGGCTTTTCCGGCTCGCGCCTTCGACGCGTCGGGGTTGCGCCTCCTGCGGCTCGGTCAGCGAGTGCGGCTGCGCGTCGACGCAGCGGGCGCGGTCACGTTCATCACCATCGCGACGCTGCCCGACCCGCTCGACTGACGACGAGCATGCCGAGGGCCGGCCCCTGGACAGGAGCCGGCCCTCGATGTGCTCGTCAGCGCTTGGCGGTCTTCTTCGCCGCCGTGCGCTTTGCGGTGCTCTTCTTGGCGGTCGACTTCGACGTGGCCTTCTTCGCGGTGCTCTTCGCCGTCGACTTGGCAGCGGTAGAGCGCTTGGCGGTCGTGCCGCCGGCCTTCTTGGCGGCGGTCCGGGCAGCCTTCGCCGCCTTCGACGGGCCGGCGGCAGCGGTCCGGGCGGTGCTGCGCGCCGTCGTGGCCGTCGACTTCGCGGCCGCCTTCGTCGCGGCGTCCGCGACCTTGCCGAGCTTCACCGCACCGCTGACAACGCCCTTGAACTGCGAGCCCGGGCGGAACTTCGGCACGGAGGTCTTCTTCACCTTGACGGCTTCACCGGTGCGCGGGTTGCGACCCGTGCGAGCCGCGCGGTCCACCTTCTCGAAGACACCGAAGCCGGTGATGGCGACCTTCTCGCCCTGGGCCACGGCGCGCTGGATGGTGTCGAGCACGGCATCTACTGCGTGCTCTGCTGTTCGCTTCTCGATCCCCAACCGGTCGCGGATCGCGTCGATGAGCTCGGCCCTGTTCACGATGTCCCTCCGATGACGTCGAGGCCCGCCCTCGACCTTCTGGGGGAACGTAGTGGTGACTACACCGTGCGCACAACGACCCGAGCGAACTTTTTCTCTTGTGTCGCAGCGAATTTCAGACGGTCGTCGGCAGCCACGCCGGCCGATGCTCTTCGAAGGCGGCGATCTCGTCGGCCTGGGTGAGGGTCAGACCGATGTCGTCCAGACCTTCCATGAGGCGCCAGCGGGTGTAGTCGTCGATGTCGAACGGCGCCCTGACATCACCTGCGCGGACCTCGCGCTCGACGAGGTCGATCGTGACCTCCGTCGTCGGATCGGCGTCGACGAGGTCCTGGAGCTGGTCGACGACCTCGGTCGGAAGGACGACCGGGAGGAGCCCGCCCTTGAGGGCGTTGCCACGGAAGATGTCACCGAAGCGGGGCGCGACAACTGCACGGAAGCCGTAGTCCTGCAGCGCCCAGACTGCATGCTCGCGCGACGACCCCGTGCCGAAGTCAGGTCCGGCGACCAGCACCGTCGCACCCGCGTGCCGCGGGTCGTTGAGCACGAAGTCGGGGTCCCCGCGCCATGCCGCGAAGAGGCCGTCGGCGAAGCCGGTGCGGGTCACCCGCTTGAGGTACTCCGCCGGGATGATCTGGTCGGTGTCGACGTTGCTGCGCCGCAACGGAAGTGCGCGACCCGAGTGCACGGTGAACTTGTCCATGACGTCTCCTCAGAGGTCCGCGGGCGCTGCGAGCCGACCGGTCACCGCAGTGGCAGCAGCCACGGCAGGTGAGACCAGGTGAGTACGGCCACCGGGCCCTTGACGGCCCTCGAAGTTGCGGTTCGAGGTCGACGCGCTGCGCTCACCGGGTGCGAGCTTGTCCGGGTTCATCCCGAGGCACATCGAGCAGCCGGCACCGCGCCACTCCGCACCGGCGGCCTCGAAGACGTCGTGCAGGCCCTCGCTCTCGGCCTGGACCCGCACCGCGACGGAGCCGGGGACGACGAGGACGCGTACGCCGTCCGCCACCCGTCGGCCACGAAGGACGTCGGCCGCGGCGCGGAGATCCTCCAGCCTGCCGTTGGTGCAGGAGCCGATGAACACGGTGTCGACGGCGACGTCGTGCAGCGGCGTGCCCGGAGTCAACGCCATGTAGTGCAGGGCGCGTTCGGCAGCCGCCCGCTCCGACGGGTCGCTGAAGGACGCCGGATCGGGAACGGTGCTCGACAGAGCGGCGCCCTGTCCGGGGTTGGTGCCCCACGTCACCCAGGGAGACAACGCCGTTGCATCCACGTGCACGACACGGTCGAACGTCGCGTCGTCGTCGGTGACGAGCTCGCGCCACTGGGCAACCGCGGCATCCCAGTCCGCGCCCTGCGGCGCGTGCTCGCGGCCGCGAAGGTAGTCGAACGTCGTCTCGTCCGGCGCGATCATGCCCGCCCGCGCGCCCGCCTCGATGGACATGTTGCAGACGGTCATGCGGCCTTCCATCGACAGCGACCGGATGGCCTCGCCGCGGTACTCGATGACGTAGCCCTGACCGCCGCCGGTGCCGATCTGCGTGATGATGCCGAGGATCAGGTCCTTCGCCGTCACGCCGTCCGGAAGGGCACCGTCGACCTCGACGGCCATCGTCTTCGGTCGCTGAAGCGGCAGGGTCTGCGTCGCGAGGACGTGCTCGACCTCACTCGTGCCGATGCCGAACGCCAGTGCGCCGAACGCGCCGTGCGTGCTGGTGTGGCTGTCGCCGCAGACCACGGTCATCCCGGGCTGCGTCAGGCCGAGCTGCGGGCCGATGACGTGAACGATGCCCTGCTGGTCGTCGCCCATCGGGTGCAGCCGGACACCGAACTCTGCGCAGTTCTTGCGCAAGGTCTCGACCTGCGTCCGGCTGACCACGTCGGTGATCGGACCGTCGGTGGTCGGGACGTTGTGGTCCTCGGTCGCCAGGGTCAGGTCGGGGCGGCGTACGGGTCGGCCGGCGGTGCGGAGACCGTCGAAGGCCTGCGGGCTCGTGACCTCGTGGATGAGATGCAGGTCGATGTAGAGCAGGTCGGGCTTGCCCTCGTCACGGACGACGACATGCGCGTCCCAGACCTTCTCCGCCATCGTCCGGCCCATTGCCGACCTCCGCTCCACGCCGATTTGCATTCTCATCATTCGAGACGGCAGTATCGATACGTGGAACAGAGTAGCGGTGTTGGCGTCCTGGACAAAGCCGTTCGCGTACTCGCGGCCCTCGAGGCCGGGCCGGCGGCGCTGGCCGAGCTCGTGACCCGCAGTGGCCTGGCCCGGCCGACGGCGTACCGGCTCGCAGTGGCCCTCGAGCACCACGGGCTGGTGGCTCGCGACCCGCAGGGGCGGTTCAACCTGGGGCCTCGCCTCGCAGAGCTCGGTGGCCAGCTGCGCGTCGATCCGGTCGAGCACGCGGCGAACTCGGTGCTCGCCCGGTTGCGGGACATCACCAACGAAAGCGCGCAGCTCTACCGCCGGGCCGGCGACGTGCGCCGCTGCGTGGCGGCGGCCGAACGCTCGAGTGGCCTCCGCGACACGGTGCCGGTCGGCGCGGAACTGCCGATGACCGCCGGGTCGGCGGCGCAGGTGCTCCTCGCGTGGGAACCGGCCGAGGAGGCCGAGCGGCTGATGCACCAGGCGCGGTTCTCCGCGTCCACCTTGACGACGGTGCGCCGCCGTGGGTGGGCCGAGAGCGTCGCGGAGCGCGAGACGGGCGTGGCCTCGGTCTCGGCTCCCGTCTTCGGCGCGGACGGCCGGGTGGTGGCAGCCGTGTCCGTGTCCGGCCCGCTTGACCGGCTCACCCGCCAGCCCGGTCGCCTGCACGCCGCGCACGTGGTCGGCGCGGGCCGCGCGCTCAGCCGGGCGGCCGGCTGGCAGGGCGCCGCGACCGGGTCGGGATGACCTTCGTCCCCAACTCCGTGGACCGTCATAGCCAGGCGATGGCGCGAGGTCTAGTCTCCCCGAACTATGGCAAAAGGGACAACCGGCCGATGGCGGCCGAGCGTCCACGGGCACATGCTGGCGAGTGAGATCACCCCTCGCTGGGAGCCGACCATGTCGCACCTTCGCCTCGTCCCACCGCTCGGCGCCGCACCGGCAGCCGAGGACGTCGACGACCGGCCGCGGGTGTCGCTCCGGCTGCTGATGGCGGCGTCCGGCCGCTGCTCGTGTGACGCGTGCGTCATCGCCTATCGGCTCGGCGACAAGAGCGCGGGCATCGTCCGACCCCGGCCCAGTGCGACCCGGCTCACCGCGGTCCACTGACCCGTTGGGTCACCACGAACTCCGCGTCCGGATCGTGAACGACCGACGGGTCGCCGTCGACGCGTAGGTCGGCGTGCGTCTCCGGTGCCTCCGCGGCGACGTAACCGTCCTCCTCCGCCATCCACCACGTCCAGAACTCCCGCATGTGCGCGCCGTCGCGCTCGAGTCCACGGCGCAGCCGCACGTCGTGCGGCGCCTCGACCCAGATACGAGCAGCGAGGCGATCGCGCCAGGCCTGGCGGGTGGCACCGACGCCCTCGATGAGGACGAGCGCGGCGGGAGCGATCACGATGGTCTCCGCTGACTGCTGCCGCCGCACCCAGTCGTAGGGACGGAAGCTCGCGGCCTGTCCCCTGCTCAACGGGTCGATGACCTCCGCGAGCATGCGCGGCCACCACTGCGTCGGCTCGTCGAAGGACGCGAAGTCGTCGGTGTGCACGACAGGTACGTCGCCGGCGGCCCGGGCGAGTCGGCTCGCGAAGGTCGTCTTGCCGGACGCACCACATCCGTCGACGCCGACGAGACGCACGTCGCCATCGGTCGCGAGGAGCTCACGGGCAAGGTCGTCGTATGTGCGCACCCGCTTGTCCACAGCACCAGTCTTGCGCGTCCGTTGTCGTCGTACCTCCCCCGCATCGTCAACGCGGAGGCGCAGCCATGCCACGCAAACCGTGTGCCATCGATGGATGCAACAGAGAAGCCGTCTCCCGCGGTTGGTGTCACGCCCATTACCAGCGTTGGGTGCGCATGGGCGATGTGATGCCGGACCGGGCTGGGACGCCGCGTGAACACCGTCTGCTCCGTTGACGGGTGCGAACGAGATGCCGTCGCCCGTCAGCTGTGCCGCACGCACTACCGGCGTCTTCTTGACAACGGTGATGCACAAGCAGACAAGCCCCTCCGCACGTTCAACGGAAACGGTTACGTCAATCACGGCTACTGGCGCGTACCGGTCCCGCCCGAGCTGCGGCACCTGGCGGGAGGCCGTTCGTCAGAGCTCGAGCACTGGCTGGTGATGGCGCAACTACTCGGACGACCGCTTCGGGGGGACGAGTCGGTGCACCATCGCAACGGCGACCGCCTCGACAACCGGCCGGAGAACCTCGAGCTCTGGTCGCGATGGCAGCCCTCCGGCCAGCGCGTGCAGGATCGGATCGCAGACGCCGTGGCGCTGTTGCGGAGATACGCGCCATCTCTGCTCTCGCCGAGAGCATCCGGACGGCGCTTTCGTTGCCACGGTCAGCTGCCGCTGGACTTCCCGAACTGACGGCGGAAGTGACTCTACGCGACGATAAACTGGAGTAAGTTGATGAAGTAGCCCCGACCGGATTCGAACCGGCGCCGCCGCCTTGAGAGGGCGGTGTCCTAGGCCGCTAGACGACGGGGCCTTGCTGACAACTTTGGTGATGTCGCTGGGGTACCAGGACTCGAACCTAGACTAGCGGAGCCAGAATCCGCCGGGCTGCCAATTACCCCATACCCCATCAGGTCGGCACTCGGTGTCGACCAGCGGCCAGCATACCCGGCTGCGAACTCAGCGCTTCGCGGGCTTCTGATGCCCGCTGCCGCTCCCCTTCGCCTTGCCGTTGCCGTTGCCGTTGCTCTTGCCGGGGCTGTGTGCGCTGCTCGCGCTCGGCGAAGCAGTGGCTGTCGCCGTAGGCGCGACGAAGCTCGACGATGTGCGCGACCCGGCGATCATCACGGACGGCGTGGCGCTTGCGCCCGTCGCGACGGTCCTCCCGAACGTCGGCTGCGCGCTGGTCGTGCGCGGCTCGACGTGCCGACGAGCGTGACGGTGTGTGACCGGGTGGCTGTCGACGCTGCCGGGGACGACGACGGAGGCCGCCTCGGCCCGCATCCCGGCGGACGCACCGCCGGCGTCCTGCGCACCCAGCGCGCTGACGCCGACGCCGACGAGGGCGGCGAGCAGCAACGAGGTCCCCACGGCGACGAGAGCCGACGCGGAGAGCACTCCTCCACCACGTGCGCGCACGAGGCAACCCACCTTTTCCCTGTCTTGTCCCGATTTGTCGGCACATCCGAGGACGATCCGTACCGCCGATCGGGTGAAATCCGAGCCGTTCCCGGACGCAGCCGCCGGTGCTAGGCCTCGGCGAGCGCGGCGGCTGCGTCGAGGCGGCGCAGCGTCCGCGACCGACCCAACAGCTCCAACGACTCGAACAGGGGTGGGGAAACGGTCCGTCCGGTAACTGCTACACGCACCGGCCCGAACGCGTGTTTCGGCTTGAGCCCGAGGCCGTCGACCAGAGCGGCGCGCAGCGCACTCTCGATCGCGGGGGTGGTCCAGTCCTCGACCTCGGACAAGGCGGCCCGCGCAGCCGTGACCACCGGCTGCTGAGCGGCGGTCAGCTGCTTCGCAGCGGCCTCGGGCTCGACGACGAGCTCGTCGACGAGCAGGAAGCCCAACATCTCGCGCGCCTCACGGAGCACGGACATCCGCTCCTGCACGAGCGGCGTCGCACGCCGTACGACGTCCGCCGCCTCGCCCTCGACGCCGAGATAGGCGACGAGGCGATCGGCCAGCTCGTCCGCAGACATCTCCCGGATGTAGTGACCGTTGAGCCAGTGCAGCTTGTCGAGGTCGAAGACGGGACCGACGGCGTTGACCCGCCCCCAGTCGAAGGACTCGACCATCTCGTCGAACCCGAAGACCTCGCGCCCGTCGGGCAGGGAGTAGCCCATCAAACCGAGGAAGTTGCGCAGAGCCTCCGGAAGAAAGCCCTCCTCGACGAACCAGGTCAGCCGCGCTGCAGGGTTCTTCCGCTTCGAGATCTTCGACTTGTCCACGTTGCGCAACAACGGCATGTGCGCGAACGCGGGCCGCTCCCAGCCCAGCCAGTCGTAGAGCAACAGGTGCTTCGGCGTCGAGGAGATCCACTCCTCACCGCGCACCACGTGGGTGATGGCCATCAGGTGGTCGTCGACGACGACGGCGAGGTGATAGGTGGGAAAGCCGTCGGTCTTGAGGATCACCTGGTCGTCAGGCCGCGGCGCGTTGACCTCACCGCGGATCAGGTCATCGAACGTCAGCGGAGGGTCGTCGGGGATGAGCAT
>DASSEX010000026.1:0-47875 GCA_035695045.1 Mycobacteriales bacterium | reverse complement strand
CCGCGAAGGAGACGCCCTGCAGCACCGGCACGCTGCCGTAGCCGGCACGCAGGTCCTCGACCTCGAGAAGAGCAGTCACTGGGTCGCCTCCGCGAGCGCCTGCTGGTCGTCCGGCACCTCGGTCGCCGCGAGGGCCGCGGGCGCCTCGCCGCCGAGGTACGCCGCCACGACCTCCGGGTGGTTGCGCACGTGCTCGGGCTCGCCCTCAGCGAGCAGCTTGCCGAAGTTGAGCACGTAGACGTAGTCGCACACCGCCGTCACCAGCGGCACGTGGTGCTCGATGAGCAGCATGGTGACCCCGAGCTCCTTGCGCAGCGCGAGCAGCCGGTCGCCGAGCTGGTGCGACTCCTCGGGACCCATCCCGCTGGAGGGCTCGTCGAGCAGCAGCAGCTCGGGATCCGTGGCGAGCGCGCAGCCCAGCTCGAGCAGCTTCAGCGTGCCGTAGGGCAGCGCCCCGAGCCGGCGGTCGCGGATGTCGGCGAGGCCGAGCAGCTCGAGGATCGCTTCCGCGCGCTGCGCTAGCTGCTTCTCCCGCTGCCGCACGACGCCGGAGCCGGCCACGGCCTGGAGTGCGCTGTACCCGGTCTTGGTGTGCTGGGCGGTGAGCAGGTTCTCCAGCACGGTCTCCGACTTGACCATGCCGACGTTCTGGAAGGTCCGGCCGATGCCGAGCGCGGCCTTGCGGTGCGGCGGCAGCTTCGTGACGTCGCGGCCCTTGTAGAGGACCTGGCCGTGCGACGGCTTGTAGAAACCGGTGATGCAGTTGAACGCCGTCGTCTTGCCGGCGCCGTTTGGCCCCATCAGCCCGACGATCTCCCACTCGTCGACCTTCAGGTTCAGCCCGTCGATCGCGGTCAGACCACCGAAGCGGATGGTCAGGTCGCGTACCTCAAGCACGGACACTGCTGCCCTCCATCGCTCCGACGCCGCTGTCGCCGTCCGGGTCGTGCAACGCGAACGGATGCCCTGCGAACCAGCGTGCGAACGGCCTGATCACCTGGCCGAGGCCGCCCGGGTTGAGGATCACCGTCTGCAGCAGCAGGACCGCACCGATGACGTTCGAGATGTAGAACTTGTGGTCGTTGTAGAAGTTGAGCCAACCGGTGTGCTGCGCGATGGTGCCCATCATCGGGCTCAGCGGGCTGACGAGCGCGAAGAAGATCGCAGCAGCGATGACACCGCCGCGGTTGGCCAGACCGCCGACGACGACCATGACGACGAACGTCAGCGCGAGGTTGAACCCCGCAGCCGCAGTGAAGTCCTTGTCGGAGAACTCCTGCGTCCAGAAGGCGAAGACGCCACCGGCGAGACCGGCGATCGCGCCCGAGATCGTGAAGCCGAGCAGCTTGTAGCCGAGCACGTTGACGCCGAAGGCGGAGGCCACCAGCTCGTTGTCACGAAGCGCAACCAATCCGCGTCCGAGCTTCGTCCGCCGGACGCACACGTCGACGTAGAAGCAGACCGCCACCATCGCGACCGCGAACAGGTAGAAGCGGTACTCACCGGAGATCGCTGACGGCCGGTAGGCCGAGACGCCCGCGTCCTGACCGTTCAGTGACGGCAGCGTGAAGATGGCGTCGGCGAACACGCTGCCGAACACCAGCGTCACCAGGGCGAGGTAGAGGCCGCGGATCCGCAGGGCGACCGCGCCGAGCAGCAGCGCGGCAGCACCTGACGCGGCGGCCGCGCTGACCATCCCGACCCCGAACATGAAGGGATCGGCCGGCGTCGTGCCGGTGTGGATCAGGTTGGCCGCGGTGAGCGCGCCGAGTCCCACGAACGCCTGGTGACCGAGAGAGATCTGTCCGGTGTAGCCGGTCAGCACGTTCATCGACAGACCGACCATGACGAAGATCGCGGCGTAGGCGGCGATGTGACCGAACGTGTAGCTGCGTGCAGGAAGCAGCAGCACCAGAGCGAGCAACGGCAGCGCCGCGAGCACGCGCACACCTATCCGGCGATCCGGGCGCGCCTGCCCCCGCAGGTCGAGCGTCGCCGTCACCGGCGGAGTGGACACCGTCATCTCAGGCCTCCTGTCCGAGAAGGCCGCGCGGCCGGAACATCAGGACCGCGAGCAGTACGACGAAGACCGCCAGCTCGGCCTGGCCGTTCTGCACGTGGCTGAGCAGCGGCACGAAGGACGCGTCGGCGTTGGCGAAGGACTCGATCAGCCCGAGCAGGATGCCGCCGACGAACGCCCCTGGGAGGCTCGTCATGCCGCCGAGCACCGCCGCCGCGAACGCCACCGTCAGCGTCGTGCCGGTGAAGGCACCCGGTGTCACCGAGCCGGCCGGCGGAACCGCCAGAAGGACGCCGGCGACGCCGCCGAGCAGGCCCGCGATCCCCCAGGAGATGAGCGAGATCCGCTCGACGGAGATGCCGACGACCCGCGCAGCGGTCGCGTCCTGGCTGACGGCGAGGATCGCCGTGCCGGTGCGGGTGTAACGGAAGAAGAAGAACGCGCCCAGCGCGAGCAACGCCAGCATGACGACCTTGGCGACGTCCTGGTCGAGGATCGCCACGTTGTCGATGCGGGTCACGAACGGCTGGACCCGGAGCACATCGCTGATCTCCGGCAGCGACTGCGTCTTGGGGTAGGGAAGCAGGCCCTCGAGACCGATCAGCAGCAGCGCGACGCCGACGGTGCCGACGACGAGGATCACCTTGGCCCGCTCGAACATCGGCCGGATGACCAGCCGCTCCGTCAACATGGCGACGCCGGTCGCGACGAGCAGGCCGATCACTGCCGCGAGGAAGAACGGCAGCTTCGGCAGGAAGCCCGTGCCTGCGTAGAACACGTAGGTCGCGATCGCGCCGACGGTCGCGAACTCACCCTGCGCGAAGTTGAAGATCCGGTTGCTCTTGTAGAGCAGCACCAGACCCAGTCCGAGCAGGCCGTAGGCAGCGCCGTTGGCGATGCCGTCGATGAGCGGGCTGAGGAAGTTCAGCTGAATGCTGAACTGGCTGCCCGATGCGAGCACCTCGTGCATGTCAGTACAACCGCAGGTAGTTGCTGCCGACGGTGTCCCAGGCGCCGGGCTGGCTCTGGTCCGGCTCGGTCGCGCCACAGTTGACCCGCTGCACCCAGGCAGCGGTGCCACCGAAGTGCCCGCCGTGGTGCGCGTAGTCGATCGGTGGATACACCGAACCTGCCGGCAGCGATGCATGCTCCGTCGACGCGATGAAGTTCTGCCTGGTCAGGTTGGCGTCGGCCTTGGTGAGCAGCTTCCACAGCGTCTCGGAAAGACCCCACAGGGACCACTCGATGTCGTCGTACTTGCCGTTGTACGCCGCCTTGAACTCCTGCGACGCGTGGTCGAGGCCGGGCGCCGGCGCGAGGAACCATGCGTGACCGCTGATCTGGTTCTTGCTGCCGCTGCAGATGTACTGCGCGACCGTGACCTCGGTGTAGGTGACACCGGGGCCGACCCAGTTGGCCGTATTGACGCTGTTGGCGCCGTAGTAGCCGCCGGACATGAAGACGAAGTAGCCCGGCGCGGCGTCGACGAAGATGGTCTTGAAGCCGTTCAACGCGAGCTGGCTGCCGAACTGCGTCGCTGCGGACTGGTAGTTGCCGTTCTGGTCCTGCTGGTAGTCCTTGTACGGGATGTGGGCGGCAGTGAGTGCCTGCTCGATGCCGTTGCGAGCGCCGGCGAAGTTCGGGGTGGCCGCCGTCACGATCGCCCAGACCGCCTTCTGGCCGGGGAAGTTGTCGGAGTCGACGTTGGAGGGCGATGGGTTGGCGATCCCTTGCTGCTGCGCGTTCTTGAGGACGAGCGACCCCTGCTGCGCGTAGCTCAGCGAGACGGCGAAGTAGTTGCTCAGCCCGTTGAGACCGTTGTCGGTGACGCCGGGCGAGAGGTAGGGCACGCCGAGCGACTGGATGTGCTGCTCGGTCGCGCACGCCTGGATCTGGTCGGTGCCACCGCCTCCGACGACGAGGAAGTCGCGCTGGGCCATCTGTCCGCAGACGTTGCGGGCACCGGCCGGGGTGTAGGTGTCGTCCTTGAACTCCACCTGCACCTTGCGGCCGCAGACCTCGTGACCCGGCTGCTGCCAGAAGGTCGCGGCACCGGCCTGGAAGGAGCTGTTGGGGAACGGCGTGCCGGTGCCGGTGAGCGGTGCGTGCAGGCCGATGTTGATGGTGTTCGCGCTGATGCCCGTCGTCGTCCCGCCGTGCGGCACCCCGCAGGCTCCGCCGGTCGACGGGGCCGGGTTGTTACCGCCGGTGTTCGCGATCGCGCCGTTGTTGGAGCCGCCGGACAGCGTGCCGTTGGGCGCACTGCCGGAGGGGCCACCGGCGACCACTCCCGGCGCACCGGGGGCCGAGCCCGCGGCACCGCCGGGCACCGTGCTCGTCGAACCCGGCACGCCCGGCGCGATGCCGTTGCTCGCGGCGGCTGCCGCAGCACCGGCTCCCGTCTTGAGCGTCGCCGTGGCGTCGGGCTTGAGTCCGCACGCCGCGGTCAGCGACGTCAAAGCGATGGCGCCGGCCAGCAGCTGGATGCCGGTACGAGGGCGGTTCATCGGGTCTCCGTG
This sequence comes from Mycobacteriales bacterium, assembly GCA_035695045.1. Classification (GTDB taxonomy): domain Bacteria; phylum Actinomycetota; class Actinomycetes; order JAFAQI01; family JAFAQI01; genus DASSKP01. Next base: position 43,336 of record DASSEX010000026.1, on the reverse strand, counting down.
GTTCGAGGGGTGGGCAGTCAGGAACGGGTTGCGAGGGCTGAGCCGTCCGGGGAAGCGCCGCGAAGGACGCGGTCGAGCCGGCTGCCGCCGCCGGTGCGGGCGGCCACCGGCTGGTCACCGAGGACGAGGGACATGAGCAGGATCAGGAGGGCGAACGCGGCGGCGCCGATCCAGAAGCCACGGCTGGGCGCCGACGAAGCCGGGCTCACGTGCGCCACCGCTCGCAGCTGAGGCGTCGTCGTCGACGACGCGACCTGCGGCGCCTGACCCGAGTCTGCGGTCGTCGCGACCGACGTGTCCGGCGGCACGCTCCCCGTCGGCGGCGCGACGCTGGATGCGCCGGAGGTTGTGGTCACTCCGCCGGCCGCGGTCGTGCCACCCGAGGAGCTGACCGGTTGCTGGGTCGTCGGGACCGGCGCGGCGGGTGTCGCGCTCATCGTCGCCTTGACCGTCTTCGCACCCGTGAAGGCGACCTGGAACGGCGTCTGGGTGTTGTCCGGGTCGTTCACGAGGGCGACGCCGAAGTTCTGGTCGTCGACCCAGCTCTGGGCGAACGAGGTGATGTCGAAGGTGTAGGTGCTGCCGTCGATCTTCGGCTTGACCTTGTTGGTGCAGTCGACCGCCGGCTCGTCGGTGTAGTCGCCGCCGAGCGTCGCCGGCCACAAGCGGGTCGGAAGGCACGCGACGACGGGAGCCGCGGCGGCGCTGGAGTTGACGGCCTGCGGGCTGTTGTCGACGGTCACGCTGAAGGTGAAGGAGTTGACGACGCTGCCCGGCGGCAGAGCGCTCACGTCGAACGCCAGCGCGGTCATCTTGCTCGAGCTGCCGTCACCGGACGTGTGGGCGACCGGCAGGTCGCCGTCCGGGACACCGGACGGTTCGCTGGCGGGCGCCGGACCGGCAGCAACCGGAGGAGCGGCCTGCTCGTAGGCGGTCTGCCAGAACCATGCCGCCTGCAGCACGCCCGGTTTGGTGCTGGATGTCGCAGTCGCGTCCGCGGCCGTGAACGATCCGGCGATCATCACGCCCGAGAGGACGAGCGTGACCAACGCTGCGAGCTGGACCAACCTGCGCACGTGCCCTCCACCTGGGCCTGGCTGTGACTGCCGAGAGTTCGACGTAGATCGCCGGAACCCTGCCGGGCACGTCCGCGAGCTGGATCGCAGCGCGAGAGGATGGGCACCGTGCCCCGTTCGCCTCTCGCGGACCTCCCGCGAGAGGTCGGAGTCCTGGTGGTCGTGGCGTTCTTCGTGGCGCTCGGCTTCGGCATCGTCGCGCCCGCGCTGCCGGTCTTCGCCCGTGACTTCGGCGTCGGCAAGGCCGCGGCCGCTGCGGTCATCAGCGCGTTCGCGTTCCTCCGGATCGCGTTCGCGTTTCCTGCCGGCCGCCTGATCGACTCGGTCGGCGAGCGGCTGGTGCTCGCGACCGGCATCGGCATCGTCGCGGTCAGCAGCCTGCTGGCGGGGCTCGCGCAGTCCTACTGGCAGCTGCTCGTGCTGCGCGGCGCCGGCGGCGTCGGGTCCGCGATGTTCTCCATCAGCGCGATGTCCGTGCTCGTCCGGCTCGTGCCCACCGCGCAACGTGCCCGCGCCGTCGGACTCTGGTCGGGCGGCTTCCTGCTCGGCGGCATCGCCGGTCCCGGTCTCGGCGGCTTCATCACGAGCATCTCGATCCGGCTGCCGTTCTTCATCTACGCCGGCACCCTCACCGTCGCCGGAGCGGTCGCAATGGTCGCGCTGCGTTCGACTCCGCTCGCGGACAAGGGCAGCGCCGTCGCGACCACCCGGACGACGCTGCCGGACGCGCTGCGGATGCCGGCGTTCCGCGCCGCGCTCGCGGCCAACTTCGCGGACGCATGGGCGTCGATGGGCGTCCGCGCCGCGCTCATCCCGTTGTTCGTCGCCGACGTACTCCATCGCAGTCCCGTGTGGACAGGTGTCGGCTTCTGGTGCGTTGCCGGAGTGAACGGCCTCGTGCTGCTACCCGCCGGCAAGTTCGCCGACCGGGTCGGCCGGCGGCCGGTGCTCATCGCAGGCTGCTCGCTGTCCGGGACCGCCTTCGTCGTCCTGGCGCTGTGGTCGTCGCTGCCCGGTTTCCTGATCTCGATGGCGATCCTGGGCTTCGGTTCGGGTCTGCTCGACGTCGCGCCGGCGGCGATCGTCGGCGACGTCGTCGAGGGTCGTGGCGGGCCGGTGTTCGCGGCCTACTCGATGTCGTCGGACGTCGCCAACGTCGTCGGACCGGTCGCCGCCGGTGCGATCGCGGACGTCGCGTACTCGGACGCGTTCGGGTTGACGGCGGTGGTTCTCGCGCTGGCGGTGGCGGCGGGCGTGGCTATGCCCGAGACTCGCGAGCTCACGGGGGACGGCACCCTGCAGTCGGGCGAGCGGCCCGCCGGGCACTCAGGCGAAGGCGGCTCGAAGGTCGGCGAGCAGGTCGTCGACGTTCTCGATGCCGACCGACAGACGGACGAGGTCGCCGGGAACCTCCAGCGGGGAGCCCGCAGCGCTGGCATGGGTCATGCGCCCGGGGTGCTCGATGAGCGACTCGACACCTCCGAGTGACTCGGCGAGCGTGAACACGTTGGTCCGCCGGCAGATCTCCAGCGCTTGCTCTTCCCCGCCGCGGACGCGGAAGGAGACCATGCCGCCGTACCTCTTCATCTGCTTGCGCGCGACCTCGTCGCTGTCGGGGTAGCGCACCTCGACGACGTCGTCGCGGCCGCGGAGATACGCAGCGATCCGCTCGGCGTTGTCGCAGTGGCGGTCCATGCGGACGGCCAGCGTCTTGATGCCGCGCAGGACGAGCCAGGCGTCGAACGCGCCGGCGACCGCGCCCATGGCGTTCTGGTGGTAGCTGAGCTCCTCGCCGAGCTGTTCGTCAGCCGCGACCAGCGCGCCGCCGACGACGTCACTGTGCCCGCCGAGGTACTTGGTCGTGGAGTGGACGACGACGTCCGCACCGAGGTCGAGGGGCTGCTGCAGGTACGGCGACGCGAACGTGTTGTCGACGACCAGGCGGGCGCCGGCCTCGCGGGCGACACCTGCCAGCGCCGCGATGTCCGCGACGTTGAGGAGAGGGTTGGTCGGTGTCTCACACCAGACGACCGTGGTGTTGTCGCGCACCGCGGCACGGACGCCGGCGAGGTCCTGCTGCGCGACCGGAGTGAACTCGAGGCCCCAGCGTTCGAGCACGCGCGCGAACAAGCGGTAGGTGCCGCCGTAGGCGTCGCCCGGGATGATGGCGTGGTCGCCGGGCTTGCAGATCGTCCGCAGCAGCGTGTCCTCGGCAGCGAGACCGCTCGCGAAGGCAAGGCCGCGCGCGCCGCCTTCGATCGACGCGAGACATGACTCCAGTGCGGTGCGCGTCGGGTTGGCGCTGCGGCTGTACTCGTAACCGCTGCGCAGGCCGCCGACGCCGTCCTGCTTGTACGTCGACACCTGGTAGATCGCCGGCACGACAGCGCCGGTGAGCGGGTCGGGCTCCTGGCCGGCGTGGATGGCTCGCGTCTCGAACTCGCTCACGCGCTCAGGCTATGCCCGGGTGGCCGCGAGGCGAATGGCGTTCGGGACACCATCCTCACCGCCGGGCAAGGGACAGCCTGGGCACACCTTCAGGAAAGGCCGAGCCCCAGTCCGGCCGAAGGAGGAAACAGAATGTCCGGAACGGCCCTCACGATCGTCATCATCGTCGCGGCCCTCGTCGTCATCGCGGCCATCGCCCTGGCCGTCGTCCAGAGTCGCCGCCGGCGCGCGCTGCAGGACCGGTTCGGCCCGGAGTACGACAGGACGATCGACCTCACCGACAACAAGCGCGAAGCGCACCGCGAGCTTCGGGACCGCGCGGCCCAGCGCGACCAGCTCGACATCCGCGAGCTGACGCCGGCTGCTGCCTCCCGCTACCAGGAGCAGTGGACACTCGTGCAGCAGCGGTTCGTCGACGCGCCCGCAGAGGCAGTCCGCGAAGCACAGCAGCTGGTGACGACCGTCATGCGGGAGCGCGGCTACCCGACCACCGATGCCGACGAACGCGAGTCGATGCTCTCCGTCGACCACTCGGACATCGTCGACCGTTACCGCGCTGCGAGCGACATCGAGGCGCGCAGCCAGGCCGGCAACGCGACGACAGAGGACCTCCGCCAGGCGATGCAGCACTACCGCTCGCTGTTCGACGCCTTGCTCGGCAGCTCGCTGACGACGGTCTACGGCGACAACGCCCCCGACGCGGAGCGGATGTCTACTGGGCGGCGAGAAAGCCGAGTAAGTCCTGACGCGTGACGACACCTCGCGGCTTGCCGTCGTCGAGCACCACGGCCGCGTCAGCGTCGTGGAGTGCGGCGACGGCAGCCGCGACCGGTTCGCCGGCGCCGATCATCGGCAGCGGCGGTGACATGTGCCGCTCGAGCGGGTCGGCGAGCCGGGCCCGCCCGTCGAACAGTGCGTCGAGAAGGTCCCGCTCGACAACGGAGCCGATGACCTCGGCCGCCATGACGGGTGGCTCCTCCTTGACGACGGGCATCTGAGAGACGCCGTACTCGCGGAGGATGTCGATGGCCTCGCGCACCGTCTCCGACGGATGCACGTGCACGAACTCCGGAAGCTGCGCCCCCTTGCGCGAGAGCACCTGACCGACGGTCTCGCTCTTGTCGCCGCTCGACAGGAAGCCGTAGTCGGCCATCCAGTCGTCGTTGAAGATCTTCGACAGGTAGCCACGGCCACCGTCGGGCAGCAGCACGACGACGATGTCGTCCGGCTTTGCCGTCGCCGCCACCCGTAGCGCGGCGACCGTCGCCATGCCGCACGAACCACCGACCAGCAGTCCTTCTTCGCGAGCGAGCCGCCGGGTCATCTCGAAGGAGTCCGCGTCGCTCACCGCAAGGATCTCGTCGGTCACCGACTTGTCGTAGGTCTCCGGCCAGAAGTCCTCACCTACGCCCTCGACGAGGTAGGGGCGACCGGTGCCGCCGGAGTAGACGGAGCCCTCGGGGTCGGCGCCGATGATGCGCACCCGGCCTTCGCTGACCTCCTTGAGGTAGCGGCCGACGCCGCTGATCGTCCCGCCGGTGCCGACGCCGGCAACGAAGTGCGTCACCCTGCCGTCGGTCTGCCGCCAGATCTCGGGGCCGGTGGTCTCGTAGTGCGACAGGGGGTTGTTGACGTTGGCGTACTGGTTGGGCTTCCAGCCGCCGGGGCGCTCGGCTGCGAGCCGGTCCGACACGTTGTAGTAGGACTCGGGGTGCTCCGGGGGCACGGCCGTGGGACAGACCACCACCTCGGCGCCGTACGCGCGAAGCACGTTGATCTTGTCCTGGCTCACCTTGTCCGGGCAGACGAACACGCAGCTGTAGCCGCGCTGCTGGGCGATGATGGCCAGCCCGATGCCGGTGTTCCCGCTCGTCGGCTCGACGATGGTGCCGCCGGGCTTCAGCTCGCCGGACTTCTCCGCCGCGTCGATCATCCGCTCGGCGATCCGGTCCTTCACGGATCCGCCCGGGTTGAGGTACTCGACCTTCGCCAGGACCTGCGTGGGGAGCCCACGGGTGACGCTGTTGAGGCGCACCAGCGGGGTGTTGCCGATGAGCCCGACGACCGAGTCGTAGACCTCCACAGCCGGGAACGTATCTTGATTGGACCTGGAGTGAGGAGCCGTCATGCCTGAAGCCGTCATCGTTTCCACCGCACGCTCGCCGATCGGACGCGCGTTCAAGGGGTCGCTCGTCGACTTCCGTCCCGACGACCTGGCCGCGACCATCATCAAGGCGGCGTTGGACAAGGTGCCGGCGCTCGACCCGAAGGACATCAACGACCTGATCCTGGGTTGCGGTCTTCCGGGTGGCGAGCAGGGCTACAACATGGCGCGCGTCGTCGCCGTGCTTCTCGGCCACGACACACTTCCGGGTACGACGATCACGCGGTACTGCTCCTCGTCGCTGCAGTCCACGCGGATGGCCTTCCACGCGATCAAGGCGGGCGAGGGCGACGCGTTCATCAGCGCCGGTGTCGAGATGGTCAGCCGGTTCGTCAAGGGCAACAGCGACTCGCTGCCGGAGACCACCAACCCGGTGTTCGCCGACCGCCAGGCCCACTCCGCCAAGCTCGGTGAGGCCGGCGCGCCGAAGTGGACCGACCCCCGCGAGGGCGGCGACATCCCCGACGTCTACATCGCGATGGGCCAGACCGCCGAGAACGTCGCGCAGATGGAAGGCGTCTCGCGCGAGGAGCAGGACGAGTTCGGCGTGCGCTCGCAGAACCTTGCGGAGAAGGCCATCGCCAACGGGTTCTGGGAGCGGGAGATCATCCCCGTGACCAAGCCGGACGGCACCGAGGTCGCCAAGGACGACGGCCCGCGCGCCGGCGTGACGATCGAGGGCGTCTCGCAGCTGAAGCCCGTGTTCCGTCCCGACGGCACCGTGACGGCGGGCAACTGCTGTCCGCTCAACGACGGCGCCGCGGCTGTCGTCATCATGAGCGACGAGAAGGCGAAGGCGCTCGGGCTCACGCCGCTCGCGCGCATCGTCTCGACCGGTGTGTCGGCTCTGTCGCCGGAGATCATGGGCCTCGGCCCGATCGAGGCGACCAAGCGCGCTCTCGCGCTCGCCAACATGTCGATCGACGACATCGACCTCGTCGAGATCAACGAAGCCTTCGCCGCGCAGGTGATCCCCTCGGCACGGGCCATCGGCATCGACCCGTTCGGCGACAAGCTCAACGTCAACGGCGGCGCGATCGCGGTCGGTCACCCGTTCGGCATGACCGGCGCGCGCATCACAACGACACTCATCAACTCGCTGCAGTACCACGACAAGACGTTCGGTCTCGAGACGATGTGCGTCGGTGGTGGCCAGGGCATGGCCATGGTGATCGAGCGCCTCAGCTAGACCAAGCCCAATCGCCAAATAGCGGCCATAGAGGGCCGACATCTGGCGATTGCTGGGCTAGCGCGTCGCGTCGAGAGCATCGAGGAGCAGTGCCCGCACCGCGGGCGCTGCTCCTTCGACGTTCAGGGCGTCGTGACCGACGACCGCGATGACGTCCGCGAGCGCATGCGTCGGAAGGTCGTCGGGCAGCCGGTGACCCTCCCCGCCGATGACGACGAGCGCCGAGGCCAGCGCGCGCACCCGCTCCTCGACCGCATGCTGGCTCCAGGCGCGACGGCTGAAGCCGCGCAGGCGCCGTACGAGCCGAGCCAGGTCGGCCTCGGCGGCGCTGCGCTCGTCGTCGGGGGTCATCCGGTGGCCAGACTAGGGACGTTTCGGCCGCATGGGTCTTGTCGGCAATGAGACACTGAGGCAGGCTGTGCTGATCAGCCCCGGAACCGCCGCCAGGAGGCGCCAAATGTCGATGCCCCACTCCGCGGAGACCCACCAGTCGCTGCTGGCGCGGATCCCCGAGGTGACGGGCCGCGACCTGCCGTCCTGGCTGTCCTGTCTCAACGACGGACCCGCCCTGCTCCGCTTCGAGGAACGGGTGAACTGGCTCGCCGACGAGCACGGGCTGCCGCACGGCTACGCCCGCGCGATCGTGCACGAGCACGACAAGCGCCGCGCCGCCGCTCGCAGCTGACGCGTGGACCTCGACGAGGCCCGCGACTACCTCCGCTCGAACCACCACGCCGTCCTCGCGACGATGCGTCGCGACGGAACGCCACAGATGTCGCCGGTCGCCTGCACCGTCGACGGTGACGGCCGGGTCGTCGTCTCGAGCCGCGAGACGGCCGTCAAGGTGAAGAACGTACGACGGGAACCACGGGCCTGGCTGTGCGTCTTCCCCGACGCGTTCTATGGCGGCTTCGTGCAGGTCGAGGGATCGGTCGACGTGGTGTCGCTGCCCGAGGCGATGGACGGGCTCGTCGACTACTACCGGTCGATAGCCGGCGAGCATCCCGACTGGGACGACTACCGGGCCGCGATGGAGAAGGAGCATCGCGTGCTGATCCGGCTCGACCTCACGCGCGCCGGGCCGGACGTCGAAGGCTGACGTCTGTTGGCGGCGCCGATCGACGGGCTGGCGTGCGTGGTGTTCGACTGCGCGGAGCCGGCCACGTTGGCGCAGTGGTGGCAGCAGCTGGTCGGCGGCGAGATCGTGTACGACGACGACGGAGATGCGACGTTGCATCTTCCGGGCTGGCCGCGGCTCGACTTCATCCGCGTGCCCGAGCCGAAGACCGTGAAGAACCGGATGCACCTCGACCTGGCGACGACGGACTACGACGCCGCGATTGCGACGACCGAAGCTCTCGGCGCTGCTCGCGCGACCGACGTGTACGACGGCGACGTGTTCACGGTCTTCCGCGACCCGGAGGGCAATGAGTTCTGCCTGCTCCGTCCGGGCTGGGATCAGCATCGGTCGCCGTCGTGACGTCGGACCTGACCGGGTGTCTCGCGTGTGACCTGACCAGCGGACGTCAGCCGCTGCCCGGCGGAGTCGTCCACGAGAGCGCGTCATGGCGGGTCGAGCACTGTGTCGGACCGCTCGGCGTCGGCACCCTGCTCGTCAAGCCGTTGCGGCACGTGAGCTCCGTCGCTGACCTCTCACCGGACGAGTCCGCGGAGCTCGGTCCGTTGCTGACCCGAGTCGCCGGCGTCGTACAGCAGCTGGTCGAACCGGAGCAGGTGTACGTATGCCTGTGGTCGCACGCAGGACGTCTGGCCGGCCACGTGCACTTCGTCGTTCAGCCGGCGACAACCGAGACGATCGACGCGCACAGCGGCGCCTACGGTCCGGCCCTGCAGACCGCCATGTTCGCGGAAGGGGAGCCACCGGACGAGGCAGCGGTCGAAGTGTTCTGCGCGTCGGCACGAAGGCTGCTGCGACCCTCGCTGTTCGACTTCGCCGGCGGGGCGCAGGCGATGCTCCGCCTGGCGGAGGCCCACCACACGCGGTGCCTGGCGGATCCGGAGCTGAACCATCCGTTCTCGCATCCCGGACAGCATCCGCAACATGTGGAGCGCTTGGCGGCGTACTGGGGTGAGGTGCTGGGCGGTCCCCCGGCGTACTCGCAGGAATGCGCAGGCGACCAGACGACATTGCTCGCGATGCACTCGGGTCACGGCGACATGGATGACCTCGCACGGCGATTCGTCGAGTGCTTCGTCGCCGCGATGGACGACGCGACCCTGCCTGCGGACACCGAGTTCCGCGCCGCGATGAGGGCCTACATGGAGTGCGCGGTGAGGGAGTTCGTCGCCTATCCGGACGATCCGCCGACCGTGCCGTCAGGTCTGGCGATCCCGCGCTGGTCGTGGGACGGCGCTGCCGGTCCGATCAGGACGCCGTAGCGCCGGACGGTCGGGACTGAGGCTGTCGATCGTGTATCCCGCGACGGCGAGGATGTGAGGGATCGCGCGGACGACGTCCCGGTCCTTCTCCTTCTCCGCTTCGGAGAGCTCCTCATCCCCGACGGCGTCAGCGAAGGCGCCGAAGTTCCCGCGGCGTTCGTCGTCAGAGAGCTTGTGCCAAGGAACGATCGAGGGATGCCTGCGCTCCTTGTCGTCCCGTGGGCAGCCGTAGCGCCAGCCGTTGTCGAGCCGTCGGCGCATCCACCGCTCGTGCTCCCCCTGCGCCAGTTGCTCGATCTCGTCGTCGGGGAGCAACCGTTCGACCACCGGTCCGTGACTGGGCCGCATCACATAGCCGGCCGCGGCGAGCTTGTTCGGGATGTCCCGGACCACGGCGCGGTTCTCCTCACGCACGTTCTCGGGCAACGCAGCGAACGCGACCAATGCCGGGTGCGCGGGTCCCATGTGCGGCCGCCCGGCGTACGCCGCCAGTGACGGATGCGCGCGCAGGTAGTCGTCCGTGGCCTCCCCCCACGCGAAGCCGGCGCTCAGCATGCGGCCGCACCACACGACGTGGGCAGCCTCGGCCAGCCGATCGGACAGCTCGCGGCCGAGATCGAAACGATGCACGAGAGCGCGGAACTCCGCCGCGTCGACATGGAGCTCGAGCTGCGCGTCAGAGGGAAGGCAGGAACGTTCGTAGCGGCTCTTTCCGCCGAGCAGGCTCATCGTGACGATCGACTCGATCGAACGCGCTCCGTGGCGGAAACGGTTGACGAGCAGGAACCCTCGAAGCACGCCCGGATCGATGTCGACCACGTCCATGCCGTCCTGAGAGTGGAAGATCCCGCGCACGTCGCGACTGAGGACCGATCGCACGAGGATGGCCCGACGGATCAGGCAGTACGGGTCGCTGTCGAGGTCCGGCCCTGCCGGGTTCGGACCGAGAACGTCCACATAGCCCTTCAGCCGACTGACGAAGTCCGGTCCCTTCGCGAGTCGGAAGGCCTCGCTCGTCTGCGCGGCGAACGCCGACATCCGGTCACTCGTGCCGCCGGCGAAGACGAAGATTGCCGGACCGATGGGGTGCTCGACCTGCCCTTCCTGGAATGCCCCGTCCTGCATCGGCGCGAGGAAGAACCGCAGCCAGCCCAGCGCCTTCCCGTCCAGCGAGGAGTCGAACTCGTCCCAGAAGACGAGCGGCAGCGCGCCTTGCAGCACGGCGTCGCGAACCTGGTGCAGAGCGGCGATCAGATCACCCGGCCCGCCGAGCTGGGAACAGTTGAAGGTCAGGCAGCGGATGCGCTCGGGCAGCACGGCGCGGGCCACCTCTGACACCCCGAACGACTTGCCCGCACCCGGTGGACCGAAGACCGCGATGGACAACGGGCGCTTCGGGTGTGCCTGCCCGGCGTACTCACGGATCAGCGTCCGGAGGCTGCCATAGCCTTCGATCTCCCGGCGGTCGACGGTGAGCAGCTTTCCGAACCGCCCGATCGGCACGCCGGTGAGCGCGTGCTCGGGACCGTTGAGCACGATGCGCCTCGCCAGCGAGTCGAGCCCCCCGGTGTGACGGTCCCTGAGGATCGTCCATGACTCCTTGTCCTCCGGCGCCGACAGCAGCGGCACCGGAGCAACAGCGTGCGTGCTCGGCTCGGTCTGCATCGCCGTCACGACGCGCCGCAGGGGGAAGCGAAGCGTCCTGAGCCCCCTCACGACCGTTGCGTCGTACCCGCCCGCCTGCAGGGCGCGCATGCCGCCGAGTCCCCGCCGGATGCCAGACACGAGGTCCGGCTCGCGGGGATCCACGAGCAACGCGCGGGCGAGGCCCGCGACGAGACAGGACGTGTAGCCGACCATGCCTCCGGCGCTCTCGCGGCCCCTGCTGCCTTCGACTGCGACCGGGTCGAAGACGAGCGTCGCCACCGGTCCGGACCGGTTCGTCGACAGCAACAAAGCGCCGGCAGAGTCGAACGAGACGACGAGATGAGCCGCCCTCGACAGGTCGTTGACCGCCGGATCGTGCAACAGCTCACTCACGAGGTCCTGGGCCGTGCGCTCCCAGGAGAGCTCCCGGCTCACCTCGACCTCACTGGCGCGCAGGTCGTCGACGGTGGTGACGATCACCAGGCGATCGGCGACGTCAGTCAGCCGGTCCCACAACGGACCCTTCGCCACGGGTGCCGCCATGCTCGCCAGCACCCAGCGTGCGTCGAGTGATCCCTCCGCACCGGAGAGCAGCTGCCGGGCGCCGAGGTTGCCGTCGTCGACGACGAGCAGGTCGGCCTCCTCCGGCACCGTCTGCGCGGGGCGGACCGCTGCCCGGGCGCGCATGACGCCGAGGAACTCCTCGACCCGCCACGCGCCGTCATGGCCACCGCCATGCGAACAGATCGCGTACGTGTGATGAAAGTGCGGATCCCCGGGTCGCACCGACGCCGGCGGCCGGGTGGCCAGGACTCGGACATTCGGCCCGCCGGAGTGCACCAGCGCGCGACTCATCTCCTCCAGGAGATCCGCCAGCAACGCCGCGCCGCCGGGATGGCCGCTGAGGAACGCGGAGCTGAGCTCGGTCCAGACGTTGCGCTTCGATGGCTGGGACATGCGAGCGACCAACCAGTCGAGCGTGACGTCGCCCACGACCGCGACAGTCAGCGGGCGCGGCTCTCGAGCCAGGTCCCGGTCATCTCGAAGGTCGGCCATGGCCGGTCACGACCTCGGGTGGATCTTCAGCGCGGGGTTGTTGTCCCAGGACAGGATGGCCACCTTGCCGTCAGCGGACGCCGGGACCATCGCGTAGACGACCCGGAATCCGCTCGGCTTGCCTTCGAGCGTCCATGTGCGCACCGGCGTCGCCCGCTGGCCGTCGAACGAGACGTACGACGAGAACGCCGACATCGACAGTGACTCGTTGAAGACGAAGTCGCCTCCACCCCACGGGAAGATGTCCAAGGCCAGGAAGCGGCTGCCGGCAGGTGCCGTCTTGCACTCCCCCGGGAGTTCGCCCGGCGGGCAGTCCTGGCTGACCAGACGCGCGGCCGTCACCCGTGCCGCGCCCTGCAATGTCTGCAAGGGGGTGTTCCGCGCATCAGCGGAAGCAGTGGGCTCAGTCGCGCCACTCGTCGGGGCCTCGATCGCCGCGCTCGCCGGTGCCGTCGGCGTACTGCTCGGAGCGGCTCCGCCCCCACCGCGTGTCGCCACGAACCCGATCACGGCGGCAAGCACCAGCACGACGGTCGCGATCACGACGAAGAGCTTCTGCCGGCCACTGAACCGCCGCGTGACCGCCCGGACCGACGGCGGTGCCGCTGGAGGCGCAGCGGCAGCGTGGCGCAGCACCTTCTGGCCGGTCGCCTCGACGCCTAGGGCCTCGAGACCGTCGACGATCCGTGGCAGCACCTCGCTGATCCCCCGACCCGGCATGGCGATGGTCGTCGCGGCTCCGATGGCCTCGCGCCACTCCGGTTGACGGCTGGCGAACTCCGCATGCGAGATGCCGATGAGCACCGGCAGGAACGGCCTGGTCGCCTCGTGCGCGCGCACGACCTCCGCGGTCACCTGGTTCGACCCCAGCGAGTCCGCCGAGATCAGCACGATGACCGCTCGCGATCCTTCGATCGCGTTCGCGGTCTGCAGCAGATAAGACGGCCCGGGGACGGCGTCGGTCTCGTAGAGCCAGGTCGAGTAGCCGACGGCGTTCAGCGCTTCGCCGATCTGCCTCGCCACGCGCGAGTCCTCCTCGACGTGGCTGATGAACACGTCGGCCGAGGACATGCCGCCGGGCGGAGAGCCGCGCTCGGCGGACGGCTGCTCAGGTGCGGGGGCTTGCGCCATGGCTGTACCTCCGACCTCTCGGTCAGGCACCTCGACCGTAGGAAGCGCGGCGAGGCTCGGCCAGAGGCGAACGGCCCACCGCGCGGGGTCGCGAACCGGGACCTTCGGCACTGGGCCGTCAGCGCGTCCGTTCGCACAATGGCCGTGGCGCGAGACGCCGCCGCGGACGAGTGCGGGAGGTGGGACGTGGCCCACGACGTCTTCATCTGCCACTCGTCGAAGGACCGGACGATCGCGAACGCGATCTGCTCCAAGCTCGAGCAGAACCGGATCCGGTGCTGGATCGCACCCCGCGACGTCATCCCGGGAACGGATTACGCGCAGTCGATCGTCGAGGCCCTCAGCGCGACGAAGCTCACTGTCCTGGTCTTCTCGGACAACTCCAACCAGTCGCGGCACGTTCACCGGGAGATCGAGCGAGCCGTCAGTCACGGCGTGCCGATCCTGCCGTTCCGGGTGCAGGAGGTGGCACCCTCACCTGCGCTCGAGTACTTCATCTCCGACGCGCACTGGCTCGACGCCATCACCCCGCCTATGGAGCAGCACCTGGAGCAGCTCGTCGGCACGGTGCGTCTGCTGCTGGAACGCATCAACGGCAAGGCCGAGACCGCTGTCACGACTGCAGCGCAGGGCGGCTCCACGGCGACAGCGGTGCTCCCCGAGACCGCCACGCCGCCGATCGGACCGGCCGCGCCGGCTGCGGCGCCGGTCCCGCCGCGGCGGTCATGGTGGCTGTGGGGGGCGGTCGCCGCGGTGGTGGTCGTCGCCGCGGTGGTCGCCGCGGTCCTGGTCGTCGGCGGTGGCGGCAAGTCCGGCACCACGCCGCAACCCGCTGCGTCGTCCGCGCCGCCGGCGTCAGCTGCGCCGACGACGACGGTAGGCCCGGCGGTCTCGCTCGGAACGACGGTCAACCTGGCCGGCATGGACGCGGGCTCGAAGACTGCGGTCACGGCGCTCGCCGTCGTCGACCCGGCAACCTCCGCGGACGACACGCCGGCCGCCGGAAACCGCTACGTCGCGGTGCAGTTCCGCATCCGCAACATCGGCACCAGGGTGTATGACGACGCGCCGGACAACTCCGCGAGCCTGGTCGTAGCCGGGGGCCGGACCTACGAAGCGGTGACCGTCTACTCAGTGGCCGCTGGACCGCTCGTCCCGGCCACGGTGACGATGCAGCCCGGCAAGGACGTCACCGGATACACCGTCTTCGAGCTACCCAGCTCGGCCAAAGTCGTCGCGATCCACTTCACGATGGACAGCGGCTATGCCGACCAGACGGCGAACTGGTCCGTCGGTTGACCGACGTGCAGACACTGTCACGACGTTTGTGCAGAACGGGTCAGCTCAAGAGAGGGCTTCCGACCCTGTGCAGCGTTCCGGTGTCCGCCTAGCGTCCGATTCGTTCATCGCTGATGAGCACGGCTGCAGCGAGCGCCAGGGCGCTCAGGGAGGGCTGATGAACGGGCCCCGCGTTCGTACGTTGATCGGGTGGGCGGTTGCCGCTGTCGTTGCCGGTGAACTCGCGATTCCGAACGCCGGCGCCAGTCCACTGAGGACGGCGGCCGGCAATGAGATCAACGCGTCCTCGCCTCTGACGTGGTCGGCTCCCGCGCTGATCGACCACCAGCCGCCGTTCGGTCATCCTCCGGGCTTAGGGGGCATCTCGTGTCCCACGTCAACGTTCTGTGTCAGCGTCGGCTGGGCAGGTGACGGCGTCGGCAACGTCGCCACCTCCACGAACCCGACCGGCGGCACCGATGCGTGGAAGGTCGTCTACCACGTCGATGACAGCAACCTGATCTCCGACGTCTCCTGCCCGACCACGACGCTGTGCGTCGCGATCGACTGGGGCAACGTCATCACCGCGACGGACCCCACCGGGGGCGTCGCAGCATGGACGATCACCTCGGTCGACGACCGACGCCTCAACGCCATCTCCTGCCCGACGACGACGCTGTGCGTCGGCGTCGACGACCAAGGCAACGTGCTCACCTCGACCAACCCCACCGGGGGTGCCGTTGCCTGGACCAAGTCGAACGTGGACGGCACCCATCCCTTGTCCGCAATCTCCTGCCCCACGGCCTCCTTGTGCGTGGCTACTGACATCTGGGGAAACGTCATCAGCACAAGTGACCCCACCGCGGGCGCGGCCTGGACCGTCGTCAACGTGGCCGCGACGCGTAGCCTGCAGGCCGTCTCCTGTCCCTCGGCATCGCTGTGCGTCGTCGCCGACGACTCGGGCGACGTGATCACCTCGACGAGCCCAACCGGCGGAAGCGACGCCTGGAACACGACCTACGTCGGTGGCTCGACCAGCTCGTACGATGCCGCCGTCACCTGCCCCGCCACAACCTTGTGCATCGTCACTGACCGGGACGGGCACATCTTCACCTCGACGAACCCGACCGGCGGAGCTGCGGCGTGGACGGCAAGCAACGTCGCGCTGTACTCCCTCTCCTGCCCGTCCGTGTCACTGTGCGTCGCCGTCTCCGATGCCAGCGTCGGCACCATCACCACCTCGACCAACCCGACCGGTGGGTCGAGCGCCTGGATCTCCGCCCCGCTGGGCGTCAGCGGCATCGCCGGCGTCTCGTGCCCCTCCTCGGTGTTGTGCGTCGCCGTCGACGACGGCGGCAACGTGCTCGCGTCCACCAGTCCGTCCCGTGGCACCTGGACCTTCGGCCACGTCGACGGTGCCGCCCTGAGTCCCAACGCCTTCACGGCGGTGTCCTGCCCGTCCGCGTCTTTCTGCGTGGCCGTCGACGACGTCGGCAACGCGCTCACGTCGACGAATCCCACCGGCGCCGGCACGTGGGCTGCCGCCAACGTCGACGGCACCCACCGGCTCTGGTCCGTCTCATGTCCGTCGGCTTCGCTGTGCATCGCCGGTGACGGCGTAGGCAACGTGGTCACCTCGACCAATCCGACCGGTGGAGCGGGCGCATGGACGGTGACGCACGTCGACAACGCGCCCGCGGGCTTGAACTACCTGTCCGGCATGTCGTGCCCGTCCGTGTCACTGTGCGTCGCAGTCGACGGTGCAGGAAACGTGCTCATGTCGACCAACCCGGCAGGCGGCGCCGGCACCTGGTCGCCTGTCTACGCCGCGGGCGCCGGCCTCGCCGCGGTGTCCTGCCCCTCCACCTCGCTGTGCGTCGCGGTAGGGCTCGCCGGCACCCTCGTGACGATGACCGGCACCGGCAACGCCGTCTACACCGTCGACTCGAGCCGCCGGCTCACGTCCGTGTCCTGCGTGTCGTCGCTGTGCGTCGCGGGCGACATCGCGGGCCAGGTCGTCACCTCGACCGAGCCGACCGGCGGCGCGGCCGCATGGGCGCCGACGGCGATCGACCCATCGGGGGCGATCTCCGCCGTCTCCTGCCCGTCCGAGCTCCTGTGCATCACCGGAGACACCGTCGGCAACGCCGTCATCGGAACACTCGTCCAACACAGTCTCACCGTCTCGAAGACGGGGTCCGGCTCAGGCACGGTCACCTCTACCGACGGACAGATCAGCTGTGGGGCCACCTGCTCACACGCCTACAGCAGCGGCACTCTCGTCACCCTCAACGCCGCTCCGGCCTCCGGGTCGAGCTTCGCAGGGTGGTCCGGCGCCTGCAGTGGCACCGGCAGCTGCCAGGTGACGATGAGCAGCGCGCAGACTGTCACCGCCACCTTCTCCGCGCTTGCCCCGAGCAACCTCACGCGACCGGCGATCACGGGCACGGCGCGCCTGGGCAAGACGTTGACCTGCTCGAACGGCACGTGGCGGTGGTCGCCGACCAGCTACACGCGGCTCTGGTACCGGAACGGCGCTGCCATCACCGGCGCCACCGCCAGCACCCACCTCGTCGTGAGCGCCGACCTGCAACGCAGGCTGACGTGCGCGGTGACCGCGCACAACGCGGGCGGCTCGAGCGCACCTGCGGTGAGTGCTGCGGTCGTCGTCCAGGCGACGACCGTGCTCACCGAGCGGGAGACCACTCGCGCAGGGGCCACCCGTGCCTGCGGCGCGTCGGTCAGCACGGCCTGCCGGGACCGCAGGTACGCGACTGTCTACTTTGGCGGTAAGGCGACGCCGGTGCCGATCCCGGCCGCGACCCGCAGCGTGACCGTCCGCTTCTACTACCGCTCAGGCGGTGTCTGGCGGCTCAAGGCCACCGTGACCGTGCGGGCATCGAGCTCCAACGGCGCGTGGCGCCTGGCGAAAACGGGCGTGACGTCGACGAGGGGCGCCTGGCGAGTCAGGGCGACTGTCGCCGGCACGAGCACGCTCACCTCCGCCAACAGCGTCTACCGCTACTACCAGGTGTACTGAACCGCCCCGCTCCTGGATCCGTGGCATGAGGGAGCGGTGCTCGATGACCGACCTCAGAGACAACACTCAAGATCGGTTGGCTGAAGATCAGTACACGCGGGCGCGCCTTTCGAGCTACTGCCGTCGCTATCTCCGCATGTGGCGGCGAGGGCGGATGAGCATCAACCACAGCATCACCGGGACCAGGCAGATCAGGATGATCCCCGTCCCCAGCACGCCGGTCGCGAGGTTGTAGATCCCTTCCGCGAGGACGACGCAGATCGCGAGCCAGCCGAACACATAGGCCTCGCGGGGGAAGGGTCGCGACGTCCTGTCACGCGTTGCAGGCGATGGGAACTCCGGCGGGGAAGCATCAGGCACGCATCCAGCGTCACACAGAGAGTGCCCGAGGTGGGATTCGAACCCACACGCCCTTTCGGGCCGCGAGCTTTTAAGGCCCCGCTGGCTACCAGTTACAGCACTCGGGCTACGTCACAACCTTACGGTTTCTGCCGATGTTGCGCCCTCGATAGGTCGGCGTCAGCGCATGACAGTTCGGGCACAGCAGACGCAGGTTTGCGAGCCTGTTGTCGGTGCTGTCACCGTTGATGTGATCGAGCTCCAACGGGATCGGCTGGCCGCACCAGGTCATGCCAAGGCATCCGTAGCAGAGGTCGTACAGCAGTTGAGCTTCAACCAGGCGCTTCGCGAGCCAGCTACCGGAGCATCGCGTGTTCGGCTGGAGATAGGACTCGAGCGTCCTGCGCGGTCCAGTGCGCTGCCCCCGCGACCACGTGCGGCCGCGGGTGCGCAAGTCGCCAGCGTCCAGTCCGAGTTGTTCGAGCCTGCTCTCCATCCATCGATAGTTGCCACCCTCGGGAGCGAGCCCCAACCGGCGCAACAGATCCGCCATGCTCCTCGCGTCGGCGTACGCGGCGATTATCCGCTCGTCGGAGCACCGGCCGCGGCCGCCACGGTCCGCCGGCTTCCTCGCACACGGGGCCGGCGGAAGTTGCACCGACCGGCGAGCGCACACTTCCGCGAGGCTCTTGTAGGTAGAGCCGCCAACCTCGAGGTCAAGTCGTCGAAGCACCTCGGCGAACGTCTTCGCGCCCTCGGCCGCACGTCGCAGTTCCTCTGTCCCGATGTCTGTCATCAGCCGTCGCATCTTGACACCGCTGATGTCGACGCATTCAGCTGCCGCACGGCGCTTGAACGCAGCGATGTTGTCCGACGTCGCCGCCAGGCCGAGTGTGCGGAGAGCCTCGCGCCACGTGCGTTTCGTCCCAGCTAGACGAAACAACTCGATGTCGGTTACCTCTACAGGATTGCCTGGTGTGGACATGCAGGAAACGTACGCCGTGGGTACGACAGTTTCTGTTGCGTAGCAACAGTTTTCAACCGGTCGACTTCTCCACAGGAACGGCTGCTTCGAACTCTTCGCGCGGGTTCGCGAACGCACCCAGCGACACGATCTCGCGTCGGAAGAACAGCGCCAGCGTCCAGTCCGCAACGACCCGTACCTTGCGGTTGAACGTCGGCATCCGCGTCATGTGATACGTCCGGTGCATGAACCATGCGGGGAAACCTCGCAGTTTCACGCCATAGATCTCCGCGACACCCTTGCGCAGCCCGAGACTTGCGACCGAGCCTGCATATGAATGCCGGTACGACGTCAGTTCGGCGCCACGGAACGATGCGAGCAGGTTCTCCGCCAGCACCTTCGCCTGGCGCACCGCATGTTGCGCCGAAGGTGACGTGACGGCGGCAGGGTCGTCCTTCGACAGGTCCGGCACCGCCGCGCAATCGCCCGCCGCCCAGGCATCAGCGACGCCGAGCACCTGCAATGTCGGCGTACAGCGCACGCGCTTCTTCTCGTCCAGAGGCAGGTCGGTCGCCTCCAACAGCGGATTCGCCCGCACGCCCGCGGTCCACACCACCGTCTCCGCGCTGAACCGCTCCCCCGACGACAGGGCGACCTCGCCATCGAGCAACGACTCCACGCGCGTGTGCAGCTTGACCTCGATGCCCCGCTTCTCCAGCTCGCCGATGGTGTAGCGCCCGAGGTCCTCGCTCACCTCGGGCAGGATGCGTCCCGTCGCCTCGACCATCACCCAGCGCATGTCGACGGGCGAGAGCCCGTCGTAGAAGCGCAGCGCGTCACGCGCCATGTCCTCGAGCTCAGCCATGGCCTCGACACCCGCATAGCCGCCACCGACGACGACGAAGGTCAAAGCGCGACGCCGCAATTCCGGATCCGTCGTCGTCGCCGCGACATCGAGCTTCGACAACACGTGGTTGCGCAGGTAGATGGCCTCGGCCACCGTGCGGAAGCCGATGCCGCACTCACGCAACCCGGGAATCGGCAGCGTGCGCGCGATCGACCCCGGGGCGAGCACGAGGACGTCGTACTCCAGCGAACGCGACTCCCCCTCGAGCGGCTCGAACTCCGCGCGGCGCGCGGCGTGGTCGATCGACGTGATCCGGCCGCTCAGCACGTCGCAGCCGCGCAGCACCCTGCGCAAGGGCACGACGACGTGTCGCGGCTCGAGGTTGCCGGCTCCGGCCTCTGGCAGGAACGGCTGGTAGGTCATGTACGGCTGCGGGTCGACGACCGTGACGGTCGCCTCGGAACGCCGCAGCTCCTTCTGGAGCCGTAGCGCGGTGTACATCCCGACATAACCCCCGCCGACGATCAGGATGCGCAGTCGCGGCGCTGCAGGAGGTCCGACAGGGCCGACGGCGGAAGAGGAGGTCACAACACCTGACCGTATCCACCGCCACCCGCGCCCCATTCGACCGCCATTGCCCGCAATCCCTGAGAACTGGTGTGACGGATGAGACAGTGGAAGCGGGTTCAGTCGGCAGCCCAGGGGGCGTGATGAGTCAGGCGGCGGTGGCGCCGCGGATAACGGTTCGCGATGTGCTCGCCAACCGCGAGTTCCGCGCGATGTACGCCGCCCAGGCGCTCAGCGTCGTCGGAGACCAGCTGGCGCGCATCGCCGTCGCGCTGCTGGTGTTCGACCGCTCCCACTCAGCTCTGCTGACGGCGGTCAGCTTCGGCGTCTCCTACCTGCCGTGGGTGGTGGGCGGCCCGCTGCTCGCGGGCTACGCCGACCGGATGCCGCGCCGGACCGTGATGATCGCCTCCGACCTCGTGCGCGTGGTTCTCGTGCTCGGCATCGCCATCCCGGGCATGCCCATCGCAGCACTGCTCGTCCTCGTCACGCTGGTCGCGCTGATGGAGCCGCCCTTCCTGGCGGCCCGCGCAGCGATGCTGCCGGACGTCATCGGCGAAGGCGACCGCTATGCGTTCGCGGCGACACTGTCCAACACGACCAACAACCTCGGCGTCGTCGCCGGGTTCGCCGTCGGCGGCGCGGTGGTCGCGGCGATCGGAGCCCGCACCGGCATCATCGTCGACTCCTTGACCTTCGCCTTCTCCGCCTGGTTGCTCGCGCGCCGCGTCAAGATGCGTCCGGCAGCCGATGCCGGTCGCCGCAAGATGCTCGAGGAGCTGCGCCAGGGCGCTGAGATCGTCTTCCGCGAGCCCTACGTCCGATGGCTGGTCGTCGTGTCGTGGCTCATCCTGGGCGCGGACATCAGCACAGAGGCCGTCGCCGTTCCCTATGCCGCTCATCACGGCGGCGGTGCCACGACCGCCGGCCTCATCACTGCCGCTCTTCCGCTCGGGATGGTCGTCGGCACGCTCGCACTCATGCGCTGGCGCCGGCCCACCGCGCAAGAGCGTCTGATGCTGCCGATGGCGCTGGCGGCTCCGGCCGTGCTCGCGCTCACCGCCTTCGACCCGCGACCAACGGTGGCGGCCGTCATCTGGTTCGTCACGGGCGCACTCAGCGCGATGCAGGTGGTCGCCAACCGGGTGTTCGTGGCTGCCGTACCCCGCGAGCTGCGCGGTCGCGCATTCGGCATCGCCGCCGCAGGCATTTCCAGCGCACAAGGCATCGGCGCGATCCTGTGCGGCGCGCTCGCCAGCCGGGTCGGCTCCGCCGTCGGCATCGCGGACATCGCGTTGCCGGTCTTCGCGGCCGTTGCCGTGATCTCTGTGCGTACCTTCACCGCAGGTGGTGTCGAGCCGCGGGCCGCCGACGCCGACGCCTTCAACGACCCCCTCGCCTGGACCGACGACGACGGCGACCACGAGGAGGAAATCGAAGAACCCAGCAGGCGTGCGGCCCGGCCGCGGCCTGAGCCCAGGATCTGGGCCTTCACCGCCGGACTGGCGCTCGCGGTCGTGCTGGCCTTCCTTCCGATCCGCGACAAGCACGCACTGGTCGCCGTCAACCTGCCCGGCTGGTGGTTCTTCGCGCTCTACCTGATCGCGATCGCGGCACCTCTGCACTTCGTCTTCCGCCGCCAACCGTGGTCGGTCCACCTCGAGGCAGTGCCCCTGGTCCTCGGCCTGTTCTTCCTGCGACCGTCGACACTGCTCGCGGTGGTCGCTCTGGCCATGGCGTTCGCGCACGGCGTCGTACGTCGCCAGCCCGTCATCAGACTTGCGTTCAACGTCAGCTCGGCTGCCCTTGCGACGCTGGCGGCCATCCTGGTCTTCCGCGCCTTCTCTCCGGCCGGTTCGGGCGTGCACGTCG
Source organism: Mycobacteriales bacterium (assembly GCA_035695045.1). GTDB lineage: Bacteria > Actinomycetota > Actinomycetes > JAFAQI01 > JAFAQI01 > DASSKP01. Next base: position 21,318 of record DASSEX010000026.1, on the reverse strand, counting down.
ACGCGTGGCCCGCCGCGTTCGGCGCGGTCGCGGTCAACGAGGTCGTCTCGTTCCTCTCCGTGCTGGTAGTGGTCGGCATCAACGAACGCTCGTGGTCCTGGCGGCAGACCCTCCCCGGTGTCGCCTTCGCGAGCGGCGTCGGCCAGGTCAACACGTTCCTCGCGCTGAGCACCGCAGCGGCGCTCAAGTACGACGGCGCGACCGCATGGGCGATCACCGTGTTCGTCGTGCTCTCGGTGACGGCGGTCCGCACGTATCACCGGCTTGCGGACCGGCATGCGGCTCTCGACAAGCTCTACGCCGTCGCCCGCGAGCTCGGGCCGATCGCCGCCGAACCGGCAGACATGGCGCCCGCGCTCATCCAGCTCCGCCGGATCGTCCGCGCCGAGACGCTCGAACTGGCCATGGTCGCCGACGACCCGGGCTTCGCTGCCGTCATCTCCGTCCTCGACGACGCCGACGGTGAGCGGTTCGACATCACCGAGCGCGAGCTCGACGAGCAGACCCGCGAGCTGCTCGGCTCGGCGACGGGCGTGCGCAGAGAGGCGATCCGCCGCCTCAACCCGCTCGCGCAGCGGCGCGCTCGCCGGAGTGACGACCGGATGGCGGTTCCTGTGCTCGGCAACGACCGCACGATCGCCGTGCTGTCGGCCCACCAGCGGGTGGGCAGTGTCGGTGCGTTCGACCAGGCCGACTTCCGGCTGCTCGAGGCCGCTGCCGAGCAGCTCGCGGCCGCCCTGGAAAAGGGCCGACTGGTCGAGAGTCTGCGCCGTGCCGCCACCCGGGACAGCCTGACCAACCTCGCCAACCTCGACAGCCTGCGCTCGTTCCTCGCGACGATGCTCGACGGTTCCGCAGGCGGTGTGTTGCTCCTGCTCGACATCGACCGGTTCCACGAGATCAACGACACCCTCGGCCATGACGCCGGCGACGCGATCCTCGTGGAGGTGTCCCGCCGGCTCGAAAGCGCGCCGACGCACGGCGCTCTGGCTGCCCGTGTGGGTGGCGACCAGTTCGCCCTGGCCATCCCCGGACAGGCCGGCGGCGAGGTCGCGCGGCTCGCCGCGCTCGCGGTGAAGTCACGCGTCGACGGCCCGATCCGTTTCGACGCGGTCAGCGCCGACCTGCGCATCACCATCGGCATGGCGCGTGCCCCGGAGCACGGCAACGATGCGGCGACGCTGCTGCGACGCGCTGAGATGGCGATGTCGGCCGCCAAGGGGACGTCGGCCGGGATCGGCGAGTGGGAGCCCAGCTACGAGCGGGACGGAAGCCGCCGACTGCAGTTGCTCGCCGGCCTCCGTCAGGCACTCGCGAGCAACGAGCTGTGGGTCGAGTTCCAGCCGAAGATCCTGCTCGGCACCGGCGAGGCCGCCGGCTTCGAGGCATTGGTCCGGTGGCGGCATCCCGAGCTGGGTCTGGTCTCGCCGGCCGAGTTCGTCCCGCTCGCAGAGGCAAGCGGGCTGATCAGCGCGCTGACCAGCACGGTGCTGCGCAGGGCACTCGACGCGTGCCGTCGTTGGCACGACATGGGCCGACCCGTCGGTGTCGCGGTGAACATCTCCGCGCGCAGCCTCGATGACCCGGTGCTCGTCGGGCAGGTCGCAGCGATGCTCACCGCCAGTGGCGTCGAGCCTCGATGGCTCACCCTGGAGATCACCGAGAGCAGCGTCATGGAAAACGCCGCGCGCAGCATCGACGTCCTGCTGCAGCTGCGCTCGCTCGGCGTACGGCTGTCCATCGACGACTTCGGCACCGGCTACTCCTCTCTGCACCAGCTGCGCGGCCTGCCGGTGCACGAGGTGAAGATCGACAAGGCGTTCGTCGACGAGGTCGACGGCGACGGCGCGGACCGCGCCGTGGTGCGCGCAGTGGTCGAGCTCGCCGAGTCACTCGGCCTGACGACCGTTGCGGAGGGCGTCGAGCACGCTGCCCAGGCCTACGCCCTGGACGCGCTCGGTGTCGCGCAGGTGCAGGGCTACTTCTACGGCCGGCCGATGCCGGAGCCGGTGGCGACGGAGTGGCTGCTGCCCCGGAGCACGCCCCTCGCGGAGCAGCACCCCGAGACATGACAAGGGGTTGAGACTCGGCGTAGCGCCGCCGACTCTCAACCCCTCGACAAGTGGATCACAGGAGCAACTAGCTCCACGTGTGTCCCTTAGCCACCTCGTCCACCCCCTCCAAGAGCCCTGGACTCGTCCATGGTGTGGCATCCGGAGTAATCGCGCTAGGCCAATTGGAGTAATCGTCCGTTCGGATGAGGAAAAAAATTCGGACAGAAGTCACACTTCGTGAGATCCCTGGCACCCAAAGTGACCGACGCGACTCAAGATCGCGTCTGAGACTGCCGAGACAGGTGTGATTCAGGCCCGGTTCGGGCCGCTTTCGTCGGCATGCGCCCGGGCTCTCCGGAAGACGTCGTCGAGCATCTGCTCGGTCAGCTTGCCGGTGAACGTGTTCTGCTGGCTCGGGTGGTACGACGCCAGGACGAGCAGTCCGTCGTCGAGGAGGTACTCGCGCAGGTGCCCGAACCGCGGCGGGCGGGCCGGCACGGCATGGCCGACCGCCGCCAGCACGGGCCACAGTGCGGTCCACGCGAAGCCGCCGAGCGCAACCACCACACGGAGAGACGGCCGGAGGAACCGTAGCTCCTCCTCCATCCAGGGCCGGCAGTCGTCACGTTCCTCCGGAGTCGGCTTGTTGGCCGGCGGCGCGCAGCGCACCGCCGCCAGCATCCGCACGTCCAGCAGCTGCTGTCCGTCGTCCGCCGAGACCGACGTGGGCTGGCGGGCGAGCCCGCAGCGGTGCAGCGAGGCGAACAGCCAGTCACCGCTGCGGTCGCCGGTGAAGATCCGGCCGGTGCGGTTGCCGCCGTGTGCCGCAGGAGCGAGCCCGACGATGGCGATACGCGCGCGGGTCGGCCCCCAGCCGGTGACGGGTCGACCCCAGTAGGGCTGGTCGCGAAACGCGGCGCGCTTCTCCACGGCGACGTGCTCGCGCCACTCCACGAGGCGTGGACACGCCCGGCACACCGACACCCGTGCGGTCAGATGATCGAGAGTCGGCGCGTTGCCCGAGAGGCGCACGACGTCCGCCGGCGATGACGCCACGGGCGTCTGACCGGTCGCGAGATCACCGGTCCAGCCGCTGCCAGGTGGAACGGGCCCCACGGCATCAGCCGAACGCATGAAATCTCCTGCCTCACGAACGGACAACGCCTGCGGCCATCCCACCACGCCGCCAGACCTGACTTACCTCCGCTACGCCCGATCGGCTCGGTCGTCGATGCACCAATTGGCCGTTTTTGGCGCGCCCCACCGGGAGCCCAGCGCCGTTGCCAACGAAAGGGAACTCACTCATGTCACGCCCGTCCATCCGGCGGCGACTTGCCGTCGGACTGGTTCCGTTTGTCTCCGCCGCACTCGTCGCCGGCTCGGCGTCCGCCGCAGCCGCGTCGGTCAGCGGTCCGGACATCGCCAGCTACCAGCACCCGAACGGCGCGGCGATCAGCTGGTCGTCGGTCTACGCCTCGGGTCAGCGCTTCGTCTTCGTGAAGGCGACCGAGGGCGGCAACTACCGCAACCCATACTTCGCCGGCGACTGGGCAGGCTCGCGCGCCGCGGGTCTCCTGCACGGCGCGTACCACTTTGCCCGGCCCAACGCGCGCTCCGGATCTGCGGCCGCGCAGGCTCGCGCCTTCGTCGCAACCGCCGGCCGTGCGCGCGCCGCGGGAGAGCTGCCGCCCACGCTCGACCTCGAGGTGACCGGCGGGCTGGGCCCGACGAAGCTCATCGCCTGGACGAAGCAATGGCTCACCACGGTGCAGAACCTCACCGGGCGCAAGCCGATGATCTACAGCTATCCCTACTTCTGGGCGCACAACATGCGCGGGACCACGCTCTTCCGTGACCACCGGCTGTGGGGCGCGAACTACGGCAGCACCCCGACGACGTTCGGCGGCGCGTGGTCGACCTGGACCTTCTGGCAGTACTCCAGCACCAGCCGCGTCTCCGGCATCCACGCCAAGACCGACATGAACAAGTTCCACGGCACACTGCGGCAGCTGCGTGCGCTCGCCAACATCACCACCACGACGACCAGCACGGCCACGACGCCGAGGACATCAACGACCACGACGTCGACCACGAGCACGTCGACCACGACGAAGGTCGCCACCCGCCTGTCGATCAACACCCCGGACTCGGCGGGCGCCTGGCAGCCGTTCGACGTCACCGGGCGGCTCACTCGCGACGGTGTCGGGGTCGCCGGCAAGACGTTGCACCTGCGCGGACGTCTCGTCGGTTCGGACAACTGGATCGACCTGCAGAGTGTCGTCACGGACTCGACCGGCCGGTGGAAGCACACGATCCACGCTCCCGCCGACGCACAGGTGCAGGCGCTCTTCAGCGGTACGAGCCGACTGGCGGCGAGCAGCAGCCGGATCGCGACGATCACCGTCGACGGCGGTCACAGCGGCGGCGGCTACTACCAGCACTGACCCCACGGTTGAGTGTGACGAAATCCCCCTTCCCCGACGGCCCGGAAGGGGGATTTCGTCGCACTCAACCGGTGGTCGCGCTGAAGGCGATGCCGTCGAGGATGTCGTGCTCGCTCGCGACGACCGAGTCCGCGCCCAGCTCACGAACGATCGTGTCGAGAACCAACGCGCCGGCACCGATGACGTCGACGCGGCCGGGATGCATCACCGGCAGCGCAGCACGCTCTGACCGCGTCATCGAGAGCAGCGTCGCGGCTACGCGATGTACGTCGGCGGCGCCGACCCGCGCGTGGTGGATGCGTTCGGGCCGATAGCGGTCCAGCCCCAGTGCGATCGCCACGACGGTCGTGACCGAGCCGGCGAGGCCGACAAGAGTCTTCGCCGCACCGACGTCGACCGCCTGCCGGACATCATCGACCGCCGATCGCACGTCGGCCCGCGCAGCGGCCACCTGAGCGGCGGTCGGCGGGTCGTCGTGCAGATGGCGTTCGGTCAGGCGGACGCATCCCACGTCGACGGATCGCGCCGACCACATGCCCGCGCCGTCGCCGAGCACGAACTCCGTGGATCCGCCGCCGATGTCGCAGACGAGGTACGGCGCCCCGAACGCACCGCCCGTCGCGCGCAGCTCGCGCGTCGCGCCGTCGAACGACAGGGCCGCTTCCTCATCGCCGCTGACCACCTCGGGGGCGACTCCGAGCCGGTCGACGACACCCTCGACGAAGACCGACCGGTTGGCCGCGTCGCGCGTCGCGCTGGTCGCGACCATGCGCACCCGCTCCACATCGCGTGCGCGAATCTCCGCCGCGTAGTCGTCGAGAGCGGTGAACGTGCGCTGCAGCCCGGCATCGCTGAGACGGCCGGTGCGGTCGACGCCCTCACCGAGCCGGACGATCTTCATCCGCCGCACGACGTCGATCAGATGGTCGCCCTCGACGTCCGCGACCAACAGCCGGATGGAGTTCGTGCCGCAGTCGATCGCGGCGACTCGCGTCATGGCGTCGTCACGCAGGGTCCGCCGAGGCCCCAGTCGTCGAGCAGGGCGAGCGCCTCATCACCGAACGGGTTGACGCCCGGCCCGACCGCCAGAGCGTGGGCGACGTGGACGTGCAGGCACTTCACCCGGTCAGGCATCCCGCCGGCCGCGACGGTGGCGCCGAGCGGCTCGATCGCGTCACGGCGCGCCAAGTAGTCGTCGTACGCGGCGCGATACCGGGAGGCAAGGTCGGCATCGACGCTCAGCCGGTCGGTCATCTCACGCATCAACCCGGAAGCCTCGAGGCGACCGATGGCCGAGGCAGCACGTGGGCAGGTGAGGTAGTAGAGCGTCGGGAACGGCGTGCCGTCGTCCAGCCGGGGCGAGGTCTCCACGACGTCCGGCAGGCCGCACGTGCATCGGTGGGCAACCGCACGCGTCGCTCGGGGCGGCCGGTGCAGTTGCAGGGCGACGACAGCGGCGTCGGCCGGGTCGATCACGAGCGATCGGAGCCGCTCTTGCCCGCTGCCTGCACGCTCTGCCAGAGCCGGGAGTACCACGGTCCGGTCAGCTCCGAGGTGGTCTGCGTCCGGTGCTGAGACCTGGCTCGCTTGGCCGAGCGGTCGTCGAGGACGACGTACGCCGTCTCACCAGGCATCACGTAGTGCAGTCGTTCACGGGCCTGCTGCCGCACGTAGTTGGGGTCCTGCCACTGCTGCTCCTCGGCCTTCAGCGCCGCGATGCGCTGCTGCGCGGCGCGGGTCTGCGCCTGGAGCTCGGAGATCTGCCCGCGTTGCGCGACCCAGACCTTGAAGGGCAGGGCGAGCGCCAGCGCCACCGACGCCAGAGCAACGGCGAGCACGGCAGCGCGCGCCGTCAGCGTCGCCTTCCGGCGGTGCGTCGGCTGCAGCGGCGGCCGACGGCCGGGCGGTGCCGCCCGCGAACGCCGCGCGCGCGACGGCGTCGTCCGCCCACCACGGGGCGCTCGCCCCGCGGCGCCTCTAGGTGCTCCGGCAGTCGGCATCCGGCTAGATCCGTCCTTCGACCGGACGGAAGCGCGGGAAGGCGGCAGCGCCGGCATAGCGCGCGGCGTCGTCGAGCTCCTCCTCGATGCGCAGCAGCTGGTTGTACTTCGCCGTGCGGTCGGTGCGCGCAGGCGCGCCCGACTTGATCTGCCCGCAGTTGGCGGCGACGGCCAGGTCGGCGATCGTGGTGTCCTCGGTCTCGCCGGAACGGTGGCTCATCATGCAGGTGTAGCCGCTGCGATGCGCGAGCGAGACCGCGTCGAGGGTTTCGGACAGCGTCCCGATCTGGTTGACCTTCACGAGCAGCGCGTTGGCCGCCTGCTCGCGCACACCGCGCAGCAGTCGCTCGGGGTTGGTGACGAACAGGTCGTCACCGACGATCTGGACCCGCGCTCCGAGAACGGCGGTGATGCGCTTCCAACCCTCCCAGTCGTCTTCCGCGAGCGGGTCCTCGATCGAGACGATCGGGTACGACGCCAGCAGCTCGTCGTAGTAAGCCGTCATGTCATCCGCGCTGCGCGGCCCGCCCTCGAACCGGTAGCTGCCGTCAGAGAAGAACTCGCTGGCCGCCACGTCGAGGGCAAGAGCGACATCTGCACCAGGCGTGTACCCCGCCTTGCCGATCGCCTCCATGATCAGGTCGAGCGCCTCGCGGTTGGTGGGTAGGTTGGGGGCGAATCCGCCTTCATCACCCACCGTCGTCGACAGCCCGCGGCCGGACAGCACAGCCTTGAGCGCGTGGTAGACCTCGGCGCCGGCGCGCAACGCGTCGGCGTAGGTCGTCGCGCCGATCGGCGCGATCATGAACTCCTGGATGTCGACGTTGTTGTCGGCGTGTGCGCCGCCGTTGAGGATGTTCATCATCGGCACCGGCAGCAGATGGGCGTGCGCGCCGCCGACGTAGCGGAACAAGGGCAGCTGCGAGGCCTCGGCAGCCGCGCGGGCGACGGCGAGCGAGACGCCGAGGATCGCGTTGGCGCCGAGCCGGCTCTTGTCCGGCGTCCCGTCGAGGTCGACGAGCACCTGGTCGACCATCCGCTGCTCGGTCGCCTCCTGGCCGACCAGCTCGGGAGCGATCTGGTCCTCGACGGCGGCTGCGGCGTCCGCGACACCCTTGCCTCCGAAGCGGTCGCCGCCGTCACGACGCTCCACCGCCTCGAACTGCCCCGTCGACGCCCCGCTCGGAACGGCCGCTCGCCCGATCGACCCGTCGTCGAGCAGCACCTCGACCTCGACGGTGGGGTTCCCGCGCGAGTCGAGAATCTCTCGCGCGGCCAGGGCCTCGATCGTGGGCACGGGCGGTCTCCTCGGCGGGGAAGCTGATCGCGCGCGAGCCTATCGCCGGGCGACGCACGCGCCGGTCTGCCCCGCCGAGGGCGGACGCACCGGCGAGAGCGGCAGGACTCGCCCCTCGGCTGCCGAATGTGCCTGATCGAGACACATCACACCGGGGGGCTCCCATGCGCATTCGACTCATCCTCGCCGCCGGCGCGGCGACAGCCGTGGCCGTCGCCGCCGTTCCCAGCCAGGCCGCCGGCGCGAAGGTCCTCGACGGCAAGAAGACCAAGGCGTTGACGTTCAGCCTCGCCACCTCGCCGCAGGACAACGACGCCAACCTGGTGACGGACTTCACCGACCTGGCGGCGCAGACGCCGATCAGCCGTCCGGACATGGGCAACTGCCCGGCCTCGCGCTGCCTGTCCTACTCGTTCGTCTACAAGCCCGCCAAGGGCGTCAAGCCGGGCCCCTTCTCGGTGAAGATCTCGTGGACCATCCCCGGCCAGGACTACGACCTCTACGTCATCCAGGACGGCGGGGACGTCGGTCACTGCGGCGCCTCCGCGGGCACCTCCGAGGTCGTCGACATCACGACCCCGGTGAAGGGCAAGACCTACAAGGTCGTCATCGACCAGTACCGCGCGGGCCCGGACACGATCACCGGCAAGGTGGCCTTCCCGGCGACCGACAAGGTCGGGAGCACCGCGCCGTCGGCCGCCGACGACAACGGCGTCCCGCTCAACTGCGGCCTCTCCTAGTCAGGACTCCTCCGGCCAGCGCTGGCGCCACTCCGCGGCGTCCAGCGCGGCCGGGTCGAGACCGGCGTCCTTGAGGTCCTGCTCGACCGCACCCAGCCGGTCCCGGAACTGCCGCGCCCGTCCGCGCAGCGCGGCCTCGGCGTCCAGGTCGTCAGCGCGAAGAGCAGCGACGACTGCCCACAGCAGCTGTCCGGCGGACTCGACGTCCGGACGGCTCTCGTAGTGCGCCGCGGCCGCAGCGACCGCCGCTCCCGGCGTCTCGGCCGCCAGCAGCTCGGGGGCGACGAGCTCTGCGGGCAGTCCGAGCTTCGTGGCCTTGCGCTGCAACGTTGCCGCGAGCGTCAAGGCCGCCATGGACAACGGAACCCCGCCGAGGGACGACCGGCCCTGCTTCTCCTCGGCCTTGATCTGGTCCCAGTTGGCGACGACCTCGTCCGCACCGCTGACCGTGCGGTCGCCGAACACGTGCGGATGCCGACGTACGAGCTTCGACACGAGCCCGGCCGCGACGTCGTCGATCGTCCAGCGGGTCTCGTCGGCACGCTCCTGTGCCAGGCGGGCATGGAAGGCGACCTGAAGCAGGACGTCACCGAGCTCCTCGCGCAGGGCGTGCGGGTCCTCGTCCTCGATGGCCTGGAACGCCTCGTACGCCTCCTCGAGGAGGTACGGCGCCAGCGAGTCGTGCGTCTGCTGGGCATCCCAGGGGCAGCCGCCCGGCGACCGCAAGCGGTCCATCGTCGCGACGACGTCCAGCAACCGCGCGCCCGGCAGGTCCCACGATCCCGGCAGCACCTCGACGTCGAGCTGCTCGCCGGCGTCGGCGGACTGGGTCGCGAGCTCTCCGAGCGCGCGCCCGACGTCCTCGTCGCCGGCGGGGCCCGCCAGCCAGGTCACGGTCCCGGTCTCGCGCGCAGCATCACGCAGCAGCCGCGCGACCGCGACGGGTGGCCAGGTGGGGTCGACGGCCTCGACCTCGATGCCGGCCGCCTGCAGGGCAGGAAGCTGCGGTGAGGACTGGTCGCGGGTGAAGACCGGGCCGGCGCGCAGCGCGGACCACGCGTCCCAGGACAACGTTCCCGCGGCAACCCGCGGGCTGGTCACCAGCAGGACCAGCCGGCTCACCCTGAGGCGCTCGCGCTCGGCGAAGGTGAGCTCACGTCGCTCTTGCCGGACAGCGGCACGACCTGGCCGTTCTGCGCGTCCCACTTCCCGTAGCGCGGGTTGACGTGCACGCCCAGCTTCTTGGCCTCGTCGGCGAGCGCCTTCTTGAGCAGCGCCTCGCGCTGGTTCTTGAGGATCTGGCTCTTCAGCTGGCCGGTCGCCTGGGCGAGCGACACGGTCTTGCGCGCGATGACGTGGACGACGTGCCAGCCGAACTGGGAGTGCACCTCGATGAACGAACCCGGCTTCGCGGCGAAGATGGCGTCGCTGAACTCCTTGACGAACTGGCCGTGGCCGGCGAAGCCGAGGTCACCGCCGGAGTTCTTGTTGCTCGTGTCCAGGGAGTACTTGGCGGCGAGGGACGCGAAGCTGCTGGGGTTGGCCTTCACCTTGGCGAGGATCATGTCCGCGGTCTTCTTGTCCTTCACCAGGATGTGCGCGGAGTGCACCGTGTCGAACTGGTCGATGTTCTGCTGGTAAGCGGCCTGCAGCTGGGCCTGCGTGACCGGCACGTCGGCGACCAGCTTGTCGGCGAGCTTCTGCTGCAGCACGTAGTAACGGATGAAGGTCCTCAGCTGGGAGCGCGGGACGCCGTTCTGCGCGGCGCTCTGCTCCAGCTGTGCCTGGCCGCCCGCCTGCTGCGCGAACTGGCTGATCTGGTTGTCGATCTCGCTGTCGCTGACGGTCACGCCGTGCGCCGCGGCCGCGGCCGCGATCACGTCGTTGTTGATCAGCCGACCGAGCTCGTCACGGACGAAACCGGCCCGGTCGGCGCCGAGCTTCGCCGCGGCCTGCGGGTCCTTGAGCGCGTTGTTGACCGTCGACTGCAAGGTCGCGGTCGAGATGCGGTGGCTGCCCACGATCGCCGCCGCGCCTGGACTGCTGGTGGAGTTGCCACAGGCGGCCAGTAGGAGCACGAGGAGCGCAAGCGGCAACGACAGCCGGGCGGGGGTTCTCACGGTCAAGCTCCACGGGGGTCGTTGTCGCAACGAGATGAGCGCCGAGTCCACGATACCGATCGGGGGGAAATCAAGTTGCTGCCGGACTCGGCGACATATCCAGTGCACCCAACAACTCACGGCACCAGTCGAGCAGTGCCCGGTCGCGGATCGGCTGGCCGCCGACGCGTGCGGTCTGCGGCGCCGGCACCAGCACGGTGCCGGTCGCGGCCTTGACGATCGATCCGGGATGAAGGCGCTGCAGCCGCAGCGTCTGTGACTCACGCAGCTCGAGCGGACTGAACCGGATGTACTTGCCTTGCGTCGCCACGTCGGTGAGACCGAAGCCGCGCACCTGCGCGCGGAACGCCGCCACAGCCAACAGGTTGTCCACCGCCTCGGGCAGCTCGCCGTAACGGTCCACGAGCTCGTCGCGGATGGCGGCGAGGTCGTCATCGCTCACCGCCGACGCGATCTTTCGATACGCCTCGAGTCGCAGCCGCTCGCCCGGGACGTAGTCATGGGGAAGATGCGCGTCGATCGGCAGCTCGACCTTGACCTCGGCCACCTCGGCGCCTGCCTCGCCCTTGAACTCGGCGACTGCCTCACCGACGAGCCGCACGTAGAGGTCGAAGCCGACGGCCGCGATGTGCCCGGACTGCTCACCACCCAGCAGGTTGCCGGCGCCACGGATCTCGAGGTCCTTCATCGCCACCTGCATGCCGGCCCCGAGGTCCGTGTGCTGCGCGATGGTCGCGAGCCGGTCGTGTGCCTCCTCGGTGAGCGGCCGCTCCGGCGGATAGAGGAAGTAGGCGTAGCCACGCTCGCGCCCGCGACCGACGCGACCGCGCAGCTGATGCAGCTGCGACAGGCCGAGCAGGTCGGCACGCTCGACGATCAACGTGTTGGCGTTGGAGATGTCGAGACCGCTCTCGACGATCGTCGTGCAGACGAGGACGTCGTACTCCTTCTCCCAGAAGCCGAGCATGACCCGCTCGAGCTCGTGCTCGTGCATCTGGCCGTGCGCGCTGACGATGCGCGCCTCCGGCACGAGCTCGGCAAGGTGGGCGGTGACCCGGTTGATCGACTCGACCCGGTTGTGCACGAAGAAGACCTGGCCGTCGCGCAGCAGCTCGCGGCGGATCGCAGCGGCGATCTGCTTCTCGTCGTAGGCACCGACGAAGGTGAGCACGGGATGGCGCTCCTCCGGCGGAGTCTGCATGACGCTCATCTCGCGAATCCCGGTGATCGACATCTCCAGCGTCCGCGGGATGGGCGTCGCGGACATCGTGAGTACGTCGACGGAGGTGCGCAGCCGCTTCAGGAACTCTTTGTGCTCGACACCGAAGCGCTGTTCCTCGTCGACGACGACGAGACCGAGGTCCTTGAACCGGATCGACGACTGCAAGAGGCGATGAGTGCCGATGACGACATCGACGCTGCCGTCGGCCAGCCCCTCGAGGATGAGCCGCTGCTCCTTGTCGGTCTGGAACCGTGAGAGCGCCTTGACCGTGACGGGGAAGGACGCGAAGCGCTCGGTGAAGGTCGCGAAGTGTTGCTGCGCAAGCAGAGTCGTCGGCACCAGCACTGCGACCTGCTTGCCGTCCATCACTGCCTTGAAGGCAGCACGGACCGCGATCTCGGTCTTGCCGTAGCCGACGTCGCCGCAGATGACCCGGTCCATCGGGTGGGCCTGCTCCATGTCGGCCTTGACCTCGTTGATGGCCTCGAGCTGGTCCGGAGTCTCGACGTAGGGGAACGCGTCTTCCAGCTCGCTCTGCCACGGGGTGTCCGGGCCGAACTGGTGCCCCGGCGCGGACATGCGCGCGGCGTAGAGCCGGATGAGCTCAGCGGCGATCTCACGAACCGCTTTGCGAGCCCGGCCCTTGCGCTTCTGCCAGTCGGCGCCGCCCATCTTGTCCAGCGGAGGTTGCTCGCCGCCGACGTACTTCGTCACCTGGTCGAGCGCATCACTCGGCACGTAGAGACGGTCACCCGGCTGGCCGCGCTTCGACGGGGCGTACTCGATGACGAGGTACTCCCGGGTCGCTCCGGCGACCGTGCGCTGCACGAGGTCGACGTAGCGGCCGACGCCGTGCTGCTCGTGCACCACGTGATCACCGGGCTTGAGCTGCAACGGATCGACGGTGTTGCGCCGGCGGCTAGGCATCCGGCGCATGTCCTTGGTCGACGTACGTTGCCCGGCGAGGTCGGTCTCGGTGAGCACGGCGACGTTGAGGTCGGCGGACGTGAAGCCGGTCTGCAAGCAGGCCGTCGTCACGACCGCGACGCCGGGCTCGGCCTCGACTGCTGCGCTGTCGACGAGCCGCGCCGGAACGTCTTCGCCGCGCAGCACCTCGACCAGGCGTTCGGCCGGCCCATGACCTTCCGTGAGCAGCACGACGCGCCACTGGGAGCGCAGCCACTCACGGATGTCGTCGAGCGCGCGCTTGGTGTCACCGCGGTACGCGTCGACCGGATGGGCGGTCGACGCCACGACGTCGTCGTCGGTGATGGAGGTGTCGCTGACGAACGGCGTGATGGACCACCACGGGATACCGAGCTCCTGCGCGTGCGCACGCACTTCCGCGATCGTGCGCAGCCCCGCGGCGCCGAGGTCGACAGGCGCGGCGCCGCCGCCGGCCGCAGCCGCCCACGAGGCCTCGAGGAACTCGCCGCTGGTCCGCACCAGGTCGGCCGCTCGCGCGCGCACGCGCTCGGGGTCGCAGACCACGACGTGCGTCCCCGCCGGAAGCTCGTCGAGCAGCAGGGTCAGCCGGCCGACGAGCACCGGAGCCAGCGACTCCATGCCCTCGACGGCAACGCCGTCCGCGAGCCGGTCGAGCATCTCGGCCAGCTCCGGATGCGCGACCGCCAGCTCACGGGCCCGCTCGCGCACTTCGTCGGTCAGCAGCAGCTCGCGACAGGGCGGCGCCCAGAGACCGTGCTCGCTGACCTCGAGGCTGCGCTGGTCGGCGACCTTGAACCAGCGCACCTCCTCGACGGTGTCGCCCCAGAACTCGACGCGCAGCGGATGTTCTTCGGTCGGCGGGAAGACGTCGAGGATGCCCCCGCGCACCGCGAACTCGCCGCGTCGCTCGACCATGTCCACCCGCGAGTACGCGATGCCCGCAAGTCGCCGTACGACGTCCTCGAACTCCGCCTCGTCGCCGGGACGAAGGCTCACCGGTTCGAGGTCACCGAGGTCTGGCACCTGTGGCTGCAGGACGCTGCGGACCGGTGCGACGACGACCGACAGCCGATCCGTGGCGGGATCGCCGGGGTCGGGGTGGCGGAGTCTGCGGAGCACAGCCAGTCGGCGCCCGACGGTGTCGGCCCGCGGGCTCAGTCGCTCGTGCGGCAGCGTCTCCCAGGCGGGGTAGTCGACCACGCTGTGCTCCGGCAGCAGCGACTGCAGAGACGTGACGAGGTCCTCCGCCTCGCGGCTCGTGGCCGTGACGGCGAGCACCGTGCGGCCGCCGCGCTCGGCGAGGGCAGCCAGGAGGAACGGCCGGAGTCCCGGTGGCGCGAAGACGTCGAGAGCAGGTGCGCCGACGCTGTCCACGGCCGCTTTCAGGGCAGGGTCGGACGCCAACGAATCGAGCAGGCCGGGCAGGTTCATGAGAGGCCACCCAGGCTACTTGTGCTCCTCGGCCACCAAGTTTCGCGGCGGATCCGGACCCTTGGAAGAGCCGTCATCCGCCGCGGATCTTCAGTCGTTGTAGCTGTTCTGGGCGGCGGCGAGACCGTCGGTGAGAAGCGACTCGACGGCGTCCGCCGCGCGCTCGATGTGCAGCCCGAGCTCCTTGCGCTCCGCGGCGGAGAAGTCGCGCAGCACCCAGTCGGCCGGGTCCTGCCGGCCAGGCGGGCGCCCGATGCCGACGCGCACCCGGTGGAACTCGCCGGAACCCAGGGACCGGCGAAGCGACTTCAGCCCGTTGTGGCCGTTGTCGCCGCCGCCGAGCTTGAGGCGCAGCATCCCGAAGTCGAGGTCGAGCTCGTCGTGCACGGCGACGATCTGCTCGACCGGCACCTTGAAGAAGTCGCGCAAGGCAACGACCGGGCCGCCGGACTCGTTCATGTAAGAACGCGGCTTGGCGAGCACGACTCGGTGCTCACCGATCCGTGCCTCGACGACGTCAGCGCGGGCGCGGTGCGACTTGAACCGGCCACGAACCCGGTCGGCGAGTACGTCGACCACCATCGCGCCGGCGTTGTGCCGGTTGCCGGCGTACCCCGGTCCGGGGTTGCCGAGCCCGACCACCAGCCACGGGTGGTCGTCGGCCATCGCGGGCTAGCCCTCGGAGGTCTGGCCCTCGGCCGGACCACCCTCGCCCGACGCGGTGTCCGGAACGACGTCGCCCTCGCCCGTGGGCTCCTCGCTGGTCGCCTCGCCCTCGGCCTCGGCCTTCGCCTCTTCCGCAGCTGCGGCGCCGGCCGCGCCCGCACCGAGCTCGGACTCGGCCTCGGCGAGCTCCGCCTCGATCTGCTCCGCGGTCGGCGCGGCCATGATGTGCACGACCACGGTGTCCGGGTCGGCGACGAGCTCCGTCCCCGACGGCAGCTCGATCTCCTTGGCGTGGACCGACGCCCCGATCTCGAGACCCTCGATCGAGAGCTCGAACTGGTTGGGCAGGTGCGTCGCCTCGGCCTGCACCGAGACGGTGTTGGCCTGCTGGTCGACGAGACCGCCGGAGATGACGTCGCCGGTCAGCACGACAGGTACGTCGACAGTGATCTTCTCGCCGCGGCGGACGAGGATCAGGTCGACGTGCTCGATCGCACCGCGCACCGGGTCGCGCTGGATGGACTTCGGCAGCGCGAGCTCGTCTGCACCCTCGATGCTCAGCGCGAGAAGCACGTTGGCACCGGCGTCAGTGTGCAGCGCGCGCTCGAAGTCGCGCGTCGGCAGGGAGATGTGACGCGGGTCGGTGCCGTGGCCGTAGAGCACGGCCGGCAGCTTGCCCGCCCGTCGCGTGCGCCGGGCGCTTCCCTTGCCGAACTCTGTGCGCGGCTCGGCGCTGATGCGGACCTCGGACACGACGACGGCTCCCTGTTGCGATGGTGCGGCATGCTGCGGACGGCGCCGGGGCGAAAGCCCGGCGAGCGACCACCGAGTCTAGGTGACCGGGCCTGCTGCGGGAAAACCGCCCATGCGGGACCTGACGGGGCAGGAACGTCCTTGCTGCGCGTCGAAGCGGGCCTCGAACCGGTCGGGGAGGCCGCCATGAGGACACGTCAGGCACTACGCCCGGTGCTGATGGCCACGGCGCTCGTGGCGGCGGTCGTCGCCGCGCCTGCGTCCGCGCGCTCGGTGCCGTCGAACGTCGGGGCGGCGTCGGTCTACGGCCTCGACCACAACTTCACGGTGGTCGGGCACGCCGATCTGGCGAAGCGCGGGATGAACTCCCCCGTCGCCGTGGCCGGGCGCTGCGCCTACGTCGGCGATCGCTACTACTCGTCGTCGGCCGACGCGAAGGCACGGCCCAACGGGGGCGTCGCGATCGTCGACGTCAGCAACCCGGCGCGTCCGCGCCAGACCGGCGTGATCCCTCCGGTGGCTCTGTCGACGCAGCGTGAGATGCGCGCCGACGCGGGGCTGGGCATCCTCGTGGTCGAGAGCTACTCGCCCTACATCGGTGGCGACCCGACGACGCCCGACGGCCCGTCGATCAACAACCTGAAGATCTACGACATCCACCGTGACTGCCTGCATCCGCGGCTGCTGTCGACGTACGACTTCGGGGACAGGTCACCGCACGAGTTCTTCCTCTGGAAGGACCGCAAGCACCCCGGCCGTGCGCTCGCCTACGTGACCTTCACCATCTACTCGCCCGACCTGATGGTCATCGACCTGTCGGACCCGGCGTCCCCGAAGCTGATCGGTGCCTACGACCTCGGCATCGACCAGGCGCAGAAGACCGCCGACTTCGCCGACGAGAGCGGCTCCGGCTACCTGCACTCGCTCTACGTCTCGGACGACGGGACCCGGGCGTTCATGGCGACGTGGGACTACGGCTTCTACGAGGTCGACACCTCGATGTTCGCGGATGGCGATCCGGTCGGCACGGCGACGCCGGTCGGCATCGGGCACCTCGACTACGGCCACAACGTGCACAGCGCGCTGCCGGTGCCCGGACGGCCGTACGCCGTCTTCACGCAGGAGGACTATGCCAACGCGGGGCACGGCTGTCCGTTCGGCACCTTGCGGACCGGAAAGCTGGACGGCAACGGCAGCGCGACCGTCATCGGGGAGTTCAAGCTGCCGGAGAACGACCCTAAGAAGTGCGGCCAGAAGAACGGCACCTTCAGCTCACACAACCCGACGCTGTTCCCCGACCTTGCGCTCCTGACCTGGTACGCCGGCGGCCTGCGCGCGGTCGACCTGCGCGACCCGGCGCACCCGTTCGAGGACGGCGCCTTCGTGCCGAAGCCGACGTTCACTCCCGCGCTCCGCGACGACCGGTTGTTCTTCCCGGCGAAGTCGACCACCGGAGTCCTGCCGACGGACACCACCAAGCCCGGCTCGACGGCGCCGCGGTGGACGGGCGCGATGTGGTCCTACCCGGTCGTGCAGAACGGCCTGATCTACGTCGTCGACATCGACCTCGGCCTCTACATCCTGCGCTACACCGGCCCGCACCACAGCGAGGTCGACAAGGCGGCGTTCGTCGAGGGCAACTCGTCGCCGTCGCGCTACTCCGCGTCGACTCCACCGATTCGCCGGCCGGCGAATGAGTGGGCGACGATCGCGCACGAGGTCGCGGCTGGGCCGACGGTCGTCCGGTCGCCGTACCGGCTGAAGGACCGCGCCTGGCTGAAGAACAGCGGTTTCTTCTGCATGTAGCTCAGGAGAGGCCGACGATCTCGCCGTCGGCGTCGAGGTCGATCCGTTCTGCGGCGGGGTGTGCACCGAGCCCCGGCATCGTCCGCATGTCGCCGCAGATCGGGTAGACGAAACCGGCTCCCACGTTGGCGCGCACCTCGCGCACCGGCAGCCGCCAGCCCGTCGGTGCGCCGAGCAGAGCCGGGTCGTGCGAGATCGACAGGTGCGTCTTCGCGATGCAGATCGGGAACCGGCCGTAGCCCAGCCGTTCATAGCGGTCGACCGAGGCCCGCGCGGCCGGCGACCAGTCGACTCCCGCCGCGCCGTACACGCGCGTCGCGATCCGCTCCACCTTGTCCGTCAGTGCACAGTCGTCGGGGTAGAGCAGACGGAACTCCTCCGGTTCGGCAGCCGCCTCGGCGACGGCCTCGGCGAGCGCGACACCACCGCGACCGCCATCGGCGACCGCAGTCGTGACCGCGGCGCGCACGCCCATCTCGGCGGCCAGCTCACGGATCGCGGCGTGCTCGCTGTCGTGGTCGCTCGGAAACGCGTTGATCGCGATGACCGGTGTGACGCCGTGCAAACGGACGTTCTCGATCTGCTTGCGAAGGTTGGCCGCGCCGGCGAGGACGTCGTCGGGTGACTCCTCGAGCAGCTCGCCAGGCAGTGGACGACCTGCCACGATCACGTACCGACCCGAATGCGCCTTCATCGCCCGCACCGTCGTGACGACGACGGCGGCGTCCGGCACGAGCCCTGACGCGCGGCACTTGATGTTGAAGAACTTCTCCGCGCCGATGTCAGCGCCGAATCCGGCTTCGGTGAGCAGGAAGTCGCCGCCGTGGATGCCGATCAGGTCGGCGACGATGCTCGAGCTGCCGTGGGCGATGTTGCCGAACGGCCCCGCATGCACCAGGACCGGCGTGTTCTCCAGCGTCTGCATCAGGTTCGGCTTCAGCGCCTCGCGCATGATCACGGCCATCGCGCCGGCGGCATGCAGCTCTTCCGCCGTCACCGGGTCGCCGCCGGCTGTGTAGCCGACCACGATGCGACCCAGTCGCTGGCGCATGTCCTGCAGCGACGTGGAAAGTGCGAGCACCGCCATGACCTCGGAGGCGGCGGTGATGTCGAAGCCGGTCTGGCGCGGTACGCCGTCCATCCGCGCCCCCAGTCCGACGACGAGGTTGCGCAGAGTGCGGTCGTTGACGTCGAGGACGCGTCGCCAGGTGATCTCGTGCGGCTCCAGCCCGAGCGCGTTCCCGTGGAACAGATGTGCGTCGACCATGGCCGCGAGCAGGTTGTGCGCGGCAGTGACGGCATGCATGTCGCCGGTCAGGTGGAGGTTGAACGTCTCCATCGGGACGACCTGCGCCCAGCCGCCGCCGGCTGCGCCGCCCTTGATGCCGAAGGTCGGGCCCATCGCCGGCTGCCGGATGGCGATCGCGGCGCGCTTGCCGAGGTGCCCGAACGCCTGGCCCAGCCCGACCGTCGTCGCTGTCTTGCCTTCACCGAGAGGCGTCGGCGTGACGGCGGTGACGACGACGTACTTCGCCAGCGGCCGGTCGCGCAGCTCGTCGATCGCCTTGAGCTTGATCTTCGCGACGTGCTCGCCGTAGGGCTCGAGCAGGTGACGCCCGATGCCGATGGTGTCGCCCACGTCGTCGAGCGGCTTGAGCGCGGCGCCGCGCGCGATCTGCAGGTCATCGAGAGCACGTCCAGACATGGGGGCCTCCGTCCTCTCTCTGTGGTCTCAGACAGAGGCGGCCATCCGGCAGGGCCGGAAGTCCCGGTTGAGTGCGACGTAATCCCCCTTCGCGGGCAGCCCGAAAGGGGATTACGTCGCACTCAACAGCTGGAAGCGTCAGGCGTTGCCGTCGAACAGGCTCGTCACCGAGCCGTCCGCGAAGACCTCGTTGATCGCCCGGGCGACGAGCGGCGCGATCGAGAGCACCGTGAGCTTGTCGAACTGCTTCTCCGAGCCGATCGGCAGCGTGTTGGTGAGAACGACCTCGCTGATCCGGCTGTTCTTCAGGCGGTCGATCGCCGGGCCGGAGAGGATGCCGTGGGTGGCGGCCACGACGACCGCGGCCGCCCCGTCGTTGAACAGCGCCTCGGCCGCCTTCGTGATCGTGCCGGCCGTGTCGATCATGTCGTCGACGAGGATGCAGGTGCGGCCCTGGACCTCACCGACGACGCGGTTGGCGACGACGGAGTTGGCGACGTTGAGGTCGCGGGTCTTGTGAATGAACGCCAGCGGGGTGCCGCCGAGTCGCTCGGTCCACCGCTCGGCCACGCGCACCCGGCCGGAGTCCGGCGCGACGACGGTGACGTTGCTGAGGTCGTAGTTGGCCGAGATGTGGTCGGCGAGCAGCGGCAGCGCGAAGAGGTGGTCGACCGGACCGTCGAAGAAGCCCTGGATCTGGCTGGTGTGCAGGTCGACGGTGAGGATGCGGTCGGCGCCGGCCGTCTTGTAGAGGTCGGCGATCAGACGAGCGGAGATCGGCTCGCGGCCGCGGCTCTTCTTGTCCTGCCGCGCGTAGGGGTAGTAGGGCACGACGATCGTGATGCGCTTGGCGGAGCCGCGCTTCAGCGCGTCGCACATCACGAGCGTCTCCATGATCCACTCGTTGACCGGCGTCGTCATGGACTCGACCACGAAGGCGTCGCAGCCGCGGACCGACTCGTTGAACCGCGCGTAGATCTCGCCGTCGGCGAAGTCGCGGAGGTCGGTCGGGCTGACGCCGATGCCGATCGCCGAGGCGATCTCCTCGGCGAGCTCCGGATGCGCGCGACCGGAGAAGAGCATCAGCGTCTTCTCGCCGGTGGTCTTGATGCCGGTCACGGCTGGTCCCCTTGCTACTCGCTGGACGGTGGAGGGGAAGGTTCCTCCATTGTGCCGTCTCCGGCGGCCCGGCGGGCGGCCTCGGCCGTCTTGGTTCCGGCGCGCCGCTTGAAAACCCAGCCCAGGACGTTGCGCTGGCGGGCCCGACCCAGTCCGATGGCCCCGGACGGGACCGGCTCGGTGATCACCGAGCCCGCGGCGACGTAGGCGCCGGGGCCGACCTCACCGGGGCCGACGAGCATCGTGCCGGACCCGACGAAGGACGCCTCGCCGACCGTCGTGTGGTGCTTGTCGACGCCGTCGTAGTTGACGAAGACGGTCCCTGCGCCGATGTTGGCGTCGGCCCCGATCGTCGCGTCGCCGACGTAGGTCAGATGGGGGACCTTCGCTCCCGGGCCGATGTCGGCCTTCTTCGTCTCGACGAAGCCGCCGATCTTGCCGCCCGCACCGAGCGTGGTGCCCGGACGCAGGTAGGAGAACGGCCCGACGGTGGCTCCGGCGCCGATCTCGGCACCGTCGCAGACGGCGTTGACGACCGTCGCCTCGCTCTCGACGAGCGTGTTGGTCAAGGTGCAGTTGGGGCCGACGACTGCACCCGTGCGGATCGTGGTCGCACCGTGCAGCTGAGTGTTCTGGTGGATGACGACATCCGGCTCGAGACGTACCCGCACGCCCATCCAGGTGGTCTGTGGGTCGGTGATCGTCACGCCTTCCTGCATCCAGTAGCCGACGATCCGGTCGCGCATGATCCGGCGAGCATCGGCCAGCTGGGCGCGGTCGTTGACGCCGAGCGTCTCCTGCCAGTCGTCCGCCACCACGCCGACGACGGGGGTGCGCTGCGCGACGAGCTGACCGATGACGTCGGTGAGGTACTCCTCGCCCTGGGAGTTGTCGGCGGCGATCTTCTCCACCGCGTCGCGCAGGGTCTTGGCGTCGTACGCGTAGACGCCGGTGCAGATCTCCTGGATCTGCTTGGTGTGCTCGTCGGCATCGCGTTCTTCGACGATGCCGGT
>DASSEX010000025.1:0-10263 GCA_035695045.1 Mycobacteriales bacterium | reverse complement strand
GGGCCGCAGAGCGTGATCTTGTCCCACAGGGTCGCGTAGGACGTGTGCAGCAGGCCGGACAGGCGCTGGAGCACCCCGCAGTTCGGGTGCGCTGCGTCGACGCAGCCCTTCTCCCGCAGCAGCGCGAGCCGGTCGACCGCGATCACGAGCGCGGTGCGGTTGGTCGCCCAGGTCTTGCCGGTGTCGTCGACGATCAGGCCGCGGGGAGCGGCGGCGACGATGTCACGGACCTGGTTGTCGGCCGCGGCCTGCTCGTACTGCGGGCCGGCCAGCACCTGTAGGTACCACAACCGTCCGAGCAGCGTCGCGAGCAGCGACACCACGAGCACGCGCATGACGATGAGCCGCAGCCGTGACCGGTCGCTCACCAGTCGGACTCCCAGCGTGGCATCACAGTCGAGCGGATCTCAGTACGTCGTCGCCGGCTCGACGCGCCGGGCTGCGCCCGACACCAACGGGACGATGAACGGCGCCAGGAACACATCGTAGAGAACCGTGGCGACGAGCGCATGTTCGACCGCGTGCGCAGTCACCCGTGCATCGCCGAGCAGCGCGCCGACGCCGCCGTAGAGCACCACGGCGCCCACGCTGCCGAGCGCCACGACCGCGACGGCGGCGAAGACCGAGCGCTCCTCGGCGTCCTCGAGCAGCCCGGCGAAGTAGCCGACGACGGCGTAGACGAACGCGAGCCGGCCGATGGTGTGGTCGGCCGGCGGCAGCACGTCCGCGAGCAGGCCCGCGGCGAACCCCGCAACCGCGCCGTAGACCGGGCCGCCGACGAGCGCCAGCGAGGCCAGCGTGACGAGCAGCAGGTCGGGCTCGCCGCCGGGCAGCCGGAGCCGGTCGACGACGGTGGCCTGCAGCAAGAGCGCGGTCAGGACGCAGGCGACCGCCAGCAGGATGCGTCGGCTCATGACTTGCTCGTCGACGGCGTCGGGTTGACCGCGGTCGACGACGCCGGCGGCGTGGACGGCGGCGGAGTCGACGGCGTTTGCGTGGGCGACGGGGAGGTGGTCGACTGGGTCGGCGTCGGCCTGGGCGGCAGGAGCGAGTCGCGCGGCGGAGCGTGCGGCATCGCGATGACGACGCCGACGACGTCGAGGGTGCCGTAGCGCACGTAGGAGGCCACGGTGGCGGTGCGCGTCAGCGCGCCGTTGGGCGGCGACACCTTGGTGACCCGGCCGATCGGCACCTCGGGCACGAACGGCCGGTTGTTGAGGTCACCGAAGGTCACGAGCCGGGCGCCGACCTGGATCGTCCCCTGGCTGTCGAGCAGCGTGAACGTCATCGGGCCGCGCCCGCCGCCGTTGACGTAGCCGGCCTGCAGCGAGCCTTCCAGCCGGGCGCCGGCGCGGAACGTCGCGTCGCTGCCGAGCAGCACGGTCGAGGTGGTCGGGCCGACGGACAGCGTCCGGCCGACCAGGCCGTCGCCGTTGATGACGGTCTCGTCGGGTCGCAGGCCGTCGCTGCTGCCGGCGTCGATCGTCGCGGTCGACTCGAAGCCGAACGACCCGGACAGCGCGACCACATGTGCAGCGACTATGCGGAACTGCGCCTTCTGGTCGAGATGGAGCAGCTTCTCCATGTCGACGAACTCCGCCCGCTGCGCGTCGGTCAGGCGCAGCCGCTGGGTCAGCTCCGCGACCTGCTTGCGCAGCTTCGCGTTGTCGTGCTTGTACGACGACAGGTGCGCGAGGCCGGAGAAGAACCCCCCGATCGGGCGGGCGACGTCGGCGGCGGCGTTCTCGATCGGGCCGAAGACCGCGTTGCCGATGCGGCGCAGCGGCCCACCGCCGCCGGCCCGGTAGTCCAGCGTGATCAGCGTGAACGCGGTGAGCAGCAGCAGCGCGAGGATCACCCGCGCCCGCCGGTTGTCCCTCATCGGCTCACGTCGAGGGGCGGGTCGTCGTACGTCTGGATCAGTGGCGCGGCTCGGAGATGAGGACCTGCTGGAGGGCCTCGAACTCCTCGACGCACTTGCCGGCGCCCATGGCGACCGAGTGAAGCGGGTTGTCGGTGATGTGGATCGGCATCCCGGTCTCGTGCTTCAGCCGCTCGTCGAGGCCGCGCAGCAGCGCGCCGCCGCCGGTGAGGACGATCCCGCGGTCCATGACGTCACCGGAGAGCTCCGGCGGGGTCTTGTCGAGCGTGGTCTTGACCGCGTCGACGATCGCGTTGACCGGCTCCTCGATCGCCTTGCGGATCTCCTCGGAGCTCACGACGATCGTCTTCGGCAGGCCGGTGACGAGGTCGCGGCCGCGGATCTCGGCGTGCGGCTCGTCCGGCGCCGGGAACGCCGAGCCGATCGCCATCTTGATCTCCTCAGCCGTCCGCTCGCCGAGCATCAGGCTGTACTCCTTCTTGACGTACTGGATGATCGCGTTGTCCAGCTCGTCGCCGCCGACGCGGATGCTCTGGCTGGTCACGATGCCGCCGAGGGAGATCACCGCGACCTCAGTGGTGCCGCCGCCGATGTCGACGACCATGTTGCCGGTCGGCTCGTGCACGGGGAGTCCGGCGCCGATCGCCGCGGCCATCGGCTCCTCGATGATGTAGACCTTCCGCGCACCGGCCTGGTAGCCGGCGTCCTTGACCGCGCGCTGCTCGACGCCGGTGATGCCGGACGGCACGCAGACGACGACCCGCGGCTTCGCGAAGTGCCGCCGGCGGTGCACTTTCTGGATGAAGTAGCGCAGCATCCGCTCGGTGGTCTCGAAGTCGGCGATGACGCCGTCCTTGAGCGGCCGGATCGCGACGATGTTGCCGGGCGTGCGCCCGATCATCCGCTTGGCCTCGGTGCCGACGGCCAGGATGCCGGCCGTGTTGGTGTTGATCGCGACAACACTGGGCTCGTTGAGCACGATGCCCTTGCCACGGACGTAGACGAGTGTGTTGGCGGTGCCGAGATCCACGGCCATGTCACGACCGAGGAACGCGAGATTGTTCGCCATAACGGGGAAAGGACCTTCCGAGCAGCGAGTACAACTGGGGCAGCAGGCTCAGATGCTAGCCGTGGCAAGCAATTTTGCCGAAATTGCGGCCCTTCAGATCAGGCCAAGTTAGGGAAGAACAGCGCTATCTCGCGCTGCGCGGACTCCGGCGAGTCGGACCCGTGGACGAGGTTGAACGTGATCTCGAGCGCGTAGTCGCCGCGGATCGAGCCAGGCACCGCCTTGACCGGGTCGGTGACACCCATGAGACCGCGCACGGCCTCCGGTGCACGCGGGCCCTCTGCGACCAATGCGACCAGCGGGCCGCCCGTGATGAACGAGACGAGGTCACCGAAGAACGGCTTCTCCGCGTGCTCGGCGTAGTGCTTCTCCGCGGTGGCGCGGTCCAGCGTGCGTTGCTCCATCGCCACGATGCGCAACCCTTTGCGCTCGATCCGGCTCACCACTTCGCCGATCAGCCCCCGCTGCACCGCGTCGGGTTTCACCAGCACGAGAGTTCGATCTGCTGTTCCTGCGTTTTCTGGCACGGGGAGCGAGCCTAGCGAAGCCGCGGCCGCTCACGTGGTCGTGCGGCGCAGGCGGAGCCAGTAAGCCCAGATCGCAGCGAAGAACACGCCCACGACATACATCGGCCAGGTGACCACACCGGCGGCGATGACGAGGACCTGTACGACGGTCGCGGCGGCCACGCCGCCGCGACGGCGCAGCAGCCCGCCGAGCAGAATCAAGATCACGCCGAGCGCCAGCAGGTAGCCGATGCCCGCCGCGTGCGAGCCGTGACCGGGGCTCGCCATCGCGACCGCCGCCAGGAAGACCACGATCGCCTCGAAGACGAGACCGGCCGCCCCGATGCCGAGCAGTCCCCGCGGCGGGTCCGGCGGGCCCTCCACCGGACCAGCGCGCCGGCCATCGCCATCGCTCCCTCCTCTAGGCGGCCGCGATGGCGATGATCTTGGAGTCGTCACGACAGCGCCGCCATCATTGGGCGCCGAGCAGCGCGCGCGCCTCGCCGACGGTCACGATCGAGCCGGTGATCAGGACGCCGCCGCCGGGGCCGTTCGCGTCGGCCAGGGTCACGGCCTGCTCGATGGCGTCGTCGAGGCGTGGCACCACGCTGACCCGGGCGTCGCCGAGCACGTCGCGGGCGACCTCTGCGAGCGCGCCGACCGGCATCCCGCGGGGTGAGGAGTTGGCCGTGACCACGAGCTCGGTCAGCACCGGCTCCAGCTCTTCCAGCACTCCGGCGACGTCCTTGTCGGCGAGGACGGCCAGCACGCCGACCAGCCGCTCGAACGAGAACGACTCCTCCACCGCTGCGGCCAGCGCCGCAGCACCGGCCGGGTTGTGCGCGCCGTCGAGCAGCACCGTCGGCGAGCGGCGTACGACCTCCAACCGCCCGGGTGAGCGCACTCCGGCGAAGGCGGCGCGCACCACCTCGACGTCGAGCGGCCCGCGGTCCTCAGCCGCGAAGAACGCCTCGACGGCCGCGAGCGCACACGCGGCGTTGTCGGCCTGGTGCGCGCCGTACAACGGCAGGAAGATCTCCGGGTAGTCGCCGCCGAGCCCGGCGAAGTCGAGCGACTGTCCACCGAGGGCGACCGTGCGCGACCTCACCCCGAACTCGAGACCCTCGCGCGCGATCTGAGCGCCGACCGTCGCCGCTCGCTCGACGAGCACGCGGGCGGCGCCCTCGGGCTGGGCGGCGCACACGACCGTGGCGCCCGGATGGATGATCCCGGCCTTCTCGCCGGCGATCGCCTCCACCGTGTCGCCAAGGATCCCGACGTGGTCGAGGCCGATCGACGTGACCACGACGACCGGCGCATGCACGACGTTGGTGGCGTCCCAGCGCCCACCGAGCCCGACCTCGATGACGCCGACGTCGATCGGTGCGTCGGCGAAGAGCGCGAACGCCATGCCGGTCAGCACCTCGAAGAAGCTCATCCGCTGCGAATGGCGGGAGTCCACGATCTCGACGTAGGGCGCGACCTCGTCAAACGCGTTGGCGAACCGCTCGACATCGACCGGCTCGCCGTCGAGCGCGATCCGTTCTGTCATCGACTGCAGGTGCGGGCTGGTGAAGCGCCCGGTCCGCACACCGAACTCGCGAAGCAGGGCATCGATCATCCGGGCCGTCGAGGTCTTGCCGTTGGTGCCGGTCAGGTGGATCGACGGGTACGCGCGGTGCGGCGAGCCCATGAGGTCGAGGAGGTCGGCGATCCGCTCGATGTCCGGCACCATCTTGTTCTCGTACGGGTACCGGGTCGCGAGCGCCTTCTCGATCCGGGCGAGCTCGGGCGCGTCGTTCTGCACGGAAAAGAGGTTAGAGGTCCCCCATAAACTCGGGGCCATGAACTCTGACGCGCCACGTGTGCCCGAGAAACCGTCGCTCGACGGCCTCGAGGACAAGTGGACGTCGGTATGGGAGGAGCAGGGCACCTTCCGCTTCGACCGGACGAAGACCCGGGACGAGATCTACTCGATCGACACCCCGCCACCGACCGCAAGCGGCACCTTGCACGTGGGCAGCGTCTTCTCCTACACGCATACGGATCTCGTGGCGCGCTTTCAGCGCATGCGCGGACGCGAGGTTTTCTATCCGATGGGCTGGGACGACAACGGCCTGCCGACCGAACGCCGGGTGCAGAACTTCTTCGGGGTGCGATGCGATCCGTCGCTGCCCTACGACCCGGACTTCACCCCACCAAACGAGGGCGGCAAGAGCAAGGAGCAGGTCGCGATCTCGCGTCCCAACTTCGTCGAGCTCTGCCAGCGGTTGACAGCGCAGGACGAGTCCGCCTTCGAACAGCTCTGGCGCCGCCTCGGGCTCTCGGTCGACTGGCGGCACACCTACCAGACCGTTGACGCGCACTGCCGCGCCGTGTCGCAACGCGCGTTCCTGCGCAACCTCGCTCGCGGTGAGGCCTACCAGGCGCTGGCGCCGACGTTGTGGGACACGTCGTTCCGGACGGCGGTCGCGCAAGCAGAGCTCGAGGACCGTGACCGGCCCGGCGCCTACCACCGCATCTCCTTCCATCGCCCCGACGGCGAACCGGTGTTCATCGAGACGACGAGACCCGAGCTGCTGCCGGCGTGCGTTGCGCTCGTCGCTCATCCGGACGACAAGCGCTACCAGCCGTTGTTCGGCACCTCGGTGCGCACACCGCTCTTCGACGCCGAGGTCGAGGTCAAGGCGCACGAGCTCGCCGATCCGGAAAAGGGGTCGGGCATCGCGATGATCTGCACGTTCGGTGACCTCACCGATGTGACCTGGTGGCGTGAGCTGCAACTGCCGACTCGCGCCATCGTCGGCGTGGATGGCCGGCTGATCGCCGAAGCTCCCGACGGCGTCGACACGGGCGCCTACGCGCGGCTCGCCGGCAAGACCGTGCACAGCGCGCGCGAAGAAGTCGTGGCGATGCTCCGCGAGTCAGCCGATCTGCAGGGCGACCCCAAGCCGATCACGCACCCGGTCAAGTTCTACGAGAACGGCGATCGACCGCTCGAGATCGTGACGACGCGGCAGTGGTATTTCCGCAACGGCGGCCGCGACCAGGCGCTGCGCAAGGCGTTCATGGCGCGTGGCGAGCAGCTCGACTGGCATCCCTCGCACATGCGCGTCCGTTACGAGCATTGGGTGCAGGGCCTGACCGGCGACTGGCTGATCAGCCGTCAGCGCTTCTTCGGTGTGCCGTTCCCGATCTGGTATCGCCTCGACGACGCCGGCAACACGTTGTACGACGAACGGCTGCTGCCGGACGAGGCGTCGCTGCCGGTCGATCCATCGACCGACTGCCCGGCCGGATACGACCCGTCTCAACGAGGCGTGCCGGGTGGCTTCATCGGCGACCCCGACGTGATGGACACCTGGGCAACGTCGTCGCTGACGCCGCAGATCGCCGGCGGGTGGGAGCACGACGACGACCTGTTCGCGCGCGTCTATCCGTACGATGTTCGGCCACAAGCGCACGACATCATCCGCACGTGGCTGTTCTCGACGGTCGTGCGCAGTCACTTCGAGCACGACTCGCTGCCGTGGCGCAATGCCGCGATCTCCGGCTTCATCCTCGATCCGGACCGCAAGAAGATGTCGAAGTCGAAAGGCAACGTCGTCACACCGATGGCGCTGTTCGAGGAGTTCGGCAGCGACGGTGTTCGCTACTGGTCCGGGTCGCAGCGCCTCGGTAGCGACGCTGCCTTCGACATCGGGCAGCTGAAGATCGGCCGGCGCCTGGCAATCAAGCTGCTGAACGCGTCGAAGTTCGCCCTCGGTTTCGGGGCAGCCGAGCCCGATCTCACCGCGGTGACACACCCGCTCGACCGGTCCCTGCTCGTCAACCTCGCCGATGTCGTCGAGACGGCGACGACCGCGTTCGAGCGCTACGACCACGCACGCGCACTCGAGGTCACCGAGACGTTCTTCTGGACGTTCTGCGACGACTACATCGAGCTGATCAAGGAGCGGGCCTACGGCGAGCGCGGCGGCGCAGGGCAGGCGTCGGCCAAGGCGACGCTCGCGATCGCGCTCGACATCGTGCTGCGGCTGTTCGCCCCGATCCTTCCCTTCGTCACCGAGGAAGTGTGGTCGTGGTGGCGGGACGGTTCGGTGCATCGCCAACCATGGCCAACACTCACCGAGGTCGCTGTCGACGAGGGCGAGGCGCGGCTGCTGACGTTGGTCGGAGAGGCCTTGTCACAGGTGCGCAAGGCGAAGTCGGAGGCGCAGGTCTCGATGCGCGCCGACGTCGCCAGCGCCGCTGTTCGGGGCCCGGGCGACCAGATCGAGGTGCTCTCACTCGCGCAGGATGACCTCGCGAGCGCCGGCCGCATCGCTCAACTGACCTTCGACGGTGACAGCGACAGTGCCGCTCTCACCGTCGAGGTCAGTCTTTAGCGCGGCGGCAGTTTCTTCGGTAGCGCGAGGTTCGGTCGCTTTGTCTTCGTGGGATCGGCCGGCTTGTGTTTGCGCAGCTCGCGCGTGATGTGGGCGATCGCTCGGTCGAGCTGCGGGTCCTTGTCGGCCACCCACTCCTGCGGCGTGACGTCGACGACGATGTCCGGATCGGTTCCATAGTTTTCGACGCCGTAACCGACATCGGTGAACCAGAACGACGCCTGCGGCTGCGTCGTCAACCCGCCGTCCACGAGCCGGCGGACGACGTTGATGCCGATGACACCACCCCAGGTGCGAGTGCCGATCAGCTGACCGAGGCCGAACATCTTGAAGCAGTGGCTGAAGATGTCACCGTCGGAGCCGGCGTTCTGGTTCGTGACGCAGACCATCGGGCCTGCTGGTGAATGCGACGGGTAGGGCTCCGGCGGCCCGTAACGCAGCAGGTCGTAGCCGACCCGCTTGCGCGCCAGCTTCTCCAGAAGGATCTGCGACACCGACCCGCCGCCGTTGTCACGCACATCGACGATGAGCGCCTCACGGTCGGACTCGATGAGATAGCTGCGGTGAAACTCCGCATAACCCTGCGCGATCATGTTCGGGATGTGCAGGTAGCCGACTCGGCCGTCGGTGGCGTCGTGGACGTATCGGCGGCGGCCGACCACCCATTCCCGGTAACGCATCGGCATCTCGCTGCGCGCAGTGCGCACGACCACCCGGCGGGGGCGGCGGCCACGTGCATCGCCGATGGTCAGCTCGACGTCGAGCCCGGCTTGGTGCACGAGCTCGGCTGCCGGCGGACGACCTCGACCGACCGGTCGTCCGTTGACGGCGAGGATCGTCTCGCCTTCACGGATCGCCAGCCCCGGCGCCTCCAGCGGCGACCCCTGCTCGGGGTCCCACTGATCGGCGCGCACGATCCGTGCGATCACCCAACGGCCGGAACGGTCCAGCGTCAGGTCGGCGCCGAGGAAACCCAGGCCGTACGACGGCGCGCGCCGGTAGTCGCCGCCCTGCTCATATGCGTGCGACGTGCCGAGCTCGCCCTGCATGTCCCACATGAGGTCGGCGAACTCGGCCCGAGCCGAGACACGTTCGAGCAGCGGCAGGTAGCGATCGTGCACGAGCTGCCACTCGACACCGGTCATGTCGGCGTCCCAGAAGTAGTCGCGCTGCAACCGCCAGGCTTCGCGGTACATCTGCCGCCACTCCGCCGCCGGTTCGATGTTGACGCGGATGCGGTCGAGGTCGAGCCAGCCGCTGTGTCGACCCGGGCGGTCGTCGACGCCCTCGCCCTCCGGCGGCTTCTCCCCCGCCGCGATCACGCGCATGCGGTTGCCGCTGCGGAGCACGAGAGTGCTCAGGTCCCGGGAGACGGCGAAACCGTTGACTCCCGGGACGACCGTCGACATGCGACCGCTCGGGATCTCGACCTTCTCGATCGCGAACGTCGGTGGAGCTTCGGCGGTCCAGTCACGGCCAAGGAGCCCTTCGATCGGCGCCGAGAGCAGCAGCAACGCGTCCTTCAGCGCCGCAATCTGCAGATAGCGGCCGACCGCGACGGGCAACTCGGTTGCACGGCGGTCGATGCCGTCAGCGTCGACGACGACGGTCGGCGGCGCTGCGTCGCTGCTGCCGTTGGCGGGCTTCATCGGTCGGGGCGACGGCCGGAAGGGCGACCCGTCGGCGGCCCGAAGCGGGACCACGAACGGCTTGACGGTCTTGGGGAACCCGAGGTCGAAGTAGTGCTCGTCCGGCACCGGGTCGAACACTCGCGCCGACAGGAAGTAGAGGAACCGGCCGGATGGATCCCATGCCGGAGCGAAGTCGCGGAACTCCGGCCGGGTCACCCGATGCACCGCACCGCCTGCGGCGTCCGCAATCTTCAGCGTGCGCGTGGTCGCGGTCTCGGCGCAGCTGTAGGCGAGCCACGCACCGTCCGGTGACCACGCGGCACCCGACAGCTCGCCGGCGGTGCTCGCGTCGAGCCGCCGCGCGCCGCCTGTTGCAACATCGACGACCCACAGCTCGTGCCGCTGGTTGACGACAGCGATGCGGTCGTCGCCTGCTGGTGCGGCAACGAGCTCGTGCACGTCGCCGATGTCGCCTTTGACGTCGAGGGTGCGAGTGCCGTCCTCGGCATGAATGACCAGATGCTCGTCGCCGCCCTCGTCGCTGACGGCCACGACGGTGTGGCTGTCGGTCAACCAGACCGCTAGTCGTTCCCGCACGCCGCTTCCTGGACCGAGCGGCCGGGCGGCGTGCTCCCAGAGCGGCAGGTCGAACAGCTGCCCTCTGGTCTCGACGACGAGCGAACGACCGTCCGGATGCACGGAGAAGCCGGTGAGGAAGTCCGCCGCCGGCACGAACTTGCGGTTGCTCTGCACGCGCGGGCTGCGGGTCTCGACCTCGAGCCGGGTC
>DASSEX010000024.1:0-25283 GCA_035695045.1 Mycobacteriales bacterium | reverse complement strand
GTCCTCGGCGTACGGGCCTTCGTCACGCGCATCGACAACGTCGCGATCCTCGACCAGGACGCCGCGAAGGTCGTCATCCTCGCGCTGCTCGCACTCGGTGCGTTCGTCTTCTTCCGCTACACCCGCACCGGCACGGCGATCCTCGCGGTCAGCCAGGACGCGACCGCAGCGCGGGTCGTCGGCATCTCTGTCGAGCGGATCTCGCTGATCTCGTGGGCGATCGCGGGCCTACTCGGTGGCGTCGCCGGCATCCTGCTCGCGGTGCCCCCCGCCGGCACCGTCACGCCCGGCGCCTTCACCGGCACCACGCTCACCGTCGCGTTCGCCGCTGCCGTCCTGGGTGGGATGACGAGCCTGCCCGGCGCGTTCGTCGGTGGCATCCTGCTCGGCCTGATCGAGTCGTTCGCGAACGCCGACGCGTCGTTCGTCCCGCTGCTCAGCCGGGTGCAGAACGGTCAGGCCGAGCTCGCCGTGTTCCTCGTCCTGCTCGTCGTGCTGATGTTCCGACCGCGTGGCCTGCTCGGACAGGAGGCGTGACATGACCGTCACCAGCCCTCCCATCGCAGCTCCTGCGCTCGACCTCGACGCGCACCGCCGCACACGACGGCGACTGGGTGCGCGGACCGCCGCCGCTCTCCCGCTCCTCGCGGTGGTGCTGCTGCTGCCGCTGCACAGCGACGGCTTCGCCAACATCGCGGCGTACGCCGCCATCTTCGTGATGGTCGGTCTGTCGATGAACGTGCTCACCGGCTACACCGGCCAGATCTCGCTGGGCCACCAGGCGTTCGTCGGGCTCGGTGCGCTGACGACGGCCAACCTCATCAACACCGGCACGACCGCCGCCGACCCGTTCCTCTTCGGCATCGGCATGGTGACGGCGGCGGCCGCCTCCGGCGCCGCCGCACTGTTGCTCGGCGCGGTCGCGCTGCGCATCCGCGGTCTCTATCTGGCACTCGTCACGCTCGTGTTCGGCAGCGTCTTCGCCGACGCGATCTTCACGCTGCCGTCGCTCAACGGCCAGGACGCCGGGGTGAAGGCCTACCGCCCCACGGCGCTGTCGAGCGAGTACCGCTTCTACCTGTTCGCCCTCGCGATGGTCGTGGTCTGCTACTACGTCGACGTCTGCGTGCGGCGGACGAAGGTCGGCCGCGGGCTGATCGCGTTGCGTGACAACGAGCTGGTCGCGTCGGCGTTCGGCGTCAACGTGCTCGGCTACAAGCTGCTCGGGTTCACCCTCTCCGGCGCGATGGCCGGCCTCGCCGGAGGCGTCTTCGCCTTCTGGACGCAGCAGTTCTCCGACAAGGACTTCACAGCCGCGGCCGGCTTCAACCTGGCGCTGACCTTCGTCGTCATGGTCGTCGTGGGCGGCCTCGCCAACCGTGGCGGCGTCATCATCGCCGCCGTCTTCTTCGCGCTGGTCAGCCCGATCAGCCCGATGATGGGCGCGATCGCGCAGCACACCGGCTGGCTGAACTTCTACAACGACCACAAGTTCTACATCTCCAACGTGATCGGCGCGGTGCTGCTGCTGCAGACGGTCGTGCTCAACCCCGGCGGTCTGGGCCAGGTGATCCGGCCGTTCGCCCGGTGGTTCGCGGGGCACCCGTTCACGCTGCACGACCCGGACGGCGGCGACGGCGTCGGAGCGATGGAGGGCAGCAGTGTCCGTGCTTGAGGTGCGCGACCTGACCATCCGCTTCGGTGGTCTCACCGCGATCGACTCCCTCGACCTCAAGGTCGACGAGTGGGAGATCGTCGGGCTGATGGGCCCCAACGGCGCCGGTAAGACGACGGCGTTCAACTGCATCACCGGCTTCTACAAGCCGTCCCGAGGCCAGGTCTTCTACCGCGGCGACGATGTCACGAAGCTGCCGCCGCACCGCAAGGCCGCACTCGGCATCGGCCGCACGTTCCAGAACGTCGGCATGGTCAAGTCCGAGACCGTCCTGGAGAACCTCCTCACCGCGCAACACACCAAGACCGGGTACGGCGCCCTGCAGGCAGTCGTCGGTTCCGGTGTCGTGCGGGCTCGGGAGAAGGAGCTCGTCACCCGGGCCGAGGCCATCCTCGAGCTGCTCGGGCTCGGCGAGTTCCGCGACCGGCGCCTCGGTGCTCTGTCCTACGGAACGCTCAAGCTGCTCGAGCTCGGCTGCGCCCTCGCGACCGACCCCGACCTGCTGCTGCTGGACGAACCGTCCAGCGGCATGGGCCCGGAGGAGTCGCACCAGCTCGGCGAGCGGCTGCTCACGCTGCGCAAGGAGCTCGGCGTCACGATGCTGTTGATCGAGCACCACGTGCCGCTCGTCGCCGCCGTCTGCGACTACGTCTACGTCCTCAACTTCGGCAAGCTCCTCGCTGAGGGCGACCCGGACCATGTGCGCAACCATCCCGAGGTCGTGGCGGCGTACCTCGGCGGAGAAGCGCCGGAGGCGCTTGCCGAGACCGAGCTTCCCGAAGACCAGCAGGAGCTCGCGGAGGTGACGTCGTGAGTGCGCTTCTCGAGGTCGAGGACCTGCGGGCCGGCTACGGCAGCGTGCCGGTGCTTCAGGGCGTCTCGTTCGCAGTCTCCGAGGGCGAGACCGCGGTCATGTTCGGGCTCAACGGCGCCGGTAAGTCGACCACCATCAACACCGTTGCCGGCCTGCTCAAGGCCTGGGGCGGGCAGGTCCGGTTCGACGGGAAGGTCATCAGCGGCCTGACGGCGCCGGAGATCGTCAAGCGCGGCGTTGCGCTCTGCCCGGAAGGGCGGCGGGTCTTCCCGGCGCTCAGCGTGCGGACCAATCTCGAGCTCGGTGCGTGGACCAACCGCAAGGTCATGAAGGAGCAGCTCGACAAGGTCTACGGCTACTTCCCCCGGCTCGAGGAGCGCTCCGACCAGCTCGCCGGCACACTGTCCGGCGGAGAACAGCAGATGCTCGCGATCGGTCGCGCGCTGATGAGCAAGCCGCGACTGCTGCTCATCGACGAGGCCTCGCTCGGCCTCTCGCCGAAGCTCACCGAGACGGTCTTCCTGGTCGTCGACCAGATCAACGACGACGGCACGACCGTCGTCATCGTCGAGCAGAACGTCGGCGTGCTGCCGTACGCCGACCAGGCGCTCGTCATGCAGAAGGGCACGATCACCTTCGACGGACGCGGACAGGAGCTGGAAGAGACCGGCGACCTGCGCGCGGCCTACCTCGGTTAGGGGAGGACATGCGCATCCGCACGTCGAAATCAGCACGTCACAGCCAACCGGAGGACCTCGCCATGGCCGCCCAGCCCTACGACCTCACCAGCGTGCCCGGGGCGCACAAGAAGCGTCGCGGACTCGTGTCGCGGCTGCCGCGTCTCACCGTCCCGCGTTTCGCCGCGCTCGGCGGCGGCCTCGGCCTCGTCGTCGTCGCGCTGGGTCTTCTCGCGATCGGCCTCGGCTGGAACGGCATGGCCGGCGGCGGCGGCCAGGTCGGTGGCGTGACGCTGCTGCAGGCGCAGCTGCCGTGGCTGGTCTCCGGCGGCATCCTCGGCCTCGCGCTGGTCGTCCTCGGCGCCGCGATGATGATCGTGCACAACGCGCGCAACGACCGCGCCCGGCTCGAGTCGAAGCTCGACGAGCTGGTGACCATCGTCGCCCGGTCCGCCATGTCGGGCACACAGCCATACCCCGGCACTCCGACGTCGACCCAGGGCCTGTTCGCTGCCGGCGGGGCGTCGTACCACTCTCCGGACTGCCGGTTGGTGCAGGGGCGCGACGAGCTCCAGTTCGTCA
The DNA here is from genome assembly GCA_035695045.1 of Mycobacteriales bacterium. Lineage (GTDB taxonomy): Bacteria > Actinomycetota > Actinomycetes > JAFAQI01 > JAFAQI01 > DASSKP01. The sequence continues at coordinate 21,535 of DASSEX010000024.1, read as the reverse complement.
CCGCGGACGAGGTTGCCGACCGTGGACTTCGGCCCTGCCGGGTCTGCAAGCCGGCTTCGGTGGAGACGCTGACCAGCTGACAATCGCCATATACGGGCCATAGATGGCCGCTATTCGGCGATTGCCGGACCGATGGCGGCTCCCGGCGTAGCGTCCGTCGGGGGTGGTGCCCGTGTTGGCGCACAAGATCGTCGGCAACGCCATGCAGATGGTGACGGTGCAGCTCGAGTCGGGGCAGACCGTCTACTGCGAGGCCGGCAAGTTTCTCTGGAAGACGACGAACGTCTCCGTCGAGACCCGGCTGACCAAGCCGCAGGGCAACCAGCAAGCCGCTCCGGCCGCCGCCGGCAGCTTCATGAAGAAGGCGCTCGACGTCGGCAAGCGCGTCCTCGCCGGTGAGTCGCTGGCTTTTCAGTACTACCGGGCCGAGGGCGGCTCCGGTTTGGTGTCGTTCGCCGGCGTCCTCCCCGGCGAGATGCGCGCTCTGGAGCTCGACGGCAGCCGCGGCTGGTTCGCCGAGAAGGACGCGTTCGTCGCCGCGGAGGCAACGGTCGACTTCGACATCGCCTTCAGCGGCCTGCGCACCGGAATGAAGGGCGGCGAAGGCTTCGTCCTCGAGAAGTTCACCGGTACCGGCACGGTGCTCGTCGCGGGAGCCGGCAACTTCGTCGAGCTGAACCCGGCGAAGTACGGCGGCAAGATCCAGGTGGACACCGGCTGCGTCGTCGCGTTCGAGGACACCGTGAAGTACGGCGTCGAGCGGGTCGGCGCGCTGAACACCCAGACCGCGATGACGGCGATCTTCGGTGGTGAGGGTCTCAACCTCGCGACGCTCGAGGGCGACGGTCAGGTGATCCTGCAGTCGATGACGATCGACGGGCTGGCCAAGGCGCTGCGCAAGAACATGGGGATCGGCGATGACAAGAAGGGACCGCTCGGCGGTCTCCTCTCCGGAAGCATGGAGTGACGATGGGACTTCTCGACAAGGTCAAGGCACAGGCCGAACAGGTGGCCGCGAAGGCGCAGCAGGGTGTCAGCCAGGGCCAGGCGAAGATCGAAGAGATGCAGGCGAAGAAGCAGGGCGACGCGTTGCTGCGCGACCTGGGCGCGGCCTACTTCGCCCAGCAGCGGTCAGGTGGTTCCGCGGATGCGGTTGCCGAGGCGCTGGCGAAGGTGGACGCGCACGTCGCCGAGCACGGTGCGGTCGACACCGCGCCGACCATGCCGACGCAGAGCACGTCGTCGCCGGGTGAGACCGGCTCGAGCGGGGCGTCGTACAACCTCGACGACATGTAGCCGCGACTGACAGCGCCCGCTCTGGGTACGTCTTCGGCCGTTCGGGCCGCGACCACCCGGGAGTCCACGCGTGCGCTGTTCTGCTGCTCTCCGCGCTTGTGTCGTCGTCGTTGCCGCTGCTGCCGCAGGGCTGGCGGCGGTTGCCGGTGCTCCGGCGGCATCGGCGAGCCGCACGCCCGTACCTCGCGGGATGCCTGACGGCGTGCCGGCCGCCGCGCTGCAGCCGGAGCCCGCACTGCCGCACCCGTCGGCGTCGGTCTGGCCGTTCCCGGAGGCGTTCCCGCGGACGTCGGGCACCGGCCGGCTCGCGGGCGGCGCGAGCTTCTGGACCGACTGGGTCTACGACGACCACGGAGCAGCGAGCCTCGGCGGCTTCCCGACCGGCCAGGACTCGGAGATCTCGTCGTTGGCGCCGACACAAGGCGTCTACTCCTATCCCGACGGGCCGGCGCACAAGAACGGCGCTGACGTGTTTCGCACGGCGACGGGGATGGATGCGAAGGCGACGTACTGGCGGGTCGACTGGAACACCCTCGTCGACGCAAAGGTGCCCATCGCCGAATGGACGTTCGACACCGATGACAACGCCGCGACCGGTGCCAGCACCTGGCCGGCGGGTGCACAGGTCAGCAGCCCGGGCATCGAGAGGGCTCTGGTGGTGTCGAGTCGAGGGGCGCGGCTGCTCGACGCCGTCACCGGCAAGGTGCTCGCGACGTTGCCGGTCTCCGTCGACATGGCGGCGCGCTCGTTCGTCGTCAGGGTGCCGCGCACGACACTGCCGGTCTCCGGCACGTGGCGGGTGCGAATGGCAGCCGGTCTGGCCGATGCGTCGGGCACCGGCTTCGCCGAGCCCACGCTGCTTCCCGGGGTGCCCGTAGCCGGGCTCGCCGGGCTACCTCGCACCTACAACGTCACCTACCGCCGCAACGCCCAGGAGCCGCCGGTCTACACGGACGGCCTCACCGACTCGCTCGTGGCGTTGGCGGGTTCGGTGCTGGCGACCGGGCCGCTTGCCGGGGTGGGCGCCGACGGTCAGACCCGGTTCATCACCGGCAACTTCTGGATGGAGGACCACCAGGCCGACGCTCTGGTCACCGGCGACGTCAGCCCCTTCTCGCGGACGATGGACTGGTCGGCGCTCGCTGCGCACACCACGACGCCGGAACCCATGCCGACCGGCTACAGCAACCGGTGGTACGTCACGACGCTCCACCTCGGTCAGGGCGCGATCGCCAACCCCTCGACGCAGGGAACAGGTGACCTGCGGCCGAACTACCTCGGGCGTGTGCAGCCGTACGCCGTCTACGTCCCGACGACCTACCGTCGCGGCACGCCGACGCCGCTCACGTGGATCCTGCACTCGCTGTCCGTCAACCTGAACCAGTACGGCGCCTACGACCCCCAGCTCATGCAACAGCTGTGCGAGCAGCGGCACTCGATCTGCGCGACGACCGAGGGCTTCGCGCCGGACATGTGGTACTTCGACGAGGCCGAGGTCGACTTCTGGCAGGTCTGGCACCGGCTCGCGTCGGCGTACACCCTCGACCCCGACCGCACCGCGCTCACCGGCTACTCGATGGGCGGATGGGCGGCGTACAAGCTCGGCTTCGCGCACCCCGACCTCTTCGCGACAGCGTTGTCGCTAGAAGGGCCGCCGACGTGCGGCATCGAGATCGTTCCCGGCTCGCGCCTTCCGTCCGACCAGGACCCGAAGAGTCACTGCTATGCCGACGGCGACTCGACCAAGCTCGTCGCGAGTGCGCGGTGGCTTCCGTACGGCGTGAGCCAGGGGGCGGTCGACGAGTTGGTTCCGGTGACATCGGGGCTCGCGCAGGTGCAGCTGCTGGACAAGAGGAACTACCGCTATCACTTCGAGTTCTTCCCGGCGGAGGACCACCTCGTCTACGCCACTCAGGACCGCTTCGGCACTCTCGCGTCCTGGGTCGGCAACCGGACGAGGAAGAAGAACCCGGGTCACGTCTCCTACGCCTGGTACCCCGACCTCGACCGGCCCGCATTCGGCATCGGGACGACAACGGCGTACTGGCTGTCCGGACTCAAGGGTCGTGGACATGCGCCGGGACAGGTCGCGAGCATCGAAGCCGTCTCGCGCGGGATCCCGGATGCGGCGATCACGGTGCATCGATCCGGGCCGTCGCTCCAGGTTGCGAACCCGACTCCCTCGACGGTCTTCGACCTGACCTGGTCGACCGGCGGCCGGCCGGCCGGCAGTGACCGGCTCTCACTCGATCTGCACGACGTCGGTGCTGTCACGGTGGACGCGCGTCGGGCGGGCCTGACGTGCCCCACCGTCATCGTGACGTCCGACGGCACCGCGACGGTGCGCTTCACGTCACTGCGTCCGCATGCCGTGGTCACCGGCGGTCGCACGGGCGCGCGCACCGATGGCGCGGGCGATGCGGCGGTCGCAGTCGGAAGCGGTCGCTCGACCTTGCGGGTGTGCTCGTCGGCGAACGCGGTCAACGGATCACCGTTGCCCTCGGGGTCGAGTGCAGGAGCAGGTGGCTCGCTCGCCGCGACCGGGACGGGAGCCGCGCTTCCTAGCGCTGCCGTGGTCCTGATGGCCGTGGGCGCCGTCACCCGGCGACGACGAGCCGACTGATGGCTCCTACGACGAGCGCACCCTCGACACGGCGTCCTTGGCGCGGTCGGTGAGTGCGGCGAACGGGCCGGTCAGGTAGTTCATCGTGGTCGACCGCGCCGTCGGGTGCGGATGCGTCGGTGCGGTCTTCTCCGCCATGAGCAGTGCGCGCTCGGCATTCTCGAGCTCGTCGGTGTCGAGCACGCTGCGCAACAGCGGGAACTCGTGCGTCTCTTCGGCGAGCGCGTGCGTCAGCACGGCCTGCGCGAACGTCTCGAAGGTCCGGGCGAACTCGACCGACGCGATGTCGAGCTTCTCGAGCTTGGCGAGGACGTCCTTGCTCTCGTTCTCCTCGTCCATCCGCGCGGACGCAACCGCTGCACCTCCGCGGATGCCGCGGGTGAGCGGGCGCACGATCATCTCCTCGGCCGTCTCGTGCCGGGCCAGCAGCTCGCGGAGGGCGTCGAAGGCATCTTGACGTGTCTGCGGCGTCGTCGTCTTCGCCACGTCGTCGATCGCCTTGCGCACGAGCTCGTGCTGAGCGAGGAGCTGCGCGACGACGTCGCCCTTCGTGGCAGTCGTGTCGATGTCGATCTTCGTCATGTCATCGCCCTACCCCGGCGAGCCCGGAGATAGTCGCTGACGACGTACTCGCCCAGGGACGCCGGGTCCGGGGCGAACACCCTCCCCCCGTTGCGACGCGCGATCGTCTCGACGAAATGCACGAGGCCGGGCTCGTCGTCGAGCATGAAGACGTTGATCGTCGCGCCACGGCGGGTGACGCGCTCGACCTCGGCCATCGTCGCCGCCGCGGTCTCCGGATGGGTCGGCCAGTCGAACCAGGCGCTGCCGTCGCTGAGCAGATGCGCGGTGGGCTCACCGTCGGTGACGACGAGCACCACCGGCTCCGCGTCGGGATGCTTTCCGAGGTGTCTGGACGCGAGCATCAGTGCGTGCTGCAGGTTGGTGCCCTGCACCATGTCCCAGCTCAGCCCCGGTAGCTCACTCGGTTGCAGCACGCGCGCGTACTTCGAGAAGCCGATCAGCTGGATGCTGTCCTGCGGGTACTTCGTCGTCACGAGGGTGTGCAATGCCAGCGCCGTCGTCTTCGCCGCAGACCAGGTGCCGCGCAGCGCCATGGAGTAGGAGAGGTCGATCAGCAGGGCAACGGCAGCGCCCGACCTCCGCTCGGTCTCGACCACTTCGAAGTCGTCCACGTGCAGTCGCACCGGCTTCACCGGTCCCTGGCGCAGGACGGAGTTGCGCACCGTCCGTACGACGTCGATCGGCTGCTCGTCGCCGAACTGCCAGGCCCGCGTCGCGCCCGTCGGGTCACCGGCGGCGCCGGCATCCCTCATGTCGTGGTCGCCGCGACCGCGAGCTTCGAGCTTGTCGAAGATGCGGCGCAAGGCGGTGTCGCCGAGCCGCCGCATGCCGCGCGGTGTCAGCTCGATGTCACCCTCCGACCGCTGCAGGTAGCCCTGGCGTTGCAGCTCACGTTCGATACGCCGCAACGCCTCGAGGTCGTCGACCGCGTTGCGGCCCAGCGCGCGTTCGAGCATCTCCGGATCGACGTCGTCGATCGAGGCGCCCGGGTAGGACTGTGACAGCGTCGCCTCGAGCTCGTCCAGATCGGCGATCTCCTCGAGCGCTGTCGTCGCGTCACCCATGCCGAGAGGGGTGTCGCCGCGCATGCGTTCACGGCCACTCCAGTCGAGCTCCGGCCGGCGGGCGCGCAGCTGGTCCGAGAGTCGTCCCATCTCGGAGGCGAGACCGGAGTCCTGCATCACCTGAGACATCAGTTCGGCGAGCTGCGCCTGCTGCTCGGGGGACAGCGAGTTCATCATGCGTTGCGCGGCAGCGGCCCGGCGTGCGAGCGAGTCGACGAGCTCTTCGAGGTTCTGCGGGTTGTCCGGAAAGAAGTCGCCGTAGCTCTCCATGAAGTCGCTGAACTGCTGTGAGGTGTCCTCGCCACGCGCGTCCGCCTCGAGCATGTCGTTGAGCTCGCGCATCATGTCCTTGACGCGTTGCATGGACTCGGCATCTGCGCCTTCGAGTGCCTGCTTCATCCCGCGGAACTGGCTGTCGAGCACCTCCCGGCGCAGCAGGTCCTGGATCTGCTCGTAGTCCTGGCGAGCCTCGGGTGACCGCCACTGGTAGTCCGACAGCTCGCGCACGGCGCGTGCGGTGTCACGGGGAAGCGCGTCGAGCTCCGCCTCCGCGAGCCGTGCGTCGTCAGAAGGGTCGGGGAACAGCGCGCGGCGCTCCTCCTCCAGCGCGTGGTCGAGCAGCTCCCGAACCTGCTCGAGCGTGCCGTCGAGCCGCCCGGCCCGACGTGCTTCGCGCTGCTGTCGACGTACCTGCCGGAGCAGGTCGTCGAGCCCGCGACGGCCGGCGAGGCCCTGACGCATCAGCTGCTGCAGCGCCTCACCCGGAGACATGCCCTCGAGGACGGCCTCGCCGAGCTCGTCCAGGGCCTCGCGGACGTCGTACGGCGGCGCCAGCGGATCCGGCCCACCGCGCCACTCGCCGTACCGGGACCTAGCCACCGATCACCGCGAGCCGTAGAGGATCCGGTCGTCGACGGTCTCCTTCGACAGTCGGCGCAGCAGGTAGAGACCCTCGAGCGCGAACTCGACACCTGCTGCAGCCAGCCCGGGTGTGTCGACGTCGTCGATGCCGAGGGCGGACAGGATCTTCGCCAGGCCCTCGATGGTCCCGACGCTGGCCAGCAGGTCGGTCGCCGGCACCAGCTCGCCGGACTCGACCGTCGTGCCGTCCTCGAAGACGGCGACGAGGCCGGCGAGGTCGACACCACCGAGACGCGCGCGGAAGGTGTCGGCGACCGCGCGTCGCAGCAGGTGCTCGAGCACCTCGAACTCGCGGCCTTCCTCGCTCGCCTCGAACTCGACCTTGCCCTGCACCGCAGGCACGATCGCGGGCAGGTCGGCGACCCGCGCAACCGCGGCGTCTTCGCCGGTGAGCGCTGCGCGGCGCACTGCAGACGCCGCGACCGTCTCGGCGGCGGCGACGGCGAAGCGGGCAGAGACCCCGGAGCGCTGATCGACTGCGGGCGACTCGCGCACGTGGCGGGCGAAGCGGGCGACGACCTCGATGAGGTGGTCGGGGAGTGCAGCCGACACCGCGTCGACGCCCCAGCCGACGACGGCCTCCTGGCGGATCAGCCGTAGCTCGTCGTCGAGCTCGAGCGGATAGTGCGTGCGCACCTCCGCACCGAACCGGTCCTTCAACGGCGTGATGATGCGGCCACGGTTGGTGTAGTCCTCGGGGTTCGCGGACGCGACGAGAAGTACGTCGAGCGGCAGCCGCAACGTGTAGCCACGGACCTGGATGTCGCGTTCCTCGAGCACGTTCAGGAGCGCAACCTGGATGCGCTCGGCGAGGTCCGGCAGCTCGTTGATCGCGACGATGCCGCGGTTCGTGCGCGGGACGAGTCCGAAGTGCACCGTCTCCGGGTCACCGAGCAGGCGACCCTCGGCCACCTTGATCGGGTCGACGTCACCGATCAAGTCGCCGACGCTGACGTCGGGCGTCGCGAGCTTCTCGGCATAGCGCTCGTCGCGGTGCTTCCACGTGATCGGTGTCGAGTCACCGCGCTCAGCGACCAGCCGCCGGCAACGCACGCAGACCGGGTCGTAGGGATGGTCGTTGATCTCGCATCCGTCGACGATCGGCGTCCACTCGTCGAGCAGCTGCACCATCGTGCGGATGAGTCGCGTCTTGCCCTGACCCCGCTCGCCGAGCAGCACGATGTCGTGCCCGGCCAGAAGGGCTCGCTCGACCTGCGGCAGCACGGTGTCGTCGAAGCCGACGATGCCCGGGAAACGCTCACCGTCGGAGCGCATGCGCGCGAGCAGGTTGTCTCGAAGCTCGGCCTTGACCGACTTCTGCTCGTGGCCGGAGGCGCGGAGGTCGCCGAGGGTGCTCGGGGCAGGCGGAGCGCTCGTCATCGGCTCACGCTACGCCCCGCGGTATCCGGTTCCGGAGATGCCGCTGGGGCACCCCGCAGCTCGCGGGATGCCCCAGCGGGACGGACCGTGTGGATCAGGTGCAGGTGAAGGTGCGAGAGGCCCTCAGGACCAACCCGGAGGGGTCGGTGGCTTTGGCTTTCGCCGTGTGCTTGCCGTTGGCGAGGGTCGTCCAGGTGACCGCGAACACTCCGGTCGACTGGTTCACGGCCACTGTCCGCGACTTCGTGCCGATCGTGATGGTCACCTTGGCCGGGAAGCCGTTGGTCGCGTTGGTGACCTTGCCCTTGATGGTCGGCGTGTTGTCGCTCGTCTTCAAGGCCGGCGCCGTCAATGCCAGGTGCGGCGTCAACGCCGTCTGCATGGCTGCAGCCCAAGGCGTGATGGTCTGCATGCTGAAGCCGTTCTCGAGGCCGAACGCGAAGCCGGCGAAGCCGTTCTTCGGGATCGCGCGGCTGTACTGCAGGCCGAACGCCTGCGTGCTCGCCTCGAACAGCTTCGGCTTGCCCGAGTAGGTGAGACCGGTGTCGGCGTGGTTGGGCTCACCGTCTGTCCCGTAGATGTCGCTGCTCATGAAGACCGTGTGCGGACCGACGGGCAACGAGGTGACGGTGGTGCCCGGCGTCAGGACGTGGAAGCTGGTCTGCCCGGGGAAGCGAATTCCGGGGTTGCCAGATGTGCCTCCCGCGATCAAGTTGAAGTACTCGATCTTCGCTGTGTGAGCGGCGTGGTCGATGCTGACGAACCGGTCACGGACCGTAGTAACAGCACCGCCGCGAGACGTGACCACGCTTCGCTGGAGGGTTACCCCTGTTGCGACGGGCGTGCAGGTAGCCGAACCCTGCGGATACCCGGCAGGGTCGCCCGCGCAGGACCGGAGCGGATATGACTCGCGGATCGTCCACTCACCGGTGCTCGCCGACCGTGACATGGAGATCGTGGCTGCCGGGACACTGGTGACGTCGACCGCGATTCCTGCGAGCGTCTTCGGCAGATACGCGTTGTGGCCGTCGATGAGGATCTCGCTGTGCGTCGAGGAACCCGTTGACAGGTTCCCCGAGAACAGCGCCAGGTTTGCCTCTCCTGCGGCCGCTCCGCTGCTGATCTTTGCGAAGTTGTCATTCGGGAGACCGAGAATCACGCCTGCGGAGTCCGGGCTGCTGAGCTCGTCGAGCGCCGCAGGGTGTGCGCTGACCGTCTGGTAGCTGTCCTTGTTGCTTCCCGAGCTGAAGCCGATGGTGTGCACTCCGAAGAAGAACGTCGGCCCGGTGAAAGCTCCGACGTAACCAGAATTCGTAGACCCACTCAGCCCGGTGTACGTGTCGGGAAGTGCGCGCAAGATGCATCCGGTCGCCGCGCTTGGTGTCGTGACCCCGGAAGCGCTGAAGTTTCCGCTGGACACGGGGATCGGCGAGGGATTCAGTGCGGTGCTGGACGTGACCTTCTGGTCCGCCTGGGTGAAACAGAAGATGTTGACGTTCGCGACGTCAGGCGATGCCTGCCCGGTGACCACCATCGTCGGCGTCGTACCGCTCAGGGAGTCCTGGTAGATCGACTGTCCCGGGCCCTTGGGTGCTGTGATCTTCGTCCACGTACCGACCGCCGCGGACGCCGGCAGAGTCGCGGCTGCACTCGCGGCGATGGCTGTGACAGCGAGAATTCGGACAAGGCGTTTCATAAGCCCCCCAGTCGCCGTGCGCTCAGCCGACCGAACAAGTCGGCTCGGCGGCGGACGCTAGCCGTGTTCCCGTCAGCAGTCACTCATCCCAACGGCTGATATCCGGGGCAGGATGGACGGATGGCTCGGTTCGGCGACGGCTTCGTGGTGGACGCAGATCTGTCGCATGCCGCCGACCTGGCCGCGCGCCGGGCGCTCTCGGCGCTCGGTGGTCGGACTCCCGACCTCGCCTGCGTCTTCGTCTCGGGTAGCGATCCGGAGGCGGTCGCGTCGGCCGGCGAGCTCGCGGCCGCCGTCACGGGTGCAGACGCCGTCATCGGATGCAGCGCGACGGGCGTTCTCGCCTCTGCCGGCGCGGCCGAGTCGGCGAGCGCGGTCAGCGTCTGGTGCGCGGTGCTGCCGGATGTGCGGGTGCGCACGTTCCACCTCGAGGTGATGCCGGCCGACGCCGGCATGGCTGTCGTCGGCATGCCCGAGCGACATGCCGATGACGCCGTCGCCATCCTGCTTGCCGATCCGTGGTCGTTTCCGATCGACGGCTTCGTCGAGCGCTCCAACGAGGCGCTGGCCGGGCTGCCACTCGCCGGCGGGCTCGCCTCCGGCCTGCGCGGTCGCGGGTCGACGCGGTTGTTCCTCGGACAGGACACTCTCGACCGGGGTGCGGTCGGCGTGCTGCTCGGTGGCCCGGTCGGGGCACGGACTCTCGTGAGCCAGGGTTGTCGCCCCGTCGGTCCCGCGATGACCGTCACCGCAGCCGACGGCAACGTCATCCTCGAGTTGGCCGGCCTCCCGGCGATGCGGAAGCTCGAGCAGATTCTCGAGAACCTCGACCCGGTCGAGCAAGCGCTCGCGACCAAGGGTCTGCAGATCGGCATCGCGATGGATGAGTACGCCGAGGAGCACGAGCAGGGGGACTTCCTCGTCCGCGGCATTGCCGGCGCGGACGAAGAACGGCAGGGCATCGTCATCGGTGACCTCGTCAGCGTCGGCAGCACGGTGCGTTTTCAGCTTCGCGACGCGACCGCAGCGGATGACGACCTCCGCTCGACACTCGACCGCTTTCGACGGTCGTCGAGTCTCGACACTGTCGAGGGTGCGTTGCTGTTCTCGTGCAACGGTCGCGGCGCGCAGCTGTTCGCGTCCGCCGACCACGACGTCGCATTGGTTCGCGAGGGTCTCGGAGTGGATGGCGTAGCAGGGTTCTTCGCCGCGGGCGAGATCGGCCCGGTCGGCGGCCGCAACCACGTCCATGGCCTGACCGCGTCGATCGTTGCGTTCGGGTCCGGTACGGCGGCCGACCGCGGCACGGCCGGGGTGATCCTTCCCGGCGACGCGTGAGCGACTGGGCGCTCGCCATCGATGTCGGTGGCACGAAGCTTGCAGCGGGGCGGATCCGTTCCGACGGAACCGTGCACGTGCGGGCACAGCGACCGACGCCCGACACTGTCGACGCAGAAGAGCTCTGGTCGGCTCTGATGTCCGTGGTCGACGACGTGCTCGCCGGTGAGCAGCCGGAGGGCATCGGCGTCGGTTGCGGTGGACCCATGCGCTGGCCGGCAGGCGACGTCTCGCCGCTCAACATCCCTGCGTGGCGTGGCTTCCCGTTGCGACAGCGGCTGCGTGAACGCTTCCCCCAGGCAGTCGTCCGCGTGCACAACGATGCGGTCGCGATGGCGGTGGGGGAGCACTGGCGCGGCGCCGGTCGGGGCAGTCGGCACTTCCTGGGCATCGTGGTGTCGACAGGTGTCGGCGGCGGCTTGGTCCTCGAAGACCGGATCGTCAGCGGGGGCACGGGCAATGCCGGGCACGTCGGCCATGTTGTCGTCGACGCGGACGGTCCGCCGTGCGCATGCGGTGGCAAGGGCTGCCTCGAGGCGATCGCCCGTGGCCCCGCGGTCGTCGCATGGGCGCTCGCGCAGGGCTGGGCCGCGTCCGAGATCTCGGGGGTCGCGCTCGCCGACGCCGCCCGCGACGGTGACGCCATCGCGATCGCTGCCTTCACTCGTGCCGGTCGGGCGCTGGGGGTTGGACTCGCGTCGATCGCCGCCGCTCTCGACCTCGACGCGATCGCGGTCGGTGGCGGGCTGGCCGAGTCCGGAGACCTGCTGCTCGGTCCTGCGCGCGCGGCCTTCGACCGCCATGCGCAGCTCGACTACGTGCGCCGCTGCAGGGTCACGTCCGCTGAGCTCGGCACCGACGCCGGTCTGGTCGGCGCGGCGGCGTTCGTGCTGGCTGCCGATCACTACTGGCCCGCTGGGGCAGACTGAGGCCATGACCGACACCGACGTCGGGGCGACCGTCACCCTGGCCGACATCGAAGCGGCGCGCGAGGTTCTCGGCGACGTCGCCCGGCGGACGCCGTTGGAAGGTTCGCGTCCGCTGACCGAACGTGTCGGCGGTCCGGTCGCACTGAAATGCGAGAACCTCCAGCGCGCCGGGTCGTTCAAGATTCGAGGCGCCTACGTCCGCATCTCGCGGCTCTCCGACGAGGAACGCGCGCGTGGGGTGGTCGCAGCCAGCGCCGGCAACCATGCGCAGGGTGTCGCCCTCGCGGCGCAGCTCCTGGGCTGCCGGGCGACGGTGTTCATGCCGGAAGGCGCGCCCATTCCGAAGGTGCAGGCCACCCGGTCGTACGGCGCCGACGTCCGCTTTGCCGGCGCGTCGCTCGACGAGTCGTTCCCGTCGGCGAAGCAGTTCGCGGAGGAGACCGGTGCGGTGTTCATCCACCCCTTCGACCACCCGGACATCGTCGCCGGGCAAGGGACGGCGGGGTTGGAGATTCTCGAGCAGCGGCCAGACGTCCGGACGATCGTCGTGAGTGTCGGCGGCGGTGGGCTCGTGAGCGGCATCGCAGCGGCGGTCAAAGGTGTCCGGGACGACGTACGGGTCGTCGGTGTGCAAGCCGCGGGAGCGGCTGCGTTCCCGGCATCACTGCTCGCCGGTCAGCCGATCGCCCTTCCCTCGATGGCGACGATGGCGGACGGCATCGCCGTCGGCAGGCCAGGCGGCTTGACGCTCCGGATGGTGCAGGAGTGCGTCGACGATGTCGTCACGGTCTCGGAGGAGTCGCTCTCCAAGGCACTCCTGCTGTGTCTCGAGCGCGCGAAGCTGGTCGTCGAGCCGGCCGGGGCTGCGTCGGTGGCGGCGCTGATGGACGCTCCGTCCGACTTCGAGCCTCCGGTAGTCGCCGTCCTCTCCGGTGGCAACATCGACCCGCTGCTGCTGTTGCGTGTTCTGCGGCACGGCATGGCGACCTCGGGACGCTATCTGTCCTTCCGGCTGCGAATCCCCGACCGGCCGGGCGAGCTCGCGAAGCTGCTCGGCGAGATCGGCGCGGCGGGCGCCAGCGTGCTCGACGTCGCTCACTCGCGCACGAGCCCGACGTTGCCGGTCGACGAGGTCGAGGTCGAGGTCCAGGTGGAGACGCGCGGACCCGAGCACTGCGCCGAGCTGGTGATCCGGTTGCGCGACGCGGGCTTCGAGGCGACCGGGCTCTAGCCCGTGTAGGGCTTGACGTCCTTCAGCTCGAGCGAGATGTCTCGGCCGTTGGGTGCGGTGTAGGTGACCGTGTCGCCGGGCTTGGCCCCGGTCAGAGCCTGTCCCATTGGCGACTGTGCGGAGTAGACCGTCATGTCGGTGACGGCGGCCTCCTCGCGGGAGCCGATGAGGAAGGTCTCCTCGTCACCGTCGCCGTAGTCGACCGTCACGACCATGCCCGGGCCGGCGACACCCGCATCTGCGGCAGGGGGCTGACCGACCTTGGCGTCGCGGAGCAGCTGGGTCAGTTGGCGGATCCGACCCTCGTTCTTGCCCTGCTCCTCTTTGGCGGCGTGATAGCCGCCGTTCTCCTTCAGGTCACCCTCGGCGCGCGCCGCTCCGATGCGTTCGGCGAGCTCGGTCCGGTACGGCCCGGAGCGGTGATCGAGCTCCTCCTGCAGCCGGTCGAACGCCTCCTGCGTCAGCCAGGTGACCTTGGTGTCCGTCGACTCGGTCATGGCAGGCAGGTTACCCGCGCAGGCGCGGTTGGGAGGGAACGGAGACAATCGTCGGGTGCCAGAGGAGAAGCTGCGCCTGCTCGCGGTCCACGCGCACCCCGACGACGAAGCGAGCAAGGGTGCCGCGACGATCGCGCGCTACGTCGCGGAGGGCGTCGAGGTGCTCATCGCGACCTGCACGGGTGGCGAACGCGGCTCGATCCTCAACCCGGCGATGGACCGCCCCGACGTGATCGCCAACCTCGCGGGCATCCGGCACCAGGAGATGGAGCGTGCGATCGAGGTGCTCGGCGCGCACCACGCGTGGCTGGGCTTCGTCGACTCCGGCCTGCCCGAGGGCGACCCGCTCCCACCGCTACCGGAGGGATGCTTCGCGCTCGAGCCGCTCGAGCTCGCCGCCGAGCCGCTCGTGCGACTGGTGCGGACGTTCCGACCACACGTCATCACGACGTACGACGAGAACGGCGGCTATCCGCACCCTGACCACATCATGTGTCACAAGGTGAGTGTCGAGGCGTTCGAGGCCGCGCCGGACCCGTCGCGTTATCCGGGCACCGGCGAGCCGTGGCAGCCGCTGAAGCTCTACTTCCACATGACGTTCCATCGGCCGCGGTTCCAGGCGCTGCACGACGCGATGGAGGCGGAGGGCCTGGAGTCGCCGTACTCCGAACGTCTCGAGCAGTGGGCGGAGACCGACGACCACTTCAAACGGGTGACGACGCAGGTGCCGTGTGCCGACTTCTTCGAGGCGCGCGACAAGGCGCTGCTCGCGCACGCGACCCAGGTCGATCCCAACTCGTTCTGGTTCGCGTGTCCGATCGATGTGCAGAAGAAGGCGTGGCCGACCGAGGACTACGAGCTCGCCCGGAGTCTTGTCGAGACCACCAATCCGGAGGACGACCTTTTCGCCGGCATCCGAGGCGGTGCCCGGTGACCGCGGGACTGATCGGCTTCCTCGTCATCCTCGCGCTCGTGGTCGCCGCGGTGTTCCTCTTCCGCTCCATGACGAAACACATGCGACGCGTCCCTGACCGCTTCGAGGAACCGACGCCGACGGAGCCGGAGTCCCCGCCTCAGTCGTCCGGTCGCGACTGACGTAGCTGTTTGAGCTGCGCCCGCCGGCGCTTGTCGGCGAGCCGTCGTTCGCGAGCGGCGGAACTGGGCCGGGTGCGTTTGCGGGACGGCCGCGGTGGCGCGATGGCGGAGCGGACCGCATCCGCGAGCCGGGCGAGGGCGGCTTCGCGGTTGCGCAGCTGCGATCGGTGCTCGCTCGCCGTCACCGTCAGCACCCCGTCGACGAGCCGGCCGGCCAGCCGGTCGAGCGCGCGCTCCCGCAGCATCGGGGACAGCGCCGCTGAGCTCGCGACGTCCCAGCTGAGCTCGACCCGGGTGTCCGCCGTGTTGACGGACTGGCCGCCCGGTCCGCTCGATCGGGAGAACCGCCAGCCCAGCTCGTGCGCCGGGATCACGACGCTCCGGGAGACGGCGAGGTCACGCATGATCCCGATTCTCCCTGGCGTCGGCCGCCTCGGCAGTTATTTGCGCGCTGCAAACATCACGTGTGATACTTGCATCACGCAATCAATCTCCAGCCCGAGGCGGCCATGACCCTGCCCTCTTTCCGTTCGATCGCGAGCGGTGACCACACGTCGCCCCATTACAAGTGGGTTGCGCTGTCCAACACGACGCTCGGCGTCCTGATGGCGACGATCAACTCATCGATCGTGCTCATCTCGCTCCCCGCGATCTTCCGGGGCATTCATCTCGACCCGCTGACACCGAGCAACTCCAGCTACCTGCTCTGGATGCTGATGGGCTTCCTGCTCGTCAGCGCCGTGCTCGTCGTGACGCTCGGTCGGCTCGGCGACATGTACGGCCGCGTGAAGATGTACAACGCCGGGTTCGCTGTCTTCACCGCGGGCGCGATCCTGGCTGCTGTCGTGCCGTTCGACGGCTCCGCCGGCGCGCTGTGGCTCATCATCATGCGTGTCGTCCAGGGCGTCGGCGCGGCGATGCTGATGGCCAACTCGACGGCGATCCTCACCGACGCCTTCGCCGCGTCACAGCGCGGCTTCGCCCTCGGCATCAACATGGTCGCGGGCATCGCGGGCTCGTTCCTCGGCCTGGTCATCGGTGGTCTGCTGGCTGAGGTCGACTGGCGGCTGATCTTCTGGGTCAACGTCCCGATCGGCGTCGTCGGCACCCTGTGGGGCTACGCATCGCTCCGCGAGGTCGTCGTACGCCGACCCGCCAGGCTCGACTGGTGGGGCAACGTGACGTTCGGCGTCGGCCTGACCGCTGTGCTGGCTGCCATCGTCTACGGCATCGAGCCGTACGGCGGCCATGTCATGGGCTGGACCAACCCGTGGGTGCTGGCCGGACTCATCGGCGGCACGGCGCTGCTCGCACTGTTCTGCTGGATCGAGACCGTCGTCGACAACCCGATGTTCCACCTCGAACTGTTCAAGATCCGAGCGTTCTCGTCCGGCAACATCGCGCAGTGGCTCAACGCCATTGCGCGAGGCGGCCTGCAGTTCATGCTCATCATCTGGTTGCAGGGCATCTGGTTGCCGCTGCACGGCTACTCCTTCGAGCAGACGCCGCTGTGGGCCGGCATCTACCTCCTGCCGCTGACCGTCGGCTTCCTGGTCGCCGGTCCGGTGTCCGGCTGGCTCTCGGACCACTTCGGCGCACGCCTGTTCGCGACCGGCGGCATGCTCGTCGTCGCGCTGTCGTTCGGCGGTCTGCTCCTGCTCCCGACCGACTTCTCCTACTTCTGGTTCGCGCTGCTGCTCGCCGTGTCGGGGCTCGGGTCCGGCCTGTTCGCGGCGCCCAACGTCGCCGCCATCATGAACGCGGTTCCCGCCGAGCAGCGCGGGGCGGCCAACGGCATGCGGTCGACGTTCCAGAACTCCGGCATGGTGCTCTCGATCGGCCTGTTCTTCTCACTGATGGTCGTCGGTCTCGCGAGCAGCCTGCCCTCGACGATGTACGCCGGCCTCACCCAGCACGGCGTCCCGGCACCGGCTGCGCATCAGGTGGCTGCACTGCCCCCGGTGGGCGTGTTGTTCGCAGCGTTCCTCGGCTACAACCCGATCAAGAGCCTGCTGGCGCCCAGCGGTGCACTCGCACACGTCGGGCACCAGCAGGCGGCGACCCTCACCGGAAAGCAGTTCTTCCCGCAGCTGATCTCGTCGCCGTTCCATCACGGTCTGGTGATCGTGTTCTGGCTCGCGATCGGCATGTCGCTTGTCGGCGCGTTCGCCTCTCTCGTCCGCGGCGGTCGCTACGTGCACGAAGAGGAGAACACCACCGAGCTGGCGGCGTCGCGTGCGCTGGACACCGCCGAGGCGGCGTCATGACGACGGCGACCCTGGCTCACGCGGACGCCGCCGCCCGGCTGCGCGTCGCTGTCGCGCGGCTGACCAGGCACCTGCGGCAGACGGCGCCCGGCGAGCTCTCCCTCTCGCAGTGGTCGGCGCTTGTGACGATCGAGACACAGGGACCGGTGCGCATCGGCGACCTTGCGGAGCGCGAAGGCGTCAGCGCGGCGACGGCGACCCGTCTGGTCGCGTCGCTCGAGGAGCTCGGTCTGGTCGGGCGCGAGTCCGACGTGACCGACCGGCGCTCGTGGCGCGTATCGCTCACGGCTGCAGGACGGGCGAAGCTCGAATGGGCCCGCCGTCGACGCACCGAGAGACTCGCTCAGCGGCTCTCGACACTCTCGCCCGACGACGTGCGCCGGCTCCTCGACGCCCTCCCCGTGCTCGAGTCATTGGTCGAGGAGTGACAGCCTCGAGGATGTGCCGAACCGTCTAGCCGCAGCGACCAGTCCCTACCTGTTGCAGCACAAGGACAACCCCGTCGACTGGTGGCCGTGGTCCGACGACGCCTTCGAGGAGGCGCGGCGCCGCGAGGTGCCCGTGCTGCTCTCGGTGGGCTATGCCGCGTGCCACTGGTGCCACGTCATGGCGCACGAGTCCTTCGAGGACGCGCGAGTCGCGGAGTTCGTCAACGCGAACTTCGTCTGCATCAAGGTGGACCGCGAGGAACGCCCGGACGTCGACGCGGTCTACATGGAAGCGACGCAGGCGATGACGGGCCACGGTGGCTGGCCGATGACATGCTTCCTCACGCCGACCGGGCAGCCGTTCTTCTGTGGCACGTACTTCCCGCCCTCTGACCGGCCGGGCATGCCGTCGTTCCTCCGGGTGTGCGCCTCGGTCGCGTCGGCGTGGACCGAGCGCCGCGACGAGATCGAGGCGGCGGGTGCGGACGTCGTACGGCAGCTGGCGGAGAGAACCGCGCCGCCGTCGCCCGTCGCCGGCGGTCTCACCACCGCGCAGCTCGACGCCGCAGCAGGCCGGCTTGCGCACGAGCATGACGACGTCTGGGGCGGATTCGGCGGGGCGCCGAAGTTCCCGCCGTCGATGGCTCTCGAGTTCCTGCTGCGCCACCATGCGCGCACCGGCGACGCCCGGTCGTTGGAGTGCGTGGCGATCACCTGCGAGCGGATGGCGCGCGGGGGAATCTACGACCAGCTCGCGGGCGGCTTCGCGCGCTACTCGGTCGACGGGCAGTGGGTCGTGCCGCACTTCGAGAAGATGCTCTACGACAACGCCTTGCTCGCGCGCGTCTACGCGCACTGGTGGCGGTCGACCGGATCGCCGCTCGCCCGGCGCGTGGCGCTGGAGACCTGCGACTGGATGCTCGCGGAGCTAAGCACTGCAGAGGGCGGCTTCGCCTCTGCACTCGACGCCGACAGTGAGGGCGAGGAAGGCCGGTTCTACGTCTGGACGCCGCCGGAGGTAGGTGAAACTGCGGCGGACATGTTCTCCGTCACGGCGGATGGCACTTTCGAACACGGTCGATCCGTGCTGCAACTGCTGCACGACCCGAAGGACGAGGGGCAGTACGTCGCCGAGCGCGAGCGCCTTCTCGCGCTTCGTGCCCGCCGCGTACGACCTGCGCGCGATGACAAGGTCGTCGCCGCGTGGAACGGCCTTGCGATCGCAGCACTCGCCGAGTGCGGGGCGCTGTTCGACCGCATCGACCTCGTCGACACCGCGCGCACCTGCGCGACGTTGCTCGCGGACGTGCACGTGGTGGACGGCCGCCTGCGTCGCGTCTCCCGCGACGGCGCCGTCGGCGCGCCGGCCGGCGTTCTCGAGGACCACGGTGACGTGGCCGAGGGCCTGCTTGCGTTGCACCAGGTGACGGGTGAGCGGCGCTGGCTCGATCTCGCGGGATCGCTGCTCGACCTCGCGGTCACCCACTTCGCGGACGGCAGAGGTGGCTTCTTCGACACCGCGGACGACGCCGAGCAGCTCGTCCGCCGACCTCAGGACCCCACCGACAACGCCACCCCGTCCGGTGCTGCAGCCGTCGCCGGTGCGCTGGTGACGCATGCGGCGCTGACCGGCCGCACGGATCATCGCGACGCGGCGGAGCTCGCGCTCGCCACGGTCGCAGAGGTGGTCGGCAGGTTCCCGCGGTTCGCGGGCTGGGCGGCGGCGGTCGGTGAGGCGGTGGCGGCCGGGCCGCTCGAGATCGCCGTCGTCGACGATCCGGCGCTCGCGGCGGTTGCGAGACGCACGACCTCTCCGGGAGCGGTGGTCGTCAGCGGAGGTGACTCACCACTGCTCGCCGGACGTCCGGCGGGAGCGGCGTACGTCTGTCACGGCTTCGTGTGCGATGCGCCGACGACCGAGCCGGACGAGCTGCGCAAGCGGCTGTCTGTCGTCGTCGACTGAGAGAACGGCGAACGCCGGGGCGCTGAGTGCGCGCCCCGGCGTCCGGGAGTGAGAAGACGAGCGGTCAGTCGCTGTCGTTGCAGCCCAGAGCGAGTTCGGCCGCGGTCGTGCCGGCGTTGTCCTCCGTCGGACCGCCCTGACCCTGGCCCTGGCCGTGCGAGTCGTTGTCGAGCGCCGCACAGGCGGTCGCCTTGCCGTTGCTGCCGGGGTCGCTCGGCGGGGACGCGAGCGAAGCGGTGACGGTGCCGCCGACGAACGTGCCGGCGACGGCGAGCAGGACGAGACGTCTGCGCATGCGCAACCTCCGGTGAGAAGGGTCCCGAAAGGGACAAATCAGCCTTACCCGGAGGAACCCTACCCATCACCTTGGCGCCGTCACCAGCCACCCCGGGACGCCACCTCGTTCGCCGTCAGCGAACACAGGCCCCGCTCGCCAGTAGTTGCGGTGTAATCAAGTAATCAGCGCAAGCAGGGAGGCTCGACATGAGTGACACCGTGACCAGCTGGTTGGCGGGCAGGCTGCCGGACGAGTGGTTCGACGGCGAGCCTGAGGTCACCGTCGACCGCGACGAGCTCCTCGTCGTCGGCCGCCTTGGCCCACCCGAGGCCGGCGGCGACGACGCGCGTGCCGCGGAGCAGGGCCGGATCGCGCGGTTCCGTGAGGACACCCGGGACCGGCGGATGCAGATCGCCCGAGAGGCCGAACACCACTTCGGGCGGAAGGTCGCGTGGGGGGCCGTCTGTGGTGAGAGCCGGGCCGTCTTCACCTCGCTGTCCGTCCCGGTGATGACCCGGCTGCGCCAGCCCGAGCGACGGGTGCTTGACACGCTGGTCGACGCGGGGGTCGCGCGGTCACGCGCCGACGCGCTCGCGTGGTGCGTGCGGTTGGTCGGAGAGCACACGGGCGACTGGTTGGCGGCCCTGCGCGACGCCCTGGAGTCGGTGCACAGGGTCCGGGAGGCGGGACCGGACGCGGCGGCGGGCTGAACCGCCGGTCCGTAGGACTGCCGAGGGTTGTGACGGCTGTTCGCGGGAAATTCTCCGCTTGTTATAGTTTTCACAAGCGGCAGCCCTCCTGCACAAGACGGCGAGTGATGGCCGCTTCGTGAGTGTCACCTTGCGAGGGAGTGCCATCGATGACCAGCGTCGCGTCCATTCCGGGGCTGGATGAGGCCCCCACCCGGCACGCGAAGCTGGTCTCCTGGGTGCGTGACATCGCCGCGCTGACCAAGCCCGACCGGGTCGAGTGGTGTGACGGGTCGGAAGAGGAGTGGGACCGGCTGACCAAGCAGCTGGTCGACGCGGGCACGCTGATCAAGCTGAACCCGGAGAAGCGCCCCAACTCCTTCTACGCGAAGAGCGACCCGTCCGACGTGGCGCGCGTCGAGAGCCGCACCTTCATCTGCTCCGAGAAGGAAGAGGACGCGGGGCCGACCAACAACTGGACCGATCCGGCTGAGATGCGGTCCACGTTGAACGGCCTGTTCGACGGGTGCATGACCGGTCGCACGATGTACGTCGTCCCGTTCTGCATGGGCCCGCTGGGGTCGAAGATCTCCGCGCTCGGTGTGGAGATCACCGACTCGCCGTACGTCGTCATCTCCATGAAGATCATGACGCGGATGGGCAAGGCCGCCCTCGACGCGATGGGTGACGACGGGTTCTTCGTCCCGGCGGTGCACTCGGTCGGTGCTCCGCTTGCCGAGGGCGAGCAGGACGTCCCGTGGCCCTGCAACGACACCAAGTACATCGTGCACTTCCCGGAGTCCCGGGAGATCTGGTCCTACGGCTCCGGCTACGGCGGCAACGCCCTGCTCGGCAAGAAGTGCTACGCGCTGCGCATCGCCTCGGTCATGGCGCGCGACGAGGGCTGGTTCGCCGAGCACATGCTCATCCTCAAGCTCACCTCGCCTGAAGGTGACGTGCGCTACATCACCGCGGCGTTCCCGTCCGCCTGCGGCAAGACCAACCTGGCGATGCTGCAGCCGACGATCCCGGGCTGGAAGGCCGAGACGGTCGGCGACGACATCTGCTGGATGCGTTTCGGTGATGACGGTCGGCTGCACGCGATCAACCCGGAGGCGGGCTTCTTCGGCGTCGCGCCCGGCACCGGCGAGTCCACCAACAAGAGCGCGATCGACACGCTGCATGCCAACTGCATCTTCACCAACGTGGCGCTCACCGATGACGGTGACGTCTGGTGGGAGGGGCTGACCGACACA
>DASSEX010000023.1:0-3636 GCA_035695045.1 Mycobacteriales bacterium | reverse complement strand
TCTATCTCGGGCTGTCGCTGCGCACTGCGCTGGCGGAGAGCTTCCAGGCCGCGCGCGTCATCGACCGGCACACGGGCTCGCCTTGGCTCTCCGTGTGGCGTCCGAGTCGCACGATCCGCTTGCTCGATCTCACCGGCACCTGGCCGACACGCGCCGGCGCCAGCCAGGCGATCGCGACCGGTCCGCGCGATCGTGCTCGCGCCTGGGCGCGGGCGATCTTCGCGGCGTACGACGATGTCGAGGGCGTCTGGTATCGCTCGTCCATGGACGCCGGCCGACCGGCGGTTTGCCTGTGGGAGCGAGCCCGGACGGCGGTGCCCAGCCGTCCGCTCGTCAACCAACCGCTCGATGCGCCGGCGCTCGTGCTGCCCATCGCCAGGGCCGCGCGGCAGATCGGCTACCGGTTGATCTGAGCGTCAGCGACGGTAAGAGATGACCCGGAACGTCTCCGCATACGGAAGACCGAAGGCGCGACCGGCGTCACGCAACCTCTGTCGCATCGTCGTCTCGATGTCGCGGTCGCCGATCTGGCTGGCGTGGCAACGGATGGCCGCGATCTTCTGGTCGATCGTCTCGGTGATGTCGACGGCGGTCGGCTTGACGGCAGGCCCCATCAGCCAGGTCTCCCGGCACTCGCGCCAGGGTTCGAGACCCTCGCCGAGCAGCTCCGGAAAGATCGAAGCCGTCGTGCCACCGGTCATCGTGATGTCGAGCGCCGCTTGACCGACGGCACGATGATCCGGGTGGTTGACGAACCGGTCCGTCGGCAACGGGTCGGGCACCATCGTCAGCAGCCGATGCGGCTGATGGCGGCGAAACTCGCGCGACAACGCGAGGCGCAGATCGAGCGAGTCGAAGACCTCTGAGTCCATCCAGTTGAGGAAGGTCACGTCGTCGACCCCGACTGCTTTCGCGGCCGCTCGTTGTTCGGCTTCGCGAAGCGCGCCGTACTCCTCGACATCCATGTGCGCGTCCCACGCGCCCTTCTGGCCGCGGGTGACGCAGACGTACCGAACGTCCCAGCCGTCGCGCACCCAGCGCGCGACGGTGCCGGCGGCGCCGAAGTCGACGTCGTCGGGGTGGGCAAAGATCGCGAGGACACGACCGGACATGGCGCCCACCCTAAAGTCAGCTCGTGCCGATCGACGCGGCTGTGCTCGCCGAGTGGTCACGACGCCACGACGGCTACGACCCTGAACGGTCGCTGGTGCTGCGCACGTGGCTGTCGCTGGTGCACACTCTCGCGCGGCCGCTCGTGCGGAGGCGGATCTCGCCGGACGCGGTCACAGCTGCCTCGGTTGCGGCTGCCGTTCTTGCTGCGCGAGCACCGCGCCCCGCGGCGGTGGGACTCGTCGCCGCGAGTGTTGTGCTCGACGGCGTCGATGGTGCGGTCGCCCTGCAGAGCGGCCGGTCGACGCGGTGGGGCACTGCCGTCGATCACGCCGGTGACCGCATCAGCGACAGCATGCTCGCGGTTGCACTGCATCGGGCCGGCGCCGAACGCGGATGGTGCATCGCCGCTGCGTGCTCATCGGCGGTGTTCGAAGGCGCTCGCGAGCTGTTGCGGATGCGCGCCGGTGCGCCACTTGCCGAGCTGACCGTCGGCGACCGGCCTGCGCGCATCGCCGCAGGCTTGTGGGGCTTGGCCACAGCGCCGACAGCCGGCGCCGTTGCCGTCACCGCGCTGTGCGCCGTAGGCATGCTCCAGCTCGTTCGGCACGCCGACCCCCACCCACCCTCCGCCGATCATGCGCATTTCCGTCGTATGAGCGGCCGCTTACGACGCACATGTGCATGATCGGCGAGGTGTTCTGGTTCACCTGGCGCGGCCGATCATGTCGGCAGTGATCGCGGCGGACATCAGCACCATTGGCAGGCCGCCGCCCGGATGCGCCGAACCGCCGACGAGAAACAGCCCCGGCACCGGCGATCGATTGGCCGGACGCAAGAACGCTGCACGCCAGGAGTTGCTGCTGGTCCCGTAGATCGCGCCGCCGGGACTCGCGGTCTCGCGCTCCAGGTCGGCCGGCGATCGATGTTCGGTGAAGACGATCCGGTCCCGGACGTCGAGCCCGCGCGCGGCGAGCAGGTCGAGCAGGTGGTCGGCGTACGACGACGCCACGCCGCTCGCCGTCCAGTCGACGGCACCAGGCCCGTGGCCGTGCCGCGGCGCGTTGACGAGCACGAACCAACCCTCATGACCGGGCGGCGCAGCATCGGGCGTCTTCGAGATGTAGATCGTCGGATCCTCGACCGGTTGCGCATAGGGCCCGAACACCGAATCCATCTCGGCGTCGTAGTCGGAGCCGAGGAGCACCGTATGGTGGCGCAGCCCGTCCGTCTCGCCACGGAGTCCGATCAACAACACGAAACCCGACAGGCTGGGTGCGGCCCGGCGCAGCCGGTCGAGCTCAGTGGGACGCGGCAACAGCCGCTCATACAAGACACTCGCATCGACGTCACTGATGACGATGTCGGCGGCGAGGCGGGAACCATCGGTGAGCTCGACTCCGTCGACCGTGCCGCTGTCGCCCGTGATCCGCGCGACTTCGCTGTCGGTGCGCAGGTCGGCGCCTCGTTCGCGGGCGCGGTCGGCGATCGCGTCGACGATTCGGCGAAGGCCGCCGTCGACGTACCACCCGCCGAAGGTGTGCTCGACGTAGGGAATGACCTGAAGGACAGCGGGCGCACGCCGTGGATCGGAGCCGGTGTAGGTCGCGTAGCGGTCGAGGAACATGCGTTGCCGATCGTCGGCGAAAGCACTCCGACCGATGTCGCGCAGTGTCCGCCAGGGCCGCACCCGCCAAAGGTCACACGGCCGGCGGACCGCGAGGCTCATCAGGGTGCTCATGCCCTCCAACGGCGACTCGATGAACGGCGTGCGCACGGATTCCCAGACGCGTTCGGCGCCCTCATGGAAGCGGCGCCAATCCCGGCCGGTGCGGCCGCCCAGGCTTTGCTGAAATGCCTCCGCGATGCCCTGCACTCCGGTGTTGGGCAGGTCCATCTCGGCGCCGTCGGGAAACCGGTAGTGCGCGAGCATGTCGAGCGGCGTCAGTGACAACGACTCTTCGATCGGTCGTCGCCCGGTCTTCATGAACAGGTCGCGAAGCGTCGCCGGAAGCGTGAGCAGCGACGGGCCGGTGTCGAACGAGAACCCATCACGCTCCAGCAGCCCGACCTTGCCGCCGAACGTCGGAGCCCGCTCGAGCAACACCACCTCGTGCCGAAACCGCGCCAGTCGGGCGGCGCCCGCGAGGCCACCGACACCACCGCCGATCACGACCACCCGGCTCACGGGAGCGACCGACCCTTCCACGTGAGCCGACCTCGGGCGTGCCGAAAGACTGAAACGAAGACGACGAACGTGAAAGCCAGCACCGACAGGGGATGGGCGATGCAGTCGACGACGGGCCGGTTGCCGGCCCGAAGTGCCGCGACAAGGCGGCTCAGCACGCCGGCTGCCGCCGCCGGCGCGGCCCACCAGGTGAAGCCGAGCAGCAGCCAGGGAACGACGCCGAGAAAGACGAGAATCGCGGCCACCGCGACTGCATCTGCCGGCGAGCCGAACGCGACCCACAGCGACTTCGCATAACCGTCGACGAGTGCTCGCCCTCCGTCATACATGCGGCACCG
>DASSEX010000022.1:0-26730 GCA_035695045.1 Mycobacteriales bacterium | reverse complement strand
CACTCGGTCGGTTCGGCGCCCAGGACCTCGGCGAACACCTCGTCAAAGACCCGGAGCAACTTCCGTATGTCGTCGGGATGGCCGAGGTCGAGGCCGGCGATGTATTGCGCCACGAGCGTCCGGCGCTGGCCGGTGATTCCTTTCGAGGCTTCGTCCGCAACGTCGCTAGGCGGGAACGGAATATCTGCGTCCTCGAACAGACGGCTTATCGGGTTCAGCGAAGAAAAGTCGCTGAGTACGTCGCCCAGCTCGCGCAGCGTCCGCTTGGAGAAGGTGGCCATGTCGTGTTCAAGCCTGACTCAGGCAGGGTCTTGCAAGCCGGCGACACGCAAGGCGTATGAGCGGCCGACCCGAATGCTGATGGAGCCGGTGATCGCGCGATGCCAGACAGGCCCGCTGAACGTGTTGCACTGGCCAATGGCGCCGATGATTTCGCCCCTGGCCTCAAGATCATGCGGACTAGGTGCGGACTGACGTAGATCAACAAGCCTCTGACCTGCGCAAACGCCGGCAATCAACGAGGCCTACGGCTTCCTCTACCTCGGGCACTCGTAGCCGCTTCCCCGAGCTCGACCGGCGCGCCGATCCTTGTCGCCGGTTGGTACGAAAGCGGGGGTTCCGGGGGCCGTAAGTGCCCCCTTTCGTACCAACCGACGTCTCGATCATCAGTCCGTGCGAGCCGGGGAGCCGGGGACGTTCGCCTCTAGTGAGCCAGGGCCGACCGTCGCAACGTCGTCGGCATGACACTTCATCCGCGCCGAATGCTGCGCGCCCTCGCCGTACTTCCTGTCGTCGCGGCCCTCGCGGTCGCGCTTCCCGACGTCGCCTCCGCGTCCTCCTCACGGGCGCCGGTCAGCCAACGTCAGGTCACTGTGATGACCCGCAACCTCTACCTCGGCGCCGATCTGACTGGCATCGTCGGCGCGCCGAGCCTGCCGGCCGCCTTCGCGGCGATGGCGCAGGTCGCCGGGCAGGTGGAGATGTCGCAGCCGCCGAAACGCATGGCCGGCATCGCCGACGAGATCACCTCGGCGAAGCCCGACATCGTCGGGCTGCAGGAGGTGTCGACCTGGCACATCGTCGGCAAGAACCCGGCGACCGGCGCACAAGTCGTGCCGCCGGCCGACTACGACTTCCTCGGGCTGCTGCTCGCCGACCTCGCGGCCAACGGGACGCCGTACCACGTCGTCGTCGCGCAGAAGAACTTCGACTCCACGGAGCAGCTGCCGACCGCGGTCCAGGCGCTGGCCTCCTTCGCCGACCACGACGTACTGATTGCACGCGACGCGACGTCAGCGGCCCGGCTGCAGGTGCTCGCCACCGGGAGCGAGCACTTTGACGCGCAGCTGGTCATCCCGGTGGCGGCGCTGGGCACGTCGATCGACTTCGACCGCGGCTTCGAGTGGGCCGACGTCCAGACCCGCGGCAAGGTGTGGCGCATCGTGAACACCCACCCGGAGGCGTACGCGCCGAGTGAGCTCGGGCTTCCGGGCAGCGACGTCAACGGGCCGGAGATGCAAGAGCTGGCCGACGTGGTGCAGACCTCGCTCCCGACCGTCGTGCTCGGTGACCTCAACAGTGCCAAGGGCGAGACGACCCGACCCGGTTACTCGGTCATGATGGCTGCGGGTTACAGCGACACCTGGCTGTCGCTCGGCCTTGCCGACACCGACTACACCTGCTGCCGTAACGACACCCTCAGCGGTGGGTCGTTGTACTCGCGGATCGACCACGTTCTCTCCCGCGGCCTGGTCAACCCCAAGAGCGCGACGCATGTCGGCGTGGACGCCTTCGACAGCGCGCCGCCGATGTGGCCGACCGACCATGCCGGTGTCGTCACCACCGTCAGCATCGGCAAGGAGTAGTTGCTCCGCCTTCACCGACCGCCGCAGCGGGCTAAGACGCACGTACGTCTTCAGTCCGCTGCGGCGCGTAAACGAGGTGACAGGTCTGGGAGCATGCAGGGGTGACGACGCATCTGTCGGCAGCGGAGCTCGCGGCGGGGCTCGACCACGTGCTGGCGAGTCCGGAGGACGACGGTGAGCTCGTCCTGATCGCGGCGAGGCCGCAGCCCGCCGAGCGGGAGCTTCCCGCCGAGGCGAGGCTGGACCTGGCGCTGGGCCTGGTCGGCGACAACTGGAGCACGCGGGGAAGCCGCAGCACGCCCGACGGCAGCGCCGACCCGGACAAGCAGATCACGGTGATGAACGCCCGGATCGCCGAGCTCGTCGCCGGACGGGACGCCATGGCGCTGTGCGGCGACCAGCTGTACGTCGACATGGAGATCGGTGTCGACAACCTGCCCGTCGGCGCGCGGCTGCAGATCGGTGAGGCGGTTCTCGAGGTCACCGAGCCTCCGCACACCGGTTGCAAGAAGTTCGTCGCCCGCTTCGGCGAGGAGGCGATGCGCTTCGTCAACTCCGGCGAGGGACGTGCTCATCGCCTGCGCGGCATGAACACACGCGTCGTCGTCGCCGGCACCGTGCGGGTCGGCGACCGTTGCCGCAAGCTCAGCCCCGGGGCAGCGTTTCCCAGCCAACCGGCGGCGGAGCGGGCCGACCTCGTCCGCACCGCGGAGTAGGCCGCGCGCAAGGCGTGCCAGGATCTGCGCCGTGAGCGGCGACGTCGACCTCGGAGCTCTCGTGGCCGAGCTCGACTATCCGATGTACGTCGTCACCACGCGCGCATCCGGCGATCACGCCGGATGTCTGGTCGGGTTCACGACGCAGACGAGCATCGACCCGCCGCGGTTTCTCGCGTGCATCTCAAAGGCGAACGCGACCGCCCGCACGGTGGCCTCGGCATCGCATGTCGCCGTCCACCTGCTCGGGCCGGACAACGTCGATCTCGCCCGCCTCTTCGGCGAGGAGAGCGAGGACTGGGCGGACAAGTTCGCGAGATGCGACTGGCACGACGGTCCGTACGACGTCCCCGTGCTCGACGGCGCGCCGGCATGGTTCGCCGGCGAGATCGTCGACCGCGTCGATGTCGGCGACCACACCGGGCTCCTGCTTGCGCCGGTGGCGACCGGCGGCCAGGCGACGAGCGACTACCTCACGTTCCAGCAGCTGAAGAACCTCGACCCCGGCCACCCTGCCTGAGCCCGTCACGGGCCGGCGGTTGGCCACACGCAGGCGCGGCCGAGCCGGCCGATCCTGCTGTTAGCGTCGATGCATGCTCGGTGCGGTGCTCGGCTTCGTTGCGGCCTCGACGCTTGTCGTGCTGCTGCCCGGACCCGACACCCTCGTGGTCGTGCGCAACCTGGTCCGCGGCGGCCGGCGCCAAGCGGTCCGAACGGTCCTGGGAGTCCTCACGGGACTGGCGCTCTGGATGCTGGCGGCTGTCGTCGGGCTGGCGGCGGTGCTGCGCGCGAGCGAGACCGGCTACGAGGCGCTGAAGCTCGCCGGTGCCTGCTACCTGCTCTGGCTGGCCTTCGAGTCGCTGCGCGGCCGCAGCGCTCCCCAGGTCGCGGGGCCCGACGACCCGCCTGCTCGTCGCGGCCTGCTCGGCGCCGGCTACGGCGCGGGCCTCGCCACCAACCTGCTCAACCCCAAGGTCGGCGTCTTCTTCATCGCGTTCCTTCCGGGTTTCGTCCCGCACGGATCGGACGTGCCGCTCACGTCGCTGCTCTTCGGGTCGATCTTCGTGGCCGAGGGAATGCTCTACTTCGCGATCCTCATCACGCTCGCCGACCGCGTCGTCGGATGGATGACCCGCCCGTCGACCCGGCGCTGGCTGGACCGCCTGGCCGGACTCGTCTTCGTCGGTTTCGCCGCGCGGCTGGCGACGGACTGAGCCACCGCGACATGAGCGACCCCACTCTCGTGCTCGCGTCGGCGTCGCCGGCGCGACTGCGGCTGCTGCGCGATGCGGGCTTCGACCCGACCGTCGTGGTCAGCGGTGTCGACGAGGACAGCGTCACGCACGACGATCCCTTCGACAACGTGCGCCTCCTCGCCGAGGCGAAGGCACGCGCCGTCGCATCAGGTCCCGGCGTCGCGAACGCCGTCGTCATCGGATGCGACTCGATGCTGCTCCTCGATGGTGAGCTGCTCGGAAAACCGACGTCGCCCGAAGACGCGACGCTGCGCTGGAAGCGCATGCGCGGCCGCACCGGTCTGCTGCTGACCGGCCACTGCGTCATCGACACGTCGAATGGGCGTGAGGTCAGTGACGTCGCCGACACCGTCGTGCGTTTCGGTGAGCCCAGCGACGACGAGATCGCGGCGTACGTCGCCACGGGGGAGCCGCTCCGTGTGGCCGGCGCGTTCACGATCGACGGTCGCGCCGCCATCTTCGTCGACGGCATCGAGGGAGACGCGAGCAACGTCGTGGGCCTCTCACTGCCGCTGTTGCGACGCCTGTTCGCGCAGCTGGGCCTGGAGCTGACCTCGCTGTGGCGCTGAAGATCGGCCCGATCGAGGTCGACCCTCCTGTCGTCCTCGCACCGATGGCGGGCGTGACGAACGCGGCCTTCCGCCGGCTGTGTGCGAGCTACGGCGACGGTCTCTACGTGACGGAGATGATCTCTTCGCGCGCACTC
Source organism: Mycobacteriales bacterium (assembly GCA_035695045.1). Classification (GTDB taxonomy): domain Bacteria; phylum Actinomycetota; class Actinomycetes; order JAFAQI01; family JAFAQI01; genus DASSKP01. Next base: position 22,187 of record DASSEX010000022.1, on the reverse strand, counting down.
GTCGAAGGCAGCGCGAAGACGCGCCGGATGGTGACGAAGGAGCCGCTCGTCTCGTTGCACAGCGTCCAGCTCTCCGGCGTCGATCCGCGCGTCGTCGGCGAGGCCGTCCGGATCGTCGTCGACGAGTTCGGCGCCGACCACGTCGATCTCAACATGGGCTGTCCGGTGCCGAAGGTCACCAAGCTCGGTGGCGGCGCAGCGCTTCCCGTGCACCGCGCACTGCTGCGCGACATCGTCCGCGCAGCCGTGCGCGCGGCCGGTGTCATCCCCGTGACGTTGAAGATGCGTAAGGGCGTCGACGACCGGACGTTGACCTATCTCGACGCCGGCCGCATCGCCGAGGCGGAGGGGATCGCCGCCGTCTCGCTGCATGCCCGCACGGCCGAGCAGCTCTACTCAGGCCGCGCGGACTGGTCGGCGATCGCCACGCTGAAGGAAGCGGTCAGCACCATCCCCGTGCTCGGCAACGGTGACGTATGGGCGGCCGAGGACGCCGTACGCATGGTGCACGAGACCGGCTGCGACGGCGTCGTCGTCGGTCGCGGCTGCCTGGGCCGGCCGTGGTTGTTCCGCGACCTCGCGGACGCGTTCGCGGACCGTCCCGTCGCGTCCCCGCCGGCGCTCGGCGACGTCGTCGGCGTGATGCGCCACCATGCGCGTCTGCTCGTCGAGCTGAAGGGTGAGGAGATCCTCGGCGTCAGCGACTTCCGCAAGCACGTCGGCTGGTATCTCACCGGCTACCCCGCCGGCCCGGAACGCCGCCGCAGGATGGCGCAGGCGTCATCGCTCGCGGAGCTCGACCACCTGCTCGACGAGCTCGACCCGACGGCGACCTTGCCACCGGGCAACGAGCACCTCCCGCGAGGGCATCTGCACGGACCCAAGCCGGTGACGTTGCCGGAAGGCTGGCGGGAGCGTGCCGACGACCCCACGCCACCGGACGCCGCCGCCGACGTCCTCGCCTCCGGCGGCTGACCGCGTGCTGTTGAGTGCGACGTAATCCCCCTATCTGAGCAGCGGCCAAGGGGGATTACGTCGCACTCAACCGGTGGCTTGTAGGGCTGTCCGGAGGTCGTCGGGGATGGCGCGCTTGCCGGAGCCGCCGGTGGCGATGACGACGTAGACCGTCTTCGCCGTCACGAGCTCGTCCTCGTCGCGCAGCACGCGATAGGCGAGCGTGAAGCTCGTCGTGCCGATCCGGTCGACCGTCACCTCGACGGTGACCTCGTCACCGAACGTCGCACTGCCGCGCCAGTCGACCTCGGTGTGCACCAGCTGGACGTCCCAGCCGGCGCGGGTCTGGGCGTCGTATGGGAAGCCGAGGTCGGTGAAGTACGCCGTCATGGCGCTGTCGAACCACGCGAGGTACCACATGTTGAAGACGACGCCCTGCAGATCGACCTCGAAGAACTGGACCCGGACGGGGTGCACGAACGCCATGCGCGGAGGCTACGAGGACGCCGACCTCTCTGGCGCGAGCCGGGTCCGGACGTCTAGCGTTCGCAGGCATGACGACCGCGCAGACCGACGTCAGCCGCGCGGCGCGGGGCGACCACGACACGGTGGGCTCGGCGCTCGGGGCTGCCTTCATCGACGACCCCGTGTTCCAGTGGCTGATCCCGGCCGACGCTCCCAACCGCGACAAGCGGCTGGTGACGTTCTTCACGAGCATGGCGCGCTCCTACCTCCGGCGCGACAAGGCCGTGTACGCCGTGGGGTCCGGCGACGGCGGCGCCTTGTGGTCGGCGCCCGGCTCCTGGGCGCTTCCGATGAGCGAGGTGCTACGCGAGTCGATCCCCGCGGCGCAGGCCTTCGGCCGCAACCTGCCGCGTGCGTTGCGCTCGCAGCTGTTCATCGAGAGCAAGCATCCGAAGGACCCGAAGCACTGGTATCTCGGCTACCTCGGCGTCGCTCCGACCCAGCAGGGTCGCGGTCTGGGCGCCGCCATGTTGAGGGCAGTGCTCGACCACGCGGACGCGACCGGCGCACCGGCCTACCTCGAGTCGTCGAACGAGCGCAACCTGACGCTCTACGAGCGCCATGGCTTCAAGGTCGTCGAGGACGTCCGGCTGCTCGGCAGCGGACCGACGGTCTGGCGCATGTGGCGCGAGCCGACCGGCTGACCGTCGTACGTCGCCACCGGGGACCTAGTGGTGTGAGCGGCGCAGCTTCCACGCGGCGGCGTACTCCATCAGCGCCGTGACCCCGGCGAGACCGACCGCGCCGATGCCCTGGGTCCGGCTGAGCCGGCCGGTCGCGACGAGGGCACCCACGGCCGCTCCGTCGGTCGTGTCGGCGAGACCCTGCAGCGTGAGGGCGCGGGTTACGTCACCACCGGGGCGCGTCGACGCGAGGGTCGCGACGCCGAGCGCGACGTCGCGCACGGCGAAGTAGCGGAACAGCCCCCGGAGCAGGCCGTCGTCGGGCGACCCGCCGGCGAGCCGGATCATCGTCGAGGGAGCCCGCCAGAGCGCGACGCCCGCGACGATCCGGATGAGCCCTGTGGCGACGCCGAGGTCCCAATCGCTCGATTCCTGCGGAGCCGGGCCGATGTCTCGCGGAGTCGCCGTCAACGTCGCCATGCCGCCTGCCTATCAGACGCCTCGAAACGTTGCTCGACGAGGGATCATCACGGGGTGCGCGATGACGACGCCGCGACGACGGCGACCTGCGTGTGGTGTGGCGTCACGGCCGACGGACCGCCGGTGACGTGGACGATGCAGATCGGCGAGCGCGGTGTCGAGCACCTGTGTGAGCGGTGCACGCGCGACAACGCTCGCAAGATCGAGGGCAGCCTTCCGACCGAGTGGTGGTGACGCTCAGACCCCGGCGAAGCCGGGCAGCCACTTCTCCATCTCGCCCCGGAACGGTGCTTCTGCTCCGAGCTGGCACAGCACACCGATGCCGCCGAGGGTGACACGGTGGATCAGGAGGTAGGTCGGCGGGAGGTTGAGCTGGCGACCGAGTGCGTTCGCCGGTGACCGCGGGTCAGCGACTCGTGCGGCCTCCCGCCGCAGCCACGCGCGGGTGAAGTGGAACAGCGGCTCGCGGACCGGCTCGAGCATCGGTGAGACGTAGTCGAGCACGGCTTCGGCGTCGACCTCGAAATCCGGTCGGACGAACCCCTCCTCCCGCAGACCGGCGAGCACCTCGTCGGCCTCGCCGGCCAGCGCCAACCGGACCAGCGGGCCGATGGTCGGCGGCAGCCCCTCCGGCAGCCGGTTGACCGCGCCGTAGTCGAGCACCGCGAGCCGCCCGTCGTCCATCAGCCGGAAGTTTCCGGGATGTGGATCGGCGTGCAGCAGGCCCGCGCGCATCGGTCCGGAGAAGAGGAACCGGGTGAACAGCAGCCCTGCATGGTCGCGCTGCTCCTGGCTGCCGTCGCGGATGATCTGCGACAACGGCAGACCATCGACCCACTCGCTCACCAGCACGCGGTCGCCCTGGTGCACGACCTTCGGCACGACGATGTCGGGATCGCCGTCGTACGCCGCCGCGAACGTCGCTTGCGACTCGGCCTCGAGCGCGTAGTCGAGCTCTTCGGCGACTCGTGCCTTCAGCTCGGCCAGCAGCGGCTTCACGTCGAGTCCGGGGTTGAGCACTGCGAACAGCCGCGCGAGGCGGGCGAGCTGGTTGAGGTCCGAGAGCAGCGCCGGGCCGGCGCCGGGGTACTGCAGCTTGACCGCGACCTCTCGGCCGTCGCTCCACACGGCACGGTGCACCTGGCCGATTGACGCCGCGGCCGCAGGCTTGTCGTCGAAGGACGTGAACATCGACGGCCAGTCGGCGCCGAGTCCGGTGGTCAGCACGCGGTGCACCGCGGCGGGCGGCATCGGCGGTGCTGCTTCCTGCAGCTTGGTGAGCGCTACGCGGTACGGCGCCGCGATGTCCTCCGGCAGCGCCGCCTCGAAGACCGACAGCGCCTGACCGAACTTCATCGCGCCGCCCTTGAGCTCGCCGAGCACTCGGAACAGCTGTTCCGCGGTGCGCTGCTGCAGCTCGCTGGCGACGATTTCGGCCGGCCGCCCGCCGATGCGCTTGCCGAGTCCGATCGTCGCGCGGCCGGCGACCCCGAGGGGCAGGCTCGCGAGCTTCGCGCTGCGCGAAATGGCCCACTTCGGGATGTCGCTCACTTAGTCATTGTGGGTGATCCTGCGCTTCGGCGCGGCGGCGGCGCCAAGAAATTCGATCTTGACTACTTCATTCGGGTGGTGCCGTAACCGATCTTGAGTCAACGCCCAATGCAAGGAGCTGTCGTGGACTACCCCATGGAGTTCGCCGACGAGGGGTCGGTGAGCGAGGTCATCCGGCCCGCTGCCGTCATCCCCGAGGAGGCGGCTCGAGCAGTCCTCATGGAGCTTGCGCTGCGCGATGTGCGCGTCGGCGGGCTGTGGGAGGCGGAGCCGAGCGTCTGGCGCCGGTTCGACAAGTCCTTCGACGGGCTCAACGGCACGCCTGGTTCCGCGGAGCTCATCGGCACGATCCAGATCGCGTACGGCGTGCCGACGCGTTATGAGATCACCATCTTCCGGGCGACAGTCACACGGCTCGGCAGCGAGATGGGTTGGGAGGTCAACCGCCTGTGTGACGAAGCTCTTGCGTATGGCGGTCTCACGCTCTCGACCTGCCCCCGGGCTGATCTCGAGCCGCCGCCGCGGCCCTTCCACTTCCACGACGTCGGGGTCCGATAAGAGAGGAAGACGTCACGTGAACGAGGAATCGCTCACGGGGGACGGTCGCGCGTCATCGGGGGCCCGCTCGGCGCTTTTCACAGTTGCGCTTGTCGCACTGGCGTACGGCTTCGGCGTTGCCATGCTCGACCATTGGGCTGCGCGCGCGGTGTACTTCATCGGCGTCTCACTCGTCGTCGGCATGCATGTCGCACGCGTGCGTACCGCGGACGAGCGCGCGCTCCGGCTCGTCCAGGAGCAGCGCGCCCATGCGGCGGAGGCCGAGCGCGAGCGCGGCAAGCTGACCGCGGCCTTGGCCGAGAGCATCAGCCGTGACGTGCTCACAGGTCTCGCCAACCGTGAGGCCTTCCTGGGTCAGCTGCAGAGTGAGATCGCGGCGGAGCGCTGCGTCGCCGTCCTGTTCATCGACCTCGATGACTTCAAGAACGTCAACGACACGCTCGGGCACGCGGTGGGTGACGAGCTGATCATCTGCGTTGCGGAGCGGCTGCTGAGCGGGAGCCGGCAGCACGACGTCGTCGCCCGCTTCGGCGGCGACGAGTTCGCCGTCCTGCTGACCGACCTGGACCGGCCGGCGGGCATGCGCGTTGCGCAGCGCCTGCTCGCCGAGCTGAAGTCGCCGTTCAGCCTCTGCGGTCGCACCGTTGCCGTGCGCGCGAGCGGCGGCCTGGCGGTCTCCGACGGCGGCCCGTCGCAGGCGCCCGAGCAGCGCTCGCTGGAGCTGCTGCGGCAGGCCGACCTCGCGATGTATGCGAGCAAGTCCGAGCGCACGCACAGTGTGACGCTGTACCACGACGCGATGCAGACCGAGATGGTCGAGCGTCTGTCGCTGGAGAGCGACATGCATCACGCGATCGCGGGTCAGGACTTCTCGCTCGTCTACCAGCCGATCGTCGACATGCGGACCGGCACGGTCGGCGCGGTGGAGGCGTTGATGCGGTGGCAGCACCCGACCCGCGGCCTGGTCCCGCCGTCGAGCTTCGTCCCCGTCGCGGAGCAGACCGGGATGATCGTGCCGCTCACGCTCTGGGTCATCCGCGAGTCGTGCGCGCAGCTGCGCGCGTGGGACGACTCCGAGGAGACGGCCGGGCTGTCGATGGCGGTCAACATGAGCGGCCGTCTGATGAGCGAGCCCGGGATCGGATCGGCGATCGCGCGCGAGCTGCACCGCGCCCTCATCGACCCGCACCGGCTGGTGCTGGAGATCACCGAGTCGCTGCTCATGGAGGACCGCTCCTATGCGATCCAGACGCTGTGCCAGCTGCGAGCCATGGGCACCCGGTTGTCGGTGGACGACTTCGGCACCGGTTACTCCTCGCTGAGCCGCCTGAACAAGCTGCCGATCGACGAAGTCAAGATCGACCAGTCGTTCGTCACCCAGCTCGAGCAGGGTGAGGCGGGCCGCACGATCGTGCAGGCGAGCGTCGCGATGGCGCACGGTCTCGGCCTCCGCGTCGTGGCCGAAGGCGTCGAGACCGAGCGGCAGCTCACGATGCTGCGGCAGATGGGCTGTGACGAGGGCCAGGGCTACTACTACGGTCGGCCCGCTCCGGCCGAGCAGACGACGCGCACGCTCCGCGACTGGGTGGCCCGTCCGCTGGCCCCGGCCCCGCCACCCGACCTGCCGCGTCAGGCCGGGCGGTCCTGGGCGGAGAGCACCAAGCTCGGCGCCTGAGCATCAGCGGCGCCGCATCCGCAGTCGGGATGGGGCCGCAGCGTCCGTCGCCGCAGCCGGAGATCGGTCAGGTCGAACTCGATGACGCCGTCGATGCTGGGAACGTTTGCCGGCCGGTGCACGCTGTCGCGGTCGATCCACGCAAGCGCGTGGGCGACGGCAAGTGACGCCGCGAGGGACGCGAGCGCGATGTCGGCGGGCTCGACCGCCGGAGCGTCGCCGGTCAGCTGAGCCGCGATCGCCGGCCACGCCGGGTCACGGTCGCTGCGCGCGATCTGCACGCAACGCCAGCACGTGCTCTCGCCCGGCACGACGAGTGGGCCGACGAACGCTGACGTCTCGCGGACCTGCACCAGCAGGTGCGGAAGGTCGCGCACGCTCGTCATCACCTCCGGCGCGGGAACACTGCCGACCGGCGCGACGACGACGAGAGCCGGTGTCGCGGCGCTACGCGCATCGAGACGGTCGGCGCCGTACCGTTGCCCGCCGCGTTGCACGGCATCGACGGCGCGGGTGGTGGCCGTGGGCTCCGCCGCACCGGCCGGGGACAGGTCGGCGGCCCGCACCGGCCCAGGGTCGACGCACACAACCTGGCCGATGCCGGCGGCGGCGAGCAGACCGACGACCGTGCTGCCCACGCGGCCGACCCCGTGTACGGCGACAACGGCCGCAGCGCGGCCGGCGAGGGCTCGCGCAGCGGCGCCGGGTCGGCGGTCGAGCAGTGCCAGTGTCAGGGCGTCGGGAGCCAGCCGCTGACGGTCGCGCTCGTTGCCGTGCGGTTGCAGGGCGGCGTCGTCCAGCACCCGCGCCCGCGCGAGCATCTGCAGCAGGCGGTGCGTGGACAGCTCGTCGACCCCGCGTCCGGCCGCAGCTTCGACGACCGCCGGGACGTCGCGCGAGCCGTCGAGCAGATCGAGGACGGTCTCGTCAGCGCGTGTCAGCCCGCGCAGGACGACCGCATGACGCGGCTCGATGCCGAGCTGCACCGTGTGGTGGTCGCGCCACACGCGACGCAGTGCGCGGTGGAGCAGCGGTCGTGAAGGCAGGACGTCCGGCATGCGCGCAGACGATGCCAGTGATGCCGGCGGCGTGCATCCGTGCGTCCACAGGGTGCCGGGACATGACGAAGGCCCGACGCGTTGCGCGCCGGGCCTTCGTCGCCGTACGAGACTGGTGTCAGGCCTTGCCGAGAATGCGGTTCATCTTGGTGCCGCACACCGGGCAGAGACCTTGGGCCATACGGCGGCCCGAGTCGCTCGTGCGCACTTCACCTTCGAACTGCCGCTTCTCCTTGCACTTCACGCAGTAGCCCTCGTAGGTATCGGCCATCCGGTCCTCCTTGGGTCGATCGCCGGCCGTGCCCGGCCGAACCTCGCGGCCACCCTACAAGGCTGAGCGTGAATAGCCCCGGAGGCTGAGCCTGTGGATCACCAGATACCGTCCGATTCATGACAGACAGCCCCCTTGATGTCACCCGCCGTGACGACGGTGTCGTGATCCTCACCTTGTCGCTACCGGAACGTCGCAATGCGATGACGGCCGAGCTGACGAGTGCATGGGCGGAGACGATCGACAGCCTGCGCGGTGACCGCTCGGTGCGCGCCGTCGTCGTCACCGGCCAGGGCACGGCGTTCTGCGCTGGCGGTGACCTGTCGTGGATCGGGGAGTCACCGGACCTCACGGTCGACTCGATCCGCGACCGGATGCTGCCCTTCTACCGGACCTGGTTGTCGATCCGTGAGCTCGAGGTGCCGTCGGTCGCTGCGGTCAACGGGCACGCGATCGGTGCGGGACTCTGCCTGGCGCTCGCCTGCGACCTCCGCTACGCCGCGCGCGGCGCGAAGCTCTCCGCTCCGTTCACGCAGCTCGGCATGCACGCCGGCATGGCGGCGACGTGGCTGCTGCCGGAGGCGGTCGGTGTCGCGAGGGCCCGCGAGCTGTTGTTCACCGGACGCGCCCTCGACGCCGACGAGGCGGAGCGCATCGGTCTCGTCAACGGCGTGTACGACGCCGACGCGTTGCTGGACGAGACGCTGAAGGTGGCCGCCCGGATCGCGACGGCGGCGCCGATCGCGACGCGGCTGACGAAGGCCGGACTGCGCACCGGCGGACATCCGTCGATGGAGGACGCGCTGCAGTACGAAGCGCTCGCGCAGCCGGTGACGTTCGCGACCGACGACCTTCGCGAGGGCCTGGCCGCGACGAAGGAGAAGCGCCGCCCGGACTTCTCCGGCCGCTGACGACGAACGCCGACCTTCACCGGGGGGGTGGGTGGAGGTCGGCGTCGTCGGGATGTCACGAAGCCCCCGGAGAAACCGTCCGGCCACTCGCCTTCCCCTTGCGAGCGCCCTTCCGGCCCACCGGGGGCTTCGTCGTCGCAGACGTTAGGGACCCGCGCGAGGCCCCGTCAACGGCGGACGTCGTACCCCTGTGGACATCGGTGGGGACAGGGTGGGGACAGCGTGGGGTGTCGCTGTGGACGTCGCCTGCACACAGGTGTGGAAAGCGCTGGGGATCATGAGGAAACCGTTGGCTGACCTGGGAAATTGCCGTCCACCCGGTGTGTGCGCAAGAAAACTCGGCGCTGCGTCGTCTACCGTTCCGGGCATGACCGCGGAGGCCGTCGAGGCGTCTCCCGAGGTGCACGTCGTGCGCAGCGCGCGGCGTCGGCGGACGATCTCCGCGTATCGCAGCGGATCGCGGATCATCGTGCAGGTTCCGGCACGGTTGACCCGCGCCGAAGAGGCGCAGTGGGTCGACCGGATGGTGCGTCGCGTGCTTGCGGCCGAGCGGCGGCTGCTGCGCAGTGACGACGAGCTGATGACCCGCGCGGCGGAGCTGTCCGCGCGCTTCCTCGACGGTCGTGCCGAGCCGGCTGCGGTGCGGTGGGTCGACAACCAGGGGCAGCGCTGGGGTTCGTGCACGCCTGTCGATCGGACGATCCGGCTGTCCCGTCGGCTGGTCGGCATGCCCGACTACGTCGTCGACTACGTGTTGCTGCACGAGCTCGCGCATCTCATCGAGGCCGGACACGGACCGGAGTTCTGGCGGCTGCTCGACGGCTACGACAAGCTCGAACGTGCGCGTGGCTTCCTCGAAGGAGTGACCGCCGCGGCCAACCTGCCGGTGCAGGCGGCCGCTGCGGGGTGACGACGCGCCGAGTCGTCGCGGTGCTCGCCCGGTCCGCTCGAGTGCTCGCGCCCGAGCGGCCGCTGGCGCCGCCCGGCATCGACGGCGACGCGCTCGTCCTCGCGATGCTCGAGGACGTCGTCGACCTGGTGGCGGGGATGCGTGAGGTCGAGCCGGCGCTCGTGGTCGCTGACGGCTTCGCGGCCGCGCGCGAGACCGTCTGGCCGGGCATGCCCGTCGTCGAGCTCGCCGGCGCATCGTTGCTCGGGGCGCTCGAAGCGATCGCCGCGCTCGGTGCGGACGAGGTCACCGTCGTCGTCGGCGACGCTCCGGACCTCCCGCCGCTGCTGCTCGGCAAGCTGCACAGCGCGCTCACCACGGCAGAGGTCGGCGTATGCCCCGCGGACGGTGGCGGTCTCGTCGCGCTGGCCTGTCGGCTACCGCTGCCGGAGTGGCTGCGCGAGGTCGCAGATCACCTCGATCCGGACACGGAGAAAATTCTCGAGACGCTCCGGCGTGTCGCGCCGCGTCGTGCCCTTTTTGTCGGACCTGGCTGGCACCGGATCAGGCGGCCGGAGGACGTCGTACGGCTCGATCCCGGCCTCGAAGGCTGGGACGCGACCCGCGCCCTGCTCAGTCCTCGCTCCCACTGACCTTGATCACGAGCGAACGTGATCGTCTGCGTGGCGGGCCGCTACGCGTGCCCGAATCAGCCAGAGAAGTTGATCACGTTCGCTCGGAGGAGGAGGAGGGTCAGCTCTCGAGGGAGCTGATGTCGACGTCGGGGCCCTCGTCGCGGTCGACGAAGGCGAACGGGTCGTCGAGGTCGTCGGTGCCGGGCATCAGATCGGGGTGCTCCCAGACCGCGTCTCGACCGGCAACCCCGCGACGGGTCTCGAGCAACGCCCACAGCGCAGAGGCGTCGCGCAGCCGTCGCGGCCGCAGCTCGAGTCCGACGAGCGTCGCGAACGTCTGCTCGGCGGGTCCGCCGGTCGCCCGGCGGCGCCGCATCGTCTCGTTGAGCGGTCCGACCGACGGCAGCGTCGGTGTCGCGGCGGCGAGCGTCACGGTGTCGACCCAGCCCTCGACGAGGGCGAGCAGTGTCTCGAGCCGGGCGAGCGCTGCCTGCTGCTCAGGTGTCGGCTGAGGCTGGAACAAGCCTTCGGTCAAGGCCTGCTGCAGCGAGGCCGGATCGCTCGGGTCGACCTGCCGTGACATCTCCTCGAGCTGCGAGGTGTCGACGGCGATGCCCTCGGCGTATCCGCGCACGAGCTCGACGAGCCGCGGAGCGAGCCACGGGACGTGGCCGAACAGTCGGTGGTGTGCGGCTTCGCGCAGCGCAAGAAACAGCCGTACGTCGTCCGCGGGGACCTCGAGCCCTTCGCCGAACGCGGCGACACCTTCCGGAAGCAGTGCGGCGACGCCGGGCGGCCCGAGCCGCAAGCCGATGTCGGTCGAGCTGACGACCTCGCGGGCGAGGCTGCCGAGCGCCTGCCCGAGCTGGCTGCCGAACATCAGTCCGCCGACCTGCTGCATGACGCCCATCAACGGGCCGGCCATCGCCCGCATCTCCTCGGGAATCGCCTCACCCATCGCTGCGGCAACCCTGCCGGCGATCGGCTCGACGAGCTGCGTCCACGCGGGCTGCGTCGCCTCGAGCCAGCGCCGCCGGCTCCACGCCTCGCTCGTCGTCACCCCGGAGGGCATCGCTGTCACCGGGTCGAGCCACATGTCGGCGAGGCGGATCGCCTCGGCGACCGCGGCGGTGTCCGCGGTGGTCGTGCCGGAGTCGGCGCCGATGACGGTGAGCGCCGACTGCTTGGCGAGGTTCCAGTTGACGGGGCCGTGCTGCCCCGACATCAGGTCGCCGAGCTGGCGGAGCATCGCGCCGAGGTCGGGGACGTCGCCGCCTTCGCCGCCGCCGCCCGAGGCGCCGCCGGCGAAACCGAAGGGGAGCTCACTCATCCAGTCACGGTAGACCGCGAAGATGAAGACATGCCTGCCGCCGCGAAGCGCGTTCGCCGAGGGCGCAGCGGCGCCTCGGTGGTCGCGGTCACCGGCGCCGCGGGCGAGCTGGGTCGCCGGCTGCTCGAGCGGCTTTCCCAGGGGGACGAGCCTCAGCGGCTGGTCGGTATCGACACCGTGCGCGGGACGACGGCCGACGTCACCTGGCGGATCGCCGACGTGCGCGACCCTGCTCTCGCCAGCCGGTTGAGAGGCGTCGGGACGCTCGTCCATCTCGCGTGCGACCGCCGCGGTGACGCAGACACGTCCGAACGCCGGGCGGTCAACGTGCGCGGGACGCAGGTCGTGCTGTCGGCGGCTGCCGACGCGGGTGTCGAGCGCGTCGTGCTGGTCACGAGTGCGATGGTCTACGGCGCCGTACCGGGACGTCCGGTGCCGCTTCCGGAGGATGCGCCGCTGCAGGCGGAGGCCGATGACACCCTCGTCGGCGACTGGGTCGAGATCGAGCGATGCGCGGCCGAGCTCGCCGGCCGGCCGGACGGACCGCGCGTCACGGTGCTTCGACCGGCGTCGGTCGTCGGGCCGGTATCCGACGGGTTGCTGCCGCGACTGTTCGAGGCGCCGCGACTGCTGGCGCTGCGCGACGGTGACCCGCACTGGCAGTTCTGCCACGTCGACGACCTGGTCTCTGCGCTCGAGTGGGCTGCACTCGGGCGGGTCGAGGGTGCAGTGACCATCGCTTGTGACGGCTGGCTCAGCCAGCGGGAGGTGGAGCAGGCCAGCGGTCGCCGGTCGATCGTCGTGCCGTCGTCCATGGCGTTCGCGACCGCGGAGCGCCTGCAACGGGTGGGAGTGCTCCCGGCGCCGGCGAGCGAGCTCCACTACCTCTTCCACCCCTGGGTGGTCGGCTCGCAGCAGCTGCGCGCGGCAGGGTGGGAGCCGCAGTGGGACAACGCCGGTGCTCTTCGCGCGCATCTCGATGCGTTGGGGGAAGGCGGCGGCGGAGCGCTCTCGCGGCTGCAGCGGCGTGACACCACCCGGGCAGCCGCGGGGGCAACCGTCGCGGTGGTGGGTGCACTCGCGATCGCCCGGACGAGGGCGGCCCGTCGCCGCCGGCGCGGCTAGGGTTCGACGGCGTGACGGCAGTTCGACTGGTGGCGATTCGCGAGACGCCGCTGTCGGTCGACGAGGTCATCAGCGCGGTGGCCGACCGGGCCGCGGGCGGCCTGACGGTCTTCGTCGGCACGGTCCGGGACGTCGACGGCGGAAAGCCGGTCGACGTGCTCGGCTACAGCGCGCATCCCAACGCCGAGAAGCAGATGCGGACGCTGTGCGAGTCGATCGCCGAGCGGTTCCCGGCCGTCGCGGTGGCCGCGGTGCACCGGGTCGGTGACCTCGCGATCGGCGACATCGCGGTGGTCGTCGCGGCCGCTTGCGCGCACCGCGGGGAGGCGTTCGACGCGGCCCGCGCTCTCATCGACGAGCTGAAGGCGACCGTCCCGATCTGGAAGCACCAGGTCTTCAGCGACGGCACGGATGAATGGGTCGGCGTGCCGTGACCTTCGACCGTATGGATGCGTTGACAATCGACTTACGATGGGAACCGCACCGTCAGCAACACCGTTGACGCACAACAATTAGAGGCAGGCACCGATGGCCATCCTGGCGTGGACGCTGGGACTGCCCACGGTCATGACGATGCTCGCGATCGGCTGGGTCCACTGGGCGACCCGCCCGCGCGGGCCGGTCGAGACGCACGAGTCGGTCGCCGCGCACGAGCGGTTCAAGGCCGCGTTGTCGTCACCGACCCCACGCGTCCGGGGCTGACCCTCAGCCGTTGCGGACCGGCCCCGGCCAGGTGACGCAGTAGTCCTGCGAGCCCTGGTGGTTGGCGTCCTGCGACATGACGAGGCACAGCTCGTGGGTGACCGCACGCTGGTGGTCGCCGGTGTCGGCGAGTGCACCGGCCGCGGTCCCCGCCACTGACAGCAGTACGACGCCGAAGATCACGCGCCGGGTCATGAGGTGCCTCCCTGGGTGTCGCACTGAGCAAGCGGAGTTGTCGGCAGCGGTGCGCAGTCGACCTCGTCGGTGCTGACCCCGACCCAACGCTGACCGTCGACAGGGACCGGCATGTGCACGTAGAGGACGTGGGCCCGATGCGTCGCGCAGCCGACAGTCGCGCCAGCGGGCGCGCCGCAGGCGTGCGGCAGATAGGGCACGACGGTGTGGGTGGGCGTCGCGGATGCCACGGCGGTCGCCGCGGTCGGCGAAGCCGACCCGACGAGCGGCCGGGATGCGGCCGCGAGCCGCGTATGCGGATGCGTCTGCGCCGCGGGGGTGACGCCCAGGGCCGGCGCCATCGCCGGGGTGGGGGAATGCGGTGTGGCCGGCTGGGCGAAAGGCGCGGAACCGACGGCGACCAGACCCGTGGCGGTTGCGGCGGCAGCTGTCGCGACCCGGCGGGCAGTGGTGCGGAGCTTGCCGGCTGCGCGGAGCCCGCGCAGCCAGGGCGCCAGCGCGACCAGCGCGACGGCCGGCATCGTTCCGCCGCGGCTGGAGTACTCGCGGCGCAGCGCCTTGCGCGCCCGGTGCAGGACCGAACGGACCGACGGCTCGCTCAGCCCGTAACGCTCACCGATCTCGTCATAGCTCAGACCCTCGACCTCGCGCGACCAGAGCACGGCCGCCTGCCGAGGAGGCATCGCCTCGAGCGCGTCGAGCGCGATCCGCGCCTCGTCGCGGGCGACGACGACGTCGGCGGTGTCGCGCCCGGTGCGGGAACCCGGCGGGAGCTCGGCGACCGCAACGGCGCGGCCGCGGACGCGGAGCCGGTCGATGACGAGACGCCCCGTCACGACCGTGACCCAGGCCATCAGGTCGTCCTCGGTGGTGAGCTTCTCGCGGTGCTGAAAGGCGCGGAGCAGGGCTTCCTGCACGACCTCTTCGGCTTCGTGCGGGTCATGCAGGCGGCGGACGGCGTACCGCTGGAGGCGCGGAGCGGCCCGCCGCAGCGCCTCGTCGAAGTCGACGACGTCGCCGGACAGGTTCGGCTCGGGGACGACCCGCAGCGGTGGCCGCGGCGGCGGGGCGATGTGGCCGGGAGACAGCTCGGACGCCGCGTCCACGGCACCCGGCCCGGTGAGGCCGACCGGCAGTTCCGGAGCGGTGGTCATGTGTCCCTCTTCCGCGAGTGTGCTGGGAGGCACCCGCTAACGGTTCAACGGGCACCCTCCGGATTCCTCGCGTCCGACCGGGGGCGATTTGGGCATTCGGATCATTAACGACGATTCCCCCAGATGGGTGACGGCCTCAATTCGAGTCGTCTCGATGCCGACCACTCAAGGGTCATCGTCCTTTTCCCGCCCTCTCTCGGTGAGGAAGTGCCCATGGAGCACATCGTCTTCTTCCCGGGCCCTGATGGTGCCCCGTCGTTCCGGCGCGTGGCGTCCCTCGACGACGCGGTCCGGCTCGTGGAGCACCTGCGCAACGTCGAGAACGTCAGCGAGGTCTCGGTGCACACGCTCGCGCCGGTGCCGCTGTCGTTCCGGCCCTACTACCGGGTCGAGGTGCCGGCGGCCGAGGCGGGCATGGAGGCGGCTCCCGCGCCGGTGCCTGTCGAGCCGGTCGAGGCAGTCGTTCCGGCTCAGCCGGAGCCCGTGGCGGAGCAGCTGCCGGTTGCCGAGCCGGTCGTCGAGGGCGAGCCGGTGTCCAACGGCCGGCGCAGCCTCGGCTTCTTCGCGCACTGACCGTTCAGTCGTTGACGTACCAGCGCAGCGGCGCCGCTGACCGGCGGCGCCGCTAGCCTGGCGTCATGTCACGGCGAGGGCTCACGCTTGCTCTCGCCGGTTCTCTTGTCGTGGTGCTCGGCATCCTGACGTCGGTGCTGCCCGTCCCGTACGTCGTCCTCGTGCCGGGCCCTGTCACCGACACGCTCGGCTCGATTCCCGCCGGCTCGGGGTCCGATGAGCACAACGTTCCGGTCGTGTCCGCGACCGGCGCGCGGACCTACCCGACACAGGGCCACCTCTACCTCACGACCGTCGGCATCGTTCCCGGTGACTGCAGCGCCCATCCGACCTTGTGGCAGGCACTGCGGGCATGGTGGAACTCCGAAGAAGCGGTGCAGCCGCACCAGGCGCTCTGCCCGCCCGGCGACTCCTCCCAGCAGGTGCAGAAGGAGAACGAGCAGGAGATGACGCAGTCGCAGCGCGACGCGATCACCGCTGCGCTGCTCGAGCTCGGTTACAAGCCGCTGACGGAGAAGGTCATCGTCGGAGACCTGTCGTCCGGTCTCCCGGCAGAGAAAGTGCTTCAGCAGGGCGACGTCATCGACACGATCGACGGCAAGCCGGTCACCGACGTCGCGACGCTGCACCAGCTCATCAACGCGCACCCCGTGGGCACCACCCTGAGCATCGGGATCACCAGGGACGGCAAGGCGCGCACCGTGCAGATCACGACGGTGAAGGCGCAGGACGGCACCGGCCGTCCGCTCGTCGGCATCACGCCTGACCTGACGGCGACGTTCGCCAAGGTGAACGTGAAGATCGGCCTCGACCCGTCAGAGGTCGGCGGCCCGAGTGCCGGGCTCGCCTTCACTCTCGGCATCATCGACAAGCTCACGCCGGGGTCGTTGACGGGAGGGCGCACCGTCGCGGGCACCGGGACGATCGATGCGTTCGGCATCGTCGGGCCGATCGGCGGCATCCAGCAGAAGATCGCTGCGGCCGTGAAGGCGGGAGCGACGGTTTTCCTCGCGCCCGCGAGCGAATGCGCCGATGCGATCGCCGCAGCGCCCAAGTCGTTGACCGTCGTGAAGGTCGACACGCTCAAGACCGCTCTTTCCGCATTGAAGGCGATAGCCGCGGGAAGCACGGCGTTCGCCCACTGCTGACCTACCCTCCTCCTATGGCGCCGGCTGTCCCGTTTGCGCTGCTCGGGGTCGTGCAGCTGACGGCAGTCGCCGCGTGGCTGGCGCTGGCCGGTGCGTCACTGTTCCCCCGGCTGCGCCGGCGCGTCACATTCCTGTTCGTCGCGGGTGCGCTCGCGATGGCAGTTGCCGACGCGTTGACCGCGCTGCGGTTCGGTGACGTGTCGTCGGATGCGATCGGCTGGCTGCGCTTCGTGGGGCTCGTGCTCATCGCGCTCGGCGCACTCGGCGGTAGTGGCCAGAGCCTTGTCCTCCCGGTCCCTGCCGGGCTCGCCGGTGTCGTCGTACCTCTGGGTGCGCGGCCCTCAGCCGCCGTTGCCGGCGGAGCTGCGGCCCTCGTCGGCGCAGTCGCCGCCGGCTGGCGTGGTGCACGCGCCGGCGCCGACCGCGCGCTGGGTCTGCTGCTCGCGACGGCTCTGCTGTTCACCGGTGTTGCGGCAACCCTGGCCGCACAGGCGGACACGTCTCTCGATGCGGCGGTTGTGCTGCTGGCGGCGCGCGGTCTGGCGACGCTCTTCCTCATCGGTGCGCTGGTGCAGATCGCGCGCGGGATGCTGCTCGGCAAGATCGTGGGAGCGATCGTTGCCGGTGTCGTCGCGATGGCGGCGGGTGCCGTCGGCGTCGTCGGCACCGGTGTGGCCAACCAGGTGCAGTCCGAGCAGTCGCAGCGGCTGCTGCAGGTGGCGGGCGGCGAGCAGGAGTCGCTGACCGGTCTCGCGACGCGGTCGGGCTTGTTCGCCCAGGTCGTCGCCCAGTGCCCGAAGCAGCCGCAGTACTGCGCGGGTTTCCTCAAGCTGTTCTCGGAGCAGCCGGCCTACTTCGCCGTCCTGGTGCGACGTGGCGCGGGCGCGACTGTCATCGCCCCGGACGCGAGGGCGGTCTCCAACGCGGGACTCCTGCAGCTGGCCGGCAGTCAGATCGTGCAGCAGGTGCTCAAGCCCGGGACGCTTCCCTCGACGGCGTCGAGCGGTCCGTTGCTGTTGTCCGGCGGTGCGGGGAAGCCACCGGTGCTCGCACTCGTCGCTGCCGCTCCGGGACGTCCCGACGGAAGCAACGACGCTCGGGTGCGGCCGACGTTCGCGGCGGTGTACGGCGCCGGCGTCGTCGACGCCTACCTTCAGCAGCTGCAACGCGGGACCGGCTACGACGTGTCGGTGATCGCCGACGGGCAGGTGATCGCCAGCAGCCTGCGGACGGCGCTTGCCCGCCGCACGGTGCTGTCGGAGG
Organism: Mycobacteriales bacterium; assembly: GCA_035695045.1. Taxonomy (GTDB): domain Bacteria; phylum Actinomycetota; class Actinomycetes; order JAFAQI01; family JAFAQI01; genus DASSKP01. The sequence goes on along the minus strand of DASSEX010000022.1, from coordinate 4,567 downwards.
CCCGGTCGGCCGGGGTCGAGACGGCAGATGTGTCCGTACAGAAGGTCGTGGCCGCTCAGGGTGACGCACCGACCGCGGCGTTGGTGCCGATCACCGAAGCCGGGAACGAGGACGTGCGGATCGCCACCCTTGCGCTGTCACAACCGGCGAACGAGGCGTTGGCCGCGCAGCGCAGCGTGTTGCAGCGACTGTTCCTGACAGCGCTTGCCGCGTTGCTCGTCGTGGCGTTGTTCGCGATCGCCTTGGCGCAGCGGATCAGCGACCCCGTGCGGAGGCTGACGATCGCCGCCGGTCGGGTGCGCCGCGGTGACCTCGAGGCGACGACGACGGTGTCGTCCCGCGACGAGGTGGGCCGGCTGTCGCGCGCGTTCGACGCGATGACGTCGTCGCTGCGCGCGCTGACCGCCGACCTGCGGGCGACCGCGGAGCAGGAGGCGACGCTTCGCGCCCGGTTGGAGCGCGTCGTCGAGTCGATGACCGACGGTCTCGTCGTGACCGACGGAGCCGGTGTGGTCACCGACGTGAACCCGATGGCGCTGGTGCTGCTGGGTGGTGACGAGCGCGACATCGTCGGCAAGCCCTTGCAGGACGTCGTACGGGTGGAGGACGGCGAGGGGCGGTCGTTGCTCGAGCGGGCGCTGGCCGGCGCCGGCACCGTCGACGGTGAGCTGATCGGCGGCGGCGAGAGCCGGGTGCCGGTGCGCTTCGGTGTCGAGTCGCTCGCCGACGGCCAGGGACGGGTGGTGGTGCTCGCGGACCGTCGCCGCGAGCGTGAGATCGAGCGGATGAAGACCGAGTTCCTGGCGAACGTGTCGCACGAGCTGCGCACACCGCTGACGCCCATCCGCGGCTACGCCGAGATGATCGCGCGACGTCCGAACCTCACGCGTGAGCAAGTGGAGATGTTCGTCGACGAGATCCTGGCGTCGACGTCGCGCATGAGCCGCGCGGTGGAGCTGCTGGTCGATGTGGCCGCGCTCGAGGCGGGCCGGGTGCACGGTGACCGAGGACCGGTCACCGTGCGGACCTACGTCGACGAGCGCGTGGAGACGTGGCGAGAGCGTTATCCGGAGCGCGCGGACGACATCAAGCGCCGGATCGCCGGCAAGCTGCCGACCGTCGACATCGACCGTCACTGGGTGGGCCGCGCGCTCGACGAGCTCGTCGACAACGCGGTGAAGTACACGCCGGCGCGCACGCCGATCACGATCGTCGCGACGATGGCCGAGGACGGCACTCCGCGCGTGCGCGTGGGCGTCCGCGACGCGGGGCCCGGTTTCGACCCGGCGATGTCAGCGGAGCTGGTGGGCGACTTCTCGCAGGCCGATGCATCGGAGACACGCCGCGTCGGGGGCCTGGGTCTGGGTCTGGGCTTCGTCTCTCGGGTGGTCGACCGCTTCGGTCTGCAGATGCTCATCGACTCGGAGCCCGGCAAGGGCAGCGAGTTCTCGCTCCTGCTGCCGGCGGCGGGTCCGGCGGCGTCGCCGCCCAAGCCACGATCTGCTCGAGCGAAGGCGTCGGCGGCAGGACCGCTATAGGTTCGACCCTGTGACCTTTCGCGTGCGGACCGACCGGATGCCGCGGCTGCCCGGTCATCCGCGCCGATGGATCCCGATCGCGGTCGCCGTCGTGGTGCTCATCGCGGCGTTCTCGGCGTTCGTCCGGCTCTACACGGATCTGCTGTGGTTCCGGTCGGTGCACTACTCCGACGTCTTCAGCCGACGGCTGACGACGGAGATCGTGCTGTTCGTCATCTTCGGTGTGCTGATGGCGCTGGTGGTAGGCGGCAACATCCTGCTGGCCTACCGGCTTCGGCCGGCCTTCCGGGCCATATCGCCTGAGCAGCAGCAGCTCGAAGCGCTGAGCGCGGCCTTCGCGCATCTGCGGCGCTGGATCTTCCTCGTGATCGTGCTCCTCGTCGGCGTCTTCACCGGCGTCGCCGCGGCCAACCGCTGGTCGACCTGGCTGATGTGGCGCGACGGCGTGAGCTTCGGCATCAAGGACCCGCAGTTCCACCGTGACGTGTCCTACTACGCCTTCACCTATCCGATGCAGCGGTTCCTGCTCGGCATGGGTTTCGCGGCCGTCGTGCTCTCGCTGATCGCCGTGCTCGTCGTCGCCTACCTGTACGGCGCCCTGCGGCCCCAGACTCCGGGACAGAAGGTGACGCCCGCAGCGCGGGCGCACATCTCCGTGCTGCTGGGCGTCTTCGTGCTGCTGAAGGCGTTCGCCTACTACCTCGACCGGTTCGGCCTGAACTACTCGAAACGCGGCTTCGTCGACACGGGGGCGTCGTACACGGACGTGCACGCGGTGCTGCCGGCGAAGACGATCCTCATCTTCGTCGCGCTGATCTGTGCGGTGCTGTTCTTCCTCAACCTGCGGAGCCGCAACTGGCGGCTGCCGGCGATCGCATTCGGCCTGATGGTCGCGTCCGCGGTCGTCATCGGTGGCATCTACCCGCTGCTGGTGCAGCAGTTCTCCGTGCGGCCGAGCGAGGCCGACAAGGAGGCGCCGTACATCGCGCGCAACATCGCCGAGACTCGGCTTGCGTATGGCCTGGTGCCGACGACGAACGTGTCCCAGTCGCCGTACACGGGTGTCGCGCAGGGCGACGTCAAGGCCATCCGTGCTGACAAGTCCACGCTGCCGAACATCCGGCTGCTGGACCCGACCGCCGTCCCGGCGACCTTCCAGCAGCTGCAGGGCTTCAAGGGCTTCTACGCCTTCCCCGACTCGCTCGACGTGGACCGCTACCAGGTCAACGGTCAGGAGCAGGAGGAGGTCGTGGGCGTCCGCGACCTGAATCTGTCCGGACTCAACCCGCAGCAGCAGTCGTGGATCAACCAGCATCTGGTCTACACGCACGGCTACGGCTTCGTCGCGGCTGCCGGTAATGCGGTCCAGCCGGACGGGACGCCGACGTTCGTCGAGAGCGACATCCCGCCGCACGGCGGTCTGGGTGGCAACTTCGAGCCTCGCATCTACTTCGGCGAGACGTCGCCGTCGTTCTCGGTCGTCGGGGCGAAGCAGGGTGCGCCGGCCCGCGAGCTGGACTACCCCTCCGACAGCGGCAACGGCCAGGTCAACACCACCTACCGCGGCGATGGCGGCGTGCCGATCGGGTCCTTCTGGCGCAAGTTCCTCTATGCCTTGCGGTTCAAGGACAAGAACCTGCTGTTCTCGTCGGGCGTCAACAGTGACTCGCGCCTGCTCTACATCCGCAACCCGGCCGACCGGGTCAAGAAGGTCGCTCCGTTCCTGAAGCTCGATGGTGATCCCTATCCCGCGATCGTCGACGGGCGCATCCTCTGGATCGTCGACGGCTACACGACGACGGACGGTTTCCCGTACGCCGCGCGCACGTCACTGTCGTCGGCGACGACCGACACCGCGACACAGAACGCGAGAAACATCCGCACGGTGCAGGGCCAGGTCAACTACATTCGCAACTCGGTCAAGGCGACCGTCGACGCGTACGACGGCACGGTGACGCTCTACCAGTGGGGACCGCGCGACCCGGTGCTCGAGACGTGGAAGAAGATCTTCCCGGGAATCGTGAAGCCCGAGTCGTCCATCTCGCCGGACCTCCGGGCGCACCTGCGCTATCCCGAGGACTTGTTCAAGGTGCAGCGGTCGCTTTTGACGAAGTACCACATCACCGATCCGCATGCCTTCTACGCCGGCACCGACTACTGGCGGGTTCCGAACGACCCGACGAAGGAGCCGGTGTCGACGCCCCAGCCGCCGTACTACCTGACGCTGGCGATGCCCGGGCAGACGTCGCCGTCGTTCCAGCTGACGACCGCGCTCGCGCAGAACAACCGGAAGAACATGGCGGCGTTCGTCTCCGTCGAGAGCGACCCCTCGTCGTCCGACTACGGCAAGATGACCGTCCTGCAACTGCCGTCCAACACGCAGGTGTCCGGTCCCGAGCAGGTCGGCAACGACTTCGAGTCCTACACGCCGGCGTCGACCGAGCTGTCACTGCTGCGACGCGGCGGGTCGCGCGTGGACCTGGGCAACCTGCTCACGCTGCCGCTGGGCGGTTCGTTCATCTACGTCGAACCCGTGTATGTCCGCTCCGCCGGTACGACGTCGTTCCCGACGCTGAAACGGGTGCTCGCGTCCTACAACGGGAACATCGCCTACGCGCCGACGCTGTCTGCTGCACTGGACGAGGTGTTCGGCGCGAAGTCCCCGACGTCGACACCGCCACCGTCGAGCGGGCCTCCGACGCAGCAGGGTGGCGGCAACGTCAGCGCCGAGGTGCGGTCTCTCGTTGCGCAGCTCTCCGCGGCGCAGGCTGATGCCGACGCGGCATTGCGTAGAGGTGACCTGGCGGCGTACGCGCGCGCGGAGAAACGGGTCTCCGCGCTGATCAGGCAACTGTCGGCTGCTACCGGCTGACGCTCGTTTGCTCGCGATCTTGCGGCCGACCTATAGTGGATTCACCGACGCGGGGTGGAGCAGCTCGGTAGCTCGCTGGGCTCATAACCCAGAGGTCGCAGGTTCAAATCCTGCCCCCGCTACTACGTTTCCGCAGGTCAGGCCCATGATCAACGAT
>DASSEX010000021.1:0-36805 GCA_035695045.1 Mycobacteriales bacterium | reverse complement strand
ACCGGCTGGGACCTGGTCTTCGACGTCGTCGGGGTGACCGCGGCCGCGTGCATCCTCGTCATCGCCCAGGTCGCGCGACGCACCGAAGGCCCACGCGAGCCGAGCCCACAGGGCAGCAGCGCCATCTCGCCGACCGCGGTCATCGGGCGACCGCTGCCCAACTCTGCGGAAGTCTGAGTACGGCAGTCCGCCTAGCGGTCGCCAGGGCACCGGCGAACTTGCTGCCCGAGCCTCGGCGTCGTCACTCCGCTTCAGCCGAAGTCACACGCGCGCATCGTGGGGCGGACAGGACTCGAACCTGTGACCGAGGGATTATGAGTCCCCTGCTCTAACCCGCTGAGCTACCGCCCCGCACCCGCAGAGACTATGCGGCCCGACGGACCCCCGACTCCTCCACGGACGGAGCCGTCGCGTCGCGCACCACAGGCGCGCGCGAGACGAAGAACGCTCCCACGAGCATCACCGCGAGCGCGGCCGCGGCGGCGAGCATGGCCCACCAGGTCGTCCGCACGTGAGAGTCGAACAAGGCGACGCCCAGCACGATGCCGATGAGCGGTTCGGTGATGCTGATGGCCGGCAGCGATGACGTCAGCGGCGCGCAGTCGAAGGCGTTCTGCGCGAGCAGCACGCCGAGCGCTCCGACCGCGACCAGCGTCCACACCGGCCAGCTCGCCAGCATCGCGACGCCGTGGTGGGTGAAGCCGGCGTACACGACGCGGGTGATGCCGTCCTGCATGCCGTACGCCGTCCCGGTCGCGATGCCCAACAGGACAGCGCGGCTGTCACCGTGGCGACGCCACGCGGCTGCTACCGCGCCGCCGACAACGGCCGCCGCGATCACACCCATCACGATCCAGTCTTGTGCCGGAACGTTGTCCGAGCGTCCGCCGTGCGGGTGCGCCGTCACGACGAAGCCGGCGACGCCGCCTGCGAGCCCGACGGCACCGAGCATCGAGCGCCAGGTGGGCCGTCGCCGACAGTGCGCGGCCGCGACCGGCAGCGCAAAGACCAGGTTCGCGGCGATGAGCGGCTCGACGAGCACGAGGTTGCCGGTGCCGAGGGACCAGCCGACGAGCACGTAACCCGCCACCATCGACGCGATGCCGACCCACCAGCCGGCGTCGCGCATCAGCCGCCACAGCAGCCGGATGGAGAAAGAGTCGTCGGACGCGAGCTTCGCGGCCTCGCGCTGCTGCACGACGAAGCCGGTGCCGAGGAAGGCGGCACCGACGATGCCCAGCAGCACCGGGACGATCATGGAGATGAAGTACCCCGCGGCTCGGCGGGTGGAGCCTTCCTAGTGAAAAAGGATTACCGAGCGTTGTTCGGTCGGTTGATGTCCCTCCGTCCGCAAGCGCCCGATAGTGCAAGAGCACTCAGCGGACAAGCAGCGTCCCGCGTCCCTCCAGCCCCGAGCCCGCCGGAGCTTCCCTTGACGCCCGCGTCCACCCATGTCGGTCACGTCGTCACGCACGACGCCGTGTTGACCATCGTCCGCGGTGAGATCGACTTCGCGACCAACCACCACCTCAACCCGGCGATCGACGAAGCCGTGTCGCGAGGACTGGACCTCGTCGTCGACCTCCGCGAGGTCCCGTTCATCGACTCGAGCACCGCTCGGCTCTTCGCCCGGACCGCTGCCGTGCTCCGCGAGCAGGGTGAGGGCAGGACGGTCCGGCTGCTCGACGTGCAGCCCGTGGTGAGCCGGCTTCTCAAGATCCTCGAGCTCGGCTACCTCATCGACAGACCCGCCGCCTGACGGTCGGCTCCGGCACGCAGCCGGGCAAGCTGGCTCCCGCGATTGGACTCGAACCAATAACCTGCCGGTTAACAGCCGGCTGCTCTGCCAATTGAGCTACGCGGGATGGGCCGGTCTCGGGGCGGTGACCGCCCGCCCGGCGACGAGCGTCAGACTAGCGCACGCGCCGTGACCGTCGTACGGCGTAATGCGGCGTCAGCGGGGGTAAGCCGACTCGCACAGGAGGCGACAAACCATGCGCTACAAGGCGACCTTTGTTCTCGGTTTCGCGGCGGGCTACACGCTCGGCGCCAAGGCCGGCCGGGAGCGTTACGAACAGATCATGCGGGCCGCGCGCGGGCTCTCGGAGAGCCCGACGGTGCAGTCGGCCGCGGGCGTGCTCCAGGCGCAGGCGACCAGCCTCGTCGACACCGCGAAGAACGCGGTCGTCGACCGGCTGCCGATCGGCGACCACAACAGCGACCCCTACGGGCCCGGCCCCGTGCCCACGACGTCGGCCAACGGGAGGACCTCTCCGTGACCAGCCGCATCCCTGACCCCGCCGACCCCTTCGAGGAAGAGGGGCAGGCGTCGCAGGAGCCCGGTCTCGCCGGCAAGCGCATCACGGGCGACCCGCAGGACGACATGCCCGTCTCCGGTGACTCACCGGTCGGTGTAAACGAGTACGGCACCACGGCGGCCGAGGAGCAGGCCGGCGAGCCGCTCGACCTGCGGTTGAGCCGCGAGGAGCCCGACCTGGCCCAGCGTGCGGCGACCACCCCTGCCGACGAGAGCGAGGGCGTCGACCAGCCCTATCCGGTCGACCCGGAGGAGCGCGTCGGCCGCATCCTCGAGACCGACGAGGGCGCGCGCACCGACGACGAGGCCAGTGCCGTCGCCAACGACGTCGGCACCGACCAGGGCGGCTTCACCGCCGAAGAGCGTGCCATGCACGTCGAGCGGGAGGTCTGAGACTCCCCGATGCCGCGCCTTCGACGCGTCGACTGCGCCGAGCCCGGCATTCGTCGGGTGAAGCGTGGCCGCGGTTTCGTCTACGTCGACGTCAACGGTGACCGCGTCACCGACGACGCGACGCTGCAGCGCATCAGTGACCTCGCGATCCCCCCGGCATGGGCGGACGTCTGGATCTGTACGGCGTCCAACGGCCACATCCAGGCCACGGGGACGGACGTCGCCGGCCGCAGGCAGTACCGCTATCACGACGCGTGGCGCACCGCCCGTGACCGGGAGAAGCACGAGCGCATGCTCGAGTTCGCGGCCGCGCTTCCGGCGGCCCGCGAGCAGATGCTGGCCGACCTCGCGAAGCCCGGCTTCGAGCGGGAGCGCGCGTTGGGCGCAGCGGCCCGGCTCCTCGACCTCGGCTTCTTCCGGATCGGCAGCGAGGAGTACGCCCCCGACGAGGACACCGGCACGCCCGGCTCGTTCGGGCTGGCGACGATGCGCCGCGACCACGTCACCTGCTCGGCCGGCGTGCTCACCTTCGACTTCATCGCCAAGAGCGGGAAGCGTCGGGTGCAGTCGCTCGCCGACGAGACGTTATGTGACTACGTGCGAGCCCTGAAGCGGCGGCGCGGCGGCCATCCCGAGCTCCTCGCCTACAAGGCCGGCGGCAAGTGGGTCGACATCAAGAGCCACGACATCAACGGCTACCTGCGCGAGATCACCGGCGGCGACTTCACCGCCAAGGACTTCCGGACGTGGCACGCGACGGTGCTGTGCGCGGTGGCGCTGGCTGTGTCCGTCGACGCGCCGACGACGGAGGTCGCCCGCAAGCGGGCTGTCACGCGGGCGGTCAAGGAGGTCGCGCACTATCTGGGCAACACGCCTGCGGTCTGTCGGGCGTCGTACATCGATCCGCGCGTCATCGACCTCTACAACGACGGCGTGACGGTGCGCAACGACCTCGACCGCCTGGGTGCCGGGGCCCAGTTCGGCGAGCTGGCGACGCAGGGCGCGATCGAGAACTCCGTGCTGCGACTGCTCCGGGAGCCGGAGGCCGGCCGCCGCGGACGCGGCCGCAGCCGCTCGGCCACCGCCCGGGCTGCCTGACTCGTTTACCCTGGAGCGCGTGCGAAGGGTGCTGACGCCGAAGTGGTGGTTGGTGCACCTCTTCGTCGCCGGCGTGGTCTACGGCATGCTCCGCCTCGGGCTCTGGCAGTGGCATCGGGCCAACTCGCCGACCGGCGGCCTGCAGAACTACGCCTACGCCTTCCAGTGGCCGCTGTTCGCCGTGTTCGGGATCGTGCTGTGGGTCAAGACGCTCCAGGACGAGGTACGCCGGCCCGAGGGCAGTGAGCGTCGCGACCCGCGGACCTCGCAGGTCTCGCCCGAGGCGCACATCATCCGGCAGCCGGGTGTGCGCGTCGGCATCAGCACACCGGTCGTCGAGGTGGACGAGGACGACCCTGAGGTCGCCGCCTGGAACGCCAGGCTGGCGGCACTGAACGCGGCGACTGCTGCCGCAGAGAGCCGGCGAGCCCGCGCATGACACAGCCCGACCAGCGCAACGTCGAGTCCTCGCTGCGCGCCTACCGCAGCATCGCCTGGCTGGTCGGCGTCCTGCTGATCGTGCTGGTGTGCATCGGCGTACCGCTGAAGTACGCCGGCGACCAGCCCGGTGTGGCGAAGTGGGTCGGCATCGTGCACGGGATGCTGTTCTATCCCCTGTTCCTGATCATCACCTTCTGGTTGGGGGTGCGGGCGCGCATCCCGATGTTCCGGGTGCTGGTCGCGATGGTGCTCGGGACGGTGCCGTTCCTGTCGTTCTGGTCCGAACGCTGGACGACGTCCTGGGTCCGCCTCAACCGCGAGGGCGCCTCCGCTCGTTAGTCGCCGCGTCAGCGCAGGCCGAGGTTCACGTAGTAGGTCTGTCCGTCATCGAGCGTCACACCGACGCGGTAGAAGAACCCGCTGTTCAAGCCCTTCGTCGACCAGTTGTAGATGTACTGCTGGCTGGTGCTGTCCCAGCTGTACGACGTCCCGTTCGTGGCCGGGTCCGAGTAGACGCTTTCGTCCACGGCCGCGGTCATCGGGCTGCCCTTGGCCGGCGTCAGCCACAGCGGGCTCGTGTTCGTCCGCACCACCGTGCCGGACGCGGTCTTCACCTGGAACTTCGCCGGGACCGTGCTGCCGCCTTTGAAGACGGAGGTGGAGGTGCCGATCTGGTGCGCCGTGTCGTTGATCGGCTGACGGAAGCCGTCCCACCGGTAGATGACCTTGTAGGAGCCGGTCTGCGTGGTCGTGTTGCCCGCGACGTCCTTCGCCGTGGCCGTGAACGAGAACGTGCCGACGCCGTTGGGCTGACCACCGGTGACCACGACCGAGCACGACGCCACCCCGGAGCCACCGTCGGTCGCCGTGCAGGAGAACGGCGACGCGGGCACCGAAGGGTCGCCCAGCGTGAAGATCGCACCGTCCGCAACTCCGACCGCGGTGATCGTCGGGTTCGTGGAGTCGATGTTGATGCCCGTGACCTCGGCCGATGCCTGGTTACCCGCGTTGTCATACGCGGTTCCCGACGCATGCTGACCGCTTCCGTCGGTCGACAGCACCACATCAGCGGGGCAGGTCGCGACACCGGAGGCCACCGTGCCCGGATCACCACAGGTGAAGTGGACGGTCACCGGGCCTGTGTACCAGCCGCTCGAGTTCGCGCTCGTGGTCGGAGCTGCCGAGATGCTCGGTGGCGTCTTGTCGATCCGCACGGTCACCGAGTCGTAGCCGACGTTGCCGGCGACATCCGAAGCCTGCCCGGCCACCGCCGTACCGCTGGTCTCCGCCGTGTACGTCGAGTCCGGTGTCACGCTCGTCGGGTCGACGCCGGAGCCGTTCAGGTCGTCGGTGGCGTCGAAGTGGACGGTCGCGGCGGCGTTGTTCCAGCCGTTGGCGTTCGCCGCGGGTGAGAGCACGTGGGTCACGGTCGGGGCGACGTTGTCGTACTTGAGCGACAGGCCATGCGACTCCTCGACGTTGCCGGCCGTGTCCACGGCGTAGAAGTCGATCGACGCGGTCGAGCTCGTGCTCGCCAGCGGGACGTCGACCGTCGTGTCGTCACCGGCGAAGGTGTGCCACGTCTGCTTGCCGTCCAGGCTGTAGTCGATCTCCTTCACTCCGGAGAGGCCACTCTGGTCCGCGGCGGCGAGGTGGACCGGCACCGTCGACCCTGTGCACCAGCTGGTGCTGCCGCATGGAGCAGTGCCGGAGCTGGTCGGCGCCTGCGAGTCGATGTTGATGCCAGTCACGGTCGTCGACGCAGCGTTGTCCGCCTTGTCCGTCGCGCCGGCGGTCGCGGACTGGTCCGCGCCGTCCTGGGTGAGGAGCTGGTCGGCGGCGCACTCCTGAATGCCGGACATTTTGTCGTCACAGGCGAAGCGGACACGAACCGCCGAGTTGAACCAGCCCGTGTCGTTGGGGTGCCGCGCAGTGCCGTCGTCGTTGACCGTCGCACCGCTGATGGTCGGCGGCGTGCGGTCGATCTTGAAACCGGAAACGGTCTTCGTTGTCTCGTTCCCGGCCTTGTCGAAGACGCTGACCGGGCCAGCGCCGAGGTTGTCCCCCTCGCCGGTGATCGTGCTGTCGCCCGGGACACTGCTCCGGTCGATGTCCGACAACGCGTCCGAAGCCGTCCAGTGGATCGTGACGTCGCCCTTGTACCAGCCGAAGGCATTCGGGTTGCTGGTCGCGGCGCCCGAGAGCGTCGGTGGCGTCAGGTCGATGTTGATGCCGTTGACGTCCGTGCTCCCCGCATTGCCGGCGTTGTCCAGGGCGTCGCCATGGGCGGTCTGCCCGGCGCCCTCGTTCGACAGCGTGACCGGCGGGTTGCAGGCCGCGACTCCGGACTCCGCATCGCCACAGGTGAATGAAACTGTGACGGGACTGTTGTTCCAGCCGTTCGCGTTCGCAGCCGGCAGCGGCGAAGCGATGATGGTCGGCGGCGTGCCGTCGATCTTGAGCGTGATGACGTGCCCTGGGATGGAGGCGTCCTCGACGTTGCCCGCGTTGTCCACGCTCCAGTAGGTGATCGTGTGCGTCCCCCTCAACGTGTCCGGGAACGGGCCTGCGTACAGCTGCGGGCTACCGTTGTCGATCTCGTAGTAGGTCGCTGCGACGCCGGACAGGTCAGGCCCGGTCGTGAGGGTGACCTCGACATCGCCGGCGTACCAGCCGGTGGCCAGCGGGTCGGGGACGGACGCGGATGTCGTCGGCGCGGTCCGGTCGATCTTGATGCCGGAGACGGTCTTCGTCGTTTCGTTGCCCGCGAGGTCGTGGACGGTCTGACTGGCGGACAGGTCGTCGCCCTCCCCAGTGACGGTGCTGTCCGTGGAGCAGTCACCGACCAGGCCCGACAGCAGATCGGCGCAGGTCCAGTGCACGGTCACGTCGCCGCTGTACCAACCTGCGGAGTTCGGTGCCGCGGTGGTCGCGCCGTCGAGCGCCGGCGCCGTCTCGTCGATGTTGATCCCGGTCAACGAGCCCGTGCCGGCGTTGCCGGCGCGGTCGTGAGCGGTGCCGGTAGCCGTCTGGCCGGCCCCCTCGTGCAACACGTCCGGTGCCGGGCAGTCCGCGATGCCGGAGAGAGCGTCGGCGCACGAGTACGTCACGGTGACATCGGCGTTGTACCAGCCGGCGACGGGGTCCCGGTCCGCGGTCGGCGTCACAGTCGGCGCCGTACGGTCGATGTTCACCGTCGCGGAGTCGTTGATCGGCCCGTTGCCGGCGTTGTCGGTCGTTGAGCCGGTGATGACGTGAGACCCCTCAGCCGTGACGTCGACATCCGGGCCGCAGGTCGCGACACCCGAAAGTCCGGCCTGGTCGGCGCACTGGAAGTCGACCGTGACCTTCGGGGCGTTGGTCCAGGTCCCTTCGGTGTAGCCGGACGGGTCGAAGACGTGGCCGATCGTCGGCGCAGTCTTGTCGATCTTCACGTGGACGGTGTGCGTCGTCTCACTGTTTCCCGCGTTGTCGGTGCTGAAGTAGGTCAGTGTGTGGTCGCCTTCGGTGGTCAGCGTGAAGCTCGTCCCTGACTGTGGCGTCCCCCCGTCGATCGTGTAAGTGGTGGAGGCCACTCCCGAGCGATCGTCCGACGGCGTCAGGGTCACCGGCACGTCGGTGTTCACCCAGTTGTTGCTCACGCTCGAGATGGTGGTCGACGGCGGGGTCTTATCGATCTTCACCGCAGGAGAGCTGGTGGCGCTGGTCGTGTTGCCCGCCTTGTCGGAGACGGATGTAGAGGCGGTCAACCCGATGCCCTCGGTACCGATCGTGCTGTCAGATGGGCACGACCCGTTGAGGCCGGACAGGGTGTCGGTGCAGGACCAGTGCACAGTGACGTCGGAGTTGTACCAGCCGGCAGAGTTGGGCGATGTCGTCGGCGCGCCTGACAGGGTCGGCCCGACCTTGTCGATGTTGATGCCGCCGACCGTCGCCGAGGCCGAGTTGTCCGCATTGTCGACGGCATTGCCCGTCACCGACTGGTTCGCGGCGCTCGACGTCAGCGTGGTCGGTCCGGAACAGGTTTTGATGCCGGACGGCGAGTCCGAGCACGTGAACGACGCTGTGACGTCTGTGTTGTTCCAGCCGTTGGTGTTGGCAGCGGGCGCGCGCGAGCCGGTGATACTCGGCGCTGTCTTGTCGACCTTGACGGTCACCGACCCGTTGCCGACGTTACCGAGCCGGTCGGTTGCCGTTGACGACTTGGTCACGCCGCTCGTGTTGCCGCTCTGCGAGTCCGTCGCCGGCGTCGGCCCGCTGGCAACTCCCGAGCCGGCGTCAGTAGCCGACCACGTGATCGAGGCGTTGCTCTTGTTCCAGCCGGCTGCGTTCGGTGTCGGGGACACGGTCGCAGTCACCTGAGGGCCGGTGTTGTCCAGCACGAAGCTCGCACTGGAGGTGCCCGCGTTCCCCGTGCACTTGTTCTGAGTGTTGAAGCCCGGGCTGGCCGACGCCGTGACCGTCTGCGAACCATCTCCCGCGCCTGCCGTGAACGAGAACGTCCAGGTCGACTTCGGCGTGGCGCTCTGCTGGTGCGCCGCGTAGGTCCCGGCAACGTCGACGCACTGCGTGTCGCTCGACGTGTTGACCGTCAATGTCAGCGCTCCGCCGCTCTTCGCGTAGAGCGTGCCGCCGACGGAAACCGTTCCGGTGCCTCCAGTGAAGCTCGCTGATATGACGCTCGACGCCAGTGCGGTCTGTGCGCCCGACACCAGCACCGCACACGTTGCGAGTACGACGCCGGCGACGCGGCGTCGAGAGACGTATGAACTGCGGGCAGCCTGTCGTGCGGCCATGGTCGCTCCCCCCGGTGTGACACACCGAAGGCCGCAACGTACGGCGACGTCAGTGACCGTGGGTACCAGCGCACGTCCTGACCTGGCTGCCCAACTGGTCGTTCCTCCGACGACGATCGGAGGACGACACGTTTACCCACGTAAACAGGTCGTTGCGCGATCTGGGCGGAAGTACCGACTACTCGAGGTAGTCGCGGAGCTTCTGCGAGCGCGACGGATGCCGCAGCTTCGACAGCGTCTTCGACTCGATCTGCCGGATCCGCTCGCGCGTGACCCCGAACTCCTTGCCGACCTCCTCCAACGTGCGCGGATGGCCGTCGACCAGGCCGAAGCGCAGCTGGATGACCTTCTTCTCGCGGTCCGAGAGCGTGTGCAGGATCGAGTCGAGCTGCTCCTGCAGCAGGATGAACGACGCTGCATCGAGGGGGACGACGGCATCGCTGTCCTCGATGAAGTCACCGAGGTTGGAGTCCTCCTCCTCGCCGATCGGCGTCTCCAGCGACACCGGCTCCTGCGAGAGCTTCTGGATCTCGAGGACGCGCTCCGGCGGGAGCTCCATCTCCTTGCCGATCTCCTCCGGCGTCGGCTCGCGGCCGAGATCCTGAAGCAGCTGCCGCTGAATGCGCACCAGCTTGTTGATGGTCTCCACCATGTGCACCGGAATGCGGATCGTGCGCGCCTGGTCGGCGATCGCGCGGGTGATGGCCTGACGGATCCACCAGGTCGCGTACGTCGAGAACTTGTAACCCTTCGTGTAGTCGAACTTCTCGACCGCACGGATCAGGCCGAGGTTGCCTTCCTGGATCAGGTCGAGGAAGAGCATGCCGCGGCCGACGTACCGCTTCGCGATCGAGACGACGAGCCGGAGGTTCGCCTCGATCAGGCGCTTCTTTGCGAACTGTCCGTCGCGTTCGACCAGCTCGAGGTCGCGGTAGAGCGACGCGGGGATGTCCGACTGCGTCGTCAGCTTCTCCGAAGCAAAGAGGCCGGCCTCGACGCGCTTGGCGAGGTCGACCTCTTCTTCCGCAGTGAGGAGCGGGACGCGCCCGATCTCCTTGAGGTACATGCGCACCGGGTCGCTCGTCGGCGACTTCGCCGCTTCCTCGTCGACGCGTATCGGGGCCGGTTCTTCGTCGAGCTCCTCGTCGACCGGCTCCAGGATCTCGATGCCCTCATCACTGATGAGTCGCAACACCGCGTCGGTCGACTCGGGCGGCAGCTCCGCGGCGACGAGCGCCGCACCGATCTCCTCTGACGAGAGGAACCCGGCCTCCTTGCCCCGGGCGACGAGGTCCTTGACCTCGTCGCTCAGCGCCTCGCGCGCCGGCGCGGTGGGGCGGCTCACTCCGACAGTGTGCCGCAGCCGGCGCGGGAGCCGCCGGGGGTAGGTCAGATCGCGCCGATGCCCCGCTCGCGCAGGCCCTGCTTGCGCTGCTCGAGCACGATCAGCTCGCCGAACAGACGGTTGTAGTCGGTGGCCTGGTCGACCGGGTTGAGGCGCTGAAGTCGTGACTTGAGCTCCTGGATCTGCCGCGTCAGCGCCATCTCCTCCAGCCGCGCGACGAGCGCGGCGGCATAGCGCGGGTCGTCCTCGTCACGCGTCTGCATCGCTTCGACCGCGAGCTCGGTGATGAGCTCGCGGACCGAGTCGGTCTCCGCTGACTCCTGGACCTTCGCGACCCACTCAGGGCCAGCGACGGCGGACGTCGTACCTCCGGCTTTGGCGACTGCTGCACGCACAGCCGCATAGGCTGGCGAACGGAAGACGACGTCATCGATCGCGTCGAAGTCGGCGCCGAGCAGGGCAGGCCGCTGCACGGCGAGCTTCATCACCTCGCGCTCGACCACGAGGCCGGGGTCACGCGGGTCCGGCTTGGTCTCGGCGGTCGGGCGGCGCTGTCGCGGCGCGGCCGGTCGCTCGCCCTGCTCTCCGCCGCGCACCCGCGAGAGGACGGACTGCTCGTCCATGCCGAGCCAGCCGGCGAGGCGCCGGGCGTATTCCTCGCGCAGCGCCCAGTCCTTGAGCGCGGACACGACGGGGGCGGCAGCGGCGAGAGCCTGCACCCGGCCTTCGGGAATGTCGAGGTCGAAGCGCTCCAGCGTGGTCCGGATCGCGAACTCGGCGAGCGGCAGGTGACTCGCGATGAGATCGCGCACCGCAAGGTCGCCGCGTTGCTGTCGCAGCTCACACGGGTCGAGACCGTCGGGCTGGACGGCGACGAAGGTCTGGGCGACGAACTTCTGGTCGTCGTCGAACGCCTTGAGCGCCGCCTTGCGACCTGCTTCGTCGCCGTCGAACGTGAAGATGACCCGGCCGCGGAACTCGTCCTGGTCCATGAGGTAGCGACGCAGCATCTGCACGTGCTCCGCGCCGAACGCCGTCCCGCAGGTCGCGACCGCGGTCGTCTCGCCGGCAAGATGACAGGCCATCACGTCGGTGTAGCCCTCGACGACGACGGCCTTGTAGCGCTTGGCGATCTCGTTCTTCGCGAGATCGATGCCGTAGAGGACCTGACTCTTCTTGTAGAGCGGCGTCTCCGGGGTGTTGAGGTATTTCGGGCCGTTGTCGTCCTCGCGCAGCCGGCGCGCGCCGAAGCCGATGACCTCGCTCTTGTGGTCGCGGATCGGCCAGATCAGCCGGCCGCGGAAACGGTCGATGGGTCCGCGCTGCCCTTGGCTGCACAACCCGCCTTTGAGCAGCTCGTCGTCGCGGAAGCCCTTGGCGCGCAGGTGCTTGAGCAACGCGTCCCAGCTCGCGGGTGCGTAGCCGACGCCGAACTGTGCCCAGGCCGTCTCGTCGAAGCCACGCTCCCGCAGGAACTGTCGCCCGATCTCGGCCTCCGGGCTGCCGAGCTGCTCGCGGAAGAAATCGGCCGCGGCCGCGTTGGCCTCGGTCAGCCGCTGACGCTCGCTCGAGTGCTGGCGCGGCGCGGACCCGCCCTGCTCGTAGGTCACCTCCACGCCGGCCTTGCGCGCAAGCACCTCGACCGCCTCGGTGAACGACAGATGCTCCATCTCGCGGACGAACGTGATCGTGTCGCCCGACTTGCCGCAGCCGAAGCAGTGCATGAAGCCGAGGTTGGTGTTGACGGTGAAGGACGGCGTCTTCTCCTCGTGGAAGGGGCAGAGCCCCTTCATCCGGCCGGAGCCGGCGGGCCGGAGGGCGACGTAGTCGGACACGACCTGCTCGATCGGCAACCGCTCACGGATCGCCGCGATGACCTCTTCGCGGATGCGGCCGGACACGCGCGAGCCCTTCGATTGCCGGGTGGCGGGAGGCTGCGGGGAAGGCCGCCGGAGCCGAGTCTAGGCGCCGTGACCGACGCCCGCCGCAAGTCTCCTCAAGCCGCAGGCCGGGCGGCGCCGCCCACGCCGTGGTCAACCGCGGCCCGACCTAGGCTCGCAGTCATGCGCCCCGCCGGAGCCCTGGCCGCAAGCCTGGTCGCCGCCTGCCTGGCACTGGCCGGCTGCTCGTCCGGCTCCCCCACCGCCGGTACGTCGCCATCGGCCGCCAGCCCGGCGGCCGGGAGCACCTCGGCCACGCCCCCCAGCGCGGTCCCCACCACCGCGTCGCCCACGCCTGCCCCGGCGCCGACGTCGGCGCCGGCCTCCCGCAGGCCACGGCCGCCGCGACCCGAGCGCTACGTCTATCCGGTGCAGCGCTGCTCGTCGTCGTACAGCTCGAGTCACCACGATTATCCGGCGTCGGACATCTTCACGCAGAAGGGCTGCGCGTTCGTCGCGGTCACCTCCGGCACCGTCGACGAGGTGTCGTTCACCGACCGCTGGAACCCGCAGGTCGACGCCGGCGCGACCCGCGGCGGCCGGTCCGTGTCGATCGTCGGCGACGACGGCGTCCGCTACTACGGCTCGCATCTGCTGGAGATCGCAGCCGGCATCCGACCGGGCGTGCGCGTGCACGCCGGCCAGCTGCTGGGCCTGATCGACAACTCCGGCGACGCGCGCTACACGCCTACGCACGTTCACTTCGGGCTGTCCTGGCCCACCCGGCACGGCTTGTGGTGGATCCGCCGGGGTGAGGTCTGGCCGCAGCGCTACCTCGCCGCCTGGCGCGCGGGCCAGAACCTGTCGCCACGAGCAGAGGTCCTCGCGACCGAACGTCGGCTCGGACGCGAACCCCCCTGCCAAGCCGAGTGTTGAGTGCGACGTAATCCCCCTTGCGGGCCCCACAGTTAGGGGGATTACGTCGCACTCAACAGAAGGGCCATCGGGAAGTGCGGGAGGCCGCTGTCGGTGGCGATGAACTCCTCGCCGACGATGCGCCAGCCCAACCGCTCGTAGAAACCGAGCGCCGCCGTCCGGGCGTTGGCCCACAGGATCGAGGCGCCGGCGTCGCGCGCTGCTGCCGTGCCTTCCGCGAGCACCAGCCGGCCGACCCCGGTGCCCTGGGTCGACGGGTCGACGGCCATGCCACGCAGCCGCCAGGCATCGTCCACCGCCGCGAGGTGGTCGTTGCCGGGCCACGGCTGCGGGAAGACCGTCGCGCAGCCGACGAGCATGCCGTCGTCCCACGCGCCGACGTGGACCGCTCCTTCGTCCTCGGAGTAGACGGAGTAGCTGACCGGCCGGCCCGGCCGCAGGACGGCATGACGCAACGGAAATATCTCGTGCACCTTCGCGCGTCGGACGACGAGGCTCATGCGACCAGCCCGTCGTGCCAGAGCAAGGCCGAGGTGTCCGTCAACGACGCCACCTGGTCGACGACGACGCGCACGCGCGCCGCATCGTCGCCGGCGACCACCCAGGCGTCGCGCATCCACGGCTCGAGCGTCTGCGGCGCGCCGGCGAGGATCGCGTCGGCGAGCTCCGTCAGCTGTTCGCGCTGTCGCGCCTGGTCACGCCGCTGCTCGTCGCGGCGCATGACGAACAGATCAGCCATCGCCTTCAGGATCGCGCACTCCGCTCTCGTCTCGACCGGCACGACGAGATCGCCGTCGTAGCGCCGCAGCGCAGCCGCGCCGTAGCGCTCGCGCGTCGCGCGCACCGCAGCGCCCGACAACCGCGCGATCAGCTCGCTCGTCATCCGCTTGAGGGCGACGAGCGCGGCGAGAGATCCATCGAACCCGCTCGGCCACGCCGGCAGCTCGACGAGTCGCAGCGCTGCGGTCTCGAGCGCCTCCGTCGGCACGTCCAGGTACGACGACCTCGCGAGCTTCACGACCTCGGCACGTTCGGCAGCGGCGGTGAGCGCCGACAGCGGCACATGTCCGGCGTGCACGCCATCCTCGAGGTCGTGCACGGAGTAGGCGACGTCGTCGGCCCAGTCCATGACCTGCGCCTCGATGCACCGTCGGCCGTCCGCTGCGCCTTCCCGCAGCCACGTGAAGACGGGCCCATCGTCGGCGTAGACGCCGTACTTCGGCGTTCCTTCACGTTTCGGCCAGGGGTACTTCGTCGCGGCGTCGAGCACGGCTCGGGTCAGGTTCAGACCGGCGCTCGTCCCCTGCGGGGTCAGCACCTTCGTCTCGAGACGGGTCAGCACCCGCAGGCTCTGCGCGTTGCCCTCGAACCCACCGCAATCGACGGCGAAGGCGTCGAGCGCGGCCTCGCCGTTGTGACCGAAGGGCGGATGACCGAGGTCATGCGCGAGGCACGCGGCGTCGACGAGATCGGCGTCGGCACCCAGCGCGCTGCCGAGCTCACGGCCGATCTGCGCGCACTCCAGCGAGTGCGTCAGCCGCGTGCGAGGGAAGTCACTCTGTCCGACACCGACGACCTGGGTCTTGGCCGCGAGCCTGCGCAACGCGGCCGAGTGCAACACGCGGGCCCGGTCCCGCACGAACTCACCGCGTGCGGTCGACCCGGCTTTCGGCGGATCCGCGACCCAGCGCTCCCGCGCATGCTCGTCGTAGTCCGCCGCCTCCATCACAACAGACCCTAACCAGCGACCCCGGACGCGCCGCAGCGGACTGAAGACGTACGTGCGTCTTCAGTCCGCTGCGGCGGTTGACGGGTCGTTACCGGGTCTGGCGGGCGAAGACGACCTCGCCACGACCCTCGTTCGGGCGGAAGCCGCCGTTGTCGGCGTAGGCGATGCCGAGCTTGCCCGTCTTCGGGTTGAACACGACCTGGAAGTAGTCGAGCAGGCTGCGGTCGGAGCTGCCCGGACCGATGCCGCAGAGGATGCCCTGCAGGCAGATGCCGCCCTTGTGGTTCGGCAGCTTCGACAACGGCTGCTCGACGATCTTCGGCCGCGAGGTGTCGGCGGCGGTGATGAGCGCGACGTGCGGCGTCCAGGTCGTCGTCGGAGCCGTGCTCGACGGCGTGCCGTTGTCGGTCTGGTACCACGCGACGGCGAGCTGGCCCTTGCGTCCGGAGTCCGACGTCGCGTAGATCGCGGCGCCATGCCCGTGTGCGAGCTTGTCCAGCTTCACCGGCTTGCTCCAGTGGACGCCGTGGTCCTTGGAGTAGACGTAGTACTGGTGGAAGTGGTCGCCCGTCTCGCCACGCGTCGAGTTGTAGACGACGTAGATCGTGCCGGCCTTGTCGATCGAGCCCCACGGGAAGATCGCGCCGTTGGTCTCCTCCTGGGAACCGTCCGGGTTCGGCGGAGCGGCCACGGCGTAGTGGCTCGACCATGTCGTGCCGCCGTCGCGGGTCGTCGCGACGATCACGCCACGCGTCGGCCCGTACGGCGGCACACCGTCGTTCGGGTTGAGGTTGGACTGCGCGTCGGAGATCGAGTAGACGACGTACATCGTCTTGCCGCTCTGGTCCGACGGGTCGATGAGGATCGGGCCGCTGAACGTGTTGCCGCCCTCGTCGACGAGCGAGGTCGAGCTGCCCGGGCCGACCGGGTTGATCTGGGTGCTCGCGATGCCGGGCGCGGAGGCCTGGTCGGCCGACTGCGCGGAGTGGCAGCAGTCCTGCGGCGGGATCGTGATCGCCTTCGTCTTCTTGTCGTAGTCGGCGACCGCGTAGAACTCGGCCTCGGCTGCGAAGTCGTGGTAGACCATGTAGATCTTGGTGCCGTCGGCGGAGTGCGCGAGCCACTGCCGGTCCTGCTCGGTGCCGAAGGTGCCGATCTGCTTCCAGGTCTTGCCCCAGTCGGTCGACTCCTGCAGGTAGGAGTCGCTGATCTCGAGGTCGACCGCGACGGCGGTGCCGTCCGGCAGGAAGTCGACGTCGCAGTCGCCGCCGCCGTTAGGGCTCGTCATCTTCGAGTGCTTGAACGTCTTGCCGCCGTCGGCGGTGTACCAGAACTGCACGGTCGAGCTGTCGCCCTTGTCGCTACCGGGCGTGCAGATGATGCCGTGCCTGCCGTCCGGCGCCCAGGTGAACGACGGCTCGCCGTACGACGGCCCCGTGCCCATGCCCAGCGTCGTGAAGCCGAGCTTCCCGAACGGGGCGGTCCGGTCGTGGCCGGTCGCGCCGGACGACGGAACGGCCATCACAGCAGCAAGAACACCGGCGGCCGAACCGGCCAGCCAGACAGAGCGGCGCATCAACAGGACCTCCACGCGGAAAATGCGGTCCTGTCACCCTTCGCCACGCGGCGTGACATTCCTGCCCCGTTGTGGCGATTACCCGTCAGATCAGACGGTGACGGCCTCCGGCACGGAGCCGAGCAGCTCGCGGGTGATCGCGAGGGCCGGCGCGGCGCGCAGGGAGTCGAACGTCGCGTCGGCCGCGAGCAGGTGGGGCCGGGCCTCGCCGGCGCGGTTGCGGCCGAGCAGCCACGCGCCGTGGTCGCGGCGGGCGAGCGCGAGCGCGTACGGATAGCCGAGGTCGCTCAGCATCGCTTCGGCCGCGAGGAAGTCGGCTCCCGCCGCCTCGTGCTCGTCGCGCGCCGCGGCGATCCGCGCCCGGAACCGCGCCAGCTCCGCGCGCATGTACGGCGGCACATGCCCGATGGGTCGGTCGGCAACGATCGCGAGGAGCTCCTCGGCGCCCGCCAGGTCGCCGACGGTGAGCGCAGCGTCGAGCGCCACCGGCCACGACGTGCGGACGAACTCGTGCCGGAGACCGAAGCTGTCCAGCATCAGCAGGATTGCCTCGCGGGCGAGCCTGAGGGCCTCGCCGGGTTCTCGGGCACTGGCGGCCGTTCTCGCGGCGACCATCCGGTACATCGCCTGGTCCTGGACGTCTTCGTGCGTGCGCATCTCCTCGAGCTCGGCCAGGTCCGCGCGCGCCAGATCGAGCTGTCCGCGCAACGCATGCAGCTGACCGAGCGCTGAGTGCGCGAACAGCCGCATGATCGGGATCTGCTCGAAGCGCCGCAGCGCGTCAGCGGCCGATGCCTCGACCTGGTCCCAACGGCCCTCCATGAGATCCGCTACGGCCTGGTTGTAGACGACGAACCCCTCGTTGGAAGGGTCGCCCCGACGCCGCGCGGTGGCGAGGGTCGCGGCGAGATGCCGGGACCCTGCTTCCTGCATGTCGCCGTTCAGGGCGAGGTCCGCGGCGTTGCCATGGGCGAGCGCCGACTGTTGGGTGAACCCGTTGCGGTCGGCCACATCGGCCGCCCAGTCGAACATCGCGAGCGCCTCTTGGTGCCGGTTCGCCCTCGCGAGGAGCATGGCCTTCGACCCCGCTGCGCTGACGAGCACCTCGGGCAGCTCCAGGGCCTGCGCGAGCTCGAGGGCCGTCTCGATGTGTTCAGCCGCCTCGTCGCCGCGCCCGGCGAAGATCAACAGGTGGGACAGCCGATCGTGAACGCGCGCCGTGGTCTCGTCCGGCGGTCCTTGCGACACCGTCGCCATCGCCGGCTCCAAGAGGCTGATCGCCCGGTCGGTCAGCCCTAGCCCAGACGTCGCATGCGCGAGCACCTCAGTCACCTTCGCGGCCTCGCGATCACGACCGGCGGCACGGTGCGCATCGACGGCGGACTGCAGCAGCTCGACCGCCGCCTCGTAGCGGGAGGCCTGGAACGCGGCGGCACCGGCGTCGGCCAGGCAACGCGCTCGCTCGGCGTCGTCACGGGCGAGGTCAGCAGCATGCTGGTAGGCGCGTTGCGCAGCCTCCGGCGCGCCCATCGCCCGGGCCCGCTGCCCGGACCGGATGAACGCGTCACAGGCCTGACGGGCGATCTCCCCCGCGTCGGGGTCGTCACGGACGGCGTCGTACGCGTCGCGGTAGTGCTGTGCCACGACCTCCGCGACCTCGGCGCCGTCGTCGGCGAAGGTCGCCCGCAGGTGCTCCGCGACGGCGAGGTGTCGCGACTTGCGGTCGCGTCGCGACAACGTGTCGTAGGCGACCTGACGCAGCATCGACTGGGTGAAGCCGTACTGGCCACGGTCGGGTGAGAGCCGATCGGTGCGGACCCGAAGGATCTCCTTGCGCACAAGGTCGGCGAGCAGCGCGTCGACCTCGGCGGCCGGCAGATCGGTGACCGCCGCGACCGCGCTGCGCGGGAAGGTGCCGCCGAGCACCGCGAGCGCCTGGACGAGCGCCCGCTCCCCGGCCGGCAGCGCATCGATGCGGGACGCGACGAGCGACGCGAGGGACGCCGGGACGTCGAGGTCGTCGACCTCGCCGACGAGCCGATAGGTCCCGTCCACCGGCTGCACGAGATCGCGGTCGACGAGCGATCGGATCATCTCGACGGCGTAGAGAGGTACGCCGTCCGCGCGGGACACGATGCGCTCGCTGACAGTTGGCGGCAGTCCTGGAACGAGCTCGTGGAGGATCTCGCCCATCACGGCTTCCGGCAGCGGCTCCAGCGTCAGCGGCGTCACGTTCCGCCGGCCGGCCGCCCACGACGGGCGATGCTCGAGCAGCTCCGGCCGGGTCAGCGTCAGGACGAAGATCGGGTGATCGGCCGACCAGTCGAGCAGGTGCTCGACGAAGTCGAGCAGACCGGCGTCGGCCCACTGCAGGTCCTCGATGACGAGCAGCACCGGGTCGTGCTCGGTCAAGCGCTCGAACCACAACCGCCAGCCGGCGAAGAGCTCCTCCCGGCTGAGTGACGCATCCCCGATCCCGAGGAGGACGCCCAGTCGCGGCCGCAGGAAGTCGCGGTCAGCAGCGGAGCTGATCCATCGCTCGAGTCCGGCCTCCAGCTTTGACGCGACCTCTTCAGGACTCTCCTGCTCGGCGATGTCGAGCCTGGCTCGCACGATCTCGGCGAGCGCCCAGTAGGTGACGCCGTCGCCGTACGGGAGGCAGCGGCCGGTGTGCCACAGGATCAGGTCGATGAGCCCGTCGACGTACTTGAACAGCTCCCAGCGCAGTCGAGACTTCCCGACGCCCGCGGCGCCCACGACGGACACGAGCCGGGCCCGCCGCTGCTCGACGCATGCGTGCAGGGCGTCCTTGACGATCCGCAGCTCGCGTTCACGGCCGAGGAACCCGGCTTCCAACCCGTCGATGCGTTCCGTGCCTCCGGAGGCCGCGACGACGCGGGTCGCGCGCCAGAGCCGGACAGGGTCGGCCTTGCCCTTCAACGTGTGTGCGCCCGCGTCGGCGTACCCGATGGCGGCAACGCTCGCCTGGCGGGTGGCGTCGTCGACGAGCACGCCTCCTGCTTCCGCGGCAGCTTGGACGCGCGCCGCAGTGTTGACCGCGTCGCCGGCGACCATTCCCTGACCGACGGCGCCGAGGGTCACCGCCACCTCCCCGGTCACGATGCCGGCTCGCGCAGCCAACCCGGGTACGCCGATCTCCGTGCCGAGCGCCGCGACCGCCTCGGTCAGCTCCATCGCCGAGCGGACGGCGCGCTCGGCGTCGTCGCCGTACGCCGTCGGCACGCCCCACACGGCCATGAGGGCGTCGCCGATGAACTTCTCGATGACACCGCCGTATCGGCCGACGATGGTGCGCGCGGTGTCGAAGTAGCGCGAGAGAAGCTCGCGCACCTCCTCGGCGTCGCGACTCTCGCTCAGTGGAGTGAACCCGACGATGTCCGCGAAAAGGACCGAGACGACTCGGCGCTCCGCGACGGGTGCAGCGGAGGTCGGTGTTGCCCCTTGCTGTGGCAGAGAGGGTGGGCCGGACGCGAGCTTGGTGCCGCACTCGCGACAGAACGCCTTGCCCGCGGTGACCGCCGCGCCGCAATTCGGGCAAGCCGCGCTAAGTGGGGCGCCGCAGTCCTCGCAGAAGCGTGCGTCAGCCGCGCTGTCTGCCGAACAGGCTGCGCACCGCACGCCACCACCCCCACCGGGCCGTGTCGGAACATTACCGCCGCGGATGCGGATCGGCCGGAGAACGACGAAGCCGGCAGAGACCTCAGACCGGCGCGGTGCTGTGCACGCTGTCGTTGCCGAAGATCTTGTAGTAGACGTAGGCCAGGGTCTCGCGGGCGATGTAGCGGATCTCGGTGCCGCGAGAGGAGAAGAGCGGCCCGTCGCGTTCGGGTGAGGTCTGCGCATCGATGCCCTGGTCGCGGGCCATCGTGCGGGCCCGCAGGCAGTGCCACGGGTCGGTGACCAGCACTGCCGAGTGCCAGTGGTGGCGCCCGAACGCAGCCTTCAGCGCCTCGACGCTCTGCAAGGTGTCGTTGCCGACGCGCAGCGGCAAGATCGCGTTGGCGGGAACGCCGTGGGCGACGAGGTAGTCCTGGCCGGCCTGCGCCTCGGTGGTGCGGTCACCAGGCAGACCGCCGCCGAGCGTGACGATGCGCGGAGCGACGTGGTCGTCGTACAGGGTCACCGCATGAGCCAGGCGGGCGGCGAAGACGGCGGACGGGCGGCCGTTGTACTGGCTGGCGCCGAGCACGACGATCGCGTCCGAGCGTGGGTGGCTGTCCTGGCGAGCGACGAGCCAGATGTGGCCGGCGACGTAGAGCAGCAGCAGAGCGATCAGGCCGATCAGCCCGAAGAAGACGCGCAGGCCCCACTTGAGCCAGAAGAACGGTGTCAACGACTGTCGCTGCCGGCGGTCTCGATGGCCGCGCGGCCGGCCTCGAGCCGGGCCACGGGAACGCGGAACGGCGAGCAGCTGACGTAGTCGAGGCCGACTTCGTGGAAGAAGTGGACCGACTCGGGATCGCCACCGTGCTCACCGCACACGCCGACCTTGAGATCGGGCCGGGTCTTGCGCCCCTCCTCGGTCGCGATGCGCACGAGCCGGCCGACGCCCTCCGCGTCGAGCGTCTCGAACGGGCTGACGCCGAAGATGCCCAGATCGATGTAGCGGCCGAAGAACGCACCCTCGACGTCGTCTCGGCTGAAGCCCCAGCCCATCTGCGTGAGGTCATTGGTGCCGAACGAGAAGAACTCGGCGGCTTCGGCGATCTGGCCGGCAGTGAGGGCCGCGCGCGGAACCTCGATCATCGTGCCGATCATCGTGTGCACGCTCTCGCCGGTCTCCTCGGCGACCTGCTTGAGGATCTGCTCGGCCTCTTCCTTGACGACCTCGAGCTCCTGCACGGCGCCGACGAGCGGAACCATGATCTCGGGCTTCGGGTCCTTGCCGTTCTTGCGGCACTCGGCGGCGGCTTCGGCGATCGCTCGAACCTGCAGCGCGAACAGTCCGGGGATGACGAGACCGAGCCGCACACCACGCAGACCGAGCATCGGGTTCTGCTCGTGCAGCTGCCGCACGGCGTCGAGCAGAATCCGCTCCTTGTCGTGCTCCTTGCCCTCGTGCTCGGCCAGCGCGACCCGCACCGAGAGCTCGGTGATGTCCGGCAGGAACTCGTGCAGCGGAGGGTCGAGCAGTCGGACGGTGACGGGCAGGCCGTCCATCGCGGTGAAGATGCCGACGAAGTCCTCGCGCTGCAGCGGCAGCAGCGCCTGCAGCGCCTTCTCCCTGGCTTGGTCGTCGGACGCCAGGATGAGCTGCTCCACGTAGTGGCGGCGCTCCCCCAGGAACATGTGCTCGGTGCGACACAGACCGATGCCCTGCGCGCCGAAACGGCGAGCCCGCTCGCTGTCCTCGGGAGTGTCGGAGTTGGCGCGGACGCCGAGGCGCCGCTTGTCGTCCGCATGCGTGATGATCCGGTGGACCGCGGCGACCAGCGGGTCGGCGTCGGCCTCGAGGCTGCCTTCGAAGTACTCCACGACGGGGCTCGGGACCACCGGCACCTCGCCGAGGTAGACCGCACCGCTCGTGCCGTCGATCGAGATGACGTCACCCTCGTTGACGGTGACTCCGCCCGGCGCCTCGAACCGCTTGTCGCGGATGTGCACCTGCAGCTCATCGGCGCCGGAGACGCAGGTCTTGCCCATGCCGCGCGCAACGACGGCGGCGTGGCTCGTCTTGCCGCCACGACTGGTGAGGATGCCCTTGGCGGCGATCATGCCCGGCAGGTCGTCCGGGTTGGTCTCGCGGCGTACGAGGATGACGTCCTCGCCCTGCTCCGCGAACTCTTTCGCGGTGTGGCTATCGAAGACGACCTTGCCGACCGCTGCACCGGGACTCGCGTTGATGCCTTCCGCGATCTGCTTCTTGTCGGCCTTGTCGTCGAAGCGCGGGAACATCAGCTGCGCGAGCTGCGCGCCGTTGACCCGGTTGAGCGCCTCGTCCATGTCGATGAGGCCTTCGTCCACCAGCTGTACGGCGATCTTGAAGGCGGCCGCCGCTGTGCGCTTGCCGACGCGGGTCTGCAGCATCCAGAGCTTGTTGCGCTCGATGGTGAACTCGATGTCGCAGAGGTCCTTGTAGTGGTTCTCGAGCTTGCTCATGATGCCCATGAGCTCGTCGTACGCCGCCTTGTCGATGCCCTCGAGGTCGGCGAGCGGCACGGTGTTGCGGATGCCCGCGACGACGTCCTCTCCCTGCGCGTTCTGGAGATAGTCGCCGTACACGCCCTGGTCGCCCGAGCCAGGGTCACGGGTGAAGGCGACGCCGGTGCCGGAGTCCATGCCCAGGTTGCCGAACACCATCGAGCAGACGTTGACCGCGGTGCCGAGGTCGGCGGGGATGCGCTCCTGCCTTCGGTAGAGCTTCGCCCGGTCGGAGTTCCATGAGTCGAAGACGGCTCTCACTGCCTGGTCGAGCTGATCGCGCGGCTCGGTCGGGAAGTCGCGGCCGGTGTGCTCCTTGATGACGGCCTTGTAGCGCTCGACGACCTGCTGGAGGTCGTTCTCGTCGAGGTCGAGGTCGTTCTTGGTGCCCTTGTTCTCCTTGATCTCGTCGAAGACGTCGTCGAAGTGCTCGCCGTCGACGCCCATGACGGTCTTGCCGAACATCTGGATGAGGCGCCGGTAGGAGTCCCAGGCGAACCGGTCGTTGCCCGCCTGCTTCGCGAGGCCCGCGACGCTCTCGTCGCTCAGGCCGATGTTGAGGACGGTGTCCATCATCCCCGGCATCGAGAACTTCGCGCCCGAGCGAACGGACACGAGCAGCGGGTCGTCCGCCTGGCCGAGCTTCTTGCCCATGGCCTTCTCGAGGGCGTCGAGATGCTTCGAGACCTCGTCGGTGAGCTCCTTGGGCTCGTCACCCGTCTCGAGGTAGACCTTGCACGCCTCGGTGGTGATGACGAAGCCGGGAGGGACGGGCAGCCCGAGGTTGGTCATCTCGGCGAGGTTGGCTCCCTTGCCGCCGAGCAGGTCCTTCAGGTCCTTGTTGCCCTCGTTGAAGTCGTAGACGTACTTCGGCAAGGCGGGCTCCTCCAGCGTCGGCGTGTCGCGAGTCTGACCCTACCCACCGTGGATGAAAGTCTTCCGCCCGTGACCGTGGAGCACTTCGACGAGTGGTACGGCGGCATGGCGTCCGCGAACGAGCGGGACCGGGTCTGGCAACGCCTGCTGGGCCTCCCGCCCGAGCTGGTGTCGACGTCGCTGCTGTCGATGTCCGGACTTCGCGAGGTGACGGGCCTGCTGTCCCTCGGCCCTGACTCCGTGTTGCTGGACCTCGCCTGCGGGCGTGGCGGCTACGGCCTGTGGCTCGCCCGCGAGACCGGTTGCCGGCTCGTCGGCGTCGACTTCTCGGCGGTGGCGATCGATGACGCCTCACGGCGCGTGGGCACGTTCGGGCTCGACGGCCGTGCCGAGTTCCGGCTCGGCGACCTTCGAGCCACCGGGCTGCCGGATGGCGCGGTCGACGCGGTGCTGTGCGTCGATGCGATCCAGTTCGCGAGCGACGGCGACGCCGACGGAGTGAAGGCGGCGGCGGCCGAGGTCGGACGTGTGCTCCGACCGGGAGGTCGTGCCGCTCTCACGACCTGGGAGCCCCTCGACCGCGACGACGAGGCATTGCCGCCGCGCATCCGCGCCGTTGACCTGGCGGCCGCGCTACCGGCGGGTGGCCTCGTCGACGTCTCCGTCGTGGATCGGCCGGACTGGCACGCGCTCGAGTGCGCGCTCTGGGCAGAGGTCATGGCCCTCGACCCGGGTGACGACGCCGGCCTGCGCGACGCCCAGGAGGAGGGCGAGTTCGCCGTCGGCACGCTGCTGCCGCGGTCGCGCCGCGTGCTGGCTACGGGTCGCGCGCCTGCCTGAATGCTGCGACCGCATCCCGGTGGTGTTCCAACGGCCGTCAGTTCAGAAAGGCGGCGTATCCGGCCGACGCAACCGCTGCAGCGACCTCGTCGTAGTTCTCGATCAGGTCGGGCAGTCGGCCGGGGTTGCGCCGTTTCAACGTGGTGCCGACCGGCACTGGGTCGAGCCCGATGAACGAGAACGCGCGAGCCATCGTCTCGGGCCAGTTGGCCGAGTCCAAGAGGTCGTCCTCGTAGACGAAGGCTTCATGGTTCACACCACTCAGGGCGGCCGTCTCGCGACGCCCCACTTCGGACCGGATGTCCATCCAGCGGACGAGCTCCACGGGATCGACCGTCAGCCTGGTCGGGCCTTGTCCCAGTCGGTCGTGGGTCAGCCCGGTCGCGTTGATGGCCAGGTTGGAGAGCACGTGTCGCAGCACGTTTCTTCGGCGCAACGACAACACCCGCCAGCCTTGATCGGCCATGCGGCGAAGCCAGCGCGCGGGATCCGCAACACCCTGGACGTCCGTCAGTTGGTAGATCTTCACATGGAAGCCGTAAACGAGCGTTGGATGCCGCCGACGCTCACCGGCCACCCACAGGCGAACCGACGGCACCTTGGCCCGGAGGATCTCGTGGGCGAAATGCATCTCGGGATGGCTGTCGAGAAGCTCTCCGAACAGCGTGCTTCCCGTCCGGCCCTGCGCGAACAACAGGCAACGACGCGGCTCTCGGGGACGCGGGACCTCCGCGACTCGCAACGCCGAGCGGACCACGGACCGCCACCTCACGGCCCGATATTCCGGTGGCAGGACGGGGGTCAGCAGGGCGGCAGCCGGTCGAGGAGCCAGGACTCGACCTGGGCGAGCGCGATGCGCTCCTGCGACATCGTGTCGCGGTGGCGGATCGTCACCGCGTCGTCCTCGAGCGTCTCGAAGTCGACGGTGATGCAGAACGGCGTGCCGATCTCGTCCTGTCGGCGGTAACGCCGGCCGATCGCTCCCGCGTCATCGAAGTCGACGTTCCACCGCTGCCGCAGCAAGGCGGCGAGGTCACGCGCCTTGGGCGAGAGGTCGGCGTTGCGCGACAGCGGCAGCACCGCCGCCTTCACCGGCGCGAGCCGCGGGTCGAGGCGCATCAGCGTGCGCTTCTCCATGACGCCCTTCGCGTTCGGCGCCTCGTCCTCCGTCAACGCGTCGAGAAGGAACGCCAGCACGCAGCGCGTCAGACCTGCCGCGGGCTCGATGACGTACGGCGTCCATCGCTCGTTCTTCTCCTGGTCGAAGAAGGTGAGGTCCGCGCCGCTCTCCTTTGAGTGAGCAGTCAGGTCGAAGTCGGTCCGGTTGGCGATGCCCTCGAGCTCGGCCCACTCCGAGCCGCCGAAGCGGAAGCGGTACTCGATGTCGACGGTGCGCTTGGAGTAGTGCGACCGCTTCTCCGCCGGGTGCTCGTAGTAGCGCAGGTTGTCGGCTGACAGCCCGAGGTCGACGTACCAGTCCCAGCGCGCCTTCAGCCAGTAGTCGTGCCACTGCTCGTCGGTGCCCGGCTCGACGAAGAACTCCATCTCCATCTGCTCGAACTCACGGGTGCGGAAGATGAAGTTGCCCGGGGTGATCTCGTTGCGGAACGACTTGCCGGTCTGCGCGATACCGAACGGTGGCTTGCGCCGCGACGCCGTCATGACGTTGAGGAAGTTGACGAAGATGCCCTGCGCCGTCTCCGGGCGGAGATAGTGCAGTCCGGACTCGTCCTCGACCGGACCGAGGAACGTCCGCATCAGTCCGTTGAACATCCGCGGCTCGGTCCACGCGCCCTTGGTGCCGCAGTTGGGACAGGGAACGTCCGACAGCTTCACCGTGTCCGGGTCGTCGATCTTCCGTCGCTCCGCGAACTCCTCCCGCAGCGTGTCGTCCCGGTAGCGCTTGTGACACGACTGGCACTCGATCAGCGGGTCGGCGAAGACGTCGAGGTGCCCGGACGCCTTCCACACCTCCGGTGCCAGGATGACCGCGGAGTCGATGCCGACGATGTCGTCGCGCATCTGCACCGTCGCCCGCCACCACTGACGGCGGATGTTCTCCTTGAGCTCGACGCCGAGCGGACCGTAGTCCCACGCGGAGCGGGTGCCGCCGTAGATCTCGCTCGAGGGGAAGACGATCCCCCGTCGCTTGCAGAGGCTGACGAGGTTGTCGATCCGCGCGGCGGCGGCGTCTTTTCCTGCCATGGCGGGGCTTGGCTCCATCCGGCTGGGTGTCGGCGAGTGAAGGTCACAGGCTATCCGCGAAGCAGCAGGAGTCGCGAGGCAGTTCCCGAACAACTAGTGACAGCAGTACGCCGCCTCAAGGAGCCTGTCGTCATGGCATCAACGCCCGCCACGGGAGACCTCGCCCCCGACTTCACCCTTCCGGGGACGCAGCCGGACAGCCCCGTGCGTGACTTCACGCTGTCTGCGGAGCGCGGGCATCCGGTGGTCCTTGCCTTCTATCCCGGCGACGAGACGCCGGTGTGCACCCGCCAGCTCTGCTCCTACCAGCACGACCTCGACGTCCTGCGCGACCTCGACGCGACTCTCTGGGGCATCTCGAGCCAGAGCCTCGAGAGCCATCGCGCGTTCCAGGAGCACCGTGGCCTGACCTTCCCGCTGCTGTCCGACGTCGACAACACGGTCTTCTCGGCGTACGGGCTCGGCTCGCTGCTCAACCGCCGCGCGGTCTTCGTCATCGACGCGCAGGGCCGGATCGCCTGGTCGCACGTCAGCACGACCGGCATCACCTACCAGAAGCTCGACAAGCTGGTCGAGGTCCTGCGCGGCCTGCCGGCCACGGCGTCGGCTCCCTACCCGGCGCAGCCCGAAGAGGCATCGACGCCGGTACGACGCCGCCGCGCGCGGACGTCCAAGCCGACCGCCTAGCCTGACCGCCGTGCGTTCGTCACGGCTGGTCAATGTCCTGATCGCGATCGCGGTCGGGGCGCTCGTCCTCACAGGGCTCTTCGTGCACGGCCCGGTCGGCGGAATCCTGCTCGCCGTCGTGGTCGTCCTGCTGCTCTTCCTCAGCTCGGCCACCTGGGCGACGCTGCCGACCCGCGGCCGGATTGCCCGCGGTCTCGTCATCGGCGCGGTCGGCGCGCTCGCCGTGGTGAAGTTCGCCGGGAAGGCATGACCTAGGCGCCAGGGGGTTGCAGTGACCGATGTGCTCGAGCTCGCCGAGCAGCTCTGGAACGGCGACGTCACCGTCGACGACCATCACCCGCTGGGCGGCCAGGGATCGCTCGTCGAGGTCGCGGACGGCGTCCGGTTCTGGCACGGCTTCTCCAACGCCACCGTCGTGTCGACCCGGGCCGGCCTGGTGATGGTCGACAGCGGCGATCCTGTCTTCGGGCCACTGCTGCACGAACAGATCCGCGGATGGCAGCCCGAGCAGCGGCTTCACGACGTCGTCTTCAGCCACGGCCACATCGACCACGTCTTCGGTGTCGGCCCGTTCGACGCCGAAGCCACCGCGAACGGCTGGGAGCGACCGGTCGTCCACGCGCAGGAGGCGCTGCCGGCACGCTTCGACCGCTACCGGCTGACCGCGGGCTACAACGCGACCATCAACCGCCGTCAGTTCGGCATGGATGACCTGCAGTGGCCGACGGACTATCGCTACCCGGACGAGACCTATCGGGGCATGAAGACGCTCGACGTCGGCGAGCGGGTCGAGCTGCACGCGGCCCGCGGCGAGACCGACGACCACACGTGGACCTGGTTCGCCGACCGCAAGGTGCTGTGCTGCGGCGACCTGTTCATCTGGGCGACACCGAACGCGGGCAACCCGCAGAAGGTCCAGCGGTACGCCGCCGAGTGGGCCGTCGCCCTTCACGAGATGGCAGGCCTCGGGGCCGAGACGCTGCTGCCGGGCCACGGCGTACCGGTCATCGGCGCCGAACGCGTCCGGCAGGCGCTGACCGACACAGCGGAGTTCCTGCAGTCATTGCACGACCAGACGGTCGAGCTCATGAACGCGGGCGGCCGGCTGGACGAGATCCTGCACAGCGTCCGGCCGCCGGCAGCTCTCGCCGACCGTCCGTATCTCCAGCCCGTGTACGACGAGCCGGAGTTCGTGGTGCGCAACATCTGGCGGCTCTACGGCGGCTGGTGGGACGGCAACCCCGCGACGTTGAAGCCCCCGCCGGAGGCCAAGCTCGCGCACGAGGTCGTCGCGCTCGCCGGCCCGGAGGCGCTCATCGCCCGCGCGACCGTGTTGCTGCAGCGCGGCGACGACGAGGCGCTCCGCCTCGCGGCACAGCTCGCGGAGTGGCTGGTCCTCAACCGGCCGGACTCGCCGGCCGCGCACGAGCTGCGCGCGAGGGTCTACGCGGCGCGTGTCGCCGCCGAGCGGTCGACGATGGCCAAAGGTGTCTTCGGGTGGGCAGTACGCGAGTCGGCTCGCTGACGCGTCAGCGCCGGATGTCGGCGATGAACTTGACGAACTGTGGCTCGCCGACGTTGACCCAGAACTCCCGCACCGGAGGCGGCATGTGCGCGTCCATCGACGACCGCTGCGTGTCGGTCATCTGCTCACGGATCAACCCGAGGATGAGCCAGATCCGCTCGCCGCGGAAGTTCTGCATGCCGTGCGCCGGGAGCGCGCCCCACTCCTCCCCCGTGAGGTGGTCGGCTGCGAGCGGAAGGATCACTCGCTCTTCCTCGTCGAGGTGCGCGCCCAGCCCGACGGCCAGTGTGATCAGTGCCGCCGCCAGCGTCGCCGCGTTGTCGGTGGTGGGCTCGGCCTTCCACGCCTCGAGGTAGGTCTCCGCCGTCTGCAGAGCGGTGAGCACGCCCTCGTGCTGCCCGGCGATCCGGCGGATGACGTCGGCCTGCTCGGGGCAGCGCTCGATCAGCTTCGGCCAGAGCAGCTCGTCCTCGCCCTCGTGGTGCACGTGCAGGAAGGCAAGGATGTCGGCGTAGTAGCCGGCGACCGCATTCACCCGCTCCGCGTCGTCACCCGGCACCGAACCGATCAGCTGCGGAGCGACGCCGAGCGACTCACGGAACACTCGGTGCACCGCCACCATGTCGGTCGTATCCGGCCGGGTCAGCGCTGCTGCGGACATTTCGGTCTCCCCCTCGAGCCCTCTTCGTGCAGGTCCACATCTATCGGCGCGCGCGCCGGCTTCGCAGCCGAAAGCCGGTTTGTCCGAGTACGACCGTTCCGCGGGGAGGAGGCGACCGGCCTTCGTCGAAGTGAGTCCGCATCGGATCGAGGAGGCTCCTGATGCGACGTACGACGTCCTTGCGGCTGGCCGCGCTCGGCGCCACCGCACTCGCCGCGGCCGCGATGTCGCCCGGCTGGGCGAGCGGCACGCCGCGCTTCGGCGCACCCGTCAAGGTGACGCCCGCCAACGGTGGCGGTTACGAGCCCGGCATCTACGCCGACGGCGCGGGTGACCTCTTCATGACTGCACACAAGGAGAACGCCGAGCTCGCCCTCTCCCCCGACAGCCGGTCGCAGACGCAGACCCGGTCGATGTCGTGGGCGTGGATGTCGACCGACGGCGGCCGCAACTGGACGGACCTCCCGCTCGGACCCGGCGACCTGCGCAACCACGAGTTCGGCGACGAGGGCGACATGGCACTCGACGACGCCAACAACCTCTACTTCGTCGACACCGAGGTCGCCGACGTCACTCTCACGTCCTGGCACATCAACCAGGGCAAGGCAACGCTGAGATACAACACCCCGATCCTCGGATCGGCGCAGGCCGTCGACGACCGGCCCTGGATCACCGCGCACAACAACGGTGACGTCTTCTACTTCGGCAACGAGGGCGACAAGGACACCTATCCCGCCGGCTCGCACAGCTCGGGCCCCGGCTCCGGCCCCGGCCGCTACACGGTTTACCACTCGACCGACGGCGGCCAGACGTTCAGCCAGACGGGTGTCACGCTCGCCGACTCCGGCTGGTGCCGTCCGGCGGCTGCGTCGCACTCGTCGTACGTCTACGCGGTCTGCACCAACGACGGCGGAGCCGACGACACGGTCAACAACCCCGGTGACCCCGGCTACACCAAGGGCTTTCTCTACTCCTACGTCTCCCCCAACGACGGCAAGACGTGGTACCGCTACCCGATCGCGACCTACAACACCCACGACTCGTGGACGTCGTGGCCGACCGCGCAGGTCGCCAAGGACGGCAGCATCTGGATGTCCTACCTCGACGGCATCACGAAGGGCTGCAGCAGCGGTCAGTGCACACCGCACAGCGCGCAGCTGATCCTCGGCCACTCCACTGACCACGGGAAGCACTGGCAGGTCTGGGACACGACGCCTTCGGGGGCTGCGAAGCACTGGCAGTACCGCTACAGCTGGGTCAGCGTCGCACCCGACGGCAAGACGCTCGGTCTCGCGGTGTTCGGCCGCCCGTACGACGCCAAGAAGCCGACTTCCGCGCAGGCGGCGTGGAAGGTCTACGGCGCGGTGTTCCGTGCGGGCCAGCATCCGTCGTTGACGCTGCTCGACCGGACGCCCGTCACCGGCCCGGGCTTCAGCAGCCCGCCCGGGGACTTCCTGATGTCGACGTTCGACCGCTACGGCAAGCTGCACGCAGCATGGACGCGAGTGGTGACGACAGCCGACACGCCGGCCGCGTCGGCGTACGTCTATCGCGACATCTACGTGGTCAACCAGCGCTGAACGAACCGCCGGCGCAGCCGAGCGAGATCCTCGAGCGGGCGGACACCGCTCGGGGTGAGCTCGTACTGCGCCGCGTCGGCGATGAGTTCGAGGTCATCAGCAACGGTGTCTTCCTGATGGACACCCGCGACGGCCGGTCGGAACGGCTGCTGGTGAGCGCAGCGGTGGCGGTCGCGGCTCGTCCGCGGTCACTTCTCATCGGTGGTCTCGGCGTGGGCTTCTCGTTGCGTGAGGCCGTCTCCGTCGCGGAGCTGGAGCGCATCGACGTCGTCGAGATCGAGGACGACATCGTGCGGTGGCATCGTTCCCACCTGCGTCACCTGACAGCGGACGCGCTCGCCGACGCCCGTGTCCGTGTCGTCGTCGGCGACCTTGCCGACCACGTCGCGGCGAACCGGTCGACGTACGACGTCATCTGCGTCGATGTCGACAACGGCCCGACGTGGACGGTCACGCCGGCGAACGACGCGCTCTACGACCAGGCCGGGACGGCGCTGCTGCTCGCGGCGGTTCGCCCCGGCGGCGTGCTCGCCGTGTGGAGCGCGACGCCGGTGCCGGCCTACGAGCAGCTGCTCCGCGACCTCGGCTGTGACGTCGAGGTGTGCACGGTGCCCGTCGCGCCCGAAGGCGCCGAACGCGCCGACCCCGACGTCATCTACCTCGCAAGGTTGAGTGCGACGTAATCCCCCTTACCTGGGGTCCTGCAAGGGGGATTACGTCGCACTCAACGGGACTCAGGTGAGCTGGCCAGCGGCTTCGAGGATCTCCACGCGGTTGCCGGCCGGATCACGTGTGAAGCCGCGACGGCCGCCGAAGATGTCGGCCTGGTCCTCCCACGGGGCACCGGCTTCGTGCAGCCGGCGCAGCACCTCGTCGAAGTCGTCGACGACGAGACCGAAGTGCGACTGCGGATGCACGTCACCCTCGCGCTCGGACACGTGCACCTGTGACGACTCGTTGATGTCGAACCAGGCTCCGGTCTGCGCGACGCCTTCCTTGGGCTTGTCCACCTGACGAAGACCGAGTACGTCGACATAGAAGGGCACGACTGCCTCCGTGTGCCCGGGCTCGACGACGACGTTCACGTGGTGAATGCGCATGGCACCGAACCTACGCCGATGGCACGATCGGGCCGTGCGACTCGCACGCCGGGGACAGATCCATCGCCTGCTGGTGCGCTACCAGCAGGCCGATGTGACCTATCCGGAGGTCGGCGCGACCCGCGGGCAGCTCCCGGCCGGCTACCGGCACACCCGCCGCCGCACCGCTCTCGGTACCGGCCGTGACGTCTTCGTCCGTGCCTCGGCGGCGCTGCTCTCCTGGGAGATGCACCGACGTTCCGGGCTGGCCGTCGCCGCCGAAGGGGCGGCAGCGACCGGCGCCACCGTCGTGCTCGGCTTCGGCCCGTCCCCTGCGCTCGTCGTGCCGTGCCGAGTCGTCTACGAAGTCGACGAGCCGGATCGCCGCGGGTTCGCCTACGGCTCGCTGCCGGACCATCCGGAGTGCGGCGAGGAGTCGTTCGTCGTGACGATCGACGACGCGCGCAACGTCTGGTTGGAGATCACGGCGTTCAGCAGTCCCGGGGCCGCACTCGTTCGTGTCGCGGGACCGATAGCGCGCGGCCTTCAGGGCATGGCGACGCGGCGCTACGAGCGGACGCTCGCCGAGATGGTCACGGCGTAAGCAGTCCCACGACCGAGGGACGAGCGGCTCGTGCAGCAAGCGGGGTGAGCGCCGCACGAGCCGCGTGATTGCACGATCTCGTGTTGCGGCACTCCACGGCGACAACTCGAACGCCGGAGCGGTCGCCATCCTCGGACAGCCGTTGCGGACCTCAAGGTTCTTGCAAGACGACTCGCCGCCACCGGTTCGCGCCAACGTAAATGACTCGCGACATGGCCCGTGACGGCGCACGGTATGGCCAGAATCGAAGCATGTACCTGCCCGCCGGAAGTGGTACCGAGAAGTGTCCGCCGAAGTCGCTGCCGACGCTGGCGAACAGCACGCCATGCGCGCGGATGCCGATCTGGAACGGCGAAGGCCGCGGCTTGCAAGCCGGGTCCGGCGCGGGACAAGGCCGCCCGACCGTTAGACCTCGCACGCCCTGGGCAGCCCCCACCCAGGACCGACCGCGGTAGGTCGGCTGGTTCACCGGCCGGTTCACGGTGAAGTCACTCGTTCCGGCACAATCGGTCACCACAAGGCGCTCGGTGTATGCAACGTGCTCACATATTGCGTGCGTGTGACCGTCACCAACCGGACCGCCATAGCTGATCCCGACGTCCGCACCGCAACGCGTTGGGCTACGCCGCAGCACTCGGAGTTCCGACGTGCTGCCGGTATCGACACCAGACGATGTAACCGTGAGCGACGCATGTCGGCAACCAGCAACAGCACGGGCAAAACAGCCTTCCGCATCGAGACGCCCGATCGCGATTGGCAGTTGAAAGGATCCCCGGGACGCGACGATCGTGCCGCAGTCTGTGCCAGCGGGCGGAACCGGCGACGATGCCCCAGTGCACCCAACGAGTGCTAAAGCCACAGCCGCCACAGCCGGCGTCATCAACCCCCGCTTCACACCGGTGGGACGCAGACGACAGGGGGCAGGTTCCACACCACGGCAACTCCGCCGATGCCACCTCTTGCGGCTGGCCGTGTCGGGTCCGCATCCCGGTGGGCGGAGGAGAGCGGCACATCTCCTGCGGCATTTCGGGCGTCAGCGTCCTGGGGACTCAGCGGCCGGTTTCGGGCGGTGGAGCCAGGCGAGGAGATCGGGTGGTGCGAGTTGCGCCGCGCGGGCGTAATACCGCGCCTGCTCTTCTTTCGTCAGTATCTCGGCAGCTGCTCCGGAGCGACCTCGGCGGAAGAACGCCGCGCTGTTCTTGTGGATCCCGCCGGCTGTTGGGATGAACTGATCTGGCTGCGAACGCATTCGCTCGAAGGTGGCCGCCGCGACCAAAGCGGGCCACTGATCGGGCGGGACAGTGCTGCCGAGAAGGCCGGCGAGCCTGCGCATCTGCCCGTCCAGGTCGGCCAGCAGGTCGTCGTAGTGGACGAGAACGACGTTGTTGGCGTGGCGCCGGGACCACGCGTCGCTCAGGTGCCACAGGAAGCCGCGGATCGAGTCAAGATCCTCGGTGGGAGACACCTCGTTGTCGATCCACCTGACGAGCCAGTCATGCAGATCCGGACGCGGCAGCGGTGGGGTTGGCGACTCCGGCTGACCGCTGAGCCGTCGCATCAGCTCCCGGTCCAGATTGTTGCCTTGGTGGTAGAGCGACACGGCCGCGTCGAGCGGATGCCGGGCGACCACGAGATACGTGACGTGCGGCTCGAGGGGAAGGCCATCGAGCGGCGTATGCGTCTTGATGAACCGTCGATGCGTCTGCGCGTCGAGCCGGGCCAGTACCTCCTGCAGCGGCGTCACGCGGAAGTCGAGCCATGGAGACAACTCAGCGATCGGCGCGGGCAGCGTCGGCGTGCCGAAGACGAGCAAGCCACAAATCGCCTGCATCCAGGTCGTGCCACTCTTGGACCGTGTGCTGATCACAATGTCGCCACGCCGGAGGGGGAAGTCCCGCCAGCGCGCGCTGTCCTCGTCGCGAGACACGTAGCGAACCGGCGCACCGAACGCCTCATCCACGAAGGCAGTCTGCCCGCACACCACGAACTACGACGAGGGCACCCCACCGGCGACAAGCATCACGGAGGCGCCGTGGAGCGGCACATACAAGTCGCCCGGCAGGCGTCGCTCTACTCCGGGCGGAGCGAGATGTAAGGGCGTCGACCGAGCGCATCGAACAACGCCGTCCAGGATGAGCCGCCGGCCGCACAGACCAGGGAGGTCGTGGCGCCTGGTGCAACGGCGACCTGCACCTCCTGGCTGCCAGTCCAGTCGATCCTGAGCCGGACGCTGTGCGTGCCGGGGCTGACGGAGGTGACGAAGGTCTCGCCGTGGCGAACGGTGCCGGCCTGGCGGCCGTCGATGAGCACCTTGTATGCGCGACCGCGATCGCGCCAGACAGCAGGGTCACGCGTGATCTTGATGCTCGCCGACTCACTCACGGTCGTCACCATTCCCCGGTTCGTGACCCGATGCACGGGAGCGGCACTTACATGGCGCCGTGAGCCATGCCGTGCCGTGAGCCAGGCCGTGCCGTGAGCCATGCCGTGCCGTGAGCCATGCCGTGCCGTTCGGTGACGCGATCTCTCGGAGCCGTCACCTGATGACATCGAGTCCTGGGCCGCCGACCAGTCGGTCGCTACCGGGACCGCCGATCAGGACGTCGTTTCCGTAGCC
This sequence comes from Mycobacteriales bacterium, assembly GCA_035695045.1. GTDB lineage: Bacteria > Actinomycetota > Actinomycetes > JAFAQI01 > JAFAQI01 > DASSKP01. The sequence continues at coordinate 1,458 of DASSEX010000021.1, read as the reverse complement.
GCCGAGCAGCACATCGTTGCCAGGGCCGCCGTAGATCCTGTCGTTGCCGTAACCGCCACGTAGCCGGTCGTTGCCCCCGCCGCCGCAGACGACGTCATTGCCCGATCGCGCCCAGACGGCGTCGGATCCACCGAGTCCCACGATGACGTCACGCCCGGTTGTGCCCACGAGCCGGTCCGCAGCGCTGCTGCCGATAAGCGTCGGGAGCTGTCCGAGGCATGACTGCAGGCGGGTCGAGACAGCTGAGCTGCGGTTGCCCATGCCGTCCACGGCAGTGACGGTGTACACAACTGCCGGTATCGGGCTCGTCAGCGTTATGTGGGTGTCAGTGAACGTGCTTCGGCGGCCGGAGTAGACGACTGACGTGCCCGCCGCGGTCGTGCGGGTGACAACGACGTGGGAGAAGTCCACCGAGGACGAGTTGGTCCAGCGGAGAGCTGGGTGCCCGTTGACGGGCCGCAAGGTGAGTCCCGTCGCTGGTGCGGGCGGCGCGACGTCGCGGATCGCGACGGTCACCCGCATCGGCGTCATCCACCAAGACATGATGGGTCCGACAGCGGTGGCGGTGCCAGAGGCATCGGCAGGAACGACGAACAGTCGGCCCGCGGCTTCGTAACCGGTCCGTGCGAAGTAGATCCGGGTGCCGTCACGTGACCATGCCGGGTTGGTGTCGAACGGCCAGTACTCATTCGGGGGGCGCGTCGTCAACTGCACCAGATCCCTACCGGTGCGGTCGACGACGAACAGGCCCGCCGCTCCGGCAAACGCGACTTTGGTGCCGTCCGGAGAGAACGCCGGGCGCGCACCGATCAGACTGCCGAGACCGGTGGAGACGCCGTTACGAAGAAGCTCGATCCGGCCGGTCGGCAGCGGATCCTCCGGGTCCCCCGCACCGCCGTACCGGACAGCGACGATCTCCTGCGGGTCGGCGGGATTGAACGCCGCGTCCTCAAGCCCGGAACTGCCCGGCACACCGGTCGGGACGCCCCCTCCGGCCGGCACCGTCGACAGGCCGGAACCTATGGAATACAGCAACCTCCGACCGTCGGGCGCCCAGTTCGGGTACCCCGCCGGAGCCGCCGCCACAACACGACTGCCCGTGCCGTCCAGATTGACCGTGACCAGCCGACCTTGCGTCGTCGTGAACGCCACCCGGTTACCAGTTGGCGACACTGCCGGCGCGTAGTCGCCCTCGGCCAACAGACCGCCAACGACTTCGCGCGGCGCGCTTCCGTCAGGGCCGGACCAGAAGATCGCCGAGTCGAACACTGGATCCGCCGTGTCGGGTCCCCAACCGAACATGACAAGTATCTCGCCGGGCGGCGCTGACACCGCAACTCCAGGGCCGCCGCCGGCGGCCGGGGTAGATAACGCCGCGAGTGTCGCGAGCACTACGGCCCCGAGGGACCGCCCGCGAAGCCGGTAAGCGTTCATAACGCCACCCCCTACACCGACACC
>DASSEX010000020.1:0-2593 GCA_035695045.1 Mycobacteriales bacterium | reverse complement strand
GACGAAGATGGTCGTCTCAGCCCCTGAGTAGACCAACAACGTTGCAGTCAACGGGATCTAGGCTGTGTGCGTGGGGAAGATCTTCGAGGGGATCGATGACACGCTGCGCCGCTGGATCGCGCAGCAACCGATGTTCTTCGTTGCGACGGCACCGCTGTCCGGCGACGGCCACATCAACCTCTCACCGCGCGGCCACGACACGTTCTCCGTGCTCGACGAGCATCGGGTTGCGTGGGTCGACTTCACCGGCAGCGGCGTCGAGACCATCGCGCACCTGAAGGAAAACAGCCGCATCTGCGTGATGTTCTGCTCGTTCGACGCGAGACCACGCGTCGTGCGACTGCACGGACGTGGCCACGTCGCGATGCCGGGAAGCCCCGAGTTCGACGGCGTCGTAGCGATGCATCCCCAACATCCATCGACCCGAGCCGTGGTGATCGTCGACGTGACGCGGATCAGTGACTCGTGCGGTTATGGCGTGCCGGTCATGTCGGTCGTCGGCGAACGCGATCTGCTGCGGTTGCACGCGGACAAGCTCGGCCCGGACGGCATGGCCGACTATCTGGCCACCCGCAACGCCGTCAGCATCGACGGCCTAACCGGCTACTGAGAGCGCTTCGACGTGCGTTGGCGACGACGCTCGACGCTGGAGCGCGCATCGCTGGCGCGACCGCTCGTCCTCCGCGGTCGGCTATGGGTCGGTGAGGGCACGACGTACGACGATGGGTGCGTTGTCGTGGACACCGACGGGCTGGTCTCGGCGTGCGGCGAGCGGGCTTCGGTCGATGTGCCCTTCGGTGCCTTCGAAGTCTCGGCCGGGTGGCTCGGTCCGGGCATCGTCGACGAGCACGTGCATCTCGCCTTCGGCGACCCCGAGCATGTCCTGCGTCACGGCGTCGTCGAGGTGTGCGACCTCGGTGCCCCGCCCGCGGACGCCGTTCGCTTTCGGCAGCTCGACGCGCCGCATACGCGAGTTGCCGGACCGCTGCTGACGGCCCCGGGCGGCTACCCGTCGCGGTCGTGGGGCAGTGGGGGCTTTGCCGCGTTCGTCGACGAAGCCGAACAGACGCGGCGGCTGGTCAGCGGGCTGGTGACGCAAGTCGACGTGGTGAAGGTCGCGCTCGAGCCGCACGGCGGGTCGGTGCCGAGCGTTGAGCTGGTGCGCGCGATCGTCGACGCGGCCCATGCCGCTGACCTGCCCGTGGTCGCGCATGCGCTGTCAGTGGGCATGGTCGAGCGCGCTCTCGATGCCGCTGTCGACCGGCTCGCACACACCCCGACCGAGGCTTTGCCGGCCGAGTTGATCGCTCGCCTCGTCGAGTCACGCACGACCGTGGTGTCCACGTTGCACACGTTTGTCGCCAGCGGCGACGGACAAGCCGCGGTCGACAACGCGGCGGCCATCGTCGCCGCCGGCGGCACGCTCCACTACGGGACCGACCTGGGCAATGCCCACACGCGGCCCGGTGCCGAGCCCAGGGAGCTGGCCCTTCTGGCGCATGAGGTCGGCTTGGGAGCGGAGGGTGCACTGCGGACCGCCACTCATCCGCTCCGGGTCGGCGAGCCGGCCCGGCTGGTGGCGCTCCCGGCTGATCCGCACGACGGCTTCGAGGCATTGCGCCATCCGGTAGCCGTTGTCTGTGGCGCCACGGCGTTGCTGCAAGAGCCGCCAGAAGTCGGCTAGGCGACACTGGAGGCGTGCAGTCGTCGGCAGTCGCGGTGCAAGACCTGCACAAGACTCATCTGCCGCGCGGCTCGAAGGCCACGCCGATCACGGCCAACGACGGCATCGACCTGGAGGTCGGCGCCGGTGAAGTGTTCGGGTTGCTGGGTCCCAACGGCGCGGGCAAGTCGACGTTGGTTCGCCAGATCATGGGACTGTTGCGACCCGACCGCGGTCAGATCTCGGTTTTCGGACACGACGTCGTCACCGAGCCGTCGGCCGCGCCGCGGCTCGCCGCCTATCTCGCTCAAGACGAACCCGCACTGCGCGACATGCCGGTGCGCCTCGCGGTGACAACAACCGCTCGGATGCGCTGCCTCTCGCCATCGACGGCGGCGACGGCGACGGATGACGTCATCGATGAGCTCGGACTCGGCCCGGTTGCGGAGCGACCCCTCCTGCGCTTGTCGGGCGGGCAACGTCGGCTCGCCTGCGTCGCCGCGGCGGTGGTAGGGGATCGACGCTTGCTGGTGCTGGACGAGCCGACCGCCGGCTTGGACCCGGTGGCACGACGGGGCGTGTGGGCGGCGCTCGCTCGCCGTCGCGACCGGTTCGGCACCACCGTGATCCTGGTCACGCACAACGTGATCGAGGCGGAGACGGTGCTCGACCGGGTCGCGGTGCTCGACCGTGCGCGAGTGATCGCCTGCGACACCCCGGGCCGGCTGAAAGCAGCTGTGTCGGACGACGTGCGGCTCGAGCTGGTCTGGCGCGGCAGCGTCCCGGAGGGCGACGCCGTCGTCAAGCGGCTCGCGCCGCTCGCCCTCGTGGATGGGCGTCGGTGGAGTCTCCGCCTTCCGCAGTCGCAGGCGCGGGCGGCGATGAGCGCGCTCTTGGACGGCCCGGTGTTCGCCGCGCTCGACGACTTCA
>DASSEX010000019.1:0-27366 GCA_035695045.1 Mycobacteriales bacterium | reverse complement strand
GGTGAGGCGATCGACATCAACGCGTTGGAGAACCCGTACCGGCTCGACGGAAAGGTGCTGCCGCCGGCGGGTGCGCCGTACATGGACCGGGCCGACGTGCGACCCGGGATGATCGTCGCCGGCAGCGCGCCGGTCGCTGCGTTCGGTGCCGTCCACTGGGGCTGGGGTGGCAACTGGTCGAGCACGCCTGACTACCAGCACTTCTCCGTCAACGGCCGGTGACGACCGGCGGCGTCAGCTCCGGAAGATGCCGAGCCCGACCGGCATCGTGCGCTCGGCGCCGTCCGCCGGATAGTTGCGAAGGCTGAGCCGACCCGTCGACGGCATTCGCGCGAGCATCTCGCTGCTGCCGGAACCGTCCAACAGGTAGGCACGCGCGGCGCCGAGATCCACCATCACCTTCGACATCTGGCTCGCGTCCAGTCCGTGCGTCGACGTGCCCGGGTGGTCGGTGACGACGACCAGCATGAGCTTGCGGCCGCCGTTGGCCATGCCGATCGCGGTGCGGGCCGGCTGCGGGTAGCGGATCCGGCACGGCAGCCCGGTGATGACGACGCCGGGAGTGGAGACAAGGAGGCCGCCGGCTTCGAAGGCCGTAGCGAAGGCGACAGTCGTGTCTGACTTCGCAGCCCGCTTCGTCGACACGGTCCAGCCCTTGTGCAGCGACGACAGCCAGTTCGTCGCCGTGGAGCCGCGCGCAACGATCATCAGCTGGCCGGACCCCGGCGGCGTGGTCCAGCTGCCGGTCCCCGACGAGAGCACGCCCTTGGTGACGTAGCGGACCTTGGCGCCGTACGGAAGGTGGATGGACGGATAGCCCCACAACGGGGTGAACAGCGTGACGCCGTACGGGATGTCGAGGACGTTGAGGGCCGCGAGCGCACGCGTGCTGCTGCCGACCGTCACCGATCCGACCAGCCTCAGGTGACCGGAGCGGACCCGGTGGTCGGTGCCGATGCCGACGACGGTGCGTGCGCTTGCGAACGCGGTCAGCGGCTGGCTCGCACGGATCACCGGACCGAGCGGTGCCCCGGTGTAGAAGTCGTAGTAGGAGGTGTTGGTGGCGGCCACGAGCCTCGGGTGGCCGGACGCCAATGAGCTGAGCGGGCTGCGTTGCGCGAGGTGGTGCATCAGCGGGTGGAACGAGATGCCCGGCTGCGTCATGTCGACCGTCAGGACGTGCATCGACACGTACCCGCGCGGGTCACTGGCCGTGCCTTCGGACAGGACGACACCTTTGACCAGCGTGTGGCGGTGCCAGGTCGCCTTCGTGACCAGCGCCTCCGGCTTCGGGCAGTTGGTCGTGTAGCCGGTCGTCGCGACGGCGGGCGCGGACACCTGTGCGCCGGCGACGGCGACGAGGCTGGCGACGGCGAGCGCTCCTGCCAGTACGCGGCGGCGCGGGCGTGGTGGTGGGCTGGTCACATTGCACTAGTCGGCATTGCACCGGGTGGATCTTCAGCACTTCCGCCGGAGATTTGTCGGTCGGGAGCTCCGGCAGCGCAAAGCAGCGAAGGCGCCGTGCGTGTTCGATGAGAGCGGGCGACGGGAGTCGAACCCGCACCACCAGCTTGGAAGGCTGGGGCTCTGCCGTTGAGCTACGCCCGCGCGCACGCTCGCTGCCCGGGAGCAGCCCTAGACTTTCGAGCACGCCGCGGGGCGTAGCGTAGTGGCTAGCGCGCCTGCTTTGGGAGCAGGAGATCGGGAGTTCGAGTCTCCCCGCCCCGACCCATCCGGACAGCAAAGGACCAGCGACGCCCCGATGAAGAGCGCCGTCGAGACCCTCAGCCCGACCCGTGTGAAGCTGACCGTCGAGGTTCCCTTCGACGAGCTCAAGCCCTCGCTGGACTCGGCCTACCGCAAGATCGGCCAGCAGGTCCGGGTCAAGGGGTTCCGCCCCGGCAAGGTGCCCGCACGCGTGCTCGACCAGTACGTCGGCCGCGGCGCCGTGCTCGAGGAGGCGGTCAACGAGGCGCTGCCGCGCTTCTACGGCGACGCCGTCCGGGAGAACAACGTCGACATCCTCGGCCACCCCGAGATCGAGGTCACCGAGTTCAACGACGGCGACCAGCTCGTCTTCACGGCCACCGTCGACGTCCGACCGGAGTTCGAGCTGCCGTCGTACGAAGGCCTGCCGGTCACCGTCGACGACGCCGAGGTCGACGACGCCCGGGTCGACGAGCAGCTGCAGGGCCTGCGCGACCGGTTCGCCACGCTGAAGACGGTCGAGCGGGCGGCCCAGTCCGGTGACTTCGTCTCCATCGACCTGTCCGCGACGATCGACGGTGCGCCCGTCGAGGAAGCCTCTGCGACCAACCTCAGCTATGAGGTCGGCAGCGACTCGCTCGTCCGCGGGCTCGACGAGGCCATCACCGGTCTGTCGGCGGGGGAGTCGAAGGAGTTCGAGACGCAGCTCCGCTCCGGCGACCACGGAGGCGAGGCTGCCGTCGCGACGGTGACCGTTCGCACCGTCAAGGAGAAAGAGGTCCCGGAGCTCGACGACGACTTCGCGCAGACCGCGAGCGAGTTCGACACCATCGACGAGCTTCGCGGCGACATCCGCGAGCGCCTGGGCCGGATCGGGCGGCTCCAGCAGGGCGTCCAGGCTCGCGACCGCGCCCTCGACGCGCTGCTCGAGCGGGTGGACCTGCCGTTGCCGGAGCACGTCCTGGCCGACGAGGTCGCCTACCGCAAGCAGACCATGAGCCAGCAGCTGCAGGCGGCCGGCATGACCCGCGAGCAGTACGCCGAGATGGAGGGCACCTCCATCGAGGAGCTGGACGCAGACCTCGAGAACGGCGCGCAGCAGGCGATTCGCGCGCAGTTCGTGCTCGACGCGATCGCGCGCAAGGAGGAGCTCGGCGTCAGCGAGGCGGAGCTGACCGACACGATCGTGCGCCGCGCGCAGCAGGCCGGCGTACGAGCCGACGAGTACGCCCAGCAGGTGGTCAACACCGGACAGCTCGGCGCATTGATGGGCGAGGTGCTCCGCGGCAAGGCGCTCGCGCTCGTTCTCGAGCAGGCGACGATCACCGACGCCTCAGGCCGTCCGGTCAACCTCGACGAGCTCACCAAGGAGTTCGACCCGGCCGACGCCGACGAGCCCGACGTCGCCGACGAGACCGACGCCGAAGCCAAGGGCAGCGACGGTGCGGACGCGGAGGCGGAGTCCAGCTGACCCGCCGTCGTCCTGCTGTCAGCGAACAGGACGCCGTACGGCGTCGGCCGCGGGCTAGGGTCGCATCATGAGTGAGATCCAGATGCGCGGCGCCGGCTCCGGCATGAACCTCAACGACTCCGTCTATGAGCGGCTTCTCCGCGAGCGGATCGTGTTCCTCGGCAGCCAGGTCGACGACCCGATCGCCAACCAGATCTGCGCGCAGCTGCTGCTGCTCGCCGCCGAGGACCCCGAGCGCGACATCTACCTCTACATCAACTCACCCGGCGGCAGCGTCTCGGCCGGCATGGCGATCTACGACACGATGCAGTACGTCGAGAACGACATCGCGACGGTGGCGATGGGGCTCGCGGCGAGCATGGGCCAGTTCCTGCTGTGCGCCGGCGCGTCCGGCAAGCGCTACGCCACCCCGCACGCCCGGATCATGATGCACCAGCCGTCCGGTGGTCTCGGTGGCACCGCGAGCGACATCGCCATCCAGGCCGAGCAGATGCTCTACACGAAGAAGATCCTGCAGGAGCGCATCGCGTTCCACACCGGACAGACCGTCGAGCAGATCGAGAAGGACTCCGACCGAGACCGTTGGTTCACCGCCGACGAGGCGAAGGACTACGGCTTCGTCGACCATGTCGTGGCGCGCGCCAACCAGGTGCCGTCCAAGGGCGCGGTCTCCTGACCGCCCGCATCGATCCCAAGGAGACCGCGATGAACAACCTGCACCTGCCGAGCAGCCGCTACATCATTCCTGAGTTCCGCGAGCGCGGGACCTACGGCGAGCGCGTGCACAACCCCTACACCAAGCTGTTCGAGGAGCGGATCATCTTCCTCGGCGTGCAGATCGACGACACGTCGGCGGACGACATCATGGCGCAGCTGCTGTGCCTGGAGTCGATGGATCCGGACCGCGACATCTCGATCTACATCAACTCACCCGGCGGCTCGTTCACGGCGCTGACCGCGATCTACGACACGATGCAGTTCATCCGGCCGGAGATCCAGACGGTGTGCCTCGGGCAGGCGGCGTCCGCCGCGGCCGTCCTCCTCGCCGCCGGCACGAAGGGCAAGCGCTTCGCGCTCCCCAACTCCCGGATCCTCATCCACCAGCCCTACAGCGAGGGTGGCGGCCAGGGCTCCGACATCGAGATCCAGGCGCGCGAGATCCTGCGGATGCGCGCACTGCTCGAGTCTCTCCTCGCCCGCCACTCCGGGCGGTCCGAGGACCAGGTCCGCCAGGACATCGAGCGCGACAAGATCCTGACGGCAGCCGATGCGGTGGAGTACGGCCTCGTCGACGAGGTCATCCAGAGCCGCAAGCTGACTCCGGTCTCCTGACGGGGACCGGGCGGTTAGGCCGAGCGGGTGACCCGGCGCGACCGGAAGGGTGACGCAGCGTCACAGGACGCCGCGACACGCCGAAGCCGAGCGGCGTTCGCCTCAGTAACCCGGCCCGAGAAGCCGATGTAGGCGGTACCGTCATACCCGGGCACCGGCACGAGCCGGCCAGTCCTGCGTCCCCGCGTCGCGCGGGTCCGGCGACGAGATGAAGGAGAGCGAGTGGCACGCATCGGTGACGGTGGCGACCTGCTCAAGTGCTCCTTCTGTGGCAAGAGCCAGAAGCAGGTCAAGAAGCTCATCGCTGGCCCCGGGGTCTACATCTGCGACGAGTGCATCGACCTCTGCAACGAGATCATCGAGGAAGAGCTGACGGAGAGCTCGGACGTCAAGTTCGACGAGCTGCCGAAGCCCAAGGAGATCTACGAGTTCCTCGACGGCTACGTCATCGGCCAGGACAACGCCAAGAAGACGCTGTCCGTCGCGGTCTACAACCACTACAAGCGCGTCCAGGCCGGCTCCACCGACAAGGACCCGGTTGAGCTGCAGAAGTCCAACATCATGCTGCTGGGGCCCACGGGCTGCGGCAAGACACTCCTCGCGCAGACGCTCGCCAAGATGCTCAACGTCCCCTTCGCGATCGCTGACGCGACCGCGCTCACCGAAGCCGGCTACGTCGGCGAGGACGTCGAGAACATCCTGCTCAAGCTGATCCAGGCCGCCGACTACGACGTCAAGAAGGCCGAGACCGGCATCATCTACATCGACGAGATCGACAAGATCGCGCGGAAGAGCGAGAACCCGTCGATCACCCGCGACGTCTCCGGCGAGGGTGTCCAGCAGGCGCTGCTGAAGATCCTCGAAGGCACGACCGCGTCGGTGCCGCCGCAGGGCGGTCGCAAGCACCCGCACCAGGAGTTCATCCAGATCGACACCACCAACGTGCTGTTCATCGTCGGTGGTGCGTTCGCGGGTCTCGACAAGGTCATCGAGTCGCGCGTCGGCAAGAAGGGCATCGGCTTCGGTGCTTCGTTGCGCTCGGCCACCGACGTCGACACGGTCGACGTCTTCGGCGACGTGATGCCGGAGGACCTGCTCAAGTACGGCATGATCCCCGAGTTCATCGGCCGTCTGCCGATCATCACGAGCGTGCACAACCTCGACCGCGACGCGCTCATCAAGATCCTCACCGAGCCGAAGAACGCGCTCGTCCGGCAGTACAAGAAGCTGTTCGAGCTCGACGGTGTCGAGCTCGAGTTCTCGACCGACGCTCTCGAGGCCATCGCCGACCAGGCGATCCTGCGCGGCACCGGGGCTCGTGGCCTGCGCGCCATCCTCGAAGAGGTGCTGCTGTCGGTCATGTACGACGTCCCGTCGCGCAAGGACGTCGCGAAGGTCGTCATCACCGGCGAGGTCGTGCTCGAACACGTCAACCCGACGCTGGTGCCGCGCGACGCGACGCCGGCCAAGCGCGAGCGCCGCGAGAAGTCCGCGTAGCCCGCTGACGGCTCCGTTGCCGTCGTCGCTCGGCATAGCCACTGCTCGACGTGACCAATGAGAGTTAGCCCCGGCCGGTGTGCGCCCTTTGCGTCGCCCGGGAGGACTGGATTTAGAACGATTTGACCCCGACGGACTAGTCCCAGATGACTATTTACGGACCACCCGGAGCGAGGTCTCATAGTCCGGTGACGCGTCGTGAGGGGGAACAAGTCGACTCCCTGCTGTCCCGGCTCGCGCGACAGGTCACTGCACGCCACGACCTCGACGACGTGCTGACGGAGACGCTGCGGTGTGTGCGCCCGCTGCTCCCGTTCGGTGGCGGGTCGATCCAGCTGCTCGACGACGACGGCTGGATCCGGATGGCCTCGAGTGACCCGATCGCTCCCGCGCACGTGATGGAGCAGCGCGTGCCACTCGGTTCGTCGGTCGCCGGGCGCGTGATCCTGACGGAGCAGCCGGTCTACATCGCCGACCTCGACGCCGCCCAGATCGGCAAGGGAAAGCGCGTCTCTGTCGGCGTACGCAGCTACTTCGCTGTTCCGCTCGTGGCCGACGGCCGCGCGATCGGCGTGCTGCAGATCGACTCTCCGGAGCCCGACGCCTGGAACGATGACGACCGGGCCTTGCTGCTCACGGTGGCGCCCATCGTGGCGGCGGCCATCCAGAGCGCTCGTGCCTATGCGCGCGCCGCAGCGGCCCGGACGCGCGCGGACGCCGCGGAGGCGCGACTGCTCGCGGCCCGCAACCTGCTGCAGGCGGCTCGCGAGAGCAGCCGTGCGGGCGCCCAGCGTGACCTCGACCGGCACCTCGACCGGCTGCACCGCTTGCTCGGCGCAGTGATGGACGATCCTGCGAAGAGCGCCGAGCTGTTGACGCTGCCTGAGCAGCGCGCCAGCGTCAGCAGCGGCTAGAGCGTCACCCGCACGGCGAGCTCGCCGTCGCCTGCGGTAGCGAACTGCAGGTCGGCGATCCGTCCGGCGCTGCGCAGGTCGTCGCCGGCGCTCTGCAGAAGCGCGACGGCGTCGTTGTCCGCACTGATGACGACACTCGCGACGTCGGTGCGCATCGACACCTTCGCCTCCGACTTCGCCTTGCGCACCTGCGACAACGCGTCGCCGACGAGGCCGAGCAAGCGAGCCTCGCCCTCGTCAACCGCGACGTCGGCAAGCGTCGGCCACTCGGCCCGGTGCACCGAGCCCTCCTGCCACCACGACCAGACCTCTTCCGTCACGAACGGAAGGAACGGCGCGAACAGTCGCAGCTGCACGTGCAAGGCAATGGCCAACGTCGCCTTCGCCGATGCCTGCTGCGCCTCGCCGCGCTCGCCGTAGGCGCGCTCCTTGACGAGCTCGACGTAGTCGTCGCAGAAGGTCCAGAAGAACGTCTCGGTCGCTTCGAGCGCGCGCGTGTGGTCGTAGCGGTCGAAGGCCAGTGTCGCGGTCTCGACGACGTCAGCGAGGCGGACGAGCAACGCGCGGTCGAGCGGGTGGGTGACGGCCGAGAGATCCGGCTGTGTCACACCGAGCCCGAGCGCGAACTTCGACGCGTTGAGCAGCTTGATCGCCAGCCGTCGACCGATCTTCATCTGCCCGGTGTCGAACGCGGCGTCGGTGCCGAGGCGAGCTGACGCCGACCAGTAGCGGACCGCGTCGCTGCCGAACTCCTCGAACAGCGAGATCGGTGTGACCACGGCGCCCTTGGACTTCGACATCTTCTTGCGGTCCGGGTCGAGGATCCAGCCGCTGATGCCGGCGTTGTTCCACGGCACGGTCCCGAACTCGAAGTGCGACCGCACGACCGTCGAGAACAGCCAGGTCCGGATGATGTCCTGTCCTTGCGGACGCAGATCCATCGGGAAGACGCGGCCGAAGAGGTCGTCGTCGAACGTCCAGCCGCCGGCGATCTGCGGCGACAGCGACGAGGTGGCCCAGGTGTCCATCACGTCGGGGTCACCGATGAAGCCGCCGGGCTTGCCGCGCTGGCTCTCGTCGTAGCCGGGAGGTGCGTCGCTCGACGGGTCGACGGGCAGCGCCGACTCGTCCGGCGTGATCGGCTTGTCGTGGTCGGGGTTGCCCTCGTCGTCGAGGGCGTACCAGACGGGGAAGGGAACGCCGAAGAAGCGCTGCCGGGAGATCAGCCAGTCGCCTGTCAGCCCCTCGACCCAGTGCTCGTAGCGCACGCGCATGTGAGCGGGGTGGAAGTCGATCTCGCGGCCGCGCCCGACGAGAGCGTCGCGGATCGTCGTGTCCCGTCCGCCGTTGCGGATGTACCACTGCCGAGTCGTGACGATCTCGAGCGGCTTGTCGCCCTTCTCGTAGAACTTCACCGGGTGCGTGATCGGCTTGGGGTCGCCCTCCATCTCGCCCGACTCACGCAGCATCGCGACGACTTCCTCGCGCGCAGAGTGCACGGTCTTGCCGGCGATCCGCGCGTACGCCGCCGCGTCTACCCCCGCCGGGGGATCGGGAAGCAGCCTGCCGTCCATACCGACGATGGCCCGCGTCGGCAGCTGCAGCTCGCGCCACCAGGTGACGTCGGTGAGGTCACCGAAGGTGCAGATCATCGCGATGCCGGAACCTTTGTCGGGCTCGGCGAGATGGTGCGCGACGACCGGCACCTCGGCGGCGAAGAGCGGCGTACGGACCGTCGTCCCGAACAACGGCTGGTAGCGCTCGTCGTCGGGATGCGCGACCAGTGCGACGCACGCGGGCAGCAGCTCCGGTCGGGTCGTCTCGATGTAGACGGGCCCGTCGGCCTTGTGGAACGCGATCCGGTGGTAGGCACCCGGACGCTCGCGATCCTCGAGCTCGGCCTGTGCGACCGCCGTGCGGAACGTCGTGTCCCACAGCGACGGTGCCTCGGCCTGGTAGGCCTCGCCGCGGGCGAGGTTGCGCAGGAACGCCTTCTGCGAGATCGCGGTCGAGCGCCGGTCGATCGTGCGGTAGGGGTCCGACCAGTCGACCGACAGCGCGAGCCGGCGCCAGACGTCGGCGTAGGCCTTCTCGTCCTCGGCGGTCAGCTGGTCGCAGAGCTCGACGAAGTTCTGCCGCGAGATCGGGATCTGGTCCTGCGGCCGGGTGGCCTTGCCCTCGCCGCCGGCGGGAGGTCGGAAGTTGGGGTCGTAGTGCAACGAGGGGTCGCACCGGACGCCGTAGTAGTTCTGCACGCGGCGCTCGCTCGGCAGGCCGTTGTCGTCCCAGCCCATCGGGTAGAACACCTCGCGGCCACGCATGCGCTGGTAGCGGGCGACCAGGTCGGTGTGCGTGTAGGAGAACACGTGACCCACGTGCAGCGACCCGCTCGCCGTGATCGGCGGCGTGTCGATGGAGTAGATCTCCTCGCGCGACTTCGACCGGTCGAAGCGGTAGGTCCCCTGCTCGTCCCATACGGCGATCCACTTGTCCTCGAGGCCGTCGAGCGACGGTTTCTCGGGCACATGTAGATCGGTCATGTCGGCCATCGTATTTGGCGCCTCTAGTCTTTTGCCGTGGCGGACGATCGGGCGGACGAGGCCGACGTCGTACTCGCCCGGGTCGAGAAGGCGCTCGAGGAACGCTTCCCCAGCCGGATGGTGCCCGACCTCGACCGGATCACCGATCTGCTCGACCTGCTCGGATCGCCGCAGCGGAGCTACCCCTCCATCCACATCACGGGCACCAACGGCAAGACGACGACGGCCCGGATGATCGACGCGCTGCTGCGCGAGTTCGGCGTGCGGACGGGCCGCTACACCTCCCCCCACCTCGAGTCGCCGACCGAGCGGATCGCGCTCGACGGGCAGCCACTCGACGCCTTCCGGTTCGCGGCGGCGTACGACGACGTGGCGCCGTTCGCGGCACTCGTCGACGGCCGGCATCCGGACCCCCTCACCTTCTTCGAGCTGCTCACGGCGATGGCGTTCGCCGCGTTCGCGGATGCGCCGGTCGACGTCGCCGTCGTCGAGGTCGGTCTCGGCGGTCGCTGGGACGCGACCAACGTGGTGCAGGCGCCGGTCGCCGTCGTCACCCCGATCGGACTGGACCACGTCGGCATCCTCGGGGACACGGTCGAGGCGATCGCGGCCGAGAAGGCCGGGATCATCCATCCCGGCGCCGTGGTGGTGGAGGCGCCGCAACCTGCGGGCGCAGCCGTCGTGCTCGCGCGCCGGGCCGAGGAGGTCGGCGCCTCGATCGTCCGGGTGGGAACGGACTTCGGTGTGCGATCCCGCACTGTCGCCGTCGGCGGGCAGATGCTGGAGCTCGAAGGTCTCGGCGGCACCTACGAAGAGGTGTTCCTGCCGCTGTACGGCGCGCATCAGGCCGGCAACGCCGTCTGCGCGCTCGCGGCGGTCGAGGCGTTCTTCGGTGCCGGTGAACGCGGCCGGATCGACGTCGACGTCGTGCGCGCGGCATTCGCCTCGGTGACGTCGCCCGGGCGCTTGGAGGTGGTGCGACGCAGCCCGACGGTGCTCCTCGACGGCGCCCACAACCCGGCCGGCGCCGCAGCGCTGGCCGTGGCGCTCGATGAAGCGTTCTCCTTCACTCGGCTGGTCGCCGTCGTCGCGGTGCTCGACGACAAGGACGCCGGTGGGCTGCTGGACGCGCTGCAGCCCGTGGTCGACAGCGTCGTGGTGACCACCAACACCTCGCCGCGCGCGCTCGGTGTCGACGAGCTCGCCGCTGTCGCCGTAGAGGTGTTCGGGGACTCGCGGGTCGAGGTCGTTCCGCGACTCGACGATGCCATCGAGGCGGCCGTGACGGCCGCCGAGGAGGACGGCAACGTCGGGGGCGGCGTGCTCGTGACCGGGTCGATCGTCACCGTCGGCGAAGCCCGCCGGCTGCTGGCACCTGGCCCCGTCCTATGACCGCGGACGAGCCCGTAGGCGTGGCTGGCGGCTCGCAACCGGCGACGACGCCAGGGGCGACGCCAGGGGCCACGCCGGGGGCGACGCCCGGGGCGACGCCAGCGGCCACGCCTCCGCGGGGACTGCTCGGCATCGGTGCGGGCGGTCTGGTCCTCGAGGCTCTGGTCCTGCTGCTCGCCGCGCCCGCGGTCGCCGGCGCCGAGCGCGGCCACGTGGTCGCCTGGCACATCGTCTATCTCCTGGTCCTCGGCGTGCTGCTGATCGTCGCGGCCGCTCAGCTCCGGCGTCGGCACGGCCGCGTCTTCGCGAGCCTCCTGCAGCCCTGGGTGGTCGTGTCCGGCGTCATCACCTGGCCGATGTACGTCGTGGGCGTCCTCTTCGCGGGCATCTGGCTCTACTACCTCCGCCTCTGGCGCCCCACTGCTCCGTGAGCGAACGTGATCAACTTCGGGTATCGGTGACGTCTCGTGAGCGTGGGTCGAGGCGAAGATGATCACATTCGCTCAAGTCACGCGGTGGCTCGCAGACGCTTGAGCATCAAGCCGCGGTCCAGCTTGCGAAGCAGCCGGCGGGCGAACTCCTCATCCGGTACGTGCGCAGTCCGCCAGATCCAGCGAATGACTTCCTTGCCTGCATCTTCGATGTCGTCCTGTCGCTGCTTCTCTGCCCAGAGCTCATCGGCGAGGTACTTGATCCGGCCGTCTGCCTCGCCGGCGACGTCGTACTCGTCGAAGAGAAAGTCGACTCGCGCGACCCATCCGTGTTCGCCGACGATGTCCTGCTGCAGACGCGGGATCGGCAGTCGCAACGTGATGAAGCGACTGCGCGTCCACGACTCGAGTGCTGACTCACTTCGACTGTCGGCCCAACGCATGACCGGCATTGCGCGACGAACCATCGGCCAGGTCCACTGGTGCCGGAGGACGTCCTGCAGCTGCTGCCGCGAGGTCCCGGCGCGCAAGGCAGCATCGGCGGTGACGAGCGCCTGACCGAACGGAAGGCGCCTGCCCAGATCGATGACGGTCCGCGCAGCTGACGTCACCGGCACGCCTTGCGCTACGTCTCGGTCTGTCGGGCGCATGCCGGCTCGATGAACGTGAATGTCGCTGGTTCGGAACCCGTTGCCTCGGGTGCGCGTGACGCGAACGGCCGCAGGGACGTCGTACGTCGACCAGCCGCGAAGGATGGCCGCGGACTCATGGCTGATCGCCGCGTCCGGCGGCAGATGTAGGCCGAGCTCGATTGCCCGCGCGGCATGCTCTGCGCGACGGAGTTCCTGATCGTTCACCCCGCGAGGGTGTGGCCTCCGGTCACGATGTAGGCGCGCGTCCACAGGCCGCGGCTGAGCTCGCTGTGGCGCGCGCCGACTGTGGATGCGCCGCCGTTTCTCAGCGAACGTGATCAACTACGAGACTTGTTGATCTTGCTCGAGCGTGGGCCGAGACGAAAATGATCACGTTCGCTTCAGTAGGCTTGCCGATCGTGTCTGAGACTGAGCGCACCCTTGTCCTGGTCAAGCCCGACGGCGTCGCCCGTGGTCTGGTCGGCGAGATCGTCGGCCGGATCGAGCGCAAGGGCCTGAAGATCGCCGCCCTCGAGCTGCGCACGCTCGACCGGGCCACCGCTCAGCAGCACTACGCGGAGCACGACGGCAAGCCCTTCTTCGGCGAGCTGGTCGACTTCATCACCAGCGGTCCGCTCGTCGCGCTCGTCGCCGAAGGGCCCCGGGCCCACGAGGCCGTGCGCGCGCTCATGGGCGTCACCGACCCGGTGAAGAGCGCCCCCGGCTCGATTCGTGGCGATTTCGCGCTGGAGATCGGCCAGAACCTCGTCCACGGCAGTGACTCACCGGAGTCGGCTGACCGCGAAGTGAAGCTGTTCTTCCCCGACCTCGGCTGACCGCGCGTACGGCGCCGCCGGCTCGGCGCGGCCGCGCGCCGCACCTTCTGGAAAACGCTTGCCAGCGCTAGCATCTGAGGCGCTCGCCCGCCCCTGCTTCGGAAGGCCATAGCCCCCTCATGGCGAACAATCTTGCGTTCCTCGGTCGAGACATGGCCGTGGACCTCGGCACCGCCAACACGCTCGTCTACGTCCGCGGCAAGGGCATCGTGCTCAACGAGCCGAGCGTCGTCGCGATCAACACCAACACCGCCGGCATCCTCGCCGTCGGCACCGAGGCGAAGCGGATGATCGGCCGCACGCCTGGCAACATCGTCGCGATCCGGCCGCTCAAGGACGGCGTCATCGCCGACTTCGAGACGACCGAGCGCATGTTGCGCTACTTCATCCAGAAGGTGCACCGCCGGCGCCACTTCGCGAAGCCTCGCGTCGTCGTCTGCGTCCCGAGCGGCATCACCGGCGTCGAGCAGCGCGCCGTCAAGGACGCCGGCTACCAGGCGGGCGCGCGCAAGGTCTACATCATCGAGGAGCCGATGGCCGCCGCCATCGGCGCCGGCCTTCCGGTGCACGAGCCGACCGGCAACATGGTCGTCGACATCGGCGGCGGCACCACGGAGGTCGCCGTCATCTCCCTTGGCGGCATCGTGACGAGCCAGAGCATCCGCGTCGGCGGTGACGAGCTCGACAGCTCGATCATCCAGTACGTGAAGAAGGAGTACAGCCTGATGCTCGGCGAGCGGACGGCCGAGGAGATCAAGATGGCGATCGGCTCGGCGTTCCCCGCGCCGGACGAGCCGCACGCCGAGATCCGCGGCCGCGACCTCGTCTCCGGCCTGCCGAAGACGATCGTCGTGAGCTCCGAGGAGATCCGCAAGGCGATCGAGGAGCCGGTCAACCAGATCGTCGATGCGGTCAAGACGACGCTCGACAAGTGTCCGCCGGAGCTCTCGGGTGACGTCATGGACCGCGGCATCGTGCTGACCGGTGGCGGCGCGCTGCTGAAGGGGCTCGACGAGCGGCTGAAGCACGAGACCGGCATGCCGATCCACATCACGGACAACCCGTTGCACTCCGTCGCCATGGGCGCCGGCAAGTGCGTCGAGGAGTTCGAGGCGCTGCAGCAGGTGCTCATCTCCGAGCCGCGTCACTAAGCCGGCGCTGACCCTCGACCCATGAGGGACTCCCGCCGTGCCCGGCTCGTGCTCGCGTTGCTGCTGCTCACCGCGTTCACGCTGATCACGCTCGACTACCGTTCCAACGCCGGCGGCCCGTTCCGCACGATCGGCAACGCCGTCTTCGGCCCGGTCGAGCGGGCGGTCGCAGACGTCGCGAGACCGGTCGGCTCCTTCTTCGGCTCGCTCGGCCACCTGTCCAGCTACCGGGCCGACAACGCGAAGCTGCGCAAGCAGAACCAGGCCCTGCGCGAGCAGCTGCGGCTGACCGACGCCGAGCGCGCGCGACTGCGCTCGATGGAGCAGGTCATGGGTCTCGCCGGCCGGGCGCAGTTCCGGATCGTGCCGGCGCAGGTGATCGCCGTCGACGGTGCACTCGGCTTCGAGTGGACCGCGACGATCGACGTCGGCAGCCGCGACGGCATCCAGACCAACATGACGGTCATCAACGGCGACGGCCTGGTCGGCAAGACCGTGGAGGTCGGCCCCACGACGACGACCGTCCTGCTCGGACGCGATCCGAAGTTCACCGCCGGCGCGAGGCTCGAGGGCACCAACGAGATCGGTCACGTCGACGGCGGTGGACGGCAGCCGATGACGTTCACCCTCCTCGGCAGCTCCTCGACGATGAAGCCGGGCGATCGACTGGTGTCGTTCGCCTCGATCGGCAACCGGCCGTTCGTCGCCGAGGTCCCCATCGGCCGGATCGTGCGCGTGTTTCCGGAGCCCGGTCAGCTCTTTCGCACCGCTGTCGTCGCGCCCTTCGTCGACTTCACGTCCATCGACGTCGTCGGAGTGGTCGTCGCCAGCCCGCGGACCATTCGCCGCGACAGCCTGCTGCCCCCTTCACCGCGCCCTTCGCCGAGTCAGTCACGTTCGCCCGGACGGTCGCCGTCACCGACGCCGTCACCGTCCGGGACCGGCTGAGCCGTGCGCCGGCTCGTCTCGACCGCATTCGTCGTCACGGCTCTGCTCGTCCAGGTCACGATCCTCAACCGCATCCCGCTACCCAACGGCCGGCCTGACCTCGTCGTGCTCGTCGTCGTCGCGCTCGCCCTCGTCCGCGGACCGGAGTACGGCGCCATCCTCGGCTTCCTCTCCGGCCTCGCCGCCGACGTCGTGCCACCGGCCGACCACACCATGGGGCGGCTCGCGCTCGCCTATGCCGCGGTCGGCTACGCCGCCGGGCTGCTCGAGGACGCCGAGGAGCGTTCGGTGTTCGCGACCGTCCTGGTCGTGGCTGCCGGCAGCGCCCTTGCCGTGATCGGGTACGCCGGCGTCGGAGCGTTGCTCGGTGACGAACGCATCACGCTTGCAGCGCTTGGGAACTCGTTGGTTGCAACGGTTATCTACGATGTCGTCCTGGCACCGTTCGTCGTGCCAGTCGTCTCGGGAGCGGCTCGCCGCGCCGACCCCGCCGGCTATGGAGTGCGACCGTGAGCGACCGGACGCGCCTGCGCCTGGTGGTTCTGCGCGTGCTGATCGTCTCGCTCGTCCTCACCCTGCTCGGCCGGCTCTGGTACCTGCAGGTCCTGGCCGCCCCGCAGTACGAGCGGGCGGCCGCCGACAACCAGGTCCGCGACATCATCGCGACCGCACCTCGCGGCGAGATCCTCGACGACCGCGGTCTGGCGTTCGCCCGCAACCGCACGGCTCTCGTCGTGTCGGTCGACCGCGTCGCGCTGCTCCGCCAGCACGACGGCGGCGTCGCAGTTCTGCAGCGACTGGCCCAGGTGCTGCACGTCCCCTACTCAGACCTGCACGACCGCATCACCCTGTGCGGCGCCGGCGGTCTTCCCGAGGGTTGCTGGAACGGGTCGCCGTACGAGCCGATCCCGGTCACCCAGCTCAAGAACGACCTCAACTCGACGCGACTGGCGCTGCAGATCCTGGAACGCAAGGAGGACTTCCCCGGGGTCACCGCTGCGCTCGCTGCCGTCCGGTCCTACGTCAAGCCGGACGGCGCCTTCGCGACACACCTGCTGGGCAACCTCGCGCCGATCACCGCTGACGAGCTCAAGCGGTTGCCGCAGAGCGAGCAGGACGCGCGAAGGCGCGACCTCGTCGGGCGGCAGGGGCTCGAGCAGGAGTACGACCAGTGGCTGCGTGGCAGCGCCGGGATCACCCAGGTCGCCGTCGACCACCTCGGCGCCGTCACCGGGACGTTGAAGGAGACGCCGCCGCAGCCCGGCGACAACCTCGTCACCAGCCTCGACGCCAGGGTGCAGGCATCGCTCGAGCACGCCCTGGTCGGAGCCGTGCAGCACGCCCGCCAGCTCGGCGTGCAGGCCTACGGCGGCCCCGCCGACTTCGCCGCCGGCGTCGTGCTCAACGCGCAGACCGGTCACGTCGTTGCGATGGCGTCGTACCCGACCTATGACCCCAGCCTGTGGGACGGCGGCCGGATCGACGTGAAGGCCTACGACCGGTTGCGCAGGGAGCCGGGCGCGCCCTTGGTCGACAAGGCGTTCAGCAGCGCCTACTCACCCGGCTCGTCGTTCAAGCCGATCTCGACGTCGGGGCTCCTGCGTGACGGCACCGCGTCGCTCTCCGGCGCCTATCCGTGCGGCTCGTCGTACTCCGTCGGTGGCCGCTCGTTCCGCAACTTCGAGGGCGAGGCCGCTGGCACCATCGACCTGCACCGCACGCTCGTCATCTCCTGCGACACCGTCTACTACTACCTGGCGTACCGCGACTGGTTGCGGGACGAGGGCCTCGTCGCGCGGCACAAGAAGCCGGTCGAGGGCGTGCAACACATGGCGCGCGCCTACGGCATCGGCATGCCGCCGGGCATCGACCTGCCCAACGCGACGACCGGACACATCGCCGACCGGCGCAACACGTTGCTGCAGTGGAAGCAGACGCACCGCAACTACTGCATCGGTGCCAAGCGCCGCAAGCCGGGGGACATCCTCAAGGCCTACGACCAGGAGTACTGCACCGACGGCTGGCGGTTCAACGCCGGCTTGCAGCTGATCGAGGACATCGGCCAGGGGTCGGTCCTCGTCTCGCCGTTGCAGCTGGCCGTCGCCTATGCCGCGGTCGCCAACGGCGGCACCGTCTTCGAGCCGCGCGTGGGGCAGGCGATCGTCGACCCGAGCGGTCACGTCGTGAAACA
This sequence comes from Mycobacteriales bacterium, assembly GCA_035695045.1. Lineage (GTDB taxonomy): Bacteria > Actinomycetota > Actinomycetes > JAFAQI01 > JAFAQI01 > DASSKP01. The sequence continues at coordinate 10,324 of DASSEX010000019.1, read as the reverse complement.
GCTGCCGGCCCCGGTTCGCGGTCACCTGCCGCTGGCGAAGGAACAGCTCGACTACATCCGCAACGCCCTGTACGACGTCACCACCCAGGGCACTGGCGCGACCGCGTTTGCCGGCTGGCCGCAGGACAAGTTCCGCGTGGGCGGCAAGACGGGCACCGCCGAGATCGGGCTCAACCGCAGTTACACGTCGCCGTGGTTCGCCTCCTTCGCGGGCAAGACCGGGCAGAAGCCGCAGTTCGTCTGCGTCATCACCGTCGACAAGGGCGGCGTCGGTGGTGTGGTCGCGGCGCCTGCGGTGCGCCAGGTCTGGGACACCGTCTTCGGGGTCGATGGCCAGAAGGCCGCATTCCCCACCGGGCATCCGCCCAGGTCCCTTCCCCGGCTGCCGACGTCGCCGCTCGTCTCCCACTCCAGCGCGGTCAGCGGAGGCGGCGCCGGCAACTCGGCGCTTCCGGATCTCGCCTGGCCGCCCGCTGTCGCCGTACGCTCCGGTGGTCGTCCGACCCTGGCGGGTGACACGTGACCGACTGGTCGACCCCACGCACGGCGCCGTACTCCGTCCAGCGCCGGCACGAGTCGCTCCGCGAGCGGGCGCTCGACCGTGAGTCGCCCTTGCGCCGCCTCGACTGGGTGCTGCTCTTCGCTGTCGCTGCGCTGTGCACCTTCGGGGCGCTGCTCGTGTGGGGTGCGACGAAGCCGCAGAACCTGGCGGCGGGGATCGACCCGAACGCGTATCTGAAGAAGGACCTGCTCAACGTCGCGATCGGGCTGATCCTCGGCAGCATCGCCGCGCTCGTCGACTACCGCACGATCCGCGCCTACACCCCCGTCGTCTATCTCGCGTCGCTCGCCGGGCTCGTGCTCGTGCTCGTGCACGGTGTCACCGTCAACGGTTCGCACTCGTGGATCAACGTGGGCGGCGGGTTCGAGGTGCAGCCCTCGGAGTTCGCGAAGATCGCCCTCATCGTCGGTGCGGCGATGCTGCTGGGGGAGAAGCGCGACGGCGCGGAGGCGCCGGACCAGCGCGACATCTGGCTGACGTTCGCCGCCGCGTCGGTGCCGATCCTGCTGATCCTCAAGCAGCCCGACGTCGGCACCGTGATGGTGATCGGCTTCGTCATCTTCGGTGTCATCGCGATCAGCGGGGTGTCGAGCAAGTGGATCCTCGGCATGATCGGCGTCGCGCTCGCCGGTGCGGTCGTGATCATGCACCTGCACCTGCTCAAGCAGTACCAGATCGACAGGTTCACCTCCTTCACGAACCCGCACGCCGACGTGCAGGGCTCCGGTTACAACACCAACCAGGCCCGCATCGCGATCGGCTCCGGCGGCTGGCTGGGCAAGGGCTTGTTCCACGGCGCGCAGACCAATGGTCAGTTCGTGCCGGAGCAGGAGACCGACTTCGTCTTCACCGTCGCCGGTGAGGAGTTCGGCCTGGTCGGGTCCGGACTGCTCGTCCTGCTGGTGGGCGTGGTGCTGTGGCGGGGCCTGTCCATCGCCGCGCGAGCAGAGGACGCCTACGGCACGCTGCTCGCGGTGGGCGTCGTCTGCTGGTTCGGCTTTCAGGCGTTCGAGAACATCGGCATGACGGTCGGCATCATGCCGGTGACCGGGCTGCCTCTTCCGTTCGTGAGCTACGGCGGGTCGTCGATGTTCGCGTCGATGATCGCCGTCGGTCTCTTACAGAACGTCTACATGCGAAGCCGCACGTAACTGCTCCCGTCAATCGCCACATACCGGCCATAGAAGGCCGACATGTGGCGATTGGCTAGGGGCGGCGGCCGAAGAGGGCGAGGAGCTTCGTCTGGTCGTCGGCGTCATCGGCGACGGGCACCGGCGTCGCGAAGAGCCCGGAGGCCGCGAGCATGTCCGCCTGCGGTTCGGCGGCCGCATGGACGAACCGGACCATGTCCGGGTCCATCCGGTCGTCGGCGCCGATGCCGCGCGCGAGGTCCCAGCCGTGGACGACGAAGTCCGACGTGAGCTGGGTGAGGTAATCCGCCGCCGGCAGGTCTCCGAACGACAGGTGCACCGTCCGGCCGAGGTCGACGTCGCGCACCGCCGCGGTCGCCTCCTGCAGGGCGGCGTCGTACGACGCCACCGCGTCATCTCCCAGCAGATCGCCCTCGAACCGGTCGCCGACCTGGGCGATCGTCTGACCGTCGAGGATCGGCACCACCCAGCGCGCCTCGTAGACCAGGTGGTTGACCAGGGCGCGCACGTCCCACTCGGTGCACGGCGTGGCATCACCCCACTGGTCGTCCTTCACCTGGTGGACGAGCTCGCCGAAGTGAGCCGCCGCCCGCCCGAACCGCTCCCGGATATCACTCATGACCGCACCGTAGGCCTCGGCCGTAGTCTTGGCAGGTGCCCGTTCAGACCATCTTCGACCGCCTCGAACCCCTCCTTCCGAGCGTCTCCAAGCCGATCCAGTACGTCGGCGGCGAGCTGCACGCCACCGTGAAGGACTGGGACGAAGCGGGCGACGAGACGGTCCGCTGGTGCCTGATGTATCCCGACGCCTACGAGGTCGGGCTGCCCAACCAGGGCGTCCAGATCCTCTACGAGGTGCTCAACGAGCAGGCGGGCGTCCTCGCCGAGCGCACCTACAGCGTGTGGCCGGACATGGAAGCGGTCATGCGCGAGCACGGCATCCCGCAGTTCACCGTCGACGCGCACCGGCCCGTGAAGGCGTTCGACGTCTTCGGCATCAGCTTCTCGACCGAGCTCGGTTACACCAACATGCTGACCGCGCTCGACCTCGCCGGCATCGCGTTGCACGCGCGCGAGCGCAGTGACGACGAGCCGATCGTCATCGCGGGCGGACACGCCGCCTTCAACCCGGAGCCGATCGCCGACTTCATCGACGCCGCGGTGCTCGGTGACGGCGAGCAGGCTGCGCTGCGCATCAGCGACATCGTGCGCGCGTGGAAGCAGGCCGGACGTCCGGACGGCCGTCGGGGGCTGCTGATGCGGCTCGCCACCGACGGTGTCGCCTACGTCCCCGGCCTGTACGACGTCGACTACCTCCCCGACGGCCGGATCAGGCGCGTCAGCCCGGCCGAGGCAGGCGTTCCGTGGCGGGTCAGCAAGCACACGGTGATGGACCTCGACGAGTGGCCGTATCCCAAGAAACCGTTGGTGCCGCTGGCGGAGACCGTGCACGAGCGCTACAGCGTCGAGATCTTTCGCGGCTGCACTCGCGGCTGCCGGTTCTGCCAGGCCGGCATGATCACCCGCCCGGTGCGGGAGCGCAGCATCACCACGGTCGGCGAGATGGTGCAGCGCGGCATCGCGGCGACCGGTTTCGAGGAGGTCGGTCTGCTGTCGCTGAGCAGCGCCGACCACAGCGAGATCGGAGAGATCGCGAAGGGGCTCGCGGATCGTTACGAGGGCGACAACGTGTCGCTGTCGCTGCCCTCGACCCGCGTCGACGCGTTCAACATCACCCTTGCCGACGAGCTGACCCGCAACGGTCGCCGCGCCGGCCTGACCTTCGCTCCTGAAGGTGGCAGCGAGCGGATGCGCAAGGTCATCAACAAGATGGTGACCGAAGAGGACCTGATCCGCACGGTGTCGACCGCTTACGGCAACGGCTGGCGGCAGGTGAAGCTCTACTTCATGTGCGGTCTCCCGACCGAGACCGACGAGGACGTGCTGCAGATCGCCGAGATGGCCAAGCACGTCATCGCCGCAGGACGCGAGGCGGCCGGCCGCAAGGACATCCGCTGCACGATCTCCATCGGCGCGTTCGTGCCGAAGCCGCATACGCCGTTCCAGTGGGCTGCGCAGCTCGACTGGGAGACGGTCGACCGGCGGCTGAAGTCCCTCAAGGCCGCCGTGATGAACGACCGCAACTACGGCAAGTCGATCGGCATCCGCTACCACGACGGGCGTCCCTCGATCATCGAAGGACTGCTGTCGCGCGGCGACCGTCGCGTCGGTGCCGTCATCGAGGAGGTGTGGCGAGACGGCGGCCGTTTCGACGGCTGGAGCGAGCACTTCTCCTTCGAACGCTGGTCGCAGGCCTGCGAGCGCGTCTTCGCCGGCGGGCCGGTCTCGCTCGACTGGTACACCACCCGCGAGCGCGAGCAGTCCGAGGTCCTGCCGTGGGACCACCTCGACGCCGGCCTCGACAAGGACTGGATGTGGGAGGACTGGCAGGACGCGCTGCGCTCCGTCGAGGTGGACGACTGCCGGTGGACGCCCTGCTACGACTGCGGCGTCTGCCCGTCGCTCGGCACGGAGATCCAGGTCGGTCCCACCGGCCGACCGCTCCTGCCGCTCTCTCCGGTCTGATCCGGTGGGCCGGCAGCCGGACCGTCCGCCGCCGCCACCAGTGGTGCAGCGGCTGCGGATCCGATACGCGAAGCGCGGGCGGATGCGCTTCACCAGCCACCGCGATGTCGCGCGTGCCCTCGAGCGGGCCTTGCGGCGGGCCCAGCTGCCGATGGCGTACTCCGCCGGGTTCTCGCCGCACCCCAAGGTCTCCTACGCCGGCGCGTCGCCGACCGGCGTCGCGTCAGAGGCGGAGTACCTCGAGATCGCTCTCGCGGAAATGCGCGAGCCGGATGACGTACGACGTGCTCTCGACGCGGCGCTGCCTCCGGGGCTGGACATCGTCGAGGTCGTGGAGGCAGCACCGGGCGGGTCGCTGGGGGAGCGGATCACGGCGTCGCGCTGGCGGGTCGAGCTCCGGGAGGTCGACGCGGGCGAGGCCGAGGCCGCGATCGAGCGGTTCCTGACGCTCGGGACCGCCCCGGTCGAGCGGCTGACGAAGGACGGCACCCGGACCGTCGACGCGCGTGCCGCGGTCGTCCACCTCGCGGTCGGCGCGGCGGAAGCGGGAGGTTTCGCCCCCTGTGCGATACTCGACCTGGTCGTACGGCACACCACACCCGCTGTCCGACCCGACGACGTCATGACGGCGCTGCGTCAAGCGGCCGCCCTCCCGACACCCGTCACCCCCCTGGTGACGAGGCTGGCGCAGGGCCTGCTCGACGAGACGCCGTCCACCACGGACGGAACGCCGGACCACCCGGTCCGACTGCTCGACCCGCTGGCTGCAGACGCCGCCGAGGCTCCGCCGCACTAACGAAAGTCGCGGAGGAGCTGACCACCAGGCTTCCGCCGGTGAGGCCCAGACCTCGTCCGGCGGCACGAACCGGCTCCTGCGCGGAGCGCCCGACGGGCGCACCCGGGAGCGGACGGGAGAACACCCCGCATGCAGGACGACGAGCGCACCGACGCGCCCGACACGCCCACCAGCACCTCCGGCCCGGACGGCACTGACACGCCGGCGCCGGCCGCGAAGTCACCGCGCAAGCGGGTCGCCAAGAAGGCGGCCGCCGGCGCCCCGCCTCCGCCCGACTCGGCGGCTTCGGAGGGCGGCGCGGAGCCGCCCGCGAAGCCGGCGAGGCGGACACGGAAAGCGGCAGCTGTCGCTGAACCTCCGGTCGAGGTCGAGACTTCGTCATCCGCAACCGGCTCAGGCGCCGCCGAGCCGGCTCGACCGACCCGGAGCCGCAGCCGCAAGAAGGCAGCTCCGGCCGGCGCCGGGACGGACGCCGGCATCGCCGCGCGCCCCGTCGAGGACACCGACGCGGCGGCTCGCGCCGTCGCCGACGAGGCTCCGCTTCCGGCGCTCGACACCACGGCCGAGGAGCGCAGCGGCGTCCCGAGCGTGCTGTTCCAGGCCCCCGAGCCCGAGCGCGCGGTGCGCAAGCGTGCCCCGCGCAAGCAGACGGCCAAGGCCACCGATGCAGCGGGCAGCGAGCAGGAAGAGCCCCCGGCGGCCCGGCGGGCCACCAGGCCGGCCGCCGATGCTCCGGTCGACCTCGCCGCCCGGTTGGCCGCTCTCGCCGACGCCGACGCCGACGACGAGGACGCCGCCGGCGCTCAGAGCGACGTGGGCACCGAGTCATCCGGAGCCGAGGCCACCGGAGAGGACGGCGACCGTCCGGCGCCCCGCAGGCGTCGGCGCGGTGGCCGGGGTCGCGGGCGGGCCAACGGGGCAGGGGCCGGCGCAGAAGGCACCGCTGACGACGAGTCCGACCTCGACGCGGACGCGGCCGCTGAGGGCGAACCGGCCGGTGCCGAGGGCGCCGAATCCGACGAGGGTGACGAGAGCGACGAGGCTGCCGCCAACCGTCGCCGTCGCCGTCGTCGCCGCCGCCGTAAGGGCGAGGGTGACGGCGAGGGGGCCACGGAGGACGACGACGTCGTCGAGACCGTGGTGCACGTCCGCGAACCACGGCCGGCGGCGAAGAAGGCCACCGGCGGTCGGAGCCGGAGTGGAGGCGGCTCCGGCGGCGATGCGGACGAGGACGGCGTACGCGGGGTCAAGGGCTCCACGCGACTGGAGGCGAAGCGCCAGCGTCGCCGCGATGGCCGAGACACCGGGCGTCGCCGGGTGCCGATCATCACCGAGTCGGAGTTCCTGGCCCGGCGCGAGTCGGTCGAGCGCGTGATGGTCGTGCGCCAGGCGCAGGACCGGACGCAGATCGGTGTGCTGGAGGACGGCATCCTCGTCGAGCACTTCGTTGCTCGCAAGGACCAGACGTCGATGGTCGGCAACGTCTACCTCGGCAAGGTGCAGAACGTCCTGCCGAGCATGGAGGCTGCGTTCGTCGACATCGGTCGCGGCCGCAACGCGGTGCTGTACGCGGGCGAGGTCAACTACGACGCCAGCGCTCTCGAAGGCCGCGCACCGCGCATCGAGCAGGCGCTGAAGAGCGGCCAGTCGGTGCTCGTGCAGGTCACGAAGGACCCGATCGGTCACAAGGGCGCGCGGCTCACCAGCCAGGTGAGCCTGCCGGGTCGCTACATGGTCTACGTGCCGGACGGTCGGGTCTCCGGCATCAGTCGCAAGCTCCCCGACACCGAGCGGACCCGGCTCAAGGGCATTCTCAAGCGGCTCACTCCCGAAGACGCCGGCGTCATCATCCGAACCGCCGCGGAAGGTGCGACCGAAGAGGACCTCGAGCGCGATCTCAACCGGCTGCATGCGCAATGGGAGGACATCGCGAAGAAGGCGCAGACCGCGTCGGCACCCTCGCTCATCTACGGCGAGCCGGACGTCGTCATCCGCGTCATCCGCGACATCTTCAACGAGGACTTCAAGGAGCTCATCGTCTCGGGCGACGACGAGTGGGACACCGTCGACAACTACCTGCGCTGGGTGGCTCCCGACCTCGCCGAGCGGGCGCGACGATGGACTGACGGCCAGGACGTCTTCGAGGCGTTCCGCATCGACGAGCAGCTGGCGAAGGCGCTCGACCGCAAGGTGCACCTGCCGTCCGGCGGCTCTCTCGTCATCGACAAGACCGAGGCGATGGTCGTCGTCGACGTCAACACGGGCAAGTTCACCGGCAAGGGCGGCAACCTCGAGGAGACCGTCACCAAGAACAACCTCGAGGCGGCCGAGGAGATCGTGCGTCAGCTCCGGCTGCGCGACATCGGCGGCATCATCGTCATCGACTTCATCGACATGGTGCTCGAGTCCAACCGCGACCTCGTGCTGCGCCGGCTGCTGGAGTGCCTGGGCCGCGACCGCACCCGCCATCAGGTCGCCGAGGTGACGTCACTCGGGCTCGTGCAGATGACCCGCAAGCGGGTCGGTCAGGGCCTGCTCGAGGCGTTCAGCGAGACCTGCAAGGAGTGCGGCGGCCGCGGGGTGCTGCTCACGCTCGACCCGGTCGCGGGCAAGCGGCCCGCCGGAGCCGGTACGCCGACCGTCGCCGGCTCGAGCCAGAACGGCGGCTCGGCCAACGGCGGCTCGAGTGGGAGCGGGTCGGCATCGCGTGACGGCTCGGCCAACGGCGCCGCGTCCGACGGCGAGCCCAAGAAGCGTCGCTCCCGTGGCGGTCGCGGCCGCAGCAAGTCCGGCAACGGCGACGCCACTCCCGCCGAGGACCGCCCAGGTGGCGGGACAGGCTCGGCAGGCGAGTCGGCGCCGGATGCTCGGCCGGCGGCGGACGCCGTACCGACCGACTCCCCGGCCGGCGGCGGCTAGGTCGTCGAGGGGTAGCTGCGCACCATTGACTCGTCGGCGGCCGGGCCGCGTTCGGCCTGCTTGCGGGTGAGCACCCGCCGGGCGATCGCCATAGCCGTGTCGACCGCCTCGGCGGCGCGGGCGTTGTCGTGGGCCTCGAGCGCGTACTTGGCCACGGCAAGGTGCTGGACGAGGTCGTCGAGCTCCTCTGCGTGCATGAGACCAGCCTGACCGATCGACGTTCGGAATACCATGACCCGTCGGAGTCATTTGTCCGAATAGTGCGGACCGCCCGCTGGGATGGTGACGTTTGACCCTCCTGGGCGCACATCCGGTACGCTCAGTAGTCCCCATCAGCACGTGTCGAGGAGCTCCACCGTGTACGCGATCGTCCGCACCGGCGGCCATCAGCACCGCGTCGCCGTCGGCGACACGCTGCAGGTCAACCGTCTCTCCGCCGCTCCGGGCGAGTCGATCACGCTGCCGGCCGTTCTCCTCGTCGACGACGCGGGTGCGGTGACCTCCGACGCCGCCAAGCTCAGCGCGGCGCGGATCACCGCCGAGGTCGTCGAGCACGGCAAGGGCCCCAAGATCGTCATTCACAAGTTCCGCAACAAGACCGGCTACCACAAGCGGCAGGGCCACCGTCAGGGGCTCAGCACGCTTCGGGTGACCGGCATCGAGACCGGGAAGTAGTCCGCGATGGCACACAAGAAGGGCGCGTCCTCGTCCCGCAACGGGCGTGACTCCAACGCGCAGCGACTCGGTGTGAAGCGGTTCGGTGGCCAGGTCGTCAAGGCCGGCGAGATCATCGTCCGCCAGCGTGGCACCCACTTCCACCCCGGGCTCAACGTCGGCCGCGGCGGCGACGACACCCTGTTCGCCACGGCTGCCGGAGCGGTGGAGTTCGGCCACCTCCGCGGTCGTCGCGTCGTCTCGATCGTTCCGAGCGAGTCGCAGACCGCCTGACGCGGTCGCGCACTCGCTCTTTCGGGACCCAGCATGGCCGCGACCTTCGTCGACCGCGCCGTGCTGCACGCCGCCGGTGGCAACGGTGGCAACGGCTGCGCCTCCGTGCACCGGGAGAAGTTCAAGCCGCTCGGTGGCCCGGACGGGGGCAACGGCGGGCGCGGCGGAGACGTGACGCTCGTCGTCGACGGCAGCGTGACCACCTTGCTCGACCTGCACCGCCACCCGCATCGCAAGGCGGGCAGCGGAAAGCCGGGTCAGGGCTCGATGCGTGACGGCGCCGACGGCGGCGACCTCGACGTGCCCGTACCCGACGGCACGGTCGTCCGTGACGCGGTGACCGGCGAGGAGCTGGCCGACCTCGTCGGCATCGGAAGCCGGTACGTCGTCGCTCATGGCGGACGTGGCGGTCTCGGCAACGCCGCGTTGGCATCCCCGCGGCGCAAGGCGCCCGGCTTCGCGCTTCTCGGCGAGCCCGGCGACGCGCGTGACGTCGTGCTCGAGCTGAAGACCGTCGCCGACGTCGCGCTCGTCGGCTTCCCCAACGCCGGTAAGTCCTCGCTCATCGCGGCGGTCTCTGCAGCGAAGCCGAAGATCGCCGACTACCCGTTCACGACGCTCGTGCCGAACCTCGGTGTCGTCGAGGCCGGCGACGTCGTCTACACCGTGGCGGACGTTCCGGGCCTGGTGCCGGGCGCGTCGGCCGGTCGTGGGTTGGGGCTCGAGTTCCTGCGACACGTCGAACGCTGCTCCGTGCTTGCGCACGTCGTTGACTGCGCGACGATCGAGCCGGATCGGGATCCTGTCTCGGACATTGCGACGATCGAGGACGAGCTCGCGCATTACGACGAGGCGCGTGATGCCGGGTTGCTGGACCGACCGCGACTCGTCGTGCTGAACAAGGTCGACGTCCCGGACGCGCGCGACCTCGCCGTGATGGTCGCCGACGATGTGCGTGAGCGCTTCGGCTGGCCCGTGTTCGAGGTGTCGGCGGCGACGCATGAAGGCTTGCGCGAGCTCTCGTTTGCGATGGGTCAGCGCGTCGCCGCGGCACGCGCAGCCGCGCCACCGTTGGAACCGGCACGCATCGTGTTGCGTCCCGCCGCGGTGAAGGATCCGGGTTTCTCGGTTGAGCAGACCGGCCCGCAGTCGTTCACTGTCCACGGTGACCGTCCACGTCGCTGGGTCGTGCAGACCGAGTTCCGCAATGACGAAGCCGTCGGCTACCTCGCCGACCGGCTCGCCCGGCTCGGCGTCGAGGACGCGCTGGCCGACCTCGGTGCCGAAGCCGGTGCCGAGGTGACGATCGGCGACGTGACGTTCGACTGGGTGCCGACGCTGCGCGCGAGTGCGCGGCCGATG
>DASSEX010000018.1:0-3895 GCA_035695045.1 Mycobacteriales bacterium | reverse complement strand
CTGCTCGACCAGGGGCACGAGGTCCTCGTGGTCGACAACTTCTACTCCGGCACGCGCCGCAACATCGAGGACCTGCACGGCGAGAAGCGCTTCGAGCTGCTGCGCCACGACATCACGTTCCCGCTCTACGTCGAGGTGGACGAGATCTACCACCTCGCCTGCCCGGCCTCGCCGGTCTTCTACCAGCGCGACCCGGTGCAGACGACGAAGACAAACGTCCACGGCTCGATCAACATGCTCGGCCTGGCGAAGCGGGTCGGCGCGAAGATCCTGCTGGCGTCGACGTCCGAGGTCTACGGCGACCCCGACGTCCACCCACAGGAGGAGTCGTACTGGGGCAACGTCAACCCGATCGGCATCCGCTCCTGCTACGACGAGGGGAAGCGGTGCGCCGAGACGCTGTTCTTCGACTACTACCGCCAGCACGCGCTGCGCATCAAGGTGGCACGGATCTTCAACACCTACGGCCCGCGCATGGCGCCCGACGACGGCCGCGTCGTCTCGAACTTCATCGTGCAGGCGCTCACCGGCCAGCCGCTGACGATCTTCGGTGACGGCTCGCAGACCCGCTCGTTCTGCTACGTCGACGACCTGGTCGACGGGCTCATCGCGCTGATGAACACACCCGACGACGTCGTCGGCCCGGTCAACCTGGGCAACCCCGGCGAGTTCACCATGCGCGAGCTCGCCGAGCAGGTGATCGCCCTGGTCGGCGACGGCAAGCTGGAGTACCGGGACCTGCCGGCCGACGACCCGGTGCGGCGCCGCCCCAGCATCGAGCTGGCGAAACGAGTGCTCGGCTGGGAACCCACCGTCGAGCTCGCCGCCGGACTCCCGCGCACCGTCGAACACTTCCGCTCCCTGCTGAGCAACGCGCTCGTAGCCGAGTAGCGCTGAGTAGCGCCGGAAGCGATTACTGCACGGCCGGTATCCTGGAGGCTCCGCCGAAGCCTCAGAGAGGACAGCCGTGGGCCTCGTCGTGCAGAAGTACGGCGGTTCGTCGGTCGCCGACGCCGAGCGCATCAAGCGCGTCGCCGAGCGCATCGTCGCCACCAAGCGGGACGGGCACGACGTCGTCGTCGCCGTCTCGGCGATGGGTGACACGACCGACGACCTGATCGACCTCGCGCAGCAGATCGTGCCGGTGCCCGAGGGGCGCGAGTTCGACATGCTGCTCACCGCCGGCGAGCGTATCTCCATGGCGCTGCTGGCGATGGCCATCAACTCCCTCGGTTACAAGGCCGAGTCGTTCACCGGCTCGCAGGCCGGCGTGCTCACCACCGCCGTGCACGGCAAGGCGCGCATCGTCGACATCACACCGATGCGGCTGGAGAAGTCGCTGCAGCAGGGCAACGTCGTCATCGTCGCCGGCTTCCAGGGCTTCAACAAAGAGACGATGAACATCACGACGCTGGGCCGCGGCGGGTCGGACACCACCGCCGTCGCGCTGGCTGCCGCGCTCAATGCCGACGTCTGCGAGATCTACACCGACGTCGACGGCGTCTACACCGCCGACCCGCGGATCGTGCCGTCGGCGAAGCGGCTGCAGACCGTCACCTTCGAGGAGATGCTGGAGCTCGCGGCGTGCGGCGCGAAGATCCTGCACCTGCGCAGCGTGGAGTACGCGCGCCGCTACAACGTGCCGATTCACGTCCGCTCGTCGTTCTCGACCAAGCCCGGCACCACCGTCACCGGATCGATGGAGGACTCATCCGTGGAGCAGGCGATCATCAGCGGCGTCGCGCACGACCGCAGCGAGGTCAAGGTGACCGTCGTCGACGTCCCCGACAAGCCCGGTGAGGCCGCGGCGATCTTCAAGGAGCTCGCCGACGCCGAGATCAACATCGACATGATCGTGCAGAACGTGTCGACGGGCGGCACCGGGCGCACCGACGTGTCGTTCACGCTGCCGCGCACCGACGGCGCGAACGCGCTGAACGCGCTCAAGCGCATCCAGGACCGCATCGGGTTCTCCGACCTGCTCTACGACGACCACGTCGGCAAGCTGTCGCTGATCGGTGCGGGCATGCGGTCGCACCCGGGCGTCTCGGCGCGGTTCTTCACCGCGCTCGCCGACGCCGGCATCAACGTGGAGATGATCTCGACGTCGGAGATCCGCATCTCGGTGCTGTGCCGCGACACCGACCTCGACACGGCCGTGCGCGCGGTCCACGAGGCGTTCGACCTCGGCTCCGACGAGGAACAGGCCGTCGTCTACGGAGGGACCGGACGATGAAGGTCGGTGTCGTTGGGGCTACCGGCCAAGTCGGAACGATGATGCGGCGGATCCTCGCCGACCGGTCGTTCCCGATCGACGAGATCCGCTTCTTCGCCTCGGCACGGTCGGCCGGCCGGACGCTGTCGTGGGAAGGAGTCGACATCCGCGTCGAGGACGCCGCGGTGGCCGACCCGTCCGGTCTCGACATCGCGCTGTTTTCGGCGGGTGGGGCCACGTCCAAGGAGCTGGCGCCGCGGTTCGCCGCCGCCGGCGTCACCGTGATCGACAACTCGTCGGCCTGGCGCATGGACCCGGACGTGCCGCTCGTGGTCGCCGAGGTGAACGGCGATCAGGTGCACCACGCGCCGAAGGGCATCATCGCCAACCCGAACTGCACGACGATGGCCGCCATGCCGGTGCTGAAGCCGCTGCACGACGAGGCCGGGCTGCGCCGGCTCATCGTCTCGACATACCAGGCGGTATCCGGTTCGGGCGGCGCGGGCGTCGCCGAGCTCGACCAGCAGGCCAAGGCCACCGTCGACAAGGCGGCCGAACTCACCTTCGACGGCTCGGCGATCACCTTCCCGGAGCCGCAGAAGTACGTCGCCCCGATCGCGTTCAACGTGCTGCCGCTCGCCGGGTCCATCGTCGACGACGGGGAGAACGAGACCGACGAGGAGAAGAAGCTGCGCAACGAGTCGCGCAAGATCCTCGACATCCCGCAGCTGGCGGTCTCGGGCACCTGCGTGCGCGTGCCGGTCTACACCGGCCACTCGCTGTCGATCAACGCGGAGTTCGAGCGGCCGCTACCGGTGTCGCGCGCGCTGGAGCTGCTGGCGATCGCGCCGGGCGTTGCGCTCAGCGACGTGCCGACCCCCCTCGAGGCGGCCGGCCGGGACCCGTCGTTCGTGGGGCGGGTGCGGCAGGACCCGGGCGTCGACGGGGAGCGCGGGCTCGCGTTGTTCGTCAGCAACGACAACCTGCGCAAGGGCGCCGCCCTCAACGCCGTGCAGATCGCCGAGCTGCTGCTCGGCTGAGCGGAGCCCGGCTTTCCGGCCGGTCTCGTCGAATATCAGGCGCTTTCCGGCCCGTCCGGTCGCACAATAGGCCCCGCGCACGACCGGAGCAGCCGGAAAGCAGCCGACAGGCGTGGTCGCGCGAACCGGAGCAGCCGGAAAGCAGCCGACGGCAGGGTCAGGCGTTCCACTCGAACGGGGTCATGTCACGCAGCACGCGGCGACGGCGGTTGCGCGGCAGGTGGTCGATGTAGAGCAGGCCGCGCAAGTGGTCGGTCTCGTGCTGCAGGCACCGCGCGAAGTAGCCGACGCCGTGCACCTCGACGGGCCGGCCGTCCTTGTCGACGCCGCGCACCGTGGCCTCCGACGCCCGCGCGAGCTCGTGGTACGGGCCCGGCACCGAGAGGCAGCCCTCGTCGCCGGTGTCCGGCTCGCCGCTCGTCTCGATAGTGGGGTTGACGACGTGCCCGCGGGCGCGGCCGCCGGTGCCGTCGGGGCAGTCGTAGACGAACACGGCGAGGTCCACGCCGACCTGCGGCGCGGCCAGCCCGACGCCCTCGGCGACGGCGAGGGAGGTGAACATGTCGTCGATGAGCGTGGCGAGCGACTCGTCGAACTGCTCGACGCGACGCGCGGGCTGATGCAGCACCGGGTCGCCGTA